>NZ_CP133038.1:1388540-2082810 GCF_033060595.1 Pyramidobacter sp. YE332 | reverse complement strand
GCGCTGGCGACGCGCTTCAAATTAGCTTCCAGCGCGGCGAGATCGTTCAATTCCGTTTGCAACGCGGCGACGCGCTCTCTGACGACGGCCACGTCGGTGCGGAATTTCTGGTATCTCTTGAAATAGAGTTTTGCGTTGCCCTGAAGGTCGAGCGCGGGATTCAGCTTGACCTCGACGGTTTTTTCTCCGTCGGCGTCCCAGTATTTCAGCGTGACAAAGTCCTGATGTTCTCTGACCTTGCCGAGATTTTGCAGGAGCACTTCGCCGGCGGCCCGATAGACGTCGCAGTTTTCGGCCTTTTGGATCTGGCTGAGCAGATCGCCGACGTGCTTGGCGCGCCGGCCGCGCTGGCGCTCGAGGATCTTCAGCGCTTTGGCGGCGAGGGTTTTCAGCGCGCGGCGCTCGATCTCGCCGGCGATGTAGGCGCGGCAGAAATCCAATCCAGCGCCGTCGTAAACTTCGGCGCCCGGCAGCGCCGCGCCGAGGGCGGTCAGATATTTGCCGAAGCGCTGAAAGATTTTCGGCTCGCCGAACAGCGCCGCGCGGACCATGTCTTTGCAGCCGTTTTGCCAAAGCCGCGTCAGTTCGTTCGCCAGCGGCCGGCCGATGCCGCGCGGCGCTTTCAGGAACGCCGTCAGTTCGGCGTCGCTCATGCCGGGACGGGGCAGCTCTCCCGGAATGGGCGGCGGCGGCGCGTAGGGCGCGCCGGGGACGATGGAACGATAGCGGTTCACTTCCGGGTACACGTGTTTGGCCGCTTCGAGGATGACGCCGTTCTCGTCGGTGAAGAGCGCGTTGCTCATGCGGCCCGTGAGTTCCAGGATCAGCGTCAGTTCCCTGCTGACGCCGCCGCCGACGAAGCGCTGGAATTCCATCGTCAGCACGCGGTCGCCGGGGACGCATTTCACGTCCGTCATCGAGCCGCCGCCGAGATGCCGCTGCAGCCCCATCGCGAACGGCGTCTTCACGCTCTGGCTGCGTAGGTCGCGCAGCTCGTCGGAGCCGATCCGGCAGATGCCGAAAGTTTCCGGATTCCACGTGAAAAAAATCGAGCCGGCGTTTTTGAAGGTCAAAGCGCACCAGTCGCTTCCCGCTTCGATGCGCTGCAGCTGGCAACCGACGCAACGCCGAAGCTCCGGCGCCAGCGCGCTGATAAGTTCCGGTCCGTAGTTCATGATTCAGTTCTCCTTGAATAATAAAATCTCGCTGCCGCAGGTAGAGTATCTCAAAAATCCCCCCTTGACAAGAACAGCCTTTGAGTCTAGAATGCAACCTGTTGGTTCTGAGGGGCTGTGGCGCAGTTGGGAGCGCGATTCGTTCGCAACGAATAGGTCGAGGGTTCGAATCCCTTCAGCTCCACCATATTCTCTCAATTCGGGGTGTAGCGCAGTCTGGTTAGCGCACCTGCTTTGGGAGCAGGGGGTCGAAGGTTCGAATCCTTTCACCCCGACCAGTGGATGAGGTTTGTGCGGAAATAGCTCAATTGGTAGAGCACTAGCCTTCCAAGCTGGGGGTTGCGGGTTCGAGTCCCGTTTTCCGCTCCATTACCGTGCGCCGGTAGCTCAGTTGGATAGAGCAACGGCCTTCTAAGCCGTGGGCCACGGGTTCGAATCCTGTCCGGCGCGCCATTTTCATCCGCGCAGTTCGCAAGGCAATATGGTGGGTGTAGCTCAGTTGGTTAGAGCGGAGGATTGTGGATCCTCAGGTCGAGAGTTCGAATCTCTTTACCCACCCCAATTCATATGGATCGTTAGCTCAACTGGCAGAGCATCTGACTCTTAATCAGAGGGTTACAGGTTCAAGTCCTGTACGATCCACCAAGCTCAGTAAATCCAAGGCGTCGAAGCGTTTTTCGCGTACCCTGTGCGCGTTATGCGCTTCGGCGTTTTTTGTGGGCGCAGATGACGATGAAGCGGACAAGACGAGAGACGGGACGAATCGTGTCGTTTTGTTCCAATATTGTTTCTCGATTGAAATGTTGCGATCAAAAGCGCCCGGAGAGACCTCCGCCGCTCGGACATACGGCCTTCCTCGGGGCGCTCGGCGCTCTTTGTCACTGAGTCCTGTTTCTTAAGGCGTCAGTATCAAATCTCGTCACGAGGTCCCCGCTCGCGGGAAAAAGCGCTCTTGTCCGCGTTATGTCTCGGCTCTCTCAAAGTATCTGCTTTGTTTACGACCTTGAAATAGCTGAATATTTCGACTTCAAACGATCATTTGCTCCCGACGGAAAATCCACTTGTCACGTCCGGCGCGGGGATGCTATAATTCCCCGTGTCGTGCGAGGCGCGTTGCGAGGGTGGCGGAATTGGCAGACGCGCCAGACTTAGGATCTGGTGCCTTCGGGCGTAGGGGTTCAAGTCCCCTCCTTCGCACCAAGTTCATAAGTTTTAAATATGGATCGTTAGCTCAACTGGCAGAGCATCTGACTCTTAATCAGAGGGTTACAGGTTCAAGTCCTGTACGATCCACCAGAGTATTTCTCCCGGCCTTTCAAGCCGGGTTATTTTGTATCGTTCGCGGGCGATGGGGAGTTTTGCGGCAGCCGACGGAAACGGCCGTCTGTTTTCACAATTGAATAATCTGACGCGGGGAGCTGGAAACGGCTGAGAGGAAGCGCTGAGCTTCGACCCGGAACCTGAATTGGATAATGCCAACGGAGGGATGTAAGATGCGTGAACGAACGTAATGGCGGTGTCCGACAGGGTGCCGCTTTTTTGTTTGCCGGAAAACCGTCTGGACCGGCAGCGGAGCCGGCGTCGGCTCTGTACAGACAGATGGACAGGAAAGAGAGCGGAAGTTTTTTTCGGGAGCACGTTTTCAAGGAGACCAGCTATTAAAAGTCAAGTAGGAAATTCGAGCTCATGCCCGAAGTATTTCTAGCCGGTTGCCCGCGTGAAAAAGCCAAAGCGCCCCTGAAAACGGCATATTGGACAGAACTCAGACAAAACAAGCACGCGAACGAGCTCACACGGAAGCGACACGAGCAGGGAACCCCGCGGGAACAGGATCATTCTATGCCCTGGCGGCGTACCTCGTAAGGTTTGTTGGCTTTCAGAACAGCGTAAATCGTATAAAGCAGTTTTCTCGACACAGCCCCCAATGCAGTCCCATGCGCTTTCCCCTCACCGCGCTTCTTTTCGTAGAACGCTTTGAAGACAGGATCGCATCTGACTGCTATCAGCGCCGACATCCAGACAGCTCGTCTCAGGTAGGGGGATCCTTTCTTGGACAAGCGGTTGTGCTGGCCGACATAGTTCCCCGATTGAAACGAAGTCGGATCGATCCCGGCAAAGGCGACGAGTTTCTTGGGATTGGAGAAACGACTGATATCGCCGATCTCACCGAGGATCACGGCGCCCGTCGCCGGCCCCACGCCGGGGACAGTGAGGATGACAGAGCTAAACTTCCTCAGCTGCCGGGCGATCTTCTTGTCGATCTCATCGATCTGCTTCTCCGTGAATTCGATCTGTTCGATGAGAATCCTGATTTGAAAGGCAAAGGCATCCGAACACAGAGTCAGGCCGACCGAACGCGCCGCCAGAGACTTGAGCTCACGGGCTTTGTCAGTACCGTGCCGGCCCCGGCTGGTTTTTCTGAGCAAAGCGGCCAGCGATTTCGTGTTCACGTCGACCACCTGTTCCGGAGTGCCGTACGTCTTGAGAAATGCCTTTGAACTCTCGCCAAAGACGTTGGAGAACAAGGCAGCATACTCCGGAAACACCTGATCCAGAACGGTGACGACCTGTCGCTTGTAGTCGGCGCAGGAGTCCTTGAGCGACTCTCTGAAACGGGCCAGATTGCGCAGCGCCATGATATCTTCATCAGCCAGATGAGTTTCGCTGAACGAGCCGAAACGGATCACCTCAGCCACCAGAAAGCAGTCGACCGCATCCGTTTTCTGCTTCCGGATGTGGAAGTTCCTCAGACTGTCGGATTGGATCGGGTTGATCACATGCAGAGCAAAACCCTGCTCCCGCAGAAAGGAGTAGAGCGCGAGCCAGTAATGACCGGTCGCCTCCATGCCGATACAGAAAGCCTCCCGCTCGGGAAGACTCTGTTCGAGAAAGAGCAGAAGCTGCTGAAAGCCCTCCCGAGCATTGGCGAAACGCAGCGACTTGCCGACGTGGCTGCCGTCCTCCCTGATAAGCCCTGCTTCGTGATTGTTCTTCCCGATGTCAATACCAAGATAGTACATGAGTCACCTCACCACAACGTATTTGCAGGTGAATTCTCACGCTTCCTGCGGCTCACAACCTCCTTGGACAGACGGAGAAGACCTTCGGTCTCAACATCCAGCTCATTCGTGAACTGCCGCAAGAGGTGAGGCGCCACTCTCCTTTACGAGGAAATGTCCCCAAGGAAACAAACGGCGACGCTCACACTGCATGCTGACATTATCGCAGATTGTCCCGTTCAATAATCTGTCAACAAGTGCGACTACATTATTCTAGGAGGAATCCATGAACAATTTACGAGTCAGAAAGATCGCGTTTACGGCCGTTCTGGCCGCGTTTGCCGTGGTGGGGTCGTTTTTTTCCTTTCCCGTTTTCGGGGCCAAGTGCGCGCCGGCGCAGCATCTCGCCAACATTCTCGGCGCCGTTTTTCTCGGGCCGGCGTGGAATGTGGCGGCGGCGTTCATCGCCAGTCTGATCCGCAACCTCATCGGCGCCGGCACGCCGCTCGCGTTCCCCGGGAGCATGTGCGGCGCGCTGCTGGCCGGCGTTCTGTACCGGCTGGTTCGGCGGCTTCCTGCCGCCTGGCTGGGGGAGATCGCCGGCACGGGGCTGATCGGCGGGATGCTGTCCTATCCCGTGGCGCGTTTTGTGTTGGGCAACGACAAAGCCGCGCTGCTGACTTTCGTCGTGCCGTTTCTGATCAGTTCCGCCGGCGGCACGGCGATCGGCGCCGTGATCACCGTCGCCATGAAAAGGCTGGGGCTGCTCGAAGCTGAGCGGAATATTTCGGGAGAACGGCATGGCGGTTCCCGCTGAACTGTGGGCGGTGTGGGAGAGAATTTCCCGCCGCCGTCCGCTCGTCCACTGCATCACCAACCCGGTGACCGTGAACGACTGCGCCAACGTCCTGCTGGCCGCCGGCGCGCGTCCCTTTATGGCCGCTCATCCCGATGAGGTGGAAGAGGTGCAGCGCCATGCCGACGCGCTGGTGGTCAATATGGGGGCCATCGCGCAGCTGGATTCCATCGGAAAAGCGGCGCGGCAGGCCGCCGAGCGCGGGCATCCGATCATTGTCGATCCGGTCGGCGTTGCCGCTTCTTCGCTCCGCCGCCGCAGCTGCATCGCGCTGCTGAAAGAATTTCCCGTGGCCTGCGTACGGGGCAACGGCGCGGAGATCCGAGCCCTGCTTGGCGACACGGGAACGGCGAGGGGCGTCGACGCATCTTCGGAAGACGCGGCGTCTGCGCACGAAACTGCGGTGCAGCTGGCGCGGCGGTACGGCTGCGTAGCGGTTGCTTCCGGCGCCGTCGATGCGGTCACCGACGGACGCCGAACGTTCAGCGTTGGCAACGGCGATGCGATGATGGCCCGCGTCACGGGTATGGGCTGCATGCTGTCGTCGCTGCTCGGCGCCGCGTTCGCCGTCGAAAATTCCCTGCGCGCGGCGGCCGCCGTCTGCGCCGTCGTGGGGCTGAGCGGCGAGCAGGCTGCCGCCGGAACGTGCGCGGCGCGGCGCGGCCCTGCGTATTTCCGCGACCTGTTCGTCGACACTCTTTTCAGCCTCGATGAAGCTCAATTCATGGGAGGAGCAAAATATTCCGAGGGCTGAACGTTCTCCGCTCTTTCCTCACACGGGACGAAGCGCATGGTATAATCAAAAAGAAAAATAATCGACGCTTGCGCAGGGGGCCGCTGAGGAAATGTCCGGCGGGGGCCGGAGTTTTTATTTCCGACGCGGCGAAGAGGGGAGCGGCGCGGAATCCGTTCTTGCGCCGCGGGATTCGGGGCAGAGGAAGGGGTTTCTTTATGGATTCGCGAATTATGCATCAGCTGACGTACGGTTTGTTTGTGCTCAGCGCGGCGGAAAACGGCAAGGACAACGGCTGTATCATCAACACGGTAACGCAGGTGTCGGCAGCCCCCGCCCATGTGACCATCTCGGTCTGCAAACAGAACTACACTCACGATATGATCGCGCGCACGGGGCGATTCAACGTGGCGATCCTCGATATCACGGCGCCGTTCGATCTGTTTCAGCGCTTCGGTTTCCAGAGCGGGCGCGACGCCGACAAGTTTGCCGGCGTTGAGACCATTCGCACGGCTAACGGCATTTTGATCCCAACCGAACATGTGAACGCCTGGTTCTCGGGAAAAGTCCTGCAAGCGTGGGAACTGGGTTCGCATTCGCTGTTCCTCGCGGATATCAAGGGCGGAGAGATCATGTCCGGCAAAGAGCCGGCGACGTACGCCTTCTATCACAAGAACATCAAGCCCCGGCCGCAGGCGGGCAAGAGAAAAGGCTGGCGCTGCAAGATCTGCGGCTACGTGTACGAGGGCGAAGAACTGCCCCCGATTATGTGTGCCCATTGTGCAAGCACGGCGCGGCCGACTTCGAGCGGATCGAGTAGTTGAGAGAAAAAGAACGAGGACACGTTGTGAAACGTGTCCTCGATTGATAGCGAGGTGCGAAATGGAAACGAAGAAAAAAGTGGCGCTGCTGTTCGGCGGCCAGTCGTCGGAGCATGAAGTGTCCTGCGTTTCGGGCGCGACGGTGGCCCGCAATATCGACAGGGAAAAATACGACCTGCTTCTGATCGGCATCACTAAGGACGGGCGTTGGCTCCACGTCGAGTCGGTCGATCAGATCGTTTCGGGCGAGTGGCGTCAGAGCCGCAAAGGCGCGGCGCTGCTGCCCGACGCGGCGCTGAAAAGCGTTCTGCTCAGCGACGGAGGGCGCTTTTCCCTTGAGCGCGTCGACGTGCTTTTTCCCGTCCTGCACGGCCTGTACGGCGAAGACGGCTGCCCGCAGGGCATCGCCGAACTGGCGCAGATCCCTTACGTGGGCTGCGACGTGCTGTCGTCGGCCGCGACGATGGACAAAGCGACGGCCAAAGCCGTTCTGGAACGCTGCGGCATCCCGCAGGCGCGTTACGTTGCGTTTCGGCGGGAGGAGCTGGACGACATGGACGGCGTCGTGCGCCGCGTCGAGTCCGAACTGAGCTATCCCGTTTTCGTCAAGCCCTCCAACGCCGGTTCGTCCTGCGGCGTCTCCAAGGCGGGGAGCCGCGCGCAGCTTGTCGACGCGTTACGGGCTGCCGCCGCTCAGGACTGCAAAGTGATCGCCGAAGAGACCATCGTCGGCCGCGAACTGGAATGCGCGCTCCTCGGCGGCTGGGATGCCGAAGCCAGCGGCGTGGGCGAGATCCTCGCCGGCGCCGAATTTTATGATTACGACGCCAAGTACAACAGCAGCGCCTCGCGCACCGTCGTCGACCCTCCGCTGCCGGAAGGCAAGCGCGAAGAGATCCGCGCCATGGCGAAAAAGATCTTCCGCGCCATGGACTGCCGCGGCCTTTCGCGCGCCGACTTCTTCCTCGAAAAAGGCACGGACCGCGTCGTCTTCAACGAGATCAACACCATCCCCGGCTTCACGGCCATCAGCATGTACCCAAAGCTCTGGGAAGCCGCCGGCGTGCCGCTGCCCGATCTGGTGGAGAAATTGATCGAAAGCGCCGCCGTCACGCGTCGTCGCTGAGAAGAAAACGATCCGAAATGTATGAAAAAAAACAGGTGAGTCATGGCTGATGTCGGCCGCGACCCTCCTGTTTTTTTATTTGCAGAGCGTGACGGGGGCGTCTTCGTCCCCGATACTTGCCGTCGATGACGCTTTTTGCTGGGCGCGAAACGAGTGTCTTCGTTCAGAGTTCGGAAAGAAATTTTTGAACGGCGGGTTGCTGCCCGCTTTCTTTCCGGTAAACCACATAGTGTTGAACCGGGGGGATCTTTTCGTCGCGTACCGGAATGACGCGCAGCTGACCGGACTGGAGTTGAGGCTCCACGTGCTTCCTGGCTAAAATGGCGTACCAGCCGCCGCCTTTCAGGAGCGGCACGGCGCAGGAGGCGATATCCACTCTCAACTGGAATTGACAGGAAGGGGGAAAAAGGCGGCGCTGCGTCGTTCCGTAAAGAAAGTTGGAATCTATCATCGGCAGTTCTTTGACGCTTGCGTATGAAATGCCGTCGCAGTGCTCCGTGTTTTTCGCGTCGGTCACGAGGACGAGTTCGTCCTCGCCGACGCATGTGCAGACGTAATCGGGATTGTGGAGCGGGTGGTGCGTGAACGCGACGTCGAGCAGAGCACGCCTCAGCTCATTGAGGAGCGCGCCCGTATGCCCGCACTTTACCCACACGGAAATGTCGGGGTGCCGTTCTGCGAAGATCCGCAGATTCCTGCAAAGGTACATGTCGTAGTAAGCGTATGCGCTCCCCAGGATGAGATACCCCGAATACGGGCCGGTACGGTTCATCTGCCCCAGGGCTTTTTCTTCCAGATTCACGATCTGTTCGGCGTACTCGCGAAGCGCCTGCCCCGCGCCGGTCAGCCTGACGCCGCCGCGACCGCGCAAGAACAAGGGCTGCCCCGTTTCCTTTTCCAGTTCGCCGATCCGTTTGCTCACCGTAGACTGAGAGATGATCAGCGCTTCGGCGGAACGTGAAAAATTCTTTGTCTCCGCGAGAGAAAGAAACGTCTTGAGCTGTTCCGTGTTCATTTTTTACCTCTTCTGTAATTACTTTATCGAATGATTTTAATCGAAATCATTCTCTTTGTAAATTATATTCTTTGTGCTAGGGCTTGTTTAAAAAACATTTCAGCTTGTATTATTTCAATAAAATAACACTGGCAGCGACAAGAACAAAAGCGAAAAACGAAGCGTCAAGTTTGTCATAGCGGGTGAAAATTCTACGGAACCATTTGATTTTCTGAAAGAAACATTCAACCAAGTGTCGTTCCTTGTAAACATGCTCATCTATAAACCACGGTTCGGGATTATCGCTCTTCGGCGGGATAGTGTAACTTCCCTCCCGAGAAGTAATGTACTCTCTGATGGCTTGCGAACCGTAAGCCTTATCGCCGATGACGTTGCTCCCTCTGATTTCCGCTTGCCCGAGCAAGGACACGGCATGGCGGGAATCGTGGTCATTGCCGGGACTGAGCAGGAGCGCCAGCGGATTGCCTAAACCATCTACTATCGCATGAATTTTCGTATTCTTGCCGCCTCTGGACATGCCAATCGCTTGAGCCCCTTTTTTCCCCCTTCCGGGGTTTTCCCTCTCCCGTTGGCACTTTGATGTACTTTGCAGGACGTGGAGTCGATAGAGAGATTTTCCATGTCGGCATCAGCGCTTAGGGCGGCAAAGATCGCCTCGAATATTCCCCGCTGTTTCCACAGCCTGAAACGTGCGTAAACTGCCTGCCATTTGCCGTAACGCTCCGGAAGATCTCTCCATGGCGCTCCACTTCTGGCAAGCCACAGAATCCCATTGATGATCCTGCGGTTATCGTATTTTGCCGGGCGTCCACGTTGACCTGATTTCGGGTGTTCGGGCGGCAGCATTCTCTTGATTCGATTCCACTCGCTGGAGGTCAGTTCATATCTTCTCTCTTCCATGAGAAAAGTTTAAGCGATTGGATCGATTTAGGCAACTTTGACGTTTTTTAAACAAGCCCTAAACTGCGTGATATCGGTTAGCTGATGCTAATTTCATTGAAGCGGAAAGAGAAGCAGAAAGATAAGGAAGAGGGGTTTTGAATCGAATGAAACGATATTTGCACTTGTTGACCGTGTGCGCCGCTTTTTTGGCCCTGACGGCGCTGACCGGGCAGGCCGGAGCCGTGTCGTCCGACGTCCCGTCCGAGTCCGAACTGATCGTCGCCGGCAGCGAGATCGCCTGCGGCGTGGATCCGACGGTGTACCCCGCCGCGGATTACCTCCTGAACATGGGGGCGGGCGAGATTCTTTTCAAGGCGGGGGCCGACGGGATTATTCGACCTTCGCTCGCCAAGGAAGCCGTTCAGCTGGACGAACATTCATGGGAGATCCGCCTGCGCCCCGAAGCCGTTTTCTGGAGCGGAGCGCCGGTGACGGCGGAGGCCGTCGTCGCTTCTCTGATGCGTTCGAAGGCGTTGGACATGAAAGCGAATCCTCACCTGAAGGGAATGACGTTTTCCGCCGCAGACGAAAATACGGTGCGGGTCGTCACGGATGCTGCGAACGTTGATATCACCGAAAATCTTTCTTCTTCGCAGCTGGTTATCCACAACACCGCCGCGCCGTACTCGTACGACGGCGCGGAATCGGCGGACTATACCGGCATGTACCGGATCGTCTCTTTCGAGCCGTCGCGGCGCATGGTCTTCGAGAAAAACGAGAATTACTGGGGAACGAAGCCGGAGATCCAGCGTGTGGTCCATGAACAGATCGGGGATTCCGACGCGCGGGTCATGGCGGCGTTGAGCGGCCAGTACCATGTGGTGATGGATATCGATCGCACCGCCTATAAACAGTTTACCGAGAACGCGGCGTCCCATATCGTGATGGTGCCCGGAGCCCAGACGATGACGGTCTATCTCAACACCGAAAAGAGCGCCCTCAGCGACGAACGCGTGCGCCGGGCGCTGAGCTGGGGACTGGACCGGCGCGAGCTGATCCTTCTGGGCATGGAAGGGCTAAGCGAACCCGTAACGACCTGGCTCGGAGCGAACCCCGCCTATGCCGACATAAAGAACGCTTTTTTCGACTCCTACGATCCGGAAAAAGCCGCCGCGCTTCTCGACGAGGCCGGCTGGCGTCTGGAGGCCGACGGCTACCGGTATAGGAACGGCGCACAGCTTGCCATGACCGTGCGCTCTTTCCGCAACGACAAGGCGCTGGGAGAGGCCGTCCAGATTCAATGGCGCAGGCTGGGGGTAAACGTGTCGGTCCGTCACGGCGATTATTCCCTGATGTCCGACGCGTACAAGACCGGCGATTGGGACGGAGCCATCGAGGGCTGGGGAACGTTCGGAAATGTTTTGGGACTTCTGAACACGCAATACGGCGCGAACGGAACCGCAAATTACGGACGCTATCGCGACGCGCGCGTCGACGATCTGCTGGCGCGGCTTGCGGCCGCCGGCAGCAGGGAGGAACGCGGCAAGATCGCCAGAGAACTGTCGCTGCATATCGCCGAGAAATCCCCCGCCGTCTATATTTGCCCGCGCCCGCAGATTACTGCCGTCAGCAACAAACTGCGGGGATTCGTCCCGCATTTTCGCCAGTTCGAAAACGTCGTGAACGCGAATCTGAGAATCGTGGAATAGTGTATGATCTGCCGGGCGGCAGGGCTGGAACCTCTCGGTTCTCTGTCCTGTCGCCTTTTTGTTCGGTAAGGAGGCGCTTTCATGTGCGGGGTGTTGGTTTTGCGCCGGATCGGCGGCGCGCTTGTTACGCTGCTGCTTGCTTCCATGATCGTGTTCGCGCTGGTGCGCTTTGCTCCCGGCGATCCGGTCGATATGGCGCTGGGGCTGGTGTCCAACGATCTTGGCGTCAATACGGAGATGCTCGAAGAACGAAAGGCCGAACTGAGGGAACTGCACGGGCTGAACGACAGCGTCCCCGTTCAGTATCTTCGCTGGCTGAAAAGGCTGGCCGCCCTCGATCTGGGGCGTTCCATGCGGACGGGACGCCCCGTGCTGCGGGAGCTGCTCGGCTTGATCCCGGCGACGCTGCTGTTGTCGTCCGCCGCCTTGTTGGTTGAATCGGCGCTTGGATTGTCGCTGGGGCTTTATTCCGCAATCAAGGCCGGCCGATTCCAGGATGGGCTGGTCCGTATGATGTGCGTCGTGATGGCTTCTTTGCCGGCTTTTGTTTTCTCGCTGGTTTTGCTTTTTGTTTTTTCGATCCGGCTGCGCTGGTACGGAATAAGCAGTTACGCGGGATTATCCCGGCTGTGGCTGCCGGCGCTCGCGCTGGGACTGGCCGGCGCGCCGCCGGTCGTGCGCATGGTGCGCGCCGTCATGCTTGCCGAGCTCGGCAAGCTTTATGTCGCGGCGTCGCAGTCCCGCGGATTGCCGCGGAGCCTTATTCTGCGCGGGGCGTTTTTGAACGCGCTGCTTCCCGTTATTACAACGCTTGCGCTGTCTTTTGCCCATCTGATCGGCGGTTCCGTCGTCATCGAGAGCATCTTCAACTGGCCGGGGTTGGGGAACTACGCCATGAACAGCGTTTTACTTCATGATTATCCCGCGGTGCAGGGGTATACCGTTTTGACGGTCGCGGCGGTCGTCATGATCAACCTCCTTGTGGAGGTCGCCTATATCGTGGCCGATCCTCGCGTGCGGAAGAGCGGGCGCGAAGCCGGCCTGTCCGGAAAGCGGAGGAACGATGTATGAAAAAGGAAAAACGTTCCGCGAAAATATTTGTGGGAGCGGCGCTGCTGTGCCTCGTCGCCGTATCGGTCGTCGGCGCGCCGCTGCTGACCGGTTGCGCTCCGGATGCGGCGGACAGCGCGCGACGCCTGGAAAGTTTCAGCGCGCGCCATCCGTTCGGCACGGATCGTTTCGGCCGGGATATCCTTGCCCGTACGCTTTACGGCGGGCGGGTGACGCTGGTCTCTTCCTTCGCGGCGCTCGGCATGGGGCTGGTGATCGGCGTTCAGCTGGGGATCCTGGCGGGGCTGCACAGCCAGACGGCGTTCGATACGATTCTGATGCGGATCATAGACGTGCTCATGGCGTTTCCGTTCATGGTCTTCGCCATGGTCGTCGCCGCGCTGTGGGGCCCCGGCCTGACGCAGCTTCTGGTTGCGGTGGTCGCCGTCTGGTGGGTGCCGTTTGCCAGAATTTCGCGGAGCGTCGTCCTGCAGATAAAGAACGATCCCAGCGTGCTGGCCGCCAGAGTGCTGGGAGCGTCCGAACCGAGGATCGTTTTCTGCGAGCTTTTGCCCAAAACGATCGGCTCCGTCGCGGTTCTGGCGACCTTTGAGCTGGGAACGCTGATCCTTTCGATTTCCGCTCTTTCCTTTCTGGGGCTGGGCGCGCAGCCGCCTCTGCCCGAGTGGGGCAGCATGCTTTCGGACGCCCGGGCCCATTTTTTCCAACATCCCCACCTGCTGTTCGGCCCCGCCCTTTTCGTCGTCGTTACGGTGCTGGCGCTGAACTTTATCGGCGAGGGCCTGCGCGACGTCATGGATCCTTACGAGGGGGTGCGGCTTTAGACATGGAACGCGCCGTATCGGTAGAAAATCTGGGCGTGGCGTACGGTCGGGGAAAAGGACGGCTTCAGGTGCTGAGACAGCTTTCCTTCTCCCTGCGAAAAGGAGAAACGCTGGCTTTGCTGGGGGAAAGCGGATCGGGCAAAACAACCTGCGGAAAAGCGCTTCTGGGGATGCTGCCTCCCTCGGCCCGGATCGAGAGCGGCGCGCTGTGGATGGGAGACGAGCCGCCTCTGGACTTGGCTTCGCCGCGTTTCGACTGGCGGCCGCTGCGCGGAAAGAGGATCGCCATGATCTATCAGGACGCTCGGCTGGCGCTCAACCCCGTCGAGAGGGTCCGCGCGCATTTTCTCGAGACGCTGCGCTTTCACAAAGCCGGTTCGGAGGAGTCGTTCGAGCGGAAGAGCCGGGAACTGCTGTCGCTTCTGAAGTTCGAAGATCCCGAGCGCGTTCTGGACGCGTATCCGTTCGAACTCAGCGGCGGGATGTGCCAGAGAGTCTATATCGCGCTCATTCTCTGCCTCGAACCGGAGATCCTGATCGCGGACGAACCGACGTCGGCGCTCGACCCCGACAGCCAGCGCGAGGTTCTCGCGCTGCTGAAACAGGTGCAAAAGCGGCTGTCCCTTTCGATTCTGCTGATCACTCACGACATCGCCGTAGCTCGTGAAGCGAGCGACCGCGTGATCATCCTGCGGGACGGGACCGTCGTCGAGGAAGGGGCGACGGAAGAAGTCCTGCTTTGTCCACGGGAGAGCTATACGCAGTCGCTCATAGAAGCAAGAGCGCTGCCGGAAAGAGGACGTCCGCCGAAAGACCGGGCGGGGGAGCCGCCGCTGCTGCGGGTAAGGAACATCTGCAAGTCCTTCGGCAGGAACGGAAATAGAATTGACGTGCTCAAGGAGGCGAGTTTCGACCTGTACAGGGGAGAATCCGTCGGCATCCTGGGTCGCAGCGGCTGCGGAAAATCCACATTGGCCAGATGCGTCGCAGGGTTGGAAAGCGTCGACGGCGGTTCGGTCGTCTGCTGCGGGCGCGACATCACGGATCTGCGCGGGAAGCGCAGAAGATGGGTGTGCGGCAAGATGCAGATGGTGTTCCAGGACGCGCGGGCGAGCCTGAATCCGTCGCGCAGCGCTCTTCAGCTCGTGCAGGAACCGCTGAAGTATCTTGCCGTGGGGACGGAACGGGAGCGGGACGAGAAAGCCCGTTACTATCTGGAACGGGTGGGCATCGATCCGCAGGCGCAGATGCGGCGCGCGCCCCAACTCAGCACCGGCCAGTGTCAGCGCGTCGCGTTGGCGCGGGCGCTGGTCGTCGAGCCGGATATCCTTTTGTGCGACGAAGCGGTTTCCGCGCTGGACGTGATCCTGCAGAAGCAGATACTCGGCCTGCTTTACGAGCTGCAGCGGGCGTTCGGTTTCGCCGTTGTCATGATCTCTCACGACATGAGGATCATTCGGCATTTCTGCCAGCGGGCGGCGATCATGAAAGACGGGAGATTTGCGGAGATTGTGCCGGCGGAACGTCTCGAACCGATCGGGAAGCGAACGTTGGCAAGAAGTTTTGCGGACGGCGAGTCGCACGTTCGTGCGCGTCCGTAAGGCGAAGGGGAGGAGCGCGGTGCGCGATAAAAACCTTGACATGACTCGGGGCGTCATATGGAAAAATTTGCTGGTCTTCTTTCTGCCGATCCTGGCCGGAAATTTCTTTCAGCAGTTTTACACGACCGCGGATGCGGTGATCGTCGGGCAGTTCGTCGGGAAAAACGGTCTGGCGGCCGTAGACTCCGTTTACAGCCTGCTGAAGCTGCCGGTCAATTTTTTCGTGGGATTGTCCGGCGGGGCGGCCATCATCGTCTCGCAGTTTTTTGGCGCCGGGAAAAAACGGGAGCTTCTCGGCGCCGTCCATACGGTCGTCGTTTTCGGACTCGCCGGCGGGACGGTCCTTTCCGTCCTCGGCGTGGCGGCGGCGCCCGCCTGCCTGCGGTGGCTGGACGTTCCCGAGGACATTTTTCCTTTGACGCTGTCGTACGTGCGCATTTACTATGCGGGGTTCGTTTTTTCCATGCTCTACAATATCGGAGCCGGGATCCTGCGGGCGGTCGGAAACTCCCAAACGCCTTTTTACATCCTCGTCGTTTCCGGCGCCGTCAACGTCGTTCTGGATTTGTTTTTCGTCGGTGTGTTCCGTTGGGGCGTTTCGGGAGCCGCGCTGGCGACCGCCGCGGCGCAGATGGTCAGCGCGCTGCTGGCGCTGAACGCGCTGAATGGGAAAAACGGCGTCGAGGGCTTTTCCGTTCGACAGGCGCGTTTCCATCGTCCGGCGCTGAGAGCCATCGTGTGTCTGGGACTTCCCGTGGGACTGCAGTCGTCGCTTTATCCCGTTGCCAACATGATGATCCAGGGCGCCATCAATGGGACCGGAACGAACAACATCGCCGCCTGGGCGCTATGCGGGAAGCTGGATTTTATGATCTGGCTGGCGGCGGACTCTCTGGCGGCGGCGATATCGACGTTCGTCGCGCAAAATTACGGCGCGGGGCAGTTCGCAAGGGTCCGACGCGGCGTCCTCGTCGGGACGGGAATGACGGCCAGCCTCGTCGCGGCGCTGGGCGCGGCGCTGTATCTCTGGAACGAGCCGTTGGGCGGGCTGTTCGTCAATCCGTCCGATCACGACGTTATTCCCATCATGGCAAAGCTGATGCGCTTTTTGTCGCCGCTTTACTTTGTTTACGTGTTCGGCGAAGCGCTTTCTGCGGCCATCCGCGGCGCGGGGGAGACGTTGCGCCCGATGCTGCTCACTCTCATCGCCACCTGCGCTTCGCGCGTGCTCTGGATCCTGTTCGTCGTTCCTCGAAGCCGCGGGCTGATCACGATCGTCGCGAGCTATCCCGTGTCGTGGGCGCTGACGGCCGTTTCCTTCGCGGTCTATTATCGGATTTTTGCGGGAAAACGTTTGATGGGTCCCGCGGAGGAGACGACAGGATCATATTAACAATCGTTTCGCAGGACAAGCACTGTGGTGAAGCGATAAAGACAAAAAGGAGCGGGGCCTGGGCCCCGCTCCTTTTTGTCTTTAAAACTCTTTACTTGACGATCTCGACGCCGCGGAAGAAGTCCCAGTTGCGCGGCGAGATGTACATGCCCTTGACGCGTTCGCTGACCATGTAGGGGGTGGAGTAGTAGTTGATGGGCAGCACGGGCAGATCCTGCATGAGGATGTCCTCGGCCTTGAGCAGATAGCCGATGCGCTTGGCGTGGTCCATTTCGCTCCGGGCCGCCACGACGAGCTTGTCGTATTCGGGGTTGTTGTAACCGGTAACGTTCTCGGGCGAATCGGAAACGAGGATGTCCATCAGGCTGGCGGGATCGAAGAAGTCGACCAGGTAGGCGTGGCGAGCGATCTGGTAGTTCTTCTGGAAACGGGTGTTGATGAAGACCTTCCACTCCTCGTTGTACAGCTCGACTTCGATGCCGAGGTTCCTCTTCCACATGGCCTGCAGGGCTTCGGCGATGTTTTTGTTGCCTTCGTTGGTGTTGTACTTGTAAGTTATCTTGGGGAAACCCTTGCCGTCGGGATAACCGGCCTCGGCCAGCAGCTTGCGGGCCTCTTCGGGCTGAGCGCGGTTGCTGAAGTAGGATTTGCCGGCGGCGCGGAAATCCTTGCCGTCTTCCGGCCCGGGCAGGCCGTAGGGGATGTAGGCGTTGGCCGGAGCCTGGCCGGCCATGGTCACCTTATCGACGATGCCCTGACGGTCGACGGCCAGCGCAAAGGCGCGGCGCACGAGCGGATTGTCGAACGGCGGCTGCGTGACGTTGAAGACACTGAAGCTGACGCCGAGCGTGTTGACGGTCTTGGCCTGGCCGCTCTTGAGCAGCACGGGGATCTGCATGGAGGGCAGCCGCTTGTTGAAATCGATCTTGCCGCCCTTGAAGGCCGCGAGCGCGGTGTTGGGGTCGGTGATCATGACGACGCGCACCTTGTCGATCTTGACGTTCTCGGCGTCCCAGTAGTGGGGATTTTTGACGAGCGTCATCTCGGCGTTGTGCTTCCACTCGGTGAGATAGAAGGGGCCGTTGCAGAGGATCGTGTCGGGCGAGGTCGTCCAGTCGCGGGGATGGGCTTCGACGACTTCGGGCTTGGCGGGGAAGAAGATGTGATAGGACAGGTGGTCGAGCATCAGCGGGTTCTGATAGGCGAGCTTCAGCTCGAGGGTCGTGTTGTCGACGACCTTGATGCCGACGTCCTCGGCCTTGCACTTGCCGTTGTAGAAGTTTTCGGCGTTGACGATGGGGAAGCCGAGAAAGGCGTAGGGCGAAGCGACGTTGGGATCGACGACGCGCAGCAGCCCGTAGCGGAAGTGTTCGGCCGTCAGCGGCGTGCCGTCGTGCCATTTGAGGCCGTCGCGGAGGTGGAACGTCCAGGTCAGGCCGTCTTCGGAGACGTCCCAGCTCTTGGCCAGCCCCGGTTCGGGCTTGTCCTCGAGGGAGACGCGCACCAGACCTTCGAAGAGGTTGTAGATAATGGTGGAGCCGTCGGTGGCGTTGTTCAGCGCCGGATCGATCGTTCTCGGCTCGACGCCGAGGTTGTAGACGAAGACCTTCTCCGCCGCGCACGCGCTCGCGCACAAAGCAAGCGCCGCGGCTGCTGCCAGAATCCAACTGCGTTTTTTCATGACTGAATCCTCCTTACGTATAATGACGCGCACGGAAGGTGCGCGGTGAAGCCTAGTTGTTCGCCAGCCAGCAGGCGCACTGATGTTCGCCGCCGGCCAGTGGCGGCGCTTCGACGCTGCAGCGGTCGAACGCCCGCGGGCAGCGGGTGTGGAACTTGCAGCCCGAAGGCGGATCAATCGGGCTGGGCACTTCGCCGGTAAGCTGGATGCGCTTTCTCGCGTCGGATTTGTCGGGGTCGGGGACGGGAATGGCCGACAGCAGCGACTGCGTGTAGGGATGGAGCGGATTGGTGTAAAGTTCGTTGCTCTCCGCCACTTCGACGATGTTGCCGAGGTACATGACGGCGACGCGGTCGCTGATGTGCTTGACCATCGACAGGTCGTGGGCGATGAACAAATACGTCAGCCCCAGATCGTGCTGCAAGTCTTCGAGCGTGTTGACGATCTGCGCCTGGATGGACACGTCCAGCGCCGAGATCGGCTCGTCGCAGATGATGCATTCCGGCTCGACGGCCAGCGCGCGGGCGATGCCGATGCGCTGGCGCTGCCCGCCGGAGAACTCGTGCGGGTAGCGGTTGGCGTGCTCGCTGTTGAGCCCGACGATGGAAAGCAGGCGACGCATGCGGTCGATACGCTCGTCCCGCGGCACGCCGTGGATCACCATCGGCTCGATGACGATGTCGCCGACGGTCATGCGCGGATTGAGCGAGGCGTACGGATCCTGAAAGATCATCTGCAGTTCCTTGCGGTAGGGGATCATTTCCTTCTGTGAAAGGTTCGCCAGCTCGTGTCCTTTCCATTTTACGCTGCCCGAGGTGACGTCGTACAGGCGGATGATCGTGCGCCCGGTGGTCGTCTTGCCGCAGCCGGATTCGCCGACCAGGCCGAGCGTTTCGCCGCGGCGGATGCTGAACGACACGCCGTCGACGGAGCGCACGACGCCTCTGGGCACGTTGAAGTGCTTGACCAGATCCGTGACTTCGAGAAGGATTTCCCGGCTGTCGGTCATCGCGCGTCACCTCCGTGGGGCGCGTGCTGAAGCCAGCACGCGGCTGAATGGCCTTCCTCGACGAACTGCGTTTCGGGCGGGTACTGCAGGCAGACGCGCATCGCCTTGGGGCAGCGCAGCGCGTACGGGCAGCCCTTGGGCGGGTTGAGCAGATCGGGCGGCTGCCCCTTGATGGGGATCAGCCGTTCCTTGGTGAGATTGTCGGGATTGGGCACCGACTTGAGCAGCCCCTGCGTGTACGGATGCGCCGGATTATAGAAGATATGGCGCCGCGTCCCTTCCTCGACGACATGCCCGCTGTACATGACGGCGACGCGGTCGGCCATGCCGGCGATGACGCCGAGATCGTGCGTGATGAGGATGATGGCGGTGTTCCATTTCTTCTGCAAATCTTTCATCAGTTCGAGGATCTGCGCCTGCACGGTCACGTCGAGCGCCGTCGTCGGCTCGTCGGCGATGAGCAGGTCGGGATTGCAGGCCAGCGCCATGGCGATCATCAGGCGCTGACGCTGCCCGCCGGAGAACTGATGCGGGTATTGGCCGATGCGTTCCTCGGCCGGCTCGATGCCGACGTCGTGAAGCAGCTCGATCACGCGCTTTTTCGCCTCGCCCCGGCTCATGTGCTTGTGGCGGATCAGCGGCTCGCACAGCTGGTACGAGATGGACAGCACCGGATTGAGGCTGGTCATCGGGTCCTGAAAGATCATCGAGATCTTGTTGGCGCGGATGTCCGACATCTGTTTGTAGTTCATCGTCGTCAGTTCCTGCCCCTCGAAGTTGACCGAACCGCCGACGACTTTTCCCGAAGGGCCGAGCAGATGCAGCATCGACAGCATCGTCACGGATTTGCCGCTGCCCGATTTGCCGACGATGCCCAGCACTTCGCCCTTGTCGAGCGTCAGCGAGACGCCGCCGACGGCTTTGACCTCGCCGACCGGCGTAAAGAAAGAGGTGTGCAGATCCCTGATCGTGAGAATTTTTTCCGACATGAAAATCTTCCCCCCTTCTTTACCTACTTGCGCAGCCGCGGGTCGAGCGCGTCCCGCAGGCCGTCGCCGAAGAAGTTGAACGCGAGGATCGTCAGCGAGATGGCCATGGCGGGGAAGAACAGCTGGTAGGGATAGACCATCAGCGCGTTCATCGCGTCGCTGCTGAGCACGCCCCACGAAGCCATCGGCGCGCTGACGCCGAGGCCGACGAAGCTCAGGAACGCCTCGGCGAAGATCGCCTGCGGGATGCAGAACGTCAGCGTGACGAGGATCGGCCCCATGGCGTTGGGGATCAGGTGCCGCAGCAGCATGCGCGCCGGCGAAGCGCCGATGACACGCGCCGCGAGCACGAACTCCTCGTTTTTGACGCGCATGATCTCGGCGCGGACGATGCGCGCCATGTTGGTCCAGTAGTTGATGCCCAGCGTGATGAAGATGCTCTTCAGCCCCGGACCGACCACGACCATCAGCAGGATGACGTAGATCATCGTCGGCACGCTGCGGATCGTGTCGACGATGCGCATCATCACGTCGTCGGTACGGCCGCCGACGAAGCCGGAGATGCTGCCGTAGATCACGCCGATCGTCAGGTTGATCAGGCTGGCCATCAGGCCGACGGCCAGGGAGATGCGCGCGCCGTACATGACGCGCACGAACATGTCGCGGCCGAACATGTCGGTGCCGAACGGATGCGCCCACGAGGGGAACTCGTTGGAGATGAGGAAATCCTGTTCGTCGTAGGCGTAGGGCGACAGCAGCGGCCCGAAGATCGCCATCAGAAAGATGCAGACGATCAGGAACAGCCCGAACATCGCCAGCTTGTCGCGCTTGAGACGCTGCCAGGCGTCCTGCCAGTACGTCTGGCTGGGGCGGATGAACTCCGCCTTGTTTTTCTCCTCCGCGCCGACGAACTCGAACAGCGAAGCGTCGTTCAGATCGGGCAGGCGGAGCGGGCGCGTTTCCGCGGAAGTCTTTTCAGTCATCATGCGTCCCCCCCTATTTGGCCAGCTTGATGCGCGGATCGATGAAGCCGAGGCAGATATCGACGAGCAGATTCATGAACACCAGCAGGGCGCTGAAGAAGATCGTCACGCCCATGATCGTCGTGTAGTCGCGGTTCTGGATGCTCGTCACGAAGAACAATCCCAGCCCGGGAATGCCGAACACCTGCTCGACGACGAAACTGCCCGTGAGAATGCCCGCGATCAGCGGCCCCAGATAGGTGACGACGGGGATGATCGCGTTGCGCAGCGCGTGGATGTACACGACCGTGCGCTCGCGCAGCCCCTTGGAATAGGCGGTGCGGATATAATCCTGCTGGATCACTTCGAGCATGCTGGAGCGCGTCAGGCGCGAGATGAACGCCGCCGGATACCCCGCCAGCGTGATTGCCGGCAGGATCGACGTCGGCAGACCTTCCCAGAAGCCGACGGTGACGATCCCCCATCGGTAGGCGAAGAAATAGACCATCAGCGTGGCGATGACGTAGTTCGGTATCGTGATCCCCAGCGTGGCCAGCACCATGGCCGTCTTGTCCTGCCATCGCCCTCGCCGCAGCGCCGAGATGATGCCCGCGGGGATGCCGACGGCCAGCGACAGCAAGATCGCCAGCGAACCGACCAGAGCGGAAGCGGGGAACGAACCGGAGATCAGCTGGTTGACCGTCATGCCCTCGTAGCGGTAGGAAGGGCCGAAATCGAAATGGATCGCGTTCCACAGATAATGTCCGTACTGTTTCCAGAGCGGGTCGTTCATGTGATAGCGTTCCAGAATCTTCTCCATGATCTCCGGCGGGATCACCTTTTCGTCGGTGAACGGCCCGCCCGGAATGGCCCGCATCAGAAAAAATGTCAGCGTGATGATCACGAACAACGTCAGCAAACTCGTGGATATTCTCTGCAGCACGTACTTCAGCATACGACAAGCCCCCCTGTATGTTCTCGAAAAAATTGCCTGGCGCGATTTCTTAATAACCACATGTTTTATCAGAATTTACATAAGAAAACCATCTAAAAGATAAATTTATCTTAGCATGAAGCTCGAGACTTGGAAAGTTCATTCTGCATGGTCAAAAAAGAAAATAATTGCTGAATGTCAGTTATATTGCCGGGATTTATCGTCTGACCCAATGGGGAAACCGGTGAAATCATCGGACGAAGCGGTTTATCACGAAACGAAGAAAATACCGTCGTCGTGAAAAGAGGGACGGAAAACGCACCGCTCGCGTTTTTCGTCCCTCTTTTCGCTATTGTTTGCTCAGTTCTTTTTCATTGACCACGAATTTCAGTTTCTCGCCATGCAGGAATTTTTTCAAAGTGTCGCTGATCATGGGCACCATGACCGTGCCGAGATCCGATGTGTTGCCGCCGACGTGAGGCGTGATGACGATGTTGGGATGATCCAGCAGAGGGTGCCCGGCGGGCAGGGGATCGTCTTCTACGCAGTCCAGCCCGGCGCCCATCAGCCGGCCTTCGTCGATGGCCGTCAGCAGGGCCTTGTCGTCCACCAGGCCGCCGCGGGCCGTGTTGATGAGAATGGCGTTCCTTTTCATCAGCGCGATCTTTTCGGCGTTCAGCATGTGATGATTGTTGTCCAGCAGCGGCACATGAAGAGTGACCACGTCGGAATCCGCGAGCAGATCGTCGAGCGGGACGAACGTCAGGTCGAACTGCTTTTCCGTCTCCGGGGCGAGACGGAACACGTCGTAATACAGCGCTTCAGCGCCGAAGGCCTGGACTCTGCGGGCCACCTGACGGCCGATATTGCCCCCGCCGATGATGCCAACCTTTTTGCCGTTCAGCGACACGGCGTTGTCGGTGAACATGGTACGGCTCCAAACGCCGTTCTGGATGCTTCGGTTGTGGAACATGAGGTTGCGCCCGACGGCGAGCATGAGCAGCACCGCCAATTCCGATACGGCGGAGGCGTTGGCGCCGGGCGTGTTGGTGACGGCGATGCCGCGGGAGGAAGCATAGGGGACGTCGACGGAATCGACGCCCACGCCCCAGCGGCAGATCAGCTTCAGTTTCCCTTTGTTCGCGAGAGTTCCCTTGGAAGCTTTGAGGACGCGCAAAACGATGGCGTCGGCGTCCGTACTGGCGTCCAGCGCGTCCTGCGAGGTCGCTTCGACGATTTCGGCGCCGTCGCCGGCGAGCTGTGCGCGAAATTCGTCGGCGGTGCCGGCGGGATATTTTCCGGCGAGAAGGATTTTTTTCATGCTCCTCTTCGCCTACTTCCTCAACGATCGAGCCGTCTCGCGCATCAAACCTTCGCTGGGATTGCTCCTGTCTCTGGCGGAGACCGCGGCGATCAGGCGGTAAAGCGCCACGCCCTCTTCGGCGGCGACCTTTTTGAAGGTCGCGACGAAGCTGGAATGCGTGCCGGTCATGCCGAGCACGAGGTCGAGCGGCGTGATGGCCGCGTGATAATCGCGTTCTTTCATGGCCGGGATCAGCTGCGAGTCAAGGAAGCCCAGCAGACCGTAAAAGTCGACCTCCTCCGCTTGACCGTAACGCTGCATCAAGGCCACTCCGACCTCGGTAGCGAGGTTGCCGGCGCTGCGGGCCATGCCCAGCAGCCCGCAGTCGAGCATGGCGGCGCCGGCTTTCCATGCGGCCACGGCGTTGGCCGCCGACAGGCCGAGGTTGTTGTGGCAATGGAATCCCACGGGGATCTTCACGGCCTTGACCAGCGACTCGGTGTATTCGGAAACTTCCTCGGGCAGCATGGTTCCCGCCGAATCCATGATGGTGACGGCGTCGAGGCCGGCGTCCTCGAGCATTTTCGCCTCTTCGGCCAGTTCTTTCGCGGAGCTGACATACGCCTTCATCAGCGAGTAATAGGCCTTCAGCCCTTTCTTCTTGATGTACTTGATCGGCTTGAGCGAAAGCGCGGCGCCTTCGCCGGCGTTGGCGCCGACGCGCAGGAACGCCAGTCCTTTTTCGGCCGCCAGGTCAACGGACGCCTCCGTATAGCGTTTGGCGTTGAGGAACATGCCCAGCGTGCCGCGGGAAAAGTAGGGCCGGGCGAGATCAAGATACTGTTCGTCGTTCAGCGGGGCGATGGCGTGGGAATTCTCGTAGGCGCCGATGCCTTTGGCGTTGCCGAATTCGATCTCGGTGATGCCGTTGTCCAGCAGCCCCTCGATCATCATTCGCGTTAAAGCCGCGTCGAATCCGCATCCGACCACATTGCCGCCGTCGCGCATCGTACAGTCAAAAAAGCGCATGTTTTATCCTTCCTTTTCTTAACTCCATTGATGGAGAATTATCTTTCTTTGCGCCTTCGCGTCAAAGCGCGGAAACACAACGAAAAAATCTTCACGCAGCAGTGCCGGTTTTACCGATGCTGCGCTTGAGCTTTTGCGCTCTTTGCGCTGAGGATGTCGCTGAATCGGCGGTCGCCGTTCCAGAAGAACCGGCGGGCGACGATATAGAACACAATCCAGAGAACGGCGCTGCCGGTCAGGAGGAGCCATGGCGAAATTTTGAAGGCCAGCATGGGCATGAACATAATATAGGGCAGCGACCAGGGATAGCACAGCGCCGCCGAGGCGGCCGCCGACTCCTGCCCTGTGGTCTCGAACTTTGGATCGATGACGCGCAGCAACATCAGCCCGGTGGCGAGCACGCCGCTCTCAAGACCGTAACTTCCCATGGCGCGCTCGAACCAGTCGATGTCGAACATCTTCCAGGCAAAATAGAAGTTGGCTATGATATTGGCGGCAATGACAGCGCCTATGGTGACCAGCATGGGCACCATGTAAAGGGCAAAGACCTTCAGCGACAGCGTCGCGATGGCAGAGCAGACCAAATAATCGAGGGCAACGCCGGAAATGCGGTTTACTGTGGGGCGATCGATATAATCGGCCATTTTGAGCTTTTTAAGGAGATAGGATAGCAGAGCGCCGCATATCATAGCGCAGGCGAACAGGGGGATCTCCTTGAGCAGCGGGTGGATCCAGATCAGGCTTCGAGACAGAAGACGGGCTGAGCCATAGATCACTCCGACGAACGCGAGTTGCAATGCCAGCGGATCAAGAGCGTCGTTGTAAGTTACTCCCTTGCCGATGGAAGTTCTTTTCTCGACGGGAACATAGCCTTCGCGAATGTCCTGGGGGACGTCCTGCGGCTTGGAGACTTTCTGTGACCAGCCGCGGCGGACGCCGATATTGATCACGAGCATGCCGAGAACGATACCTGAAAGCAAGCCGGCGGTGGCCATCGTGTTGGCTACCGACACGCCATCAGCCCAGCCGGCTGCGGCGAGAGCAGCACCGGCAGCGTTGGCCGTGCCGTGTCCGCCGTGAAATCCGAAAACCGGTGTGAGACCGAAAGCGAACGGCAGATTGGGAAAGTACGGCATCATCAGCAGCGTCGCCCCCATGCCGACAAGCACTTGCGTCTGATGCATCAAACCTCCCTGCGTCACGGCCGACAGAGCCACGCGTCCGAAGTTGTGCGATGAACGGGAACCGAAGAACGACAGACCAAGCACAACAGTGACGAGCACGCCGGGCCACTGACCGATCGTATTGCCGATGGGCAGACAGTATGCCGTGGAGCGGCCAAGCACCTGCGGCCCCAGCAGCAGACCGACCAGACCGGCTAACAGCGAGGCGGGCAGATACAGACGCTGAAACAGCGGAACATGTCGGCGCAGCAGAAATCCGATGAGCAGAAGAAGGCTGAGTACGGATAGATCGACAAAAACAGACGTGATGGCGTTCATTTGTTTACCTCCGTGGACGTTAAAAATCAAATTGACGGAAAACGACTTTTCCGTTCAGGATGGTACACTGAGGAACGAGAATGCTGCGAAGCGTCAACGCGTCCTTTTCGCGGTCGACGATCTGCGTCTTGCAGGGCGTCAGCCGGAAGATCGCCACGTCGGCTGTGGCTCCGGCGCTTAAGGTGCCGAGATCGGGACGATTGATGACTTTCGCCGGCGCAGCCGTGACGGCGCGAATGACATCAACCAGAGGAACGCCAAGCTCCAGATATTTGGACATGACGCGCGGCAAACCGAACACGCCTGACTGGAACAGACTGCCTTGAACGAGGTCCGTGCTGATCGTGTCGGGCAAGAAATTTTCGGCAAGCGCTTCTTTGATCACCGCATAAAGATAATGCACGCGTGCATCGGCAGTATCGAAGAGCACGCCGCGTTTACGGGCGTCGTGTACCTCTTCGCAGATCCGCCCTCGTCCGTTCAGAATGGAAAAGCCGCGCCCCTGAAAGGCGTGAGAGTAAATATCGCCCTTGCGGAACATGCCGATGAACTGCGGCACGGGAACGGGAGGGTTGGTCGTATGTACGGAGATGCGCGTGCCAACCTTTTCGGCGGCGGCGATGGCGTTTTGCAGCGGCGCCAGACCCAGTTCGCCGATCAGTTCCTTGCTGATACGTACCTTGATGCCGCAGAGCACGCCGGAATAGCGCTCGAAAAGTCTTTCGATGTCAGGCAACGCCGTGAACTCGGGATCGAGGTTCTCCGGATAACGACTTGTGATCAACCCTTGAGTGGAGATGTTCAGAGCAGCAAACACGTGAACACGGCTTCTGGAAATGATGGAATCGTAAAAGGCCTGGAAATTTCCCGCGCCGGCGCTGCCCTGGTCAATGCCGGCCGTAACGCCCATAGGCAGCAGAGTCACGTCGGGCAGGATGCCGTTCTCGGTGCCGCCGTAAAACATGTGCAGATGCGTGTCAATCAGACCGGGCGTGACGATGCAGCCCGACGCATCGATCGTCTGTGCCGCCGCAGGCTCTGCCCCAGGTTCGCAGATTCCAGCGGAGCGTCCGTCTTCAATAAGTACGCTGGCCGGCTTGTGCACTCCGCTGGCCGGGTCGACAACGGTACCGCCGCGAATGACGAGGCTTACTGGCATGACCTTTATCACACCTCTCGATGGAGTATACAGACAATGTTTCCTGGCTGATGATTGCATCATACATTCCCTTGCCATTCAAATCAAACAAACAAAAAAGAACGAACTGACAGTCTTTAGACTGTCAAAAATGTGATGTATAGGGTAGAATTCAATAGGAGCACAGCACACGGTCCGAAAGGAGGTCGTCTTCATGAGTCTGCGGGGGCTGCGTTATTTTCTCGCGGCGGCGGAGACGGTGAATTTTCGCCGCGCGGCGGAAAAACTTTTTATCACTCAGCAGACGTTGAGCGCTCATATCCAGAAACTGGAAAGTCGTTACGGCACGCCGCTTTTCGAGCGCAAACCGCATCTGAGGCTCACTCCGGCGGGGCATTGTCTGAGGGAATACGCGCGCAAGGCGGTCAAGCTGGAAGAACTTTTCCTTGCCGAACTGGCCGATGTCACCGACACAGTTACCGGCCGGCTTAACGTCGGCATCACCGGCTTCCGGGCGACGATTTTCATGCCTCGCATCTGGGAGATCTTTCACGCGCAGTTTCCCAATATCACGCCGTCGATGACCGAGGCGCCGACCGCGCGGCTGGACGAGCTTCTGGACAAAGGGCAGCTTGACCTTTACATCGGCGTGGACGCGCCGGTGCGAAAAAACACGGAAGCATGGACGCTTTCGCAGGAAAAAGCGTGCTGTATCGCCAGCCGGGAGTTCGTCCGCAGGTTTTTTGACGAGGTTTTGCTGCGGAAGGCGGAGCGCGGCTTCGAAATTTCCGATCTGATCCATCTGCCGCAGGTAGGGTTCTCCCGCGGCAACACGCTGCGCGAATCGCTGGATATCTACTATCAGGAGCGCGGTCTCCATCCTCGCGTCGTCTTCGAAACGTCGCGCCACGATCTGGCCCTGCGCTTCTGCGAACAAGGCTGCGGGATCGGATTCGTCTATCAGATGAGCCTTTATGATCTGCTGCAAAAAGATCGTGCCCGCACGGACCTGCGCGTGTTCGCGGTCAGGAACGATTTTCCGCCGAAGCACACGATGCTCGTTTATCGCTGCGAGAGCTATAAGCCTCGTTACATGACGGGCTTTGTCGAAGCGGCGCGAAAAGTGTTCAAAGAGTATTCCGATTCGATTGACGGGATCATTGCCGGCGCCATGGCTCAGGGCGAAAAATAGAGAAAACGGTCCCGCACGTGCCAGTTTGTGCGGAACCGTTTGTTTTTTTGCGGCGGTCTAGTTCTTGCGATAGCGGTCCATGACGGCCAGCAGGCGCTTCATGGCGGCGACGGCCTTGTCGTGGTCCTGCGAGAAGTTGATGCGGAACTGGTGCAGGAACTGGGGGCCGAACTCGGTGCCGGGGGTGACGATCACGTCTGCCAGCTCGCGCACGATGCGGATGAAAGCGTGCAGGCTGACGTCGAGCTCGGGGATGGTCACGAAGAGATAGCTGCCGCCGTCGGTGGCCCGGGCGGAAACGCCTTTCGCCGCGGCAAGAACCTTCATGATGTCGTCGCGGATGCGCCGGTGTTCGGCGACGCGGGCGTCCATCCAGCCGGCCGGCTCGTCGAACCACGTGAAGAATACGGCCTGGTTGTAGCCGGGGCAGCGCAGGGCCATGATGGCCTGAAGCTTTTCCATGCGTTCGATCACGTCGGCGCTGCCGAACGCGGCGCCGAGGCGGAAGCCGCTGAGCGACTCGGTCTTGGAGGGGCCGATGATGGTGATCAGGTTGCCGGGGACTTCCTTTTGAGCGGCCAGGTGGGTGTACTTTACGCCCGGGTAGACCTGGCGGCTGTAAAGCTCGTCGACGATCAGCGCGGCGCCGTATTTTTTCGCCAGCGCGGCGATGGCGCGGATTTCCTCGCAGGAATAGACGCAGCCCACGGGATTGTTGGGGTTGGAGAAAAGGAACAGCTTCGCGCCGTCCCGAAACGCTTTTTCCAGCGCGGCGAGGTCGAGGCCGGCCTTGCCGGAGACGTCCGCATAATCCATCCGCACGGGGACCAGCTCGCCGCCGAAGAACTCGACCATCTTGCGGTTGGCGAAGTAGTCGGGCTCGACGATGGCGACTTTGTCGCCGGGCATCACGTTTGCGCCCATGGCGAGGAACAGGGCGCCCTGCGTGCCGGGCGTGAGGATCAGATTCTGCGCCGGGTCGATCTTCGCGCCGTTGAAGGCCGAAAGCTTTTCCGCCACGTGTTCGAGCACGGTCTTGCGGCCGCGGTACGGCGTGTAAGCCTGAGCGCCGCCCTCGAAGAAACCGTGGGAGAACACCTCGAAGCTGCCGGGCGTAGGCAGGTGGGCGTCGACGTCGCCGTGAGAGAAATCGACGCGCGGGCCTGCCAGCTTTTCGCCGCGCAGGTCGAGCCGTTCGGACTTCTGCAGGCTTTCCTGGCCGGGCGCGTTATCGATGCCGAGCATGGCAAACTTTTCAACGATATTCATGAGGGATGCCGCCTTTCATCATAATGGGACAGGATGGTGGATCAATTTGAGTTCATTCTAAACCAGCGCGGCGGAAAAAATCCAATAGCCAGTCGCGCATGGGAGTGTGTTCGGAATGGAATAGCCTGATGTTTACCGGACTTCCGGGCAGCTCTTGAGATAGGCGACAAAGCTCTTCCGCCGTTCGCTGGCGAGGGCCCCGTCGTTGAAGATCACCCGGATCTGCCGCTGCGTGTCGGGATGGTCGAGGCGGTACAGGCAGAGATCCGGCGAAAAACCGGCGTAGCAGGGGATGGAGGCGCGGATGAACGCCACGCCAAGCCCCGCTTCGGCCAGACGGTACGCCGTGAGCAGCTGGTCCAGCTCCATCACGATCTGCGGCTCGAAGCCGGCATCGTGACAGATTTTCAGCCCGCGGGCGCGGATATCGTTGCCCGGCTTGAGGAACAGAAAGCGCTCGCCGGCGAAGGCCCCGATCGGCACGCAGGGAGCGTCCTCGTTGACCAGGCCGCCGCGGAGGTCGCTCTCGCCGAGGGCGAGATCCCGCAGCCGGGCGTTGATCGGAGTGGCGCGCGGCACCGCAAGGACGATCGACTCGCTTTTCAGGACGAAGGATTTCAGATCGGCCGGCATGTTTTCTTCGACCGTCAGGCCGAGGTCGAGCACGCCGGCGCGAAGCAGCTCGCGCAATTCGGCGTCGTTGGTCTCGATGAGCTTGGCGGAGAAGCCGGGATGTTCCATCTGAAACGACGCCACGAGCGGCGGCAGCACGTAGGTGCAGAAGAACGACGGCGCGCCGATGACGAGATCGGCCTTCTTTTGGCGGCGCAGGCTTTCGCAGTATTTCTCGAGCTCGCTCCGCACCTGTTCGAGGCGGCGGAAGTACTCGATGAAGCGCTGCCCTTCGGGGGTGATGCGGAGCGGCGAAGAGCCGCGGTCGAAGATGGCGGCGCCGAGATTTTTTTCCACCTTGCGCACGATCTTGCTGAGCGCCGGCTGGGAGATATAGTTTTTCTCCGCGGCGCGCGTGAAGCTCAATTCCTCGCCGACGGCGAGGATCATGGCGATTTCCCGAAACTCGACCGGTTCCATTCTCCGAGGCTCCTTCCTGTTTCGTGATCAGACTCAGTTTATCATGAAACGTCCGGCGCGGACGAAAAAGATTTCCGCGCGCCGCCGGCGCGAATTTACTTTCCATTGAAACGGAGTACAATTACAGAGACAGCGGCGTCATCCCGTCGGGACGGCGCCGCCGTCTGCCGAAGCGCGGGCGGAAAACGTCGGCCGTCCGCGAAGAACGTCGTGAAGAGAACTCTGCGAGGACATCATGAAAAAATCCCTTGAACTGCTGGCCCCCGCCGGAACGTGGCAGGCCCTCGAAGCGGCGGTGAACGCCGGGGCCGACGCCGTCTATCTGGGCGGCAAGGCCTTCGGCGCGCGCGCTTACGCCGACAATTTCGACCGCGACGAGCTGAGCCGCGCCGTATACTTTGCGCACATGCACGGCGTGCGCCTGTTCGTGACGGTGAACACGCTCGCGGAGGATCGGGAGATGCGCGAGCTGGCGGATTACCTGGCTTTTCTGAACAACGCCGGCGTGGACGCCGTCATCGTGCAGGACCTCGGCGTGCTGCGCCTGGCCCGCAAAATCGTTCCGGAACTGCCGCTGCACGCCAGCACCCAGATGACGATCACCAGTTCGGCCGGAGTGCGCTTCGCCGCGGCCTGCGGCATGGTCCGCGCCGTGCCGGCCCGCGAGCTTTCGCTCGCCGACCTCCGGGCCGCCGCGGCTGAAGGCCTCGAGATCGAAGCCTTCATCCACGGCGCGCTGTGCGTCTGCTATTCCGGCCAGTGCCTGATGAGCAGTCTGATCGGCGGACGCAGCGGCAACCGCGGCCGCTGCGCTCAGCCCTGCCGCATGCCGTATACGCTGACAGGCGGCAGCGGCGAAAATCTCCTGCGCGGTTCCGCCGGCGCGTATCTGCTCAGCCCCTGCGACCTGAACGCGCTCGACGTACTGCCGCAGATGATCGAGGCCGGCGTCTGTTCCTTCAAGATCGAGGGGCGCATGAAGCGCCCCGAGTACGTGGCCGTGGTCGTCGATGCGTACCGCCGCGCCATCGACGGCTGTCTGGCCGGGAACTGCCGCGTGCCGGAACGCGACCGCGCCGCCGTCGAACAGATCTTCAACCGCGGCTTTACGACGGCGTACCTGACGGGACGACCGGGACGGAAGATGATCAGCGATTCCCGCCCCGACAACCGCGGCGTGATCGTCGGCCGCGTCGAATCGCTGCGGCGCGGCCGCGCCGCGATCAGGCTGGAGAAGGAACTGCGCCGCGGCGACGGGCTCGAGTTCGCGGGCACAGGCGGAAGCGGCGCCGGCACGACCGCGGCTTCTCTGACCGTCGGCGGGCGCAAAGTCGAATCGGCGCCGGCCGGCGCTCTGGCCGAGATCGACGTTCCGCCCGGCGTGCGCCGGAACGCGCCCGTGTTCCGCACGCTGGACACAAAACTGATGGAGTACGCCGCCACGTTCTACGGCGAAAAGAACAAACGGCGCGTGCCCGTGAACGCCAGAGTTTCGGCGGCCGTCGGGCGTCCGCTGGAAGTCGGACTCAGCGACGGCGAAGGGCATACGGGAAAGGGACGTACTCGCTTCCTCGCCGAAGCGGCCCGCACGCGCCCTCTGGACGAAGCGTCGCTGCGCCGCCAGCTCGAACGCCTCGGCGCGACGGAATACGCGCTGGACAAACTGGAACTGGCTGTGGAAGGGGATCTGATGGTCCCTATCAGCGAGATCAACGAAGCCCGCCGCCAGGCCTGCGAAGCGCTGGACCGGGCGCGGCTCGACGATTTTCTGCCGCCGCGCCGCCCCGTGGAAAAATCGGCGGCGTCGGCGTTGCTCGAACGGGAAAACGCCGCTCTGAAAAAATTGGCCGCCGCTCGCCCCGCGGAGAAAACGCGGCTTTCCGTGTGGACCGACCGCCTCGACGGCGTGCGGGCGGCGCTCGACGGCGGCGCCGACTGGGTGATCTTCGGCGGCGACCGCTACTTCAATCAAGACGCGGGCTTCGCCGACTGCGCCGCCGCGGTCGGACTGGTTCACGCCGCCGGCCGCTGCGCCGCGCTCGGCACGCCGCGCATCGTTGCGGAACCGCAGCTGCGCCTTTTCAACGACTTTCTCCGTCGGGCGCAGGACAGCGGCGCCGACCAGCTCAACGTCCACAACCTCGGCCTCTGGCAGCTGGCGCGCGAAATGGAGTTGAAAATCCCTCTGTGGGCCGACATGAGCCTGAATATTTACAACAGCCAGAGCCTGCTCTTCTGGTACGAACGGGGAGCCGCCGGCGCCACGCCGTCGATCGAGCTGAACATGACCCAGCTCCGCCATCTGGCCGGCGTCAGCCCGCTGCCGCTGGAATGCCTCGTGCAGGGGCCGATCGAGATGATGGTGTCGGAGTACAACGTCGGCGACAGCTTCCTCGGCGGCAAGGGAAAAGACGCCGCCGGCCATCGCGGGGAAATCTATCTGCGCGACCGCACGCGCGCGGTGTTCCGTCTGGCGAGCGACCAGTTCGGCCGTATGCACGTGCTCAACTCGCAGGACCTCTGCGCCCTCGACCTCGCGCCGCGGCTTCGGGACTGCGGCGTCGCCCGCCTGCGCATCGACGCCCGAACCTATCGCCCCGACGAGATCCGCCGCCTGACCGATCTGTACCGCCAGGCCCTTTCCGGCACGCTCAGGAACCCGCAAAACCTCCCCAACACCACCCGCGGCCACTACAGCCGCGGCGTGATGTGAAGATGACAAAAAACGAAAGGACCGTCCGACACAAGCCGAACGGTCCTGTATTTTCAATTGGTGCCTAAGGAGGGACTCGAACCCTCACGTGGTCGCCCACGGGGGATTTTGAGTCCCCTGCGTCTACCGATTCCGCCACTCAGGCATGGACACGACGATGAACGGTAGAATGATAACACGGACAGTCCGCTTCCGCAAGTTGTATTTTTTGTAAGAATGTTCAGCGAAGTTTCTCGGGCTGGGAAATATCCCGAACGCATCGTGATATAATAAGAACGGCAATTGAAGTTCTCATAACGAAAGGATGGGATGAGAATGGACAACAATGCGATGATCGCCAAAGTGAAAGAAGTTGTTGCGGCCGGAAGCTGCTGCGCCGAAATGAAGGCCGCGGGGCAGGAATGGCTCGACGCGGTCGGCACGCCGAAGCAGAAGGAAGCGGCGGAAAAGCTCGTGCAGGAACTGGAAGAGGACGTGCAGAGCATCGACGCGACGATGGACTTCCTGAAAAGTCAGGCCGCCGTCGATCTTTTGGGCGCGGAAACGGTCGCCCGGATGACGGAGCAGGGCAAGAAGGTCAAAGCGTCCGGCGGCAAATATTGCTTCTGTCCGGCCTGCCAGGGCGGCGTGGAAATCCTTGCCCGCAAAGAAGAGCTTTTTTCGTAGGAGCCGTCCCCAAAGGCGGCAGTCGCGTTGAAGCGGAATCTGCCGTGAAATATTTACCGACTGCGAGTGTTCCACGGCGAACATTCTGAATGGAAAAGTCCCGATGATCATGTGACCATCGGGACTTTTCGTTATCGAACGGGCTAGATTTTTTTCTTCCACTTGGTGCCCTGCGGCGTGTCTTCGAGGATGACGCCCTGGGCGGCCAGCTCGTCGCGGATGGCGTCGGAACGTTTGAAATCCTTGGCCTTTCTGGCGGCGTTGCGCTCGGCGATCAGCGCCTCGATCCGGGCGGCTTCGCCGCCGCTTTCTTCCTTCTTTTCCTGCTCGATGCCGATGATGCCCATGACGCCGTCGATGTCGCCGAAGAACTTTTCGGCGGCCGCCACGGCGGCGGGGTCGAGCTTTTCGTTGCCTTTCAGGTATTTGTTGACCTCGGTGACGGCCTCGAAGATCACGCCGATGGCGGCGGCGGTGTTGAAATCGTCGTCCATGGCGGCGATGAAGTCCTCGCGGAATGTATCCAGCGCGGCCGTAAGCGCGGCGCCGGCGGCGGATGTTTCGCCGAGGCGGCCGCCCTTGGCGAACTGTAGGTCGCTCCAGCAGTTGCGCAGGCGTTCTACGGCCGCGGCGGCCTGTTCGAGGCCTTCGGGGGCGAAGTTGATGGGCGAGCGGTAGTGGGCGCCGAGCATGAACATGCGGATGGCCAGCGGCGGGAACTTCTGACGCGCGGCGCGGGCGGTGAGGAAGTTGCCCAGCGACTTGGACATCTTTTCGGCGTTGATGAGGATGTATTCGTTGTGCAGCCAGTATTTGACGAACGGTTTGCCCGTGGCGGCCTCGCTCTGGGCGATCTCGTTCTCGTGGTGAGGGAAGACCAGGTCGATGCCGCCGGTGTGAATGTCGACGGTGTCGCCGAGCAGATCGGTGGACATGGCGCTGCACTCGATGTGCCAGCCCGGGCGGCCGAGGCCCCAGGGGCTTTCCCAGGCGGGTTCGCCGGGCTTCTGCGGCTTCCAGAGCACGAAATCGAGCGGGCTGCGCTTGACGTCGTCCACTTCGATGCGCGCGCCCGACTGCAGGTCGTCGAGGTTCTGATGGCTGAGCTTGCCGTAGGCGGGGAAGCTTTTCACGTCGAAATACACGGTGCCGTCGACGACGTAGGCGTGGCCGTTGTCGATGACGCGCTGGATCAGTTTGATGATCTTGGGGATGTACTCGGTGGCGCGGGGGTAGAAGGAGGCGCGTTTGATGCCGAGCGCGTCGGCGTCTTCGTAATAATCGGTGATAGTCTTTTCGGCCAGCTGTTGTACGGTGACGCCGTCGCGGTTGGCGCGGGCGATCATCTTGTCGTCGATGTCGGTGAAGTTCTGCACGAAGGTGACTTCGTAGCCGCGGAACTCGAGATAACGGCGCAGCACGTCGAAGACGATGAAGGGGCGCGCGTTGCCGATGTGGAAATAGTCGTATACGGTGGGGCCGCAGCTGTAAAAAGTGACCTTTCCTTCGCGCAGCGGGACAAAAGGCTCCTTTTTACGCGTCAGATCGTTATAAAGCGCAAGTGCCATAAACAGTTCCTCCGTTCTGGTGTAAAATTATACCGATCCAGTCGCTCTATTATAGCCGAGAAAACGAGAAAAGGAACTCCGAAAAACGTCCATGCAGGGCAATCGCTTACGAAAACCCACTCGAGAAAATTGCCATTAAGCTCACGAGAAGAAGAAAGCCGCAACGCAGAAAAGTAAGTTCATCCCAAGAAAGCCTCCCTGCGGTAGAATACAAAGAAACACCGAAAACGCCCCAAAACACCGACAGGAGGCACGAAAATGAACCAGACATTTCTGGAACTGCTGGCAGAAATTGAAGATTTCCGCACAGGCAACGCGATCCACTATCGGCTCCAGGATATCCTTCTGGTCAGCGTGCTGGCCGTGATCTGCAACATGGATACCTATACGGAAATGGCCATGTTTGCCGATCATCAGAAGAAATATCTGGCGCCGTTCTGCGACTTCCGCCACGGCACCCCTTCTCACGATACCTTTGGCAAGGTGTTGAGCCGCCTCGATCCCCGCGTGTTGTCCGAACGCTTCAACGCCTGGATGAGCGAGCTGTACGTCCACCTGGGCAAGTTGGCGGAGTCAAGAGGCATGACCGTCGCCATCGACGGCAAGACCATATGCCGCAGCGGCAGTTCCGAACGGAAAGCCAGTCACGTGCTCACCGCTTTTGCCAGTCGGGCGCAGCTGGTCCTCGGTCAGATCAAGACCGACGAGAAGAGCAACGAGATCACGGCCATCCCCGAACTGCTGGATCTCTTTCAGGTCAAAGACACCGTCGTCACCATCGACGCCATGGGGACGCAGAAGGACATCGCCGCCAAGATCATCGAAAAGGGCGGAGATTACGTCCTCGCCGTCAAAGGCAATCAGAAGAAACTGCACGACGACATCATCTGGCACCTGCGCAGCGAAGCGCAGGACACAAGCACAAGAGAACTCAAAGCCAAAGGACAGTATGCCAGCACCCTGGAGAAGGATCATGGGCGCATCGAGAGAAGAGAATGTTACCTTTCCAACGACCTGAGCTGGTTCGAAGGACTTGAAGACTGGCGAGGCATCACGGGCGTCGCCTGGATCCACAACACCCGGAACGTCGATAACAAGACCAGCACTGAAGACCATTACTTCATCTACAGCCTGAAAGGAGCCCGGGCGCAAGACCTTCTGCGCATCAAGAGAGAGCACTGGGCGATCGAGAACAACTTACACTGGATGCTAGACATGGCCTTCAGGGAGGATGACTGCCGTGCGAGAGCGAAGAACGCGGCGGAAGTGATGAACATTCTGCGAAAACTCGCTTTGCAGATGCTGAAGACCTGTGAAACATGCAAATGCGGGATGAGGAGCAAGCGCAAGCTCTGCGGGCTTGGCATCCCTACGGCTCTGCAGGTCCTGGGGCTCGTCCCTACGGGGGTTCTTATTCCGTAAGCGATTGCCCTGACGTCCATGGAATTCAGGGTTTCAAATCGAAGAATCATGACGAAGGGGGGGCGCGGCGAATGGATGAACGGGAACGCATGGGGAGGATCCGCGCCATTCTCAGGACTCTGCCGCTCAAGCCCGGCGTCTATCTGATGCACGACGAAACGGGCAGGGTGATCTACGTCGGCAAGGCGAAAAAGCTGAAGCGCCGCGTCTCGTCCTATTTCAACCATCGGGATTTCGCCATCCCGCGCCTGCGCAAGCTGGTGCAGACGGTGCAGGACATCAGCTTCATCCGCACGGAAACGGAGTCGGAGGCGTTTATCGTCGAGAGCCGCCTGATCAAGGTGATCCAGCCGTTCTTCAACGTGGAACTGAAAATGGGCTCGCGCTATCCGTTCATCGTCGTCACGGCCGAAAGGTTTCCGCGCGTGCTGGTCACCCACACGCGCCCGAAGGCGGGGCGCGTTTTCGGGCCCTACACCAGCGCCGGAGCGATGCGCAGCATGCTGAACCTGATCAAGAATTTTTTCCCGGCGCGGAACTGCTCGATGAATCTGGAAAAGGAAAAGCTGGCGCGCCCGTGTATAATGTACGATATCGGCAAGTGCCTCGGCCCCTGCGCGGGCAAGTGCACGGAAAAAGAGTACAACGAAACCGTCGACGACATCCTCATGCTGCTGAACGGGCAGACCGCCGATCTGGTGTCGCGCCTGCGGACGCGCATGGAGCGTCTGGCGAAGGAGATGCGCTTCGAAGAGGCGGCCAAGGCGCGCGACACGATCCGCGACCTGTGGAAGTTCTCGCGCCAGAAGCTCTCGGTGACGCTCACCGACGATCTCGACGAGGACACGTGGGCCGCGATGACGCGACTGCGCGACCTCTGCGGCCTGCCCGTGGTGCCGTGGCGCATCGACGGGTTCGACATCTCCCATTCGGCGGGACGCGAGACGTACGGCGTGGCCGTGGTCTTCGAGCAGGGTTATCCCAATCAGTCGCTGTACCGCCGTTACGCCATCAAGTCGGTGGACGGCATCGACGATTTCCGCTCCATGCGCGAGACGGTGCTGCGGCGTTACCGCGGCATGATCGAAAGCCAGCTGCCGCTGCCGCAGCTGATCCTCATCGACGGCGGCCCCGAGCAGCTGGCCTTCGCCCGTCAGGCGCTGGCCGAGGTGCCCGTGGCGATCCGCACGATCGCGCTGGCCAAACGCGACGAACTGATCTTCACCGAGCCGGACAAGCCGCCGCTGCGGCTCGACTGGAACGATCCGGCGCTGCGTCTTCTGCAGCGCGTGCGCGACGAGTCGCACCGCTTCGCCATCACCACGCACCGCCGCAAGCGCGTTTCGCGCCTCAGCCGTTCGGCGCTGGAGGACGTCCCCGGCATCGGCAAGCACAAGGCGGCGCTGCTGCTGTCGACGTTCGGCAGCGTACAGCGTATCGCTTCGCTCTCCGCGGAAGAACTGCAAAAAGCGCCCGGCATCGGCCCCGTTCAGGCCGCGAAGATCCTCGATTTCCTGACCGAGGCCCCCGCGCCGGAAGCGCCGGCGCCCAAAAGGACGGTGGAGCTGGTGCGCGTGGAGCGCCCGATCGGGATCCCAGTGCCGGAGACGGCAAAATATCGTTGGGACAAGACCATCGACGTGCCTTACCGCGAAGCGCTGCCCGAGCGGCGCGATGTGCCGGAAGCTGCCGGCGCGCTGTCGGCGGCCGGTGAGGAAACGGAAGACGGCGGCATCGTGCGCCGGACGTACAATCCCAAACGAAAGCGAGGCATCCATCGCGCATGAGACAGCAATGGACCGACGAACATCACATGCGCCAGGCCCTCGATCTGGCGCTGCGCGGCCTGGGAAAAACCACGCCCAACCCCATGGTCGGCTGCGTGATCGTCAAAGACGGCGCGGTAGTCGGCCGCGGCTGGCACGACCATCTCGGCGGGCTTCACGCCGAGGCGGCGGCCCTGCGCGACGCCGGAGACAAGGCGCGCGGCGCCACCGCCTATGTGACGCTGGAGCCGTGCAGCCATCAGGGCCGTCAGCCGCCCTGCGCTCCGGCGCTGGTGAGGGCCGGTATCGCACGTTGCGTGTGCGCTGTTGGCGACCCCAACCCGAAAGTCGACGGCCGCGGCCTGAAAATTTTGAGCGACGCCGGCGTCGAAACCGTCTGCGGCGTGCTCCAAAAAGAAGCGGCCTGGTTGAACCGCGGCTTTTTGTCTTTGCAGACGCGCCGCCGTCCCTGGGTGACGCTCAAAGCGGCGCTGTCGTTGGACGGGAACATGGCCCTTTCCGACGGGACCAGCCAGTGGATCACCGGCGAAGCGGCGCGCGCCGAAAGTCACCGCCTGCGCGGCGAGAACGACGCGGTCCTGATCGGCTCGGGAACGTTGAAGCGCGACGATCCGTCGCTGACCGTCCGCGCCGTGGAAGGTCCGTCGCCGCGGCCCGTGATCCTCTGTTCCGATCCCGCCGTCTTGGAGGGGAACTACAACGCCCTGCGCCGCGACGCGATCGTTTTCGTTCCCGAAGGAACGGCGATTCCGCCCGAACGGAGCGGACACGTTTACGCCGTTTCGTCGTCCGCGGCTCGCCCCGACCTGAAAGCCGCGCTGGAAAAACTGGCGGAGCTGGGGCTTGCCCGCGTGCTGGTGGAAGCGGGACCGACCATCTGCTCGGCCTTCATCGCCGCCGGGCTGGCCGACGAATATCAGCTTTTCGTGGCCCCCGTGTTCATGGGCGAGGGACGGAAAATCACGGCTTCTATTCGGCTGCGGCGCATGGACGACGCTATCCCCGTGACGCTGCGCGGCGTCCGCACCGCGGGGCGCGACCTGTGGATCGAAGGGGGAAATCCATGTTCACTGGACTGGTTGAAGCAGTAGGGACGATCGTTTCCGTCTCCCGCCGCGGGGACGTGACCGTTTTCCGCGTCGGCTCTCCGTTCGCCGGCGAACTGAAACGCGGCGAATCGGTGGCCGTCAGCGGCGTCTGCACGACCGTGACCGAGTGCGACGGCGTTTCGTTCGCCGTGGAACTGACCGGCGAAACCATAAGCGTGTCGCGATTTTCTTTCGTCACCGCGGGCGAGCGCGTCAACCTCGAACGGGCGCTGCCGGCCGACGGACGTCTGGACGGCCATTTCGTGGCCGGGCATGTGGACGGCACCGCTCTGGTCATGTCGCTGCGCCGCGGCCGCCACGCGGCCGAGCTGTGGCTGAACCTGCCCCCGGAGCTGACGCGCTACGTCGTGCGCAAGGGCTCGCTCTGCGTCGACGGCGTCAGTCTGACCGTCGCGGCGGTGGAGGGCAACGCCTGTTCCGCGGCCGTGATCCCCGAGACGCTGGCGCGCACGACTCTCGGAACTCTGGCGGCCGGCAAGAGGGTGAACGTCGAGACCGACCTGATCGCCCGCTACGTGGAGAAACTGATGGGGCTGGAAGCGCCGCGCGGCTCTTCCGAAGCGTCGGGAACCCTGACGCGGGAAAAACTGGCGCAGATGGGCTGGTAATTTCACGGCGGAATTTTCGCTTTCCGGCTTGGATTGTGCCTGAAATGATGTAAAATCGACAGAACGGCTTTCGTTTTCTATAAAAGTTTTCAGGAGGAATGTCCATGAAAGTAGTTCAAGGGAATTTAGTCGCTCAGGGCGAGCTCTACGCCATCGTCGTCTCGCGCTTCAACGAGCTGATCTGCGGCAAGCTGGTGGAGGGAGCCAAGGACGCGCTCGTGCGCCACGGCGTGAAGATGAACGAGTTCGACGTTTACTGGGTGCCCGGGGCCTGGGAGCTGCCGCTGACCGTGAAGGAGCTGGCCCTTTCCGGCCGTTACGACGCCGTGATCGCGCTCGGCGCGGTGATCCGCGGCGACACGCCTCACTTCGAGTACGTCTCCGCCGAGATGTCAAAGGGGCTGGCCGCGATCGGGCTGGATCAGCGCGTGCCCGTCGCCTTTGGCGTGCTGACCACCGAGAATCTGGAGCAGGCCCTGCTCCGCGCCGGCAGCAAGGCCGGCAACAAGGGGGCCGAAGCCGCTCTGGCCGCGCTGGAAATGACGTCGCTGCTGAGACAGATCCGCGAAAACAAAGAATAGATTTCTTCCGACTGAGAAAGGAGTACCCCCGTCATGCTTGACATCCGTACGATTCGAGAAGAGACCGAGGCCGTCAAGGCCTATCTGAAAGCGAGAAACAACGACTTCGACGTCGACAAAGTACTGGCGCTCGACGACGAACGCAAGAAACTGCTGGCGTCCGTCGAAGAAGTCAAGGCCCGGCGCAACGCCGGCTCCAAGGAAGTCGGCAGGATCAAGGCGGCCGGCGGCGACGCTGCCGCCGTCATGGAAGAGATGAAAAAACTGGGCGAGCAGGTCAAGGCCGACGACGCCCGCGTGGCTGAGATTGACGAAGAACTCCGCCAGCTCATGTTGCAGATCCCCAACCGTCCCGACGCCTCCGTGCCCGTCGGCAAGGACGAGACCGAAAACGTGGAAGTGCGCCGCTGGGGCACGCCGCGTCAGTTCGATTTCGAGCCCAAAGCGCATTGGGACGTGGCTGAAGCCTGCGGACTGCTCGATTTCGAGCGTGGACCCCGCATGGCCCAGAGCCGCTTCACCGTCTTCAAGGGACTGGGAGCGCGCCTCGAGCGCGCCATCATGAACTACATGCTCGACCTGCACGTCATGAAGCACGGCTATACCGAGTTCAACGTCCCCGTCATGGTCAACTCCGAGTCGATGCTCGGCACCGGGCAGCTGCCCAAGTTCGCCGAGGATCTCTACAAGGTGGACAAGGACGATCTGTGGATGATCCCCACCGCCGAAGTGCCGCTGACCAACATGCATCACGGCGAGATGCTCGGCGAAAGCGAACTGCCCAAATATTACACGGCCTACACGCCCTGCTTCCGCCGCGAATCCGGCAGCTACGGGCGCGACGTGCGCGGCATCATGCGCCTGCATCAGTTCGACAAGGTCGAGATGGTGAAGATCTGCACGCCCGAGAGCAGCTGGGACGAACTCGAAAAGCTCACCGCCAACGCCGAAGACGTTCTGCAGGGGCTCGGCCTGCCCTATCGCGTCATCGTGCTCTGCACCGGCGACATGGGCTTCGGTTCCGCCAAGACCTACGACGTGGAAGTCTGGCTGCCCAGCCAGAACTGCTACCGCGAGATCAGCTCGTGCAGCAACTGCGTCGACTTCCAGGCCCGCCGCATGAACACCCGCTACCGTCCCGCCGACGGCGGCAAGCCCCGCTACGTGCACACGCTGAACGGTTCCGGCCTGGCGATCGGGCGCACGCTCATCGCCGTGCTGGAAAACTGCCAGAACGCCGACGGCTCCATCGACCTGCCCGACGCGCTGGTCCCCTACATGGGCGGCGTCAAGCACATCGATCCGCTCGGTAAAAAGTAAACGCTCGTCCGCCACGCAAAAAATCGGTACGGTTCAGAGAAAAGGACGGTTCGGCGCGCCATGGCCGGCCGTCCTTTTTCGTTGCGGAACTTTTCGTCGACCGCGAATTTTCGAATGAATCGCAGCCGCCGCGTCGCGATCGCTTTGAGAGAAACGGACGCTTTTGCCGCGACGGTTTGTCTGCGAGCGTTTTTTCGGCGTTTTCGCGGTCCAGGACGCGAAAAGGGATTTTTTTTATCGGGAACTCCTGATATAATGTTTGAGATGAGTCGGGGCGAGCGTTTCTCGTCCGTTCCCAAGTTTGCGGGCTGATAAAATTTTTAGGGGAAACCGTTAAGGGAGGAATCGGCTGTGACGTTGCCCTTCAGCGCTGACGCGATCGTGCCGCTGCTTCTGGTGGCGATCGGGTGCGTGGCGCTTCAGCGTTTTTTCAGGAAAAAACTGAGCCGAGATCAATATTTCTACATGAGGGACCTTTCGCTGATGACGGTGATGATGCTGCTGGCGTTGTGGAGCGGCAGCGACCGCATCGAAGCGCTGGTGGCCTGTTCGCTGCTGTCCATGGTCGTGGGGCTGGCGGAGCGGGCTCGGCCGGGAAAAGGTTTCTTTGCCTTTATCGTTCTGCCCGGACTGATCTTCGCCCTGACGGGGCAGCCGATCTCGTTCGTCTCTTCCAGCGGCTCCGCGTTCCTCTACCTGTCTTCATGGCAGTCTATCCTGCTGACCACGGCGTGGATGACGCTGTTCCCCGTGCTGTTCCGGCGGCTCGACCAGGTGCCGGGGCTGGCGGGACATCTGCTGGGCGTCAGCCTTTCGCTGATGGTCGCGGTGACGTATTTTTCGCGCCAGAATCTGGGCGAGGCGTTTTTGGTCTCGGTCGTGTCCCTGGTGCTGGTCGGCGCGTACTGGAGCCGGCTCGGCCATCAGTTCCGTCAGCTGGGAACGCCGCTGGCGTTCCTGTGGGGCACGCTGGTGGCGGGCATTTCCATCATCGGCGTCAGCAAGGGCATCACGCTCACGGCGCTGATGGTGATCCCGCTGGGATTTTACGCCGTACCGCTGGTGGAGCTGTCGCTGGGGCTGGTCAGTCACGCGTTCACGCGTGGACAGACTCGCGCGGCGCCCGACCTTTACAGCCGCGTGATCGAGCGCGGCGTGGATCATCCGGCGGCGGTGCGTCTGGTGACGGAGATCTGCCTGCTGGTGGGCGCCTCGGTGGCGCTGATGCAGCTGATCCCGGATTCCGTCGCGCTGAAAATGGCGGTGCCGGCGATGGCCAGCGTGCTGCTGCTGGTGCTGTGGGGCGTGCACGGCGGCCGCCGCGCGCGCGCCGACGACCATGCGCTGTGGGGCGTGAGGATCGACGGGATCTCCATGAACTACGCGCTGTCGAAGAGTCTGGCCTGGCTCAAGAGCGCCGAGCCGCGCTTCCGCATGGTAGTGACGATGAACGCGCTAGGGCTGAACGAGACGCGCTCCGACGCGGAGTTCCGCCGCATCGCCAACGCGGCCGATCTGAACCTTCCCGACGGCGCGGGGCTGGTCTGGGCGTTGAAAAAACTGAAAGTGCCCGTGGTGGAACGCATCGCCGGCATCGATTACATGGACCGGCTCTGCCGTCTGGCGGCGTCCGAATCGCTGCCCGTATACCTGCTGGGCGGCCGCCCGGGCATCGCCCGCCGCGCCGCGGAACGCCTGCAAAGGGAATATCCCGGATTGGTCGTTTCGGGCTGTTACGACGGCTATTTCGACCGCGCGTTTTCCGACGAGGTGGCCGGCAACGTGCGCAAAAGCGGCGCCAAGATCCTGTTTGCGGCGCTGGGGATGCCGGCGCAGGAGAAGTGGCTCGACTCGCAGCGCGCGAATCTTGACGGGTGCCTCTGCGTGGGCGTGGGCGGCAGCTTCGACGTTTACGCCGGCGTGTTGAAGCGGGCGCCCCGCTTCTGGCAGAAAATCGGCTGCGAATGGCTCTATCGCCTGTTCCAGGAGCCGTGGCGGCTGAAGCGCGATTTCCAGCTGCTGGCTTTTGTGCTGGCGGTGTTTCGCGAGCGGCTCAACGTCTTCCCGTGGAGAGAAAAAGATCATGAGTAACGAAATGGTGACCGCCGAGCAGCTGATGAAGCGCGATCTGACCGCGGTGATGGCCGAAGACACCGTCGAAGACGCCATGCACGTGCTGCACAGTCACAGCCTGAGCGGCGTTCCGGTCGTGGACGAGCGGTGGCGTCTGGTGGGCTTCCTTTCGGAATCGGACATCCTCCGTTCCGTGCTGCCGTCGTATCTGGAGATCCTTGCGCAGGATTCCTTCCTCTACGGCGAGCACGAACTGCTGACGAAAAAATTCTCGCAGGTCCGCACCAGCGCGGTGCGCGACTATATGCAGACAAACTGTCAGTCCGTGAAGACGACGGCGAACATCATGAACGTGGCCGACCTGATGCTGCGGCTCAGAGTCAAGCGCCTGCCCGTCCTCGACGGGCGGCTTCTCGTCGGGATCATCGACCGGAGCGATCTGTGCGAGTATCTGATGAATTCCGGAGGCGCTTCATGACGCCGAAGGAAAGCGAATCGCGCTGGAAAGAGCGGTTGCGCCAACTCGCTGCGTCTCAGCGGACGCAGACGCTCGATCTGGAACGGGAGCTCGAAGCGCGCGTCGACGAGACGGAACGGCGGGCGCGGCTGATGGTGGAGAACACGTTGAAACGCTGCGACGAGATGCAGAAGGCCAGAGTGGCCGCTTATGAGCGCGAGACTCAGCTGCTTCTCGAGCGGATGCGCGAGGAAGCGGAGCGCCGCCGCGCCGAAGCCGCCTGCGCGCCGATGGACGCGGAACTGGACCGCGCCTGGGCGGCAATGAACGGAGAGGAGGAAGCGCGCCGATGATCGAAAAAATGTGCCGGTTGTCGATGGCGGTCCCCGAATCTCTGGGGATGGAGCTGATCGATTTCTTGCAGGCCGACGGGCGCGTCCATCTGATCCTGCCTTCTGAAGAACAGCACAACGTCGATCTGGCGGATCGGCTCCTGGTGCTGCGCGAGAAGCTGCGCGCCGTGGTGGAAACGTTGGATGGAATTGCCGTTTCCGCTTCGGCGGAAAGCGTTCCCGCTGCGGCCGACGCCGAGGTGGAGCGGATCCTGTCCGAATCCCTCGCTCTCACCGTTCCCGAGCTGGAAAAAAGCGTAGAAAAATTTCAGGCGGAACTGGCCCGCATCATGAAAGGGCATGACCGTCTTACTGATGAGAAAAAACTGCTGGAACGTATCCTTGCGCAGCTGGGAACGCTCGCTTTTAAGGATTCCTTGGGACGTCGCTGTCTGCTCTGGTGGGTAGCGAAAGACCTTTGGCCGCTGGCGCTGAGACAGATCGAACGCCAGTGCGCTGACGGCGAGAAAACGCTGTTTCACGTGCACGATACCGCCAAAGAGGATCAGCTGCTGGTCGAGCTTTCGGTGCCGGCGGCGCGGATTTCCGCTGTGACGGAAATCCTGCACGACATCGGCGCTGCGGTGTGGACGCCGCCGCCTCAATATGCCGGAAAAAATTATGCTGAAAGCATGGAACTGATGAAACGCCGTCTGTCGGAGATCCAGTCCCTTCTCAAGGCGGAGCAGTCTGCACTTGTCGCCATGAGAAAGCAGTGGGGTCCTCGGCAGAAGGCGTTTTTTTTGCTGATCGATCGCAAGGTCGATCAGTATCAGGTCTTCAGCCGCTGCGATCGCCTCGGCGGCGCGCTGCTGGTCGAAGGCTGGATGCCGCAGCGTGGTCTGGAATATTTCCGTGTCCGTTTGGAAGAAAAATTTGCCGGGCGTGTCGCGCTTCACAGCCGCGAACCGGAACCCGACGAATATGGACAGGTGCCGACCGCTCTCCGCCACGGCGCATTCTTTGCGCCCTTCGCGGTGTTTCTCAAACTCGTGCAGCCGCCGGCTTATGGCACGGCGGATCCCACCAGCCTGATCGGCGTGTTTTTCCCGTTTTTCGCGGGCTGCATCATCGGCGACGCCGGCTACGGACTGGTCATGCTGATTTTGATGTGCTTCGTGCGCCGCCGCGCCAAAAGCGAAACGGTGCGCGACGTGGCATTCGTCCTCATGACCATGTGCGTTTGGAGCATTCTCTGGGGCGCCGCCTTCGGCGAGTTCTTCGGCGATTTCGCGCACCGGATGTTCCACGTGGAACCGCTCTGGGTGGAACGTTCTCAGGCCGTCATGCCGGTGCTGATGTTTTCGGTGGCTCTCGGGCTGGGGCACGTGCTGCTCGGTCTGGCGGTGGGGCTGATCCACGGTCTGAAAGCTCGCCATAAAAAGCACGCCATGGAAAAGCTGGGCGCCATGCTGGTGATCCTGGCCATGGTGGCGGCGCTCATGTCCGTGCGCCGGCTTTTGCCGCCGCAGGCTTTCCCGGGCGGCATCGCGGCGCTCGTCGTCGGCTTGGTGCTGCTGACGGCCGGGGGCGGCATCGGCGGACTGATCGAAGCGATGAGTTCTTTCGGGCATATCCTCAGTTATGTGCGCATCGGCGCCATCGGCCTGTCGTCGGCTATCCTTGCGGTGGCCGCTTCGAAGTTCGTGGACGTTCTCGGCGTTTCGGCGCTGGGACTTTTCGTCGCGCTGGCGGTCCATCTGCTCAATTTCGTGCTGGCGTTCGCCGAGTCGGGGCTACACGCGGCGCGTCTTCATTATGTGGAGTTCATGGGCAATTTTTACGCTGCTCAGGGAAAAGATTATCATCCTTTTATATACAGGAGGAAACTATCGTGGAAAAAGGACTCGTAGCATTGGCGGCGGCGCTGGCCGTGGGGATCCCCGCGCTTGCGACCGCTTTCGCCCAGGCCAGGATCGGCAGCGTGGCGGCCGGCAGCGTGGCGGAAAAACCGGAAACTGCCGGCACGATGATCATTCTCGAAGCGATCCCGGAGACGATGGTCATTCTCGGTTTCGTCGTGGCCATCATGCTGATCTTGCAGTTCGCCTAGGAGTTTTCCGTTGACGGGCGAGGAACTCCTGCCTCCGGCGTTTCTGCGCGCCATGGAGGCGGAACTTGCGGCGCGGCACGAGGCGATGCGGGCGTCCGCGGACAGCCGCATGGGCGGGCTGATCGCCGCCTGCCGTGACGAGGCGGCCGCCGCCGTGAAGGAACGCACCGCCGCCTGCGAAGAGGCGCTGGAGCGCTTGAGCATGCGCCGTCGCCGTCTGATGCGCGCGCTGGAGAGCAGCGTGCAGAAAGAGCTCGAAGCGCAGCATCTGCGGCGACTCGAACGAGAACTGCGGCGGAGAATCGAACTTTTTCGAAGCAGCGAGAGCTACGGCGCGTTCCTGGCGAGAATGGCGGAGCAATGTCGTCGCGCCGGATTTTCCGGCGCGGGAACGTTCCGGGCCGCGCGGCGCGAAGCCGGGCTGCTTCGTGCCGCGGGATTCAACGTGGAAGAAAAAGATCCCGGGCGCTGGGGCGGCTTTATCCTGATCGAGGAGGGAGGCGCGCTCTTTGACTGCACCTTTCAGACCCGCTGGGAGCAATACCGCTGCGAGCTTGTCGTCCACCGTCAGGGAAGAAGCTAATTACGAATACGTGAACGGGCGTCTGCGCGCCCGCACGCGGGATTTCCTCCCGACTCAGGTTTTTGCCGAACTTGCGTGTGCGGATTTGCAAGGCGTGGAACGATATTTGCTCGATACGGTTTACGGCCCGCTGTACCGCCGGGACTTCATGCTCTCGGACATGCCGCTGGCGCTGAAACTGGAGAGCCTGATCTCCGCTTCCGCCCGACAGCGTTTCGGCGAACTGAAAAGTTGGGGCAAAGGCACGGTGCGCTTGCTCACGTCGGTGCTTTCGATCCAGTCGGATCTGGAAAACGGGCAGCTCTTTTTGCGCGCGCTCCAATCGGGGCGGAACGATTACGAGCCGGCTATGCCCGGCTGCGGCGAACTGAGCCCGGAATTTTGGCGGCAGCTGGCCGGCGCCGGCGGCGACCGGGAACAGATCGACGAACTGTGCCGCTACGATCCGACGGAGCTGTCCAATGCGCTCAGCACGGCAGTGAAACTGCTTGACGAGTCGGGACGGCTCTGGGAAGCCGAGTGGTCTTACATGAAGAGCTCTTTCGACTGGGCCGGCGGCGTGCTGAAACGGTGCCGCGGCGCGAATGGGACGGTCGTCTCGCAATGTCTCGGCTATCTGATCGACTTGTGGAATCTGCGCGTCTGGCTGAGTGTCCATTACGGCTCCGGCGCGCCGGACGAACCGGCACGTTTTCTCGAAGGCGGTTCGTTGCCGCTGGAGCGTCTGCTCTTCGCAAAGAGCTATAAAGTGCTGCTGCGCGGCACGTTCTGGCGTTCCCGCGGCGCGGAACCCGACGAACGTTCGCTGTTCGAGTTGGAACGGCAGTATCTGCTCTGGCAGATGACGCTGCGCCGTGAAGACCCGCTCGGCGTATCGGTGATCATATCCTATCGGGCGCGCTTATTCTGCGAGTGGCGCGATCTGATGACCGTCGTTTCCGGACTGCAGAGCGGCTTGGACCGCGCGGCGCTGCAGAGCGTGCTGCTCGTCGGCCGTTAGGGGGAAACATGAAAAATCATGCGCTTTTGATCGGTTCGGCGTCGTTTCTCCGTCTCTGGTCGGTGCTGGGCTGTATGGAAAAAATCGTTCCCGCTCGAGTCGGATTTCAGGAACTGAAAGAAGCCGGACTCGCCTCCGGAGCGGAGGCCGTCTTATACGAGGAAACGCTCGTGAAGAGCTTTTCTTCGTTGGAAAAAAAATATTTTCAGGAGTCGGTCGATCCTTACTGGATCCCCTTGCCTGCGGTGGAAGGAGGCGAGTTGAAATAAAGGGGCATTCTGCGCCGGTTCAGTCGGTTTGCGCCGAAAGCGTTTGCATCGAAGCCGGATTTCCGGTCGTGCTGGGCGAATTCGCCTGCACCGAAGACAACTCGTGGTATGGGCAGGTACAGAGTCATGACGGACGGACCGTGCGCATCCTGCCGCTGGATCTTCCGGAAAAGATCCGGCCGGGCGAGCTGCTGCGCCTGGGCGGCGAGACGCTGGAAGAACGCCTTGCCCGCGCGGAGCCGGGCGCCGTGATCGATCCGCTGGGACGGCAGATCATAAAGATCGGCGACGTGTCGATGGGCAATCTCAACTTTTCCGCGGTTCCTCAGCAGACGGCCGGCGGCAGTTTCTGGGGGCTGAAAACGCTGGGCGAGTTCATGAACCTGCACGACGGCGAGGGCGTGGCGCTGCTGGGCATACCGCCGGGCGGTTTCGCTTTGTTGTTCAGCCAGATCGCCGCGGCGCAGCGGGCGGATTTTCTGTATATTTTCTGCCAAGGCGGTTACCACGAGTTGTATCGTTACTGCCGCGCCGTGCAGATGGCCGGCAGTGCGGAGAGATGCACGATCCTCTGGACGCCGCCGTGGAACGTGCCGGCGATAAAGACTCTGGTGCCGCGGGCGCTCACGTATCTGACGGGTCGTCCTCACGCCGTCCGGCGACGGCTGGTCCTGATCGACGATCTGCATTACTGGCTGGAATCGGCGCGTGAATACGGCGAAAGTTCGGGCGAGCCGCCGCTCCCCGACGGTTATCCTTATACGGCCCGGCGTCAGTTGGGCGAGCTGCTGGACCTCAAGTCGCGGCCCGATGGAGACGGCCGCTCCACGTCGCTGATCGTCGGCTGGCGCTATGAAGAGGGCTTTTCACCGCTTGCGGAGCATCCCTATATGGGTCGTTTGCCGCGTTTCATGCGTACGGGCATCATCCTTGAAGAGTTTTCGGAGAATCTGGTGCCGTCGGCGGACTCCTGGGGCGATCTGTCGCCCGCCGGCCGCTGTTGGCGGCAACTGTGCCGACTGACCGAGGAATGCGACGAGGACATTCGTCACGCGCTGGAAGCGCTGACAGGGCTTTTCGGGGAGCTCTTCGTGGAGTATTCTCCGCTCGGCTTTGCGATGGCGCCGGAAAATCACGTGCAGTGGAGCGATGCCGACGGCAAGACGCTTCTGGGACTGGCTTCCCGGGCCGGTCCGGCGCTGCTGGCGTCGGTGCTGAAGATTCGCGCCGAGCTGCAGCTGAACTTTCGCGAATGGCCCGATGTGCGCCGCCGCAGCTTTATCGACTGGCTGCGCGCGCAGGAGGAGGAACGGCCATGAAACTGCTTCGCCGCGGTTCGAACAACGTCAGTTTTCTCTCTGCTTCGTCGCTTTGGGTCGAGCGTCTCGCCGGCGCGTCGCTGAACGATCTGGTAACGATCCAGGACGATTCCGGCGACAGTTTCGTGGGGCGCGTCGTCGAAGTCCAAAACGACCGCTGTCATGTGCGCATCTGCGACGGCGAGCATTCTCTCTGTCGTGATTCGCTGCAGGTTTGGCTGGGAAGCAACGAACTGGAACTGCCGGCCGAGCCGCCGCTGGTCGCTTCGCGGCTGACGCGCCGCTCGGTCTTCAAGACGGGGATTGCGTCGGTGGACGCGCTTTTTCCCTTGCAGCACGGCCATTCGATCTTTGTGGCCGGAGTGTCGCTCTATCGCTCGCTGGGATTCTTTTCCGCGCTGCTGCACGGCGCGCTTTCGGATCATCAGTGGCCGTGCCTGATCTCGCTCGACACGTCGAAAAACGAGGCGGAGGAGATCCGCCGCATCTGGGATCATTATGGGCTGGAAGACGAAGGGCTGTTTGTTTCCGACAGCCGCGACCAGCTCTATCAGAGCATGACGCCGCTGCGCCTGGGCTGGGAAGCGGCGATCAGCCGCGCCAACGAGGGGCGCGACGTGTTCCTGATGGTGCTCGACCTTGAATCGTGGGCGCGCTTCTATCAGGAAGATCTGGCGCTGCGAGGTTATTACCGCAGCCGCGCCGGAGCTCTGAACGGCTTCAGAAACGCGTTGAGCACTCACATGCAACTGCTGTACGGCCACAAGGGACGCATCACCGTGGCGGTGCTGCTTTCGGAACGTAAAGTGGCGGGACTGCCTTCGGAGCTGCTGGCGCTGCGCGATCTTTTCGACGGCGTTTTGATCCTGCGCGGCGACGGCGCGCTGTCGTTGAACGGTTACACGCCCCAGCTCCCACGGGGGATGGACCGTTCGGTCGAGTACGCCTGCCTGCTGCGCCGCCAGTGCAAGGAGCTGAGAGCGGAATTGAAACGCCGGCGCATGGACGAATATCCGCTCAGCGAAGAGGAGCGGGCGTTCGATCGCGCTCTGCACGAGTTCCTGAGCGATCTGGAACCGCGCGCCGACGCTTCGCCGCAGCGGGTCTGGCGGATCCTTGCCCTGATGCCGGAAAGCCGCATCAGCCGCGTGCCGCTGTCGTTGTTGCGGGAGTACGGCCGTAATGACGGCGGGGAGGCGTCACGATGAGCGGAGAAGACGTCCGCTCTTTGCCGGAGAGGCTGCGCCAGCGCATCCGTCGGCTGACCGTCAGCCGGGAGCGCCTCGGCGCCCGGAGTCTCGAACAGAAACGGCGGCTGGCCGAACTGACGGCGCGGACCGCTTCCGCTCTGGCGATGCTGAACATTTACAGCGGGCCGCAGAGCGCCGAGCTGTTCCGGCTCAGTTTTTCCCCGATCGCCGTCGAATCGAGAAAGGAAATTCGTTCCGGCGTGGAGTGTCCGCAGTTTTACCGTGCGGACGCCGGCATGCGGCACGGCCTGCTGCCGCGCTATACCTCGCTGCTCACCTCGCCTCAGGAGGAGAGCGCTTCGCTCCAGGTCGAGGAATTGGTGCGTTCGCTGTGGGAGTATATCAACGGCATGATGGAGTTGCGTTCGGCGGATCATCTGATCCGCCGGCTGCGGCGCAGCCTGAAACAGGCGGAGCGGGCGCGCGAGCAGGCTGTCCGTTCGTTTGCGGCGCGGCGTGCCGCCCGCGAGCGCGCTTTCGAAACGGAACGGCACCGGCGGAAAGTGAGCGAAGGACGATGAAAATCGAAGTGCTGGCCATGGGGCGTCCGCGCGAGCCGTTCATCGTCAAAGGTCTGGAACACTATCGGACGCGTTTGAAGCCGCTGCTGCCGGTGGAGTGGACTTTTTTGCCCGAACCGGGCAAAGGGAAAAAACTGACCGTCGAGCAGCGCAAAGAGCTTGAGGGACAGGAGTTCCTCAAGCGCATCGGCGGCGAGGACGTTCTTTTTCTGCTGGACGAGCGCGGGCGAGCGCTGGGCAGCGAAGAGCTCTCGAGCAGGATCTACGATCTGCTTGGCGGCGGGCGGGGACGGCTGGTTTTTCTGATCGGAGGTCCCTACGGCACTTCGGAGGCGCTGCAAAAACGCGGAAACGTGATAATATCTTTGTCGAAGATGACCTTCACGCACGAGATGGCGCTGCTGCTTCTCAGCGAGCAGATCTATCGCGCGGCCATGATCCACGAGGGCTCGAAATATCATCATTGAATCGTATTTTGCGAAAGGATTGAAGAAAAATGAACTTTGGCGGCAGAGGCGGTATGGGCAACATGAACCAGATGCTCAAGCAGGCTCAGGCGATGCAGGCGAAGATGATGAAGGCTCAGGAAGAGCTGAAGGAGGCCCGCGTGGAGGGCAATGCCGGCGGCGGCATGGTCAGGGCCACGGTCAACGGGCAGGGTGAACTGGTCGGCGTGAAGATCTCCAAAGAAGTGGTCGATCCCGAAGACGTGGAAATGCTCGAAGACCTGATCCTCGCGGCGGTGTCCGACGCGGCCAACAAAGCCCGGGAAATGATGGAACAGCGCATGGGCTCTCTGACCGGCGGCATGAAGCTGCCGTTTTAGTGACCGGCAATGGCTCTGCCTGAACCGATCGAACGTCTGATCTCGCTGCTGAAAAAATTTCCCGGCGTGGGCGAAAAGAGCGCCCGGCGCATGGCCTTTTACGTGCTTCAGGAGGGCGAGGGCTTCGGCGCCGACCTGGCACGTTCCGTCGGCGAGCTGAACCGGCGCCTGACCACCTGCGAGAAGTGCGGCAATCTGACCGAGACGCAGCCCTGCCCCATCTGCGGCGATCCGCTGCGCGACCGTTCGCTGCTCTGCGTCACCGAAACCATCGAGGACCTCGTCAGTATCGAGCAGTCGGGGCTTTTCAACGGCCTGTACTTCGTGCTCGGCACGTCGCTTTCGCCGCTGGAAGACCGCGAATCGCTCCCCGAAGAGACGGTGCGCCTGCTGCGCAAACGCTTCGAAGAGTATCCGATCCGCGAGGCGATCATCGCCACGAATCCGCGCATCGAAGGCGACATGACCTTTTACGCGCTGCTGGAGGCGCTGCGGGACATCCCCGTGAAAAAATCGCGCTTGGCGTACGGCCTGCCGGTCGGCGGTTCCATCGAGTTCGCCGATCGCGTCACGCTCCACGCGGCGCTGGAGAGCCGGCAAGAGATCAGGGAGTAGCCGGCGGAATTTCGGGAGCGCTTTTCCGGCGCTCTCGTTTCGTTCAAAGGAGGTGGAAAACCAATCATGACCGACGGACTGAAAAAAATAGTCAGGTACAGCTGCGGTGCCCTGCTCGGACTGCTGGGCGCTTTAGCCGGTTATCAGGCGGGGGCGCCGCTGCTCAAGGCGTATTTCCCCGACACGGTTCTTTTCCATGGACTGGCGATCGTCCTTTCCATTGCCGTTTTCGGCTTTATTGGCGTCCTTCTGGCGCCGTATTTTATGAAGTTGCTCCACGACGTGGGACTGCTTTTCGAACGTCAGCTGCGCAGCACGGCCTGGCCCGAGATCGTCGCCGCGCTGACGGGCATGATCGTCGGGCTCGTGCTGGCCAATTTGCTGGTGCTGCCCTTTTCCGACACGCCCTTCGGCCCGTACCTGACGGTGCTGCTGAACGTGCTGATCGGCTTCGTCATGGCCTGGATCTTCGTGACCCGTCAGGGGGACATCCGCGGCGCCATGGCTTCGGTGAAAGAGCGCCTCAGCCAGAAGCGGAAGAGCCGCGCCGGAAAAGTCCCGGCGGAAGAGAGCGAAGACGCTGAACCGGCGGCCGATCCGGTGCCGCGCAAGATCCTCGACACCAGCGTCATCATCGACGGACGCATCCTCGACATCGCCAAGACGGGATTCCTTCAGGGCACTTTGATTCTGCCGTCGTTCGTGCTGCTCGAACTGCAGACCGTGGCCGACTCGAAGGACCAGAACCGCCGCGCCCGCGGCCGCATGGGACTGGACGTGGTCAAGGAACTGCAGAAACTCCATCAGGTGAAGCTGGCGCTGATCGAAGCCTCGCTGGCCGATTATCACACCGAGTTCGTGGATTCGGGCGTGGTGTCCATGGCCAAAAAATTCGGTTACGACGTGCTCACCACCGATTACAATCTCAACAAAGTCGCGCAGATCCAGAACGTGCGCGTGCTGAACGTCAACGATCTGGCCAACGCGATGAAGCCCGCCCTGCTGCCCGGCGACGAAGTGACGGTAAATCTGATCAAACAAGGCAAGGACGCGCGTCAGGGCATCGGCTATCTCGACAACGGCACGATGCTTGTCGTCGAAGACGGCGGCCCCTACATCGGCAAGACGGTGGAGGTGACGCTCTCGTCGCTGCTGCAGACCTCGGCCGGGCGCATGGTCTTCGGCCGCGTCAAGCGCGAGGTGAAAAGTTGAGCCGCGCTTTCGTCATCCTCGCGGCGGGAAGAGGAACGCGCCTCGGCGGCGAACCCAAACAATTCCGCCTTTTGGGCGGGCGTCCCGTCTGGGGATGGAGTTTGGAAACGGCGCGGATACTGCGGAGGGAAAAGCTGATCGACCGGATCGTGCTCGTCCTGCCGCCTGAAAACGCGCTGACGGCGCCCGACGGCGTGACCGTCGCGGCCGGCGGCGCGTCGCGCGCGCTTTCCGTGTTGTCGGCGCTGCGCGCCTGCGGTGAGGACGAAGTGCTGCTGCATGACGCCGCGCGCCCGTTTGCTGGCGTGCCGCTGTGCCGGCGTCTGATCGCCGCCTCGACGGGGGAGAACGCCGTGATCCCGCTGCTGCCGGAGGCGAACGCGCTGAAAAAGATCGAAAACGGCCGCATCGAGCCGCTTGACCGCGACGGCGTTTACATCACCCAGACGCCGCAGCTTTTTCCGCGCGCGGCGTTGCGGGAACTGCTCGAGAACGCTCCACGCGCCGATTTCAAAGACGAAGCCGAATTGTGGCTGCAGCGGGGCGAAACGCTTGATTGGGTGGCGGGCGAGAACATGAACTTCAAAGTGACGGAAAGCGGCGACTGGGAAATGGCGCGGAAAATTGCCGATGCCGGCGAGATCCGTACCGGCCTCGGCTACGACGTGCATCCGCTCGTGCCGGGGCGAAGGCTGATCCTCGGCGGCGTCATCGTCGACTCGCCGCTGGGGCTCGACGGCCATTCCGACGCCGACGCGCTCGCTCACGCCGCGGCCGACGCCCTGCTCAGCGCCGCGGGGCTGCCGGACATCGGCACGCTGTATCCCGCCGGCGACGAAAAGTTCAAAGACGCCGACAGCATGGCGCTGCTTCGCGATGCGCTCGCCAAAGTCAACGCCGAAGGCTGGCGGCTCGAATGGCTGAGCGCCGTGCTGACTGTGCAGACGCCGCGGCTGGCGCCGTGGAAAGACGCGATCGTCCGTTCGCTGGAAACGGTTCTCGGCAGCGGACGGCTGAGCATGACCTTCAAATCGGGCGAACGCGTCGGTCCGGCCGGCGAGGCGCAGGCCGTCTTCGTCTGGGCGTCGGCGACGTTGCGCCGCTGACGTCCAGGCGGCGTTGGCCAGAGGGGAGCGAAGAGAATTTTTTTTGCACGAAACAGGTGTCAATAGCCAGTAAAAAAGTCACCATAACTGCTCATTGAAAAAGTCACCCCCTCACACTCCCATCACAGCAAGACATCTCGAAAGAACTCCCCATCGTGCCGCCATAACAACGTCTACGCGAACGTACATTTATCCCGACATGTGCTATGATATCCCTGCCTTTTGACGACGCCACGCCGCCATGGGTGGTCCGGAGCGGGCTTGTGCGCTTTCACAAGCCCGCTTTTCCGTTTCTTTGCCGATGCCTCATCGGAGTCGACTCGTTTTTGACTTTCAACCTCCTTCATCTCGATCCGTCTGCCCTTGGAAACACCCCAGATCCGCCCGGTCGACGTTTCACGCACCTCAACCGTCGTTTTGGCCATCCCGAGGCAATCGTCCGCCGCCGGAACGTACCGACGACCTCCGTAGGAAATCATGCCGCCGTGATCCGTCCTGCGAGATTCGCGACGCGCAAAGAGAAAATCCAAATCGACTTTTCCTTCCGGCTTCACATAAACGTCCTCTCCCTCAGCCGGAGTGACGGCAAACTTCCGATTGTGCCTGGCGATGAGCTTGGGCAAAACCTCGTTGGCCGCCGTGATATCCGAGACGCCAAGCAGCCTCAGCTCCCCGGCAGCCTGTCCTGCATCGTGTTCCAAAGACGTTCGACACGCCCCTTCGCCTCCGGCGTCAAGGCAAAGATCTGCCCGATCCCAAGATCCTTCAGCCCCCGTCCGAAACAACTTAACGGCTCCCCCTTCCCCGCCTCATTCCCTTCATTTTCTTCATTCCTTCCATTCCCTTCATTCCTTCCATTCCCTTCATTTTTTTCATTCCCTTCGATCCGATCCTCATCATCCTGCGCCCGTGCCTTTGGAGAGCGGAAAATCGTATGCCGGTCGCTGTAAATCGCCATCGGCAGCCCATACCCCTCGATCCCCATCCCCAGCGCGGCGACATAGCCCGCCATACATTCGTTCTCAGTGAAACAGGCGCCAGTCACGATCCCCGTCGCATCGTCAATATAAGCGTGCAGCGTCGCACGCCCGTTCCCCCTGCCAAACCATTCAAACGACGTGGCGTCAGTCTGCCACAACATCCCCGCGGCCACCTTCCGCGGTCGGGAACGGTGAAGCTTCGGCCGTCGCCGCACACTCTTCTTGCTCCTGATCCCCTCGTCCTTCAGGATGCGGACGACACTCGAACGGCTGATCCTGATCCCCTCCCGTTCGTTCAGGCATTCCGCAAAGTGAGAGAAGTTGAAATCGTAATAGACCTCCTCATACGCCTTCAGCACCGACTCCCGAACCTCATCTCCGATCCTGCGCCGAGACGTTCTGCCGCGGTTGCCGTGAACAAGCCCCGCCGCCCCTTGAACGACGAACCTCTTTTTGATCCTGATGATTTGCCGTTGACAGAGCCCCAGCTTCTCCGCCGCCTCCCTGTTCGTCATGCGTCCGTCGACAAGCGCTCCGATAATCCTGATACGATCCAGTTCCTTTTGTGACAATGTCATTCGCTCCTGTTTCATGAACGGTATTATCTCAGAGTGACATTTTCTTGGAACAGTTATGGGTGACTTTATCACTGAACAACGACATTTTGCACGAAACAGGTTGCTATCTGAAAACTTTCATGTTACAATACGCGAAGAATTTGGAGGCTGGGAGTGAAGAGTGGGCTGCGCCCACTCTTCGTTTTTTATAAATCGGCAAATCGTAAAGCGAGGCATCGTCATGGACATGGAAAAGATTTCCGAACAACTGAAGGCGCTCGTCGAATCGCTGGGTTATGAATTCGTCGGCGCGGAGACCGTCAAGGAAGCCGGCTCGCAGATCCTGCGCGTGTACATCGACCGCGACGGCGGCGTCGGTCTCGACGACTGCGAACGGTGCGCCAAGGACATCAGCGGTCTGCTCGATACCGCGGCGGACGCCTTCGAGGACCGTTATCTGCTCGAGGTCAGTTCGCCCGGACTGGAACGTCCGCTGTTCAAAGCGGAGGACTACGCGCGTTTTGCGGGACGTTCCGTCAGCATCCGCCTGAGAGACGTTTACGAGGGGAGACGGCGCGTCACGGCCGTGATCGAGGGGGTAAAGGACGGCGCAGTCCTTTTGGACTGCGGCGGCGAACCGCTGGATCTTCCGTTGGCGAAAATCCAGAAAGCCCATTTGGTTTACGAGGAAGAGAAGGGGCAGAAGAAGACCTTCAAGAAAAGGGGAGGAAAAAGTTAGAATGGAACTGGGTGTTGATTTTCTGGGGGCGCTCAAACAGCTGGGCGAGGAGCGGGGCCTCTCCGAAGAAGTGATCCTCGCCAGCATCGAGGCGGCGCTGGCGCTGGCCTATCGGAAATTCAGGGACGGCAAGTTCGATCCCGTCGTCACCATCGACCGCGCGACCGGCAGCGTGTCCATTTTCGACGTGCGCCGGGCGGTCGATGCCGAGGTGCACAGCGACAGCGAGATCAGCCTCGGCGAAGCGCGTGCCCTCGGCTACCCCGACGTTCAGGCGGGAGACAGCGTCAAGGTGCCCGTGCTCGAGCACCCCAAGAGCTTCGGACGTATCGCCGCTCAGACCGCCCGTCAGGTGATCACTCAGCGCCTCAAGGACGCCGAGCGCGAAATCGTATATAATGAGTTCAACGACAAGATCGGCGACCTGATCACGGCCACCATCTTCAAGGCCGAGAACGATCAGATCCTCGTCCGCTTGAGCGAGCGCAGCGAGGCCGTGCTGCCCCGCGAAGAACGTATCGCCGGCGAAGTCTACACGCCCGGCGAGAGCAAGAAATTCTTCCTGCTCGACGTGCGCCAGACCGGGCGCGGCCCGCGCATCGTCGTTTCGCGCACCCATCCCGGGCTGCTGAGGAAGCTGCTCGAGCTGGAGATCCCCGAGATCCACGACGGCACCGTCGAGATCAAAGGCATCGTGCGCGAGGCCGGCGCCCGCGCCAAAGTCGCCGTGGCCTCCACCGATCCCGCCGTCGATTCCGTGGGAGCCTGCGTCGGCAACAGCGGCGCCCGCATCAGGAACATCAGCGCCGATCTCTGCGACGAAAAGATCGACATCATCGTCTGGAACGAAGATCCTCTCGAGTTCATCAGAAACGCGCTTTCGCCCGCCCGCGTGACCAGCGTCGAGGCCGTCGAGGGACAGGACCGCACCGCCAAGGTGTACGCTCCCGCCGATCAGCTCTCGCTGGCCATCGGCAAAGCCGGACAAAACGTGCGCCTCGCCGCCCGCCTGACAGGCTGGAAAGTGGACATCAACACCGACGCCGCGCCCGCCGGAAAGCCCGAGACCGAAGAGGGGGAGCGGGCTTGAGGCGATCCGTGAATCCCCGCCGATGCGTGGCCTGCCGCCGCGAGCGCGCGCCCCGCGAGATGCTGCGCGTGGTGCGCCGGCCCGACGGACAGGTCGCGCTCGACGAACAGGGAAAAACGTCGGGACGGGGCGCGTACGTCTGTCCCGATCCTCAGTGCGTAGCCCTCTGCCTGAAGAGGCGGCTGCTGGAAAAATCTCTTAAATGTTCCGTTCCCGCGGAGGTGCAGGCCAAACTTCGCGCCGCGGTGAACCTCGAAGAATGCGACGCGCTCCCCGATGCGGCGGAGCTCTTTGAGGAAATCAAGGGCACTTTGGGGCTGGCGCGGCGTGCCGGCGAGCTGATCGTCGGTCAGGACCGCGTGCTGGGGGAACTTTCCGCCGGGCAGAACCTGTTCGTCCTGCTGACGTACGATCATTCCGTTACGTTGAAAAGATCCATTGACGCCAAAAATGCCGGCGCGCATGTTTTGGCCGGGGTAAGCCGTTTGGAACTCGGACAACTCCTGGGACTGCGACAGGCTCAGATAGTCGCCCTTCCGGTGCGGAGCGGCTTTGCAGAGAAAATAAAAGGACTGCTTCCAGAAGGAGGAAATGCCGTTGAGTAAAATGAGAGTGTACGAACTCGCAAAGCTGCTGGAGATGAACAACAAGGATCTGCTCGCTTTGCTGGAAAAGGTGAACGTCTCCGTCAAGTCCCACATGAGCACGATCGACGACGACGCGATCCAGCTTGTCGAAGAAGAGATCGAGCAGAGCAAAAAGAAGAAAGGTCCCTCAGGAAAGAGCGCGCCTGCCAAGGCCGAGCCTGAAAAGAAGGCTCCCGCGCCGAAAGCCGAGAAGGCCGGAAGCAAGACGCCCGCTCCGGCGGAGGAAAAGAAAGCCCCCGCTCCCGCAAAGAAGACCGTGAAAGTCAAACACGGCGGCTGCGTGAAAGACCTGGCTGACGCGCTCGGACTTTCCGCCGCCGAAGCCGTGAAGAAATTGATGAGCGCCGGGATGATGGTTCCCGCATCCGCGTCCTTGAACGACGACATCCTGCTCACTCTCGGCGACGTTTGCGGCGTCGACGTCGACTGGAGCGACGAAGAACCGGCCAAAGAAGCGAAAAAAGCTCCAGCGCCCCAGCCCGCCGGCGGCAAGGCGGTGCCGCACGGCTCGCATCTCAAGCCCCGCTCGCCGATCGTCACCGTCATGGGGCACGTCGACCACGGCAAGACCTCGCTGCTCGACGCGATCCGCAAGACCCACGTGACAGCCCGCGAAGCCGGCGGCATCACCCAGCATATCGGCGCTTCGCACGTCGCGTACAACGGCAAGGAGATCGTCTTCCTCGACACCCCCGGCCATGAAGCTTTCACATCCATGCGCGCCCGCGGCGCCCAGTGCACCGATATCGCCGTGCTGGTCGTCGCCGCCGACGACGGCGTGATGCCTCAGACCATCGAAGCCATCAATCACGCCAAAGCCGCCGGCGTCCCCATCATCGTCGCCATCAACAAGATGGACAAGCCTACCGCCAACCCGCAGCAGGTCATGCAGGAGCTGAGCGGCTACGGTCTCGTCTCCGAAGCGTGGGGCGGCGACACCGTCATGGTGGAAATCTCCGCCAAGTCCGGCAAGGGCGTGGATCAGCTGCTCGAGATGATCTCGCTCGTGGCCGAGATGCAGGATCTCAAGGCCGATCCCGCTGTTCCGCCCGAAGGCGTCGTCATCGAGGCCCGCCTCGACAAGGGGCAGGGCGCCGTCGCTTCCGTGATCGTGCAGCAGGGAACGCTGTGCCGGGGCGATCTGATCCTGTTCGACACCTGCTGGGGAAAGGTGCGCGCCATGTTCAACGACGCCGGCAAAAACGTTAAACAGGCCGGTCCCAGCACTGCCGTCGAGATCATCGGCCTGAACGGCGTGCCTCAGCCGGGCGAGCACTTCCATCAGATCGGCTCCGAGAAAGAGGCCCGCGACTACTTCGCCAATCTCGAAGCCGAACGCCGCAACGCCCAGAACAACATGGCCGTGAAGCGCATGACGCTGGAAGACCTCTACAGCCAGGTGCAGGACGGCGAAAAACCCGTGCTGAACCTGGTCATCAAGTGCGACGTGCAGGGCACCATCGAAGCGATCGTCGGCTCGCTGGAGAAGCTCGGCACCGAAGACGTGGGCATCAACATCGTGCACACGGCCGTAGGGCGCATTTCCGAATCGGACATCATGTTGGCCACGGCGTCCAACGCCATCGTGGTGGGCTTCAACGTCCGCCCCGAGAACAGCGCCAGCAAACTTGCCGAAAAGGAAAACGTGCAGATCCGTCTGTACAGCATCATCTACGAGATCATCGACGACGTGAAGGCGGCCATGGAAGGTCTGCTGACGCCGACGATCAAGGAGAACTCGCTGGGCGAAGTGGAGATCCGCAAGATTTTCAAGGCCCCGAAGGTCGGCAAGATCGCCGGCTGCCGGGTCATGAAGGGCGCGATCAAACGCGGCAGCAAAGTGCGTCTGGTCCGCGACGGCATCGTGATCTGGGAGGGTTCGGTCGCTTCGCTGCGCCGCGAGAAGGACGAAGCCAGCGAAGTGCGCGAGGGCTTCGAATGCGGCATGACCTTCGCCAACTATCAGGATTTCCGCGAGGGCGACGTGGTCGAAGCCTACGAGCTCGTGGAAGAGAAAAGAACTCTGTAAATTTTTGTGCAAGAACCGTTCGCGCGCCGGCAGACTGAAGGGACATCTCAGCGCCGGCGCGTCGAGCAGGAAGGACCGGTTCGCAAGAGAGGAAGGAAACGGATGCCTCGTTTCAGAATGGGAAGAATCAACAGCCAGCTCCAGCGCGAGATTTCGCTGATCCTCTCGCGCGAAGTGCGCGACGAGAAACTGGCCGAGGTGATCGTCACCTCGGTGGAGTGTTCGAAAGATCTGAAGTACGCCAAGGTCTATTACACCACGCTCCGCGAGGAAGGACGCGCCGAGGTCGCCAAGTTGCTCGAAAAAGTTTCGGGCTACGTGCGTTCGTTGCTGGGACGCGTGCTGTCGTACCGTACCGTGCCGGAGCTGACGTTCAGATTCGACGACAGCGAAGAGCTGGCCCGCGAGATGGACCGCGTGCTCGACCGCATCAGCGCCGAGCTGCCGCCTGAGGAATCGGAAGCGTTAGAAGACGCATCGGAGGAATCCGATGACTGAAGCCGAGAAGATCGCGCGTATCCTTCTGGCCGAGCCGAAATGGCGCGTCGTCTGCCACGTCAAGCCCGACGGCGACACGCTCGGCTGCGGCAGCGCCCTTGTTTCGGCCGGGAAAAAACTGGGGCGCGACGTGATCTGGGGCGGCGTCGATCCGCTGCCGCCGCTGTACGCCTTTCTGCCCCACAGCGGCGAGTACCGGGCCGGCGCTTCCGCGACCGACGACGGACGCTGCGTGATCGCCGTCGACGTCAGCGCCCGCGACCGCGGCGTGCCCGGATTGGAACCGCGCATCAGCATCGATCATCACGAAAGCAACGAACGGTTCGGCGCCGAGGTGAACTGGATCGAGCCGCATGCCGCGGCGACCGGCGAGATGATTTACGCGGTCGTCCTCGCGCTCGGCTGCGCGCTCGACGCGGACATCGCCGAAGCGCTCTACGTGTCGATCGCGACGGACTGCGGCTGGTTCAAGTTTTCCAACACCACCGCCGACACCATGCGCGTGGCTGCGGAACTGATCAGAGCCGGCGCGGTCCCCGCCACACTGGACGAACGGCTGCATTTCAACGATACGCCGGCGAAACTGCACCTGTGGGGACGCTGCATGGCCCGCGTCAGACCGGTCGGCGCGCGTGCCGCGCTCTCGTGGATCACGCGCGACGATTTCCGCGAGACGGGAGCGCTCGAAAGCGACACCGAAGGTCTTATCAACATGTTGACGCATATGAAAGGCGCCGACGTCACCGTGATGGTCAGCGAGATCAAAGACTGTCTGCGCTGCAGCGTCCGCTCCCGCGGCCCCGTTTCCGCCCAGGCGATTGCCGCGAAGTGGAACGGCGGCGGCCACCGTTACGCGGCCGGCTGCAAGATCCATCTGCCCCTCGAAGAGGGCTGAAAGCCCTGGAAGAGGAACTGAGCCGTGTATAACGGGATCCTCGTTCTCGACAAAATTTACGGCGCGCCCAGCCGCGGCTGCGTTACCGCGGTGTCGAAGGCGCTCGGCGGACGGAAACAGAAAATCGGACACGCCGGCACGCTGGACACCTCGGCGTCGGGAACGCTTGTGTTGCTGGCCGGGAGCGCCACGCGCCTGAGCGAAGCAGTGATGAATCTGCCGAAAAGTTATCTGGCGCGCGTGACGTTCGGCTGGGAGACCAGTACCGACGACGCGACCGGCGAGCCGCTGAGCGAGCCGGCGCCGGCCGCTTACGACGAGCCGGCGCTGCTGGGCGCGCTGCCGGCTTTTCAGGGCGTGCGCCTGCAAACGCCGCCGCGCGTCTCCGCGGTGAAGGTGGACGGCGCGCGCGCCCACAAGCTGGCGCGTTCCGGACGGGAACCGGATATCCGGCCCCGGCCCGTGAACGTCACTTCGATCCGCTATCTCGGCCGCGACGAAACGGGCGCAGCCCGTCTGCTGGTGCGCTGCCACCGCGGCACGTACGTGCGCAGCCTGGCGCGCGACCTCGGCCGCGCGCTGGGAGCGGGCGCGCATCTGTCGGGACTGCGCCGCCTGAACGTGGGCTGTTACCGCGCCGAAGAGGCGCTGCCCTACAATCCGCAGGCTCCCGCGAGCGAAGCGGAGCTCGCCGCCCGCATCCAGTCCGTCGAATCGCTGGCTTCCCAGTATTACAGTTACGACGCCAACGCTTTCTGCGAGAAGCGGCTGAGCAACGGCCTCGGCGTGTACGTGAGTTTCATGCGGTTCCGCAATCCCGGCGTGGTGCCGGTGGACGAGGGCGTGATGGTCGTGGGCAAAGAGCATCTCTGCCTCGGCGCGCTGAGAGTCGAAAACGGCCGCGCCGTAATCTGCCCGCAGGCCAACATCCCCACGGCGGTGCGCCTGTGATCGTCTGCATCGGGGCCTTCGACGGCTATCACCGCGGCCATTTTTCCCTGTTCCGTCAGGCGCGGAAAATGGCCGCGCGCGCTCATACCGAATGGAAAGTCGTGACCTTTTCGCCGCATCCCCGTTATGTGCTGGGCGGACTGAAGGCCCGGCTTTTCACGCGCGAGGACACCGCGTTCCTGCGCCGCAACTTCGACATTCCCGAGCCGCTGGAGATCCCCTTTACCAGAGAATTCGCCTCGACGGAGCCGCGGCAGTTCCTCGACGAACTGCGCGCGCGTCTTGACGTGACGGGGATCGTCGTCGGGCGCGAGTTCCGCTTCGGGCGCGGTCGCTCCGGCGACGGCGAATTTCTCACGCGCTACTGCGCCGGGCACGGCCTGGATCTGGCGCTGATGCCGCAGCTGGTCATGGACGACGGCATCGTCGTCAGCAGCACGCGCGTCCGCGACATGGTGCAGGCGGGCAACGTGGATCAGGCGGCCGAACTGCTCGGTTATCCGTGGTTCCTCTTTTCCCGGGTGGTGAGCGGCGAGCGCCGCGGCCGCGCCATGGGCTATCCTACGGCGAACATGCTTCCCGACGAGAAGAAACTGACGCCCGGCGAGGCCGTGTATGCCGGCGCGATGTGGCACGAAGGCCGATGGTGGCCGGCGGCTGTTTCGGTCGGGCGCAATCCGACGTTTCTCGTTCAGGGCAGCCTGCACATCGAAACGCACGTGCTCGGTTTTCACGGCGATCTGTACGGCCGCCGGCCGCTGCTGGCCTTTTTGAAGCGGCTGCGCCTGATGACGCGCTTCAGCGGGCGCATGAGCCTGATGAAGCAGCTGGCGCTCGACTGCGAGGAAACGCAGCGCGTTTTCGGCGCTTCGCAGCCGTTGTTGAAAGTTTTCCATTGCCTGCCGTCGTTTGATTGATACTCGTTCTCAAATAAAAGAGCTCAATGAAGATACGATTTTCGAAGCGCTCTGAAGGGCTTGTGCCGCGTCGTAGAGCATGCTCTGTGCGGCGTTTCAACGATGTCTTTTTATTGAAAATCAGGATCAGTATGGACACAAGAAAATTCGGAACGCCTGTTGCCGGGCGTTCCGAATTTTTATGATCTCGACCAAGATGGAAAAACTGACGATTGGTAAATTGAGCGGGACGGAGTATGATATTCGCAAGAAAATCATTTCGGTATTCTGCGAGGGACTTGGATGAAGGATGACACCATGTCGCTGGCGCGCTGCCGGCGTTTTTCGCTGCATTCGCTTGTTCTGACGGGTATGCTTGGAGCGGTCGGCGCGCTGCTGATGATTCTCGAATTTCCGGTGCCTTTTGTGCCGCCGTTCGTGAAGTTCGATCTTTCCGAGCTGCCGGTGATCCTCGGCGGCTGCATGATGGGTCCCGGCGCCGGAGCTTTTGCGGCGGTCGTCAAGGTAACGCTCAATTTCCTGCTCAACGGCACGACGACCATGGGCGTCGGCGAGGCGGCAAACCTGTGGGGCAGTCTGTGCTACGTCGTGCCCGCGGCGCTTTTGTACGGCCGCCGGCGCACGAAACGCGCCGCTGCGCAGGCGCTGCTTTGGGGCACGCTGTGCGCTTCGTCGCTGATCGTGCTGGGCAACTTTTTCGTCTTTTTTCCCGCTTACGCGCGCCTGCTGGGACTGAAAATGGAGACGGTGATCGGCATGGGGCACGCCGCCAATGCCGCGGTGACGGATCTTTATACGCTGATGGTCTACGCGCTGCTGCCGTTCAACCTGTTCAAATATGGCGTCACGTCGCTGCTGGCGTTCATAGCGTACAAACGGCTGAAACGATTTTTTGCGCTCCCCTGGCGGGGGGCGTGAGCAAAGGAGGTTTCTTCGAATGAACCGCGTACAGTTGGATGCGTGGATGAAAGAGCGTTTTGCCGCCGGCTCGGGCAACGTGCTTACCGCGGCAATGGCGGACGGACACCCTGAACTGGCGGGAACGGTTTTTTTTGACAGGCCGCTGATCGGCATCGCCGCGGCGGATGATCCTCTTTTTGAGAAGTTCAAGAGTGCGGAAGTGGTGGGGCCATGGCATCTTTCGCCGCGGGACTGGCTGCCGGAGGCGCGCAGCGTGCTGTCCTTCTTTTTTCCGTTCTCCGAGCGCGTGAGAGCGAGCAACCGCATCGCGCCCGAGCGGACCTCATTGGAGTGGCTTTACGGCCGTATCGAGGGGCAGGAGTTCCTCTCCTCTCTGTTGGACGAGCTCTGCGCGTGGCTGCAGGCTCAAGGCGTCCGCGCTGTGGCGCCGTCGCGGGATAGTCGCTTTCGAGTGGCGCGCGGCGGACAGGGGACGCTGGCTGGATTCCCCGGCGTCAGTGCGGATACCTACGCGAGCAACTGGTCCGAGCGTCATGTCGCTTTTGCCGCCGGCTTGGGAACGTTTGGGCTCAGCAAGGGGCTGATCACGGAAAAGGGCATGGCCGGCCGCTTGGGCAGCGTGGTGGTGGAAGCGCAGATTGAACCGACGTCGCGAGAATACGACGCTGTTTACGAGCGCTGCATCCAGTGCGGGGCGTGCGTGCGTCGCTGCCCGGCGCACGCGATTTCGCTGAGACAGGGAAAGAAGCATCCGTTGTGCGCCGCTTATCTGGCAACGCAGAAGCGAAAATACGCGCCGCGCTATGGCTGCGGCAAGTGTCAGACGGCGGTGCCGTGCGAATTCCGCAGCCCTTGCGGGGAACGAACCATTGCGCAGTGAGCGGAGGAGCCTATGACGTCTGAAAAGCGCTGCCCGTGGAGCGGTGCCGACCCGCTGCTGAGAAAATATCACGACGGGGAATGGGGCGTGCCGCAGCATGACGACAAAGTCCTTTTCGAACATCTGCTGATGGAATCCATGAGCTGCGGGCTGAGCTGGCTGCTGATGCTGCGCAAGCGCCGGTGCTTCGCGCGCAATTTCAGCCGGTTCGATTACGCTCAGGTGGCCGGATACGACGACGAAACGGTCGCCCGCATCATGGCCGATCCCGAGATGATCCACGCCGAACGCAAAGTGCGCGCCGTTGTGAACAACGCCCGGCGCTTTCTCGACGTGCGCCGGGAATTCGGCAGCTTCGCCGCGTACGTCTGGAGCTTCACGGGCGGGCGCACCGTGATCTATCCCGCCTATCAGAAACAGCGCCTGACGCGCAGCGCCCTCTCCGACGCGTTCAGCGGCGACCTGCGCCGGCGCGGCTTCAAATTCGTCGGCACGGTGAGCATGTTCTCCTTTCTCGAAGCCTGCGGCATGATCAACGATCATCTGTACGACTGCTTTCGCTGCAACGAAACGCGCGCGCTGAATAAAACCGTGATCGTGGCGGATCCCGACGCGCCGTGGACCGTCGGGAAGTAAGGAAGCCCGCGTTCGTTCCTTGCGGCTTTGAAGCGCTTGTGTTATGATGAACCCGCTTTTGAGAACGACCCCGTAGCCCAGATGGATAGAGCGACTGCCTCCTAAGGTGATTGCGGACCATCTGCCTATCGAAAAACTCATATCGGCTGTGAGTTCGAAAAAACCGATAAAATAAGAGCTGAAACGTCAATTTTATACAAGTCCTCGTAGCTCAGTTGGATAGAGCGCGCGCCTCCTAAGCGTGAGGTCGGAGGTTCAAATCCTCTCGGGGACGCCAGAAATTCCGCGGAAAATCAAGATTTCTTGGTTTTCCGCTTTTCTCATCTTTAACATAAAACCCATCGATTTCTGTTAGCCAGCTAATATGTTAGCAAAAATCGCCCATTTTGCTAACAAAATCATCGTTTTGCTAACAAGAGCAAAAAATCCCTAAAAAAACTTGCTAACAAAATACTTCGGTTGCACGAGTACAATGCTGTGGCAGGCAATATTTTTTATTCATCTGTTTTACCTTACATAGGCCAGTTGGATCTTCTTCGGAGAAAATCTGACCGGCCTTTTATTATTTCACGAAAAGGAGGACATCAGATGAATTATGAGCAGTTTTTGGAACAAATGAAAGAAGATCTGACGGCACGGTTTGACAAAGATCTCCAGCCGGAACTTGCTGACGTAAGGATCGGGATCCGGGATGTGGAGAAGCTTCAGGGTGAATCCTACCGAGGACTTTCTTTCCGCAGCGGCGATTCCCCGGTTGAGGCCAACCTCAACATGACCGGTGCTTTTCAGGCCTATGAAGCAGGCCGTCCGTATAAGGACATTTTGGGAGAGGTGGAAGTGTAGCTTATGAAGGTCGTGGATCGCACTCCCCAGTTTAATGTTGGAGAGCTGTCCGATTATGAAGCCATGAAGCTGAAACTAATGATGGAGGTTATCCCTCAGAAAGGGAATGAAGACAGGCTGGGAAATATCCCCTATCAGAAGGTGGAGGATATGGCTCTGAAAGCCGGAAATAGCAGCACTTCTGAGGATCTTGGCTGCAAATCTATAGAAGTGCATACGCCAGAGTATGTGGGAAAGATCCAGTATGCTGATCGACAGAGGGCAGAAAGCTCACAGAGAAATTTGTGAGTGTTCTGTCCTCTATATTTTGATACACGCACAAAACGCAAAACTCTTGATTTTTTGAAGTTTTGCGTTTATATTACAGGCAGAGAGGTGATTGGAAGATGTATATCAAGAGAGATCAACTTTTGGAAAAGCTTGTCCGATATCGAAAAAAGGACATTGTAAAGGTAATTACCGGCATCCGTAGATGTGGGAAGTCGGTTCTTTTGAATGAACTTTACTATGATTATCTTCTGTCCGACGGTGTTCCTTCGGATCATATCATCAAAGTGTCGCTTGATCTGAAGAAATGGGAAGCACTTCGGGACGGGGATACGCTTTATCATTACATAGCCGAGGCCATCTGTGATGAGGAGCTGTACTATGTATTTTTGGATGAGATTCAGCTTGTAGACGGGTTTGAGGAAGTAGTCAATTCGATCAAGGCGGAATTCAATACAGATGTATATATTATCGGCTCCAATTCCAAACTGCTGTCCCATGATATCAACACGATCTTTCGTGGCCGGGGCATTGAAATCAAAGTTTTCCCACTTTCGTTTGCAGAATTTCTTGCATTCAGACAGATCGATAAAATGGATGCCTTTGATGAATATATCCAGTTTGGTGGATTGCCATATGCTGTGAGAGAAACTGAGGACCAGGAGAAAAGAACTTATCTGGATATGATGGTAAATACGGTGGTCACGAGGGATATGATAGAACGCTATGATATCCGCAACGAAGCACTGTTTATTGCTTTAATTGAACTGCTCTGTTCTTCTATCGGTGCGTATGTCTCCACGAATAAGATTGCTAATACTCTGAAGAGCAACGGATTCAAATCAGTAGATAACGAAACAATCAGCAGATATTTAAGCCATATTTGCGATGCCTTTTTCTTTTATAAATCTGATCGTTATGACATCAAAGGGAAGGAATACCTAAAGACTCAGAATAAATACTATGCTGCTGACATGGGGCTCCGGAACGCTGCTATTCATTACAGGCAGATTGAAATCACGCATATTATTGAAAATCTGGTATACCTTGAACTGCTTCGACGGGGTTATATTGTTGATATCGGGAAGAACCGGGAAAAAGAAATAGATTTTATCGCAAAAGAACTCAGTGGCAAGAGATATTACGTGCAGGTTTCTTACACCATACAGGATGAAGCGGTAAAAGAAAGAGAAGTCTCAGCGTTTCATCTGCTGGACGATGGATACAAGAAGATCCTGATAACTATGGACCGTAATCCGCTGTCGAATCTTGAGGATGGATATCAGATGATGCATTTGTTTGACTTCTTGCTGAATGAACAGGCATTGGAAATGGCCTGATACCAGAACGCAAAACTACAATATTTTGATGATTTTGCGTTTTGCGAGAAAAGATTACATATCGCTGCAGTAACCGGTGATATAAAAATGGAATATTGAACAAGGAAACAAATTTCCTTACATAATAAAAAAATATTGTCTGATTCGAGGAATATGATAAGTGAACCTTGGATGTGATGAATGAAAAGATAATCGAAGGACTTACCCTTTCACGCCTCAATGATACAACTGGCAGACGGGTTATATATATTGAATCATATAGAAGCGAAAAGTTGTCGTCAAGATGATGTGAGTATTCAGAAAGGAGACCAGCTATTAAAAGTCAAGTAGGAAATTCGAGCTCATGCCCGAAGTATTTCTAGCCGGTTGCCCGCGTGAAAAAGCCAAAGCGCCCCTGAAAACGGCATATTGGACAGAACTCAGACAAAACAAGCACGCGAACGAGCTCACACGGAAGCGACACGAGCAGGGAACCCCGCGGGAACAGGATCATTCTATGCCCTGGCGGCGTACCTCGTAAGGTTTGTTGGCTTTCAGAACAGCGTAAATCGTATAAAGCAGTTTTCTCGACACAGCCCCCAATGCAGTCCCATGCGCTTTCCCCTCACCGCGCTTCTTTTCGTAGAACGCTTTGAAGACAGGATCGCATCTGACTGCTATCAGCGCCGACATCCAGACAGCTCGTCTCAGGTAGGGGGATCCTTTCTTGGACAAGCGGTTGTGCTGGCCGACATAGTTCCCCGATTGAAACGAAGTCGGATCGATCCCGGCAAAGGCGACGAGTTTCTTGGGATTGGAGAAACGACTGATATCGCCGATCTCACCGAGGATCACGGCGCCCGTCGCCGGCCCCACGCCGGGGACAGTGAGGATGACAGAGCTAAACTTCCTCAGCTGCCGGGCGATCTTCTTGTCGATCTCATCGATCTGCTTCTCCGTGAATTCGATCTGTTCGATGAGAATCCTGATTTGAAAGGCAAAGGCATCCGAACACAGAGTCAGGCCGACCGAACGCGCCGCCAGAGACTTGAGCTCACGGGCTTTGTCAGTACCGTGCCGGCCCCGGCTGGTTTTTCTGAGCAAAGCGGCCAGCGATTTCGTGTTCACGTCGACCACCTGTTCCGGAGTGCCGTACGTCTTGAGAAATGCCTTTGAACTCTCGCCAAAGACGTTGGAGAACAAGGCAGCATACTCCGGAAACACCTGATCCAGAACGGTGACGACCTGTCGCTTGTAGTCGGCGCAGGAGTCCTTGAGCGACTCTCTGAAACGGGCCAGATTGCGCAGCGCCATGATATCTTCATCAGCCAGATGAGTTTCGCTGAACGAGCCGAAACGGATCACCTCAGCCACCAGAAAGCAGTCGACCGCATCCGTTTTCTGCTTCCGGATGTGGAAGTTCCTCAGACTGTCGGATTGGATCGGGTTGATCACATGCAGAGCAAAACCCTGCTCCCGCAGAAAGGAGTAGAGCGCGAGCCAGTAATGACCGGTCGCCTCCATGCCGATACAGAAAGCCTCCCGCTCGGGAAGACTCTGTTCGAGAAAGAGCAGAAGCTGCTGAAAGCCCTCCCGAGCATTGGCGAAACGCAGCGACTTGCCGACGTGGCTGCCGTCCTCCCTGATAAGCCCTGCTTCGTGATTGTTCTTCCCGATGTCAATACCAAGATAGTACATGAGTCACCTCACCACAACGTATTTGCAGGTGAATTCTCACGCTTCCTGCGGCTCACAACCTCCTTGGACAGACGGAGAAGACCTTCGGTCTCAACATCCAGCTCATTCGTGAACTGCCGCAAGAGGTGAGGCGCCACTCTCCTTTACGAGGAAATGTCCCCAAGGAAACAAACGGCGACGCTCACACTGCATGCTGACATTATCGCAGATTGTCCCGTTCAATAATCTGTCAACAAGTGCGACTACATTATTCTAGGAGGAAAATCATGGTATCACACAATACATCAGGTCAAATGCTTGGGTACCTGTATCAGGTGCGCTATGCGCTGAACCTCCTGATGAGCAGTGATGATCCGAGTTATCAGATATCTATTGAGAAATTTGATGACATCGCTTTCGATAAAGAGGGTACACCTGTTCAGCTTATTCAGGCTAAGCATCATACGACACCTGCCAGTCTTACAGATGTTTCTACAGATTTGTGGCGGACTCTGAATGTATGGTTTGATGCAATATCAGCAGATTTCTCTTTGCTTGATCACACGGATTTTGTAATCATAACGACGGCTGGTGTTCCAGACAATTCAGCTGCTGAAGCCATTCAAAACCAAAAGTATCAGAAAGCATATGATCGGCTTAACACCGTTGCAGAAGATAGCACTAATAAGACAAATGCCAAATTTTACAACAAATTCAGGCAGACAGATAAAAACATTCTCATGAACCTGGTAAAGAGAATTAAGATTATCTCCTCTGCCAGTGATATTGTGAATGTTGAAAAAGACATCCAGAAACAGATGAGATATTCTTGTAAGCCGGAACATGTTTCAATGGCTACCGAGCGTATTGAAGGGTGGTGGTTTCGGGAATCTGTTCAAGCCTTGTCCTCAGTTGACCCCACTATAACAACCCAAAGGCAGCTACATTCTAAGATTTATGAGATAACAAGGCAGTATGGTGATGACAATCTACCTATCGAATTTTGGGATTTGGATGAAATTGAAGAAGCAGAATTGGATCCAAAAGATAGAATATTTCTGGAACAGCTTCGGCTTCTTCAATATAAAAGTAGGTCGCTGCGTATGGCTCTTCAGGACTATTATAAAGCATCAATGCAGCGTTCAAGTTGGCTTCGGCAGGGACTTGTATTTACCAATGAATTGGACACATACGAACATCGGTTGAAAGATGCGTGGGAACATGCATTTGCAGATATGGAGGAGGAGCTGAAAGACTATGAGAATCCCACAGAGCAGGAGAAAATAAAAGCAGGTAAAGAGTTATACCGTAGAGTAATGGATTATGATATTCGAATTCGATCTCGTGTTGATGCTTCTTACGTTATGCAGGGAACGTATCATCGACTCGCAAACAACTTAATTGTTGGTTGGCATGTAGATTTCTTTGAAAAGCTTAAGCATCTTCTGGAAGGAGTCAACGAACAATGAGAGCGTGGGATTATAGGCCGGACGAAGTAAAGAATCTCTTCAACCCTGCATTTTGTGGGAGAGTGATTTACGGAACTATATCTGAATATCAAAAAAACACAAAAAGAGATTTTCCTTTTCCACTTATCTATTTGGTTTTGCCTTTGGTTTTACCACGACAGATACGAACAGAGATAAGTAGCCGAACGCAGCTAACTAATTGGGTTCAGAAGCATCAGGAATTAATTTATAATTTGGGGAAACGTGTCAGGGATTTAGTGGAAATTACAAATGAAGCCGTCGAATTTATGATGCAGGCTGGCTATATTAGGTTGAATGACAGCGGTGAATTATCCAAAGTGTTAACTGCTGGAGCACTCAGCAAAACGAAGCACATAGACCCCGAAGTGGCGGAGTGCTTGCAAAAAGCCGAACATGTAGGACGATGGTTTGCGGGTGCGGGAAAAGTTGAAATAATATATACATGTTTGGGGGTGAGACCGTGATGCAGATCTTGGAATTGGTTCTATATGGGAAGAACGGACAAAAGCGCACACTGTCATTCAACCCGGGAAAAGTGAATATCATACCAGGTGAATCAAAAGCAGGAAAGTCTGCTGTTGGCGATATCATTGAATATTGCATGGGTGGAAGTAGTTGTAACATTGCTGTTGGCGTTGTTCGTGATAATGTAGTCTGGTATGGTTTGCTTATTCAATTTAACACGAATAGAATATTTGTGGCACGAAAAAATCCCGATCCAGGCAGGCAATCTACATCGTTTTGTTACTATGAATTGGGAACAGATATAAGCTCTCCGGAAAAAGCGGATTTTTCATCAAATACAAATGTCGAAGGTATCGAGAAGCTTCTTACAAAGCAGATTGGAATTTCAGAAAATATCCATATACCGGAAGATGATGAAAGTCGTGATCCGCTGGAAGCTAACATTAGACACTCGTTATTCTGCTGCTTCCAGAGTCAAGATGAAGTTACAGCCAGAAACCATTTATTTCATAGGCAAAGTGAAGGTTTGCCTATCACTAATGCAATTAGGGATACCTTGCCATATTTTCTTGGTGCTGTTAATGAAGAGGCAGTTTTGTTGGCTACGGAAAAACGCACTAAGGATCGAGAACTGAGGATTTTAACAAGACAACTAGCAGAATTAGAGGCTATCAGCGGGACTGGTTCAGAGAAGGCAATAGCTTTGTTAGTTGAAGCAGAAGCAGTGGGTTTGATTCGGGATATTGATGATATTGATAAAACTGATTTCACTGCCCTTTATGAAGCTCTCAAACAGATTCGCTTAGTAACGCAGAGTGTGCCTACAGGTTCAATGGATCTCCTTTCCACCCTTCAAACACAATTAAAGGAAAAAGAAGATGAACTTAGTGACCTTCAGGATAGCATAAGTGAGGCGCGTTCTTATTTGGCAGATGCATCTGGTTTTAGGGGTGAACTGGCGCATCAGAAAGTCAGGTTAGAGTCAATTGGGCTATTTGAAAAACTTGATTTCAACCCCGGAAAATGTCCACTTTGTTCTGGCGATTTCGACCCTGAACCACCTGGAGTTACAAAGCTTAAAGAGTCAATAAGATCGCTTGATCAGTCAATTAGTCGTGTTGAAAAGGAACGGCCACAGTTAAGACGATATATAGATCAGCAGGAAGTAAAAACAAGTGGCATAAAGGACGAAATAGCGGTAATCAGAGCCGAGATAGAGGGAACATACATTCAAATGGAGGATGCGGAACGTATTCGTGATTTGAATGATAGGCGCGCCAAAGTCTTTGGTCGTATTAGCTATTGGCTTGAAAACGTTCAATTGGCTGACGATACAACTGATGTGAAAAAGAAAATAAAGATATTGAAGGATAGGATCGCAGAGATTGATGCTATTCTAAGTAATGATTCTGTTAAAGATCGGGTTTCCTCTGCCCTTTCAGTAATTCAAAATGATATGACTACCTGGGCGAGTGAGCTGGAGATGGAATATGCAGGATCTCCGTATAGGTTGGATATGGGCAGAGTAACGGTCGTTGTTGATCATGGAAGACCTATTCCTCTGAAGGAAATGGGGAGTGGATCAAACTGGCTGGGATCTCATTTGATTACTATGTTTGGTCTTCACAAGTATTTTATAAACAATAATCGGCCTGTTCCAAATTTCTTGTTCTTAGATCAGCCTTCTCAGGTGTATTTCCCGGAAGGATCTACTGCGGATGAAGACATGGATGTCCAAGCAGTAACAAAGATTTTTGCATTCATTAGAAATCGTGTTGCCGAGCTGAATGGAAAAATGCAGGTTATTGTAGTTGACCATGCCCGGTTGGATAACGATGATTTCAGAGAAGAAACCATAGAAGACTGGAAGAATACAGGCAAAAAACTTGTGCCGGTTGATTGGTATGAGGAGACAAGGATTGTTCCAGAAGAGAAGCTTGATGATGAAGAGTGATTATGGATAAATGATAGTTGTGCGTTTTACAAGAAAAGATTACATATCACCGGAGCAAACTTCCTATCATTGGGCGATACAAAAGGGAAAAGCGACCGTCAAACTTTTTTCAGAGCTCTGCTAACAAAGGTGCAAACGGGACGGTGAAAAACTTGCTGATATTAGGGCTTGTTTAAAAAACATTTCAGCTTGTATTATTTCAATAAAATAACACTGGCAGCGACAAGAACAAAAGCGAAAACGAAGCGTCAAGTTTGTCATAGCGGGTGAAAATTCTACGGAACCATTTGATTTTCTGAAAGAAACATTCAACCAAGTGTCGTTCCTTGTAAACATGCTCATCTATAAACCACGGTTCGGGATTATCGCTCTTCGGCGGGATAGTGTAACTTCCCTCCCGAGAAGTAATGTACTCTCTGATGGCTTGCGAACCGTAAGCCTTATCGCCGATGACGTTGCTCCCTCTGATTTCCGCTTGCCCGAGCAAGGACACGGCATGGCGGGAATCGTGGTCATTGCCGGGACTGAGCAGGAGCGCCAGCGGATTGCCTAAACCATCTACTATCGCATGAATTTTCGTATTCTTGCCGCCTCTGGACATGCCAATCGCTTGAGCCCCTTTTTTCCCCCTTCCGGGGTTTTCCCTCTCCCGTTGGCACTTTGATGTACTTTGCAGGACGTGGAGTCGATAGAGAGATTTTCCATGTCGGCATCAGCGCTTAGGGCGGCAAAGATCGCCTCGAATATTCCCCGCTGTTTCCACAGCCTGAAACGTGCGTAAACTGCCTGCCATTTGCCGTAACGCTCCGGAAGATCTCTCCATGGCGCTCCACTTCTGGCAAGCCACAGAATCCCATTGATGATCCTGCGGTTATCGTATTTTGCCGGGCGTCCACGTTGACCTGATTTCGGGTGTTCGGGCGGCAGCATTCTCTTGATTCGATTCCACTCGCTGGAGGTCAGTTCATATCTTCTCTCTTCCATGAGAAAAGTTTAAGCGATTGGATCGATTTAGGCAACTTTGACGTTTTTTAAACAAGCCCTAGTTATCACAAGACGGTATCAGATGGACTTCGCACTTGCGAAAAAGTCAGCACTGGAGCGGATTCCCAGACATTTCCCATCACACTACAACATCGTTCCGGACGAACTCCTAAGCAGTAGGTCGCGCGTTCGAGTCGCGCCGGGGCCGCCAAATGATAACGATTCGGCTTGATTCAAGATCGATTGAAAATCGCCCTCGAAACCTTTATTGCAAAGGCTTTGAGGGCGATTTTGCGTCGAAGTGTCCGGCCGTCAGCCGACGAGTTCCAGCGTTTTGACGGCCAGCGGGGCCGGGAGGATCAGCGTGTCGATGACGTTCAGCCGCAGCGCGCCCGAGGTAACGCTGGTCAGCACCAGATAGATCACGGCGACGAAGATGAACGTCTCGAACGAGGCGTAGGTGACGCTGCGCACCTGCTGGTCGACCATGGTCAGGTCGCTGATTTGAAAAAAATCCAGAAAAAGCAACCGCCAGCCATCTCAGCCATAGGAAACGACAAAAAGCGCCCGGCGGGTCGCAACCCCGCCGGGCGCGATGGTATGCAATATGAAGTTTATTTACATGGTATAGTTCATATTCATGGCCAAAACTGTCCGCCGACGGGGATGGGCTTTTTGAGCAGCTAGCTCTCGTCAGATCAGGCTGGGATAGAATCCGGCGCAACATGGCGGCATCTTCCTTCTATGCCGCCGTGTAAGTTGTCGGAGCAAAGAAAAACGGCGGCTCGAATTGAACCGCCGTGAAGAAACTATTTTTGAGCGCAGAAAGCCGTCTGCCTTGCGGCGTTTTTTTCTGCCGCTTGGCAGATCATAGAGAATATCAAGAAAACAGAGCCGATAACATCCGAGGTTTCCCTTTGTGTTATCGGCTCCGCGTCTGTGCGTCCGGCTCTTGGATAATTGATAGATTCAGTTGTTGTACCGCGATCAAGGTTTCGTGTTTACATTTGGGACAATACAGCGGAAAATTTTCAAGGACTGTATCATCACGGATTTTTAATCGCGTTTTATTGCCGCAAAAGGGGCATAAAATCCATTCTATCCTCATGTCATCTTCCTCTATGTTTGGCTTTCTTCTTTTCCTGCCGTGTCGCAAACTGGCGATCTTTCTCTGCTTCTTTCCGCTCTCGGCTCTTTGTTTTCCTTTCCAGCTTGCATTGCTCATGCTGGAGTTTTAACGCCTGCTGCGCCTTTGTGCCAATGCCCTTATCTTGCAGTTGACTATGAATTTCACGCTGCATACGTTTGGGATTGATTTTCCGTTCTATGGCTGCTTCGGCCTGGAGCGGTGGGCTGAATTTCAGCTTGTGCCGATACTTCAGCAGAAACTCATAGACCTCATAATCTTTGGGTTCTGATCCAAAAGTGATTTTGCATACCTCATACTTGCCGTTATCAGTTCTTTCATATATGGCGATCCAAAATGGAGCTTCAAACAGGATGGTTAAGCTGCTTTGAGGGCCTACGCTCATTCTTGTAAAAACCGCCCTTCAAAGTGATCCAGCCATTCCAGAAGGGCGCGATAGAGGAGCCGCTGCTGCTCGAAAATCGTTCTTCCCAGCAAAGGAATGTCTGAAAATTCCTGAGCATATCCCTCAATTAATTCAGTGGAGGACTGTATGCTCTGGCGCAAAGTAGAAAGCAGCTCCATTGCTTCAGCTTTATCCATTTTGTTCAGATTGGTAATGACTACATTGAAATCGAATAACAGGGGCACCGAGCCCGCGGCGCAAGAAGCCATCAATTCCTTGAAATATGCTCTGCCCTTATCGGTGATGGAATAGATTACCTTATCCGCAAACTTATCGCCTTTAACGATATCGCTTTGCAGATAACCTTTCTCGCTCAACTGGAGTACCTTTCGATAAATGGAAGGCACGCTTATTTTCGTCCAACGGGAAAAATGGTGGTACTCCACATCTTTTTGAATATCATAGGCGCTTTGCGGTTTTTCCAATACGATACCGAGTATAACTAAATCTATTGATGACATAGCGACACCTCCATTTTTTACTATTAATGATATTACTATTGTTGATAGTAAAATTCAAGGTGATACGTTGAGAGAAGCTATCAAAAACTCAACTTCATAGATATTATTAAAATTTTGTTTAAACTGCTTTGTAATGACATAGGTTAAAAGAAGTTTATCGGCATTAACAACCTTTTCGCGATCTGCAAGAGTCGCGTTATTGATCATGTTATTGAACACTTTTACTACCGGATTTTTATTGATCCTTGTCCATTTTTCTTCGATTTCTTGCGAAGTTTTTTTCTCGTGCAAAAGCACTAGCCAGAAGATGACACTGAGAACAGAAAAGAAAATCAATATCTTTTTCATGCGGCCTCGCCCTTTCTTTTTTCTTGTTGTAAAACCGGTTTCGGATCGCGGTCGGCGATGATCCTCACGGTGCGGCTGACTCCCGAAAAATCATTGTCTTCGCTGACCTCGATATCGGCATGATCTTTGTTCTGTGACCTAGAATACAGCCGTTTTTACTCCTGAACACTCCAGTTTTCTATCGGGCCGGACAATGGCGATGTTCCCGGGGATCCATGTCTCGGCATGAACAAAGACGATGAGATCGCCATCGTTGATCTTCATCATCGGCGTCGCCGAAGCGCGAGTCGATCTCCGTCAGTTCCTTTTCCGGGTTTGCGACGGGCTCGGCCGCGCCGACGAGCCGTTTCAAGAATTCAGCTCTGCATTTCCATGGGGACTCCTTTCTAACATGTGTTAGTGATATATTTAAATTTTAAAGAAGTGCTATAATGCAAATGAATTTCGTGACAAGGATAAGCACATAGAAATTTTACCTCGATCTGAAGGACGGACTTTCGGCGATGAGGTCGGGCGCGAAAAGGCGGGCGCTTTGCTTTATAATATGACGAGATTTTTCGGAGAAGGTGAGAGCATGGCGGCGCTTGCCGCGATTATTTCCGATACGCACGGGCTGCTGCGCCCGCAGGTACTGGAGCGACTGAAACGCTGCGACTGCATCGTCCACGCCGGCGATTTCGACGACGAGGACACGCTCGACTGGCTGGGGGAACTGGCGCCGCTGTACGCGGTGCAGGGGAACAACGACTGGGAGCTGGCGCGCCGTCTGCCGTTGTCGCTGCGCTTTCGGATCGAAGGGCTGAATTTTTTCATGGCGCACCGTCTTGCCGACGTGCCGACGGACCTGGACGATGTGGACGCGGTGATCTTCGGACACTCGCACCGCTATTGCGAGGCGCTGCGCGGCGGCGTGCTGTGGTTGAACCCCGGCAGCTGCGGACGGCGGCGTTTCGGCCTGGAACTTTCCTTCGCGATGATGCGCGTCGACGGGAGAAATTACCGGATCGAGAAGATCGCGCTCCCGGCGGACTTGAAATAGCGCCGCGAAGGATTGGCGCGCGCTTGAGAAAGATTGTTTCTTGCGGGAGCGCTGTCTTTTTTGCGTCCTTTGGGATAAAATGTCGGAAGTATTTGATTGGAAAATTCAAGCTGAGAGGTATGGGATAATGAAAAGAACCGTTATCGGGAAAATAGCGCTGGCCTGTGCGCTGGCGCTGGGGCTGAGCGGCGCGGCGGGCGCGGCGACGGTCGTGAAGATGTCGCACATCGGACCGGCGAACGTCGAGAACAACGTGGTGCATTACTTCGTCAAGGAATTCGTTTCGCGCGTCACGGAGCGCACGCAGGGGAACATCACGTTCGAACTGTACCCCGACGAGCAGCTGGGCAGCGAAGAGCAGCGCATGGAGCTGATGATGAAGGACGGGTTGAATCAGCCGGTGGCCGACGTCTCCTCGTTCGCCGCCATGGGCACGGTGCTGCCGGAGCTGTATCCCTCGTCGGTGCCGTTCATGTTCAACAGCTACGAGGCGGCGCACGTTTTCTTCGACGAGAGCGAATACTGGGCCAATTTGAAAAAGCTGTTCCGCGAGCGCACGGGCTGCGTGCTGATCGAAGCGGTGGAGGAAGGCGGCTTCCTCGCCTTCACCAACTCCAAGCGCGAGATCCGCAGCCCCGCCGATTTCCCCGGCCTGAAGTTCCGCGGCATGGACGAGGGGCAGGTGGCGATCTTCAAGGCGTTCGGCGCCAGCGGCACGCCTATCCCCTGGGGCGAACTCTACATGGCGCTGAAGACGGGCGTCGTCGACGGGCAGATGAACCCGGCCTTCTACGTGCTGCTGGGCAGCCTGACGGAAGTGCAGAAGTACATGACGCTGGCGAACATCCAGTACTCCGACCAATTCCTGGTCATGAACGGCGACCTGTTCGACAGCTTCAGCGACGAGGAGCGCGCCGTCATCCTCGAAGCGGCGAAGGAGGCCAACCGCCTCACCCGCGCTCGCATCGAAGCCGAAGATTCCCAGCAGGTGGAAAAATGCCGTCAGCTGGGCATGCAGGTCTACGCGCCCACGCCGGAGGAGATGGAGCAGTTCCGCGGCATCGGCCAGCCCGCGTACATCGAGTGGCTGAAGAGCAAGGTCTCCGCCGAATGGCTCGAAGCGGCCCTGCGCGACGCCAAGGCGGCCAACGAAAAAGCCTCCGCGAAGTGAGGCCCGGCAGCGCATGGATTTTCTCGAACGGCTGAGCCGTTGGGTGGGGCTCCTCAGCCTCTGGTTCGGCGGGGTGCTGCTGCTGATCAACATCGGCGACATCGTCATGGGCGTGGTGCTGCGCTATTTTTATCATGCCGCCCCATCTGGACGGAGGAGCTGGCGCGTTTTTCGCTGGTGTGGATGGCGCTGATCGGCGCGGCGGCGGCTTCTCTCAACGGCGACCAGATGTCGATCGATTTCGTGGCGAACGCGCTGCCGCCGCGCGGCAGGACGTTTTGCCGTCTTCTGTCGGCGGCGGTCCAGGCTGCGGTCCTCGGCGTGATGGTCTGGTTCGGCGCTCAAAACGTGATGGGCGGGTGGAGGATGAAGACCATGGCGCTGGGCGTGCCCAAGGCGGTGCCGCTGATGGCGGTGCCCCTCGGCATGGCCATGCTGATGATCGTCGTTCTCTGCAAGTGCCGGCACGGCTCCGAAAGCGGGGATGAAAGCCGATGAGCGGCTTCCTTCTGTTGGCGGCGTTTTTTGCGCTGATGCTTCTCGGCGTGCCGCTCTACGCTTCGCTGACGATGGCGGGGCTGCTCGGCATCCTCGGCGCGGGCGACCTGACGCTGCTGCGCGTCGTCCCGCAGCAGTTTTTCGGCGGCATGGATTCCTTCTCGCTGATGGCGATTCCCTTTTTTATCCTCACGGGCACGCTGATGAACCGCTCCGGACTCACCGACCGCCTCATCGACTTCAGCCGTCTGGCGGTCGGTTCGGTGCGCGGCGGGCTGGGTTACGTCAACGTGGTCGGCAGCGTGATCTTCGCCGGCGTCAACGGCAGCGCCGCGGCCGACGCCTCGGCGCTGGGTTCGATCCTGATCCCCGCCATGGTGAAGGAAGGCTTTCCCGCGTCGTACGCGGCGGGGATCACGGCGGGCAGCTCGCTGATCGGGCCGATTATTCCTCCCAGCATTTTCATGATCATCTACGCGTCGATGACCAACACGTCCATCGGCAGGCTCTTCGCCGCCGGCGTGGCGCCGGGGATCGCGCTCGGTCTGGCTTACATGGCCATGAACTGGTACTACGCGCGCAAATACGACGTGCCCAAGACCGACCTGGCGGGCGTATACGCGCAGAAGTGGCGGATCCTGTTCCGCTCGTTTCTGGCTCTGCTGGCGCCGTGCATCATCATGTGCGGCATCATGTCGGGGATCGTCACGCCGACGGAGTCGGGCGCTTTGGCGGCGGGCTACTGCGTTTTCGCCGGCGTGGCGGTGACGCGGCGGCTGACGCTGCGCGGTTTCGCCGAGGCGGTCGGCGAGACGGTGCGCCTGACCAGCGCGATCTTTCTGATCATGGGCGCGGCCTCGGTCGTCGGCTGGTATCTCAAGTGGGAGCGCGTCACGCAGGCGTTCAGCCAGTTCGTCGTCGAAGCCGGGCTGCTGGGGCATCCCTGGCTGCTGATGGTCGTGCTCAGCCTGATCGTCTTCGTGATCGGCATGTTCATGGAGGAGATCTCGGTGATGACGCTGCTGACGCCGGTATTCGCGCCGTTGGCGGCCAAGGCCGGCATCGACCCTTTCCACTTCGGCGTGGTGATGACGCTGAACGTGACGATCGCTCTGATCACGCCGCCGGTAGGGGCCTGCAACTACATCGTCGCCGCGGTGGGCAAGGTGCCGCTGGGCGAGATGTTCCGCCGGATCTGGCCGTTCGTGCTCGTGGCGCTGGCTGTGCAGCTGATCATCGTGACGTTTCCGGTCTTTACGACCTATCTCCCTCGCGTCATGGGATTGTAGAAAAATATTATAAGACAGGTTGGCCGACGCGCCAGCCTGTTTTTTTGTGCGGCGCTTCGAGCGGCGATCCCTCTCTTGTGAAAACAAATAAACAAAATTGCAATTTTCATCTGGCAATAAACTGATAGTTGATTTATAATGAACGCATTTCAATGGAGGTGAGCGAATGTGACTCACGCGATAGAAGTAAAGGACCTGCACAAATCGTTCGGCGCTCTCGACGTGCTGAAAGGCGTCTCGCTGAACGTCGACGAGGGCGAAGTGATCACGGTCATCGGGCCCAGCGGCTCGGGCAAGAGCACTTTGGCGCGCTGTATCGCCCGTCTGGAGAGGATCGATTCCGGCGAGATCTACGTTTACGGCCACCGCATGGACGGCGAGAAGATGTCCAACGCCAGGGAGTCGGAGCTGCTGGGCATGATCTTTCAGCAGTTCAACCTGTTCCCGCACCTGAGCGTGTTGGAGAACGTGGCGATCGCGCCGATGAAAGTGCGCGGCAAATCCCGCGCCGAGGCGGAAAAGACCGCCCGGGAGCTTCTGGAACGCGTCGGTCTCGGCGATAAGATCGAAGCGTTCCCGGCGCAGCTTTCCGGCGGCCAGCAGCAGCGCGTGGCCATCGCCCGAGCGCTGGCTATGGATCCGAAGGTGATGCTCTTCGACGAGCCGACTTCGGCGCTCGATCCCGAGCTGGTCGGCGACGTGCTCAACGTCATCGCCGACCTGGCCAGAAGCGGCATGACGATGATGATCATCACGCACGAGATGCTCTTCGCCAAGGAAGTGTCGGACCGCGTCATCTTCATGGCCGACGGGCACATCGTCGAGCAGGGCGCGCCGGACGACATCTTCGTGCGCCCGCAGAAGGAGCGCACGCGCGCGTTCCTGCAGCGCGTGCTTTCCCATTACGGCGCGGCCGTGGCAGAGGAGGCGGAGTAAATGGAACTGGACTTTTCCGTGCTGATCCCGTATCTGCACATGTTCTGGAAGGGCGTGTGCGTGACCATTCAGGCCTCGTTCCTCGGCGTGCTGTTCGGTTCGGCGCTGGGCATCTTCATCGGCTCGTTCCGCGTCATGCCGTTCAAGCCGCTGCGCTACCTGATGGCGGCGTACATTTACGTGCTGCGCGGCACGCCGCTGATGATCCAGCTGTTTCTGATCTACTTCGGCCTGCCGGCGCTGGGCGTGAACCTCGACGCGGCCACGGCTGGCATCCTCGGCATCGGCATCAACTCGTCCGGTTACGTGGGCGAGATCGTGCGCGGCGGCATCGAAGGCGTGTCGAAGGGGCAGTGGGAAGCGGCCAAGATGCTGGGGCTGTCCTACTGGCAGACGATGAAGAGCATCATCCTGCCGCAGGCGATCCGCCACATGCTGCCGGCCATCGGCAACGAGTTCGTGACGCTGATCAAGGAATCGTCGCTGCTCTCCGTGCTCGCTATCAGCGACCTGACCATGGTCGGCCAGCAGGTGCGCAGCGTCACCTACGCCTCGTTCGAGACGTTCATCTTCGTGGCCGTGGTCTATCTGGTGCTGACCAGCGTCACCTCGGGCGCGCTGCAGCTGCTCGAAAACCGCTGGAAGGTGAAATAGCGCGGCTGGATCGAACAAGAAAAACAAACAGGGCGGCTGAACGAAAACTCTCGCTCAGCCGCCCTGTTTTATTTTTTTGTCGTAAAGTTTCGCCGCAGGATTACTGCATTTTCACGCCGGGATGGTCGGGGTCGGTCTTCCAGCGGCGGTGGAACCAGAACCACTGCTCGGGGCGAGGCGCACCATCTCTTCGAGCACGGCGTTGGCTTTTTGCGTCAGCGCGGCGACGTTCTCGCGGCTGCGTTCCTGCGGATCCCCGACGAGGTCGGGCAGGAAGACGACGCGGTATTTGAACGGAGCCAGGCGCAGCGAGTAAACAGTGAGCAGCGGCAGTTTGGCCGTCAGCGCCAGCGCGGCGGGGCCTTCGACCATGGTGGTGCGGCGGTTCAAAAACGTCACGGGCACGGCGCGGTCCCCGGCGTCCTGATCGGCGAGCAGGGCGACCCATGTACCGGCCTGCGCCTGCCGGATCATGTGGCGCACGTTCATGGCGCCCTTGCGCAGCGTGGTTTCGCCGAGGTTGGCGCGGTAGCGCTCGATCAGCGCCGCGAATTCGGGATTGTCGGCGTCGCGCGCGGCGGGCTGGACGGGATAACCGTTCTGCGGCAGCCAGCCGCCGAGGATCTCCCAGTTGCCGAAATGGCCGGTGAGCATAAAGCAGCCGGCGCCGGAGGCTTTCTGCGCGTCGGCGCATTCGCGCCCTTCCACCTCGACGACCATCTTGCTGACGAGAGAGGGATCGTTCTGGCAGGCGAGGAATTCCACGATCATCCAGGAGAAGTGGCGGTACACGCCGCGCAGCGTTTTTTTGCGCCACGCTTCGTCCTTTTCGGGAAAAGAGGTTTTGAGCGCGTCGAGCATCAGCCGCCGGCGGATGGGCACGAGAGCGAAAACGCCGCGGCACAAGCCGTAGAGCGCGCGTCCGCGCCAGTCGGGGTAGGCGAGCGTTTTGCGCAGGAATTCGACGGCCGAAACGGCGAAGCTCATCTTATTTGCGGCCGATCATAAAATATTTCTTTTTGCCGAGGCGGATCAGCGAGGAGTAGCCGCAGAGCACGTCCTTCTCCTCGAGCTGCGCGCCGTCGTCGGCGCGGACGCCGTTGACGGACACGCCGCCGCCGGCGATCAGGCGCTTGGCTTCGCCTTTGCTCTTGCACGCGCCCACCTCGGCGAGCGCGTCGGCGAGCGGCATGGGCAGCGAGGCGACTTTGCCGCAGGGCGTCTCGGCCGCCAGCGTGTGGAGCATTTCTTCCGTCAGATCTTCGGGCGTGTAAGCGCCGCCGAAGAGGATCTCGCTGGCGTGCCGGACGTTGGTCGCCACGTTTTCGCCGTGGACGAGCCTGGTGATCTCGTAGGCCAGCACGCGCTGCGCTTCGCGTTTCTCGGGCGACTGCATGTGGCGCGCGACCAGCGCGTCGATCTCGTCGAGCGGCAGGAACGTGAAATAGCGCAGCGTCTTGGCGATCGTGGCGTCTTCGCTGTTGACCCAGAACTGATAGAACTGGTAGGGCGAGGTCTTGGCCGGATCGAGCCAGACGGCGCCGCCCTCGGTCTTGCCGAACTTGTGCCCGGCGGAAGTCAGCAGCAGCGGATTGGTGCCGCCGTACACCGCCGCGCCCTCTTCGTGCTTGCGGATGAAGTCGATGCCGCTGGTGATGTTGCCCTGCTGGTCGTTGCCGCCCAGCTGCAGGCGGCAGCCGTAAGTCGTGTAGAGATGGTAGAAGTCGTAGGACTGCAGCAGCGTGTAGGCGAATTCGGTGAAAGACAGACTCTTGGTCGGGTCCTCGATGCGGCTCCTGACGTGTTCCTTGGCGATCATCTTGTTGATCGTGAAGAACTTGCCCACATCGCGCAGGAACTCGAGGAAGTTCATGGAACTCAGCCAGTCGTAGTTGTTGACCAGCAGCGCGGAGTTCTCGCCGCAGTCGAAGCTGACGAAGTGCATGAGTTGCTTCTTGACGCCTTCGACGTTGTGGCGGATCTGATCCATCGTCAGCAGATTGCGCTCCGCGCTCTTCATGGACGGGTCGCCGATCATGCCCGTGCCGCCGCCGGCCAGCACGATGGGCCGGTGCCCGAGCCGCTGCAGCCAGGCCAAGCCCATCAGCGGGATCAGATGGCCGACGTGCAGACTGTCCGCGGTGGGGTCGAAGCCCACGTAAGCCGTGACCATGCCTGTGTCGAACAATTCCCTGACGCCGGCGTCGTCCGTGGTCCAGTCGATGAAGCCGCGCGCGCGAAGCACTTCAAGCGCATTTTCTGCCATTTTTAGATCAAATCCTTTCGCCTTCGAAGAATAAAAATTTGCCGATGAACGAGTCAGTAGAGTACATCTTAACACATTCGGACGGGAAATGTTCCATGCGCCGCGACACGTTTCCCGTTTTTCATTCGGTCAAAGAAGGCATAAGCGGACTTTGGCTGACAACTTCGGAGGATTGTTCGTGAAATATCACTCAATATGCTATTGCAAAAATATAAAATTTATGGCTAAATATTAACTGTATTTATACTTTAAGCACAAGGTGAGAAAAATGTATGAACAGAACTCTGAGGGAAACATCCTGCTGCGCAAATGCGCCCAGGAAATCGCCGCCGCCGTCGCCTCGGCCATCAATTTCGACGTGATCATCACCGATGCGGAAGGCGTTATCGTCGGTTCCAGCAACACGGACCGCCTCGAACAGTTTCACGAGGCATCGCTATCCGTCGTCGCCAGCGGACAGAACGCTCGTACCGGCGAAAGGCAGGCGCAGCAGCTCAGAGGCACGCTGCCCGGCGTCACCGCGCCGGTCCGGAGCATGAACGGGCAGATCGCCGGCACGGTGGCGATCGCCGGCGAGCCCGAAAGAGTCGTTCCCTTCGCCGCGATCGTGAAGCAGCAGGTCGAACTGCTGCTGCGCGAGCGCGAATTGTACGCCTACTCGGTCAATCGCGAGAGCACGCTGCAGAATCTCGTCCAGGACATCGGCTCCTTCGTCCCCGGCGTCAGCAACGAGGCGCTGCTGCTGTCGCGCGCGTCCGAATACGGTTACGACCGCACCTGGCATTACATTCCCATCGCCGTCGACCTGTACCAGTTCGGCCGCTTCGCCCTGCAGGTGCGCGAGCAGATGCGCCGCCAGAGCGAGAACGCCGAAACGCGCATCCTCAACGTGAAGAAAGCCGTGCTCGCGTCGATCCGCAAGCTCTTCGCCGAGCCGCGCGACCTTTCGGCCATGCTCGGCAACAACCGTTTCGTGATCCTTTTCGCGGCCGGCGGCGAGAAGACGGAGCACGGGAATTCCATGGTCGACGAAGCCGCGGCGCGCGCGCGCAAGATCCTGCAGGCCATCGAAGCCTTCGATCTCAAGGCCGCCATCGGCATCGGTTCGCCGGCGCTGGGCATTTCCGCGCTGGCGGTCAGCTATCAGGAAGCGTGGAAAGCCCTGTTCCTCGGCAAGAAATTCCGTCAGCAGCCGGGCGTCTACAACATCGCCGATTACCGCCTCGAAGACGTGATCACCACGATCGATTCGCCCGTGCGCACCCGCTTCGTCCAGGCCGTGACGGGCGCTTTCCGCCGCTATCCCGACTGGGAACAGATGCGCGAGACCATTCGCGAATGGTGCGAAAGCGGCTTTTCGCTGGTCGAAGCGGCGCGGCGCATGCACGTGCACCGCAACACGCTGATCTACCGCCTCGACAAGCTCGACAAGGAGTCGGGCTTGAACCTGAAAGATTTCCGCACCTGCCTCAATCTCTATCTGGCGCTCGTGATGGATCAGTACGTCGGCCCCGCGGTCAAGGAGAAAGATCTGTGATTCGAGACGGCTCCCTTTGTTGCCGCGGGATCGTAAAAAATCGTTTTTTTGCTGATCCCCCTCTTGACATTGCGTAGAAATATGATATTTTTAGTCAGGGTTAATTAATGCTAATCCAAAAACATCAAGGGGGTCATTCAAGATGTCTCTTATCAACAAGGAAGTTTCCGATTTCAAGGTTTCCGCTTATCAGAACAACGAGTTCAAGACCGTGACCAAGGCCGACATCCTCGGCACGTGGAGCGTGTTCTTCTTCTATCCCGCGGATTTCACCTTCGTCTGCCCGACCGAACTCGAAGATCTGGAAAACAATTACGCGAAGTTCAAGGCCGCCGGCTGCGAGATCTACTCCGTGTCCTGCGACACCCATTTCGTGCACAAGGCGTGGCACGATCACTCCGAGAAGATTTCCAAGCTGACCTATCCGATGCTAGCCGATCCGACCCACGCGCTGGCGAAGGACTTCGACGTCCTCATCGAGGAGGCTGGCATCGCCGAGCGCGGCACGTTCATCGTCAATCCCGAGGGCAAGATCGTCGCCTACGAAGTCAATTCCGGCAACGTCGGCCGCAACGCCGACGAGCTGCTGCGCAAGCTGCAGGCCTGCCAGTTCGTCGCCGAGCACGGCGACCAGGTTTGCCCCGCCAAGTGGAAGCCGGGCGCGGAGACTCTGAAGCCGAGCCTCGACCTCGTCGGAGCGCTGTAAGTGAGCGTGGGCGAAAATCTCTACGACGTCATCGTTATCGGCGGCGGTCCGGCTGGACTGACCGCCGCTCTTTATCTGGCGCGGGCCTGCTACCGCGTGCTGGTCGTGGAGAAGGAAAAGTTCGGCGGACAGATCACGATCACGTCCGAAGTCGTCAACTATCCGGGCGTCGAGCGCGCCAGCGGCGCGGAGCTGACGGAAAAGATGCGCCGCCAGGCGGAGAGCTTCGGCGCGGAGTTCCTGCTCGCCGAGGTGACGGCCGTCGAGGTCGATGGCGACGTGCGTCGGGTCGTGACCAGCCGCGGCGTCTTCGAATGTTTCGGGCTGCTCGTCGCCACGGGCGCGCATCCGCGCACGGTCGGCTTCGAGGGCGAGCTGGATTTCCGCGGGCACGGCGTCGCCTACTGCGCCACCTGCGACGGCGAGTTCTTCACCGGCAAGCCGGTCTTCGTCGTCGGCGGCGGTTTCGCGGCGGCGGAGGAGAGCGTTTTCCTGACCAAGTACGCCTCGCACGTCACCGTGCTGATCCGCAAGGACGATTTTTCCTGCGCCAAGTCGGCGGCCGACGAGGCGCGGCGGAACGAGAAGATCACCGTGCTCACCAACACCTCGGTGGAAAGCGTCTCGGGCGATTCCGTGCTGCGCCGCCTGGTCTACGTCAACGGCAAGACCGGCGAGCGCACGGTCTTCGAGCCGGAGAACGGCGACACTTTCGGCGTCTTTGTCTTCGCCGGCTACTCGCCGAGCACGGAGCTTTTCAGGGGCATCGTCGATCTGGACGAGCGCGGTTACGTGATCACCGACCGGCAGCAGAAGACCTCGGTAGACGGCGTCTACGCCGCCGGCGACGTCTGCATCAAAAACCTGCGTCAGGTCGTCACGGCCGTCGGCGACAGCGCGCTGGCGGCCACCGAGCTTGAAAAGTACTGCGCGGCCATGCAGAAGAAGACCGGTCTGAAGCCCGAAGTTCCCCACAGGCGCGCAGCCGCGCATCGGCCCGCCGATTCCGGGCGCGGCGAGAGTGCGCCGGCGACGGCGCCCCAAGGCGACGGCCTCTTCAGCGCCGATATGGTTCAGCAGCTGGACGCGCTGTTCGCCAAGATGGAGTCGCCGCTGACCCTGCGCCTGTCCCTGGACGAGCGGCCCGTCTCGCGCGAACTGGAGAATTACATGGACGCGCTGGCGGCCTTGACGGACAAATTGACCGTGGAAAAATCCGCCGCGGCGGGCGACGGCGCCCCTTGCGTCAGAGTGTGCCGCGCCGACGGCCGCGAGGCGGGGATCGCGTTCCACGGCGTTCCCGGCGGGCACGAGTTCACCTCGTTCGTGCTCGGCCTGTACAACCTCGCCGGCCCCGGACAGCGCATCGACGACCGGACCAAAACCCTGATCGAAAAACTCGATCGCGACGTGCATATGACGATCATGGTCAGCCTGACCTGCACGATGTGCCCGGAGCTGGTGACCGCGGCGCAGCGCATCGCTTCGCTGAATCCGCGCGTCTCCGTCGACGTCTACGATCTCAACCACTTCCCGGAACTGCGCGAAAAGTACAACGTCATGAGCGTTCCCTGCTACGTCGTCAACGACGGCCAGCCGATGTTCGGCAAGAAGACCGTCGAGGAACTGCTGGCGCAGCTTTAAGAGAATCATTGTACACAAAACGATAACGGCCCGGCGGGCTCTGAAAGTTTTTCAGACGCCCGCCGGGCCGTCGTTTCTTGATGAAACGGCCGCTCCTGAAACGGATCGTGAAAGAGATATCAAGCGTCCATGCGCCGTTCGGAAAAATGGATCCATTGACACGCTCAGGGAAAATTATTATACTCAAACCGGGTTTTTTGGATACATTTATTTTTTGTTTACGACGCCGTTTTTGCGGCGCGCGCTGTTTTCAGGCCCGGAAAGGAGGCGCGGGATCTTTAGGGTCGGCGGCGGAGGTGCGGCAGAGGCATTTTTCTTGAAAGGAGCGGCTTGGATGGATATTTTCAGCAACAGTTTCGAAAAAAAATGGGCGCTGATTTTCGGTTTTCTGTTCTTCATCATCATGGTCCCGTTCCCGTTCTTTTACGCGACCCGGTACATCCCCGTGATTTACGGGCTGCCCGGTTTCATCGTGGGCTGGACGGTCCACACGGCGATCACGATGGTCCTGATCGTCGTTTTTTATGTACAGGCCATGCGCCGTCCCGAGTACCACGAATTTGACGAAGAACGGAAAGGAGTGTAGTTCATCATGGACGTAGGGACAATGCTCAAGCCGATCCCGTCGGTGTTTTACGGAGTTCTCGCTTTTTATTTCGTGCTGATGGCGGGCATCGGATACTTTTCGGCAAAGAACACCACCACGCTGAAGGACTTCTTCGTCATGAGCGGCAAAGCCGGCGCCATCGTCAGCGGCTTCGCCTATTTCGCCACGCAGTACAGCATGAGCACGTTCATGGGCTGTCCGGCGACCTGCTACAAGGTCGGCTTCGCGGGGCTGTCCATTTCCGTGCCGGGGCTGGTGTTTTCCATGATCATCCCGGCGCTGCTGGTGGGGCGCAAGCTCATCAAGCTGGGGCACACGCAGGGATTCTTGACGCTGGCCGATTATCTGGGCGACCGTTTCGAGTCCAACGGCCTGCGCACGTTCCAGGCGCTGCTGATGATCATTTTCATGATCCCGATGATGGGCGCGCAGACGATCGGCGCCGGCGTGATCCTGCGCGTGTACACGGGCGCGCCCGAGTGGGTGGGCATCGTCGGCATGGGGATCGTCGTCATCCTTTACTGCATGAGCGGCGGCATCCGCGGCGCCATGCTGACCGACGTGATCCAGGGCGGTCTGATGCTGGCCACGGCGATCGTCACGTTTGTGGTATCGATCAGGTTGGGCGGAGGCTTCGAGGCGATTTCGGCCAAGCTGCTCGAGCTCAATCCTGCGTACATGTCGCATCCCGGCGTCGGCGGGGCTTACGGCTGGGCGAACTACGTGTCGATGATCGTGCTGTGGAGCTTTTTCTCGATCTCGCAGCCGACGCTGGTGACGAAGTTCTTCGCCATGAAAAACTATAAGGTCATGTTCAAGGCTACGATTCTCGGCACGCTGGGCATGTGGATCGCCGCGACGCTGATCGAGTGGTCGGGCGTCAACGGCATCGTTTCCATTCCCGGGCTGCAGGGCAAGGATATCGACTTCATCGTGCCTCTGCTGCTGCAGAAGAGCCTTTCGCCCGTCATTTCCTCGCTGCTGATCACGGGCATCATGGCGGCCGGCATGTCGACGATCGATTCGCTGCTGATCTCCGCCACGGGCGCGATCACCCGCGACATTTACCAGAGGCGCGTCAACCCGCGGGCGACCGACGGCCAGATCCTGCGTATGTCGCGCTACGTCACGGTGATCATCGGCGTGATCGCCATCTGCTTCGGCGTTTCGCGTCCCGCGACGATCTTCAAGCTGATCCTGTTCGCTTTCGGCGGTCTGGGGATCTGGACGGCGCCGGTGCTGCTCGGTCTCTACTGGAAGGGCGCGACCCGTGCGGGCGCGTTCGCCGGCGTGGCGGTGGGCGAGGCGCTGTTCGTGCTGATGACGCTCAAGCATCCCGGCTGGGCCTTCGGCTTCAACCCGCTGATGGTCTGCTGGGCGTACGCGATGATCGTCATGATCGTCGTCAGCTTGGCGACCCGCAGGGCTTCGGACGAGACGCTGAAGCGCCATTTCGCCTAGGGCTCGCCCAGTCATGACGGAGGTCCCCGCCGCAGCCGCCCGGCGCGCGGCGGGATCTCTCTTTGCTTTTGTTCGGGAAGTACGGGAGGGATTGAAAATGTATCTGGCTTCGATGACGTGGCACGAGTTCCACGAAACGGCTTCCGACGATCTGCTGGCGCTGGTCCCGCTGGGAAGCACCGAGCAGCACGGCTCGATCGGCCCGCTGGGCACCGACTTCACGATCCCGGAAGAGATGGCGCGGCGGCTCGAGGCGCGTTATGCCGACCGTCTGGTCGTGCTGCCGACGATGCCCTACGGCGTGTGCCCTTATCACACGGAGTTCAGCGGCACGATCGACATCGGCACGGCGGCGCTGCAGTCGGTGATGACGAGCGTCGCCGTGCATCTGATGGACGCCGGCGTGCGCCGTTTCGCCTTTCTCAACGGCCACGGCGGCAACGATCCGGCGCTGGAGGCGGCGTGTTTGCGGATCTACGGGCGCGGCGGCCTGGGCGCGATCCTGGACTGGTGGACGATCGCCCGCGAGCTGGATCCACGCTGGGGCGGCGGGCACGGCGGCGGGCAGGAGGCGGCGGTGATGATGGCGCTGCGCCCCGACTGGGTGCGCAAGGAAAAGAACTTCGTCCCCGAGGAGATCCGCTCGCTGACGCCGGAGCTGAAAAGCACGTACGGCAACGCCATCGCCTTCAAGGGCGCGACGGTGAAGATCATCCGCTCGACGGCGGCGTTCACCAAGACCGGTACCTTCGGCGGCGGCGACGACAGCTGCGCCAAAGCCGACGCGGCGTGGGGGCGCGAGATCTTCGAGGGCACGGTGCGCTACCTGGGCGATTTCGTCGAGGAGTTCCTGAAAGCCCCTCTGCCGGCGGCGAAATGCTGACGGCGGCGGAGAAAGGTCTGCTCGGCGCGATCGACCACGGCCGCGTCTGGAAGGACGTCGAAACGATCGCCTCTTTCGACCGCAGGTCGGGGCGCGAGGGCGAGGCGAAGGCGGCGGAATTTGTCGCCGACCGCCTCAGCCGCGCCGGCGTGAAGTGGACGCTGCATCGTTATCCCGCCTGGCTCAGCGACCCCGTCTCGGCGCGGCTGACGCTGCTCGATGCGGACGGGAGCGAGCGCCGCCTGCCGTGCAAGACGTGGAGCTTCTGCGCTTCGACGCGCGAGCCCGTGCGAGGGACGCCGGTCTTCGTCGAAAAGACGGAGCTGCTGCACAATCCGCTCGACCTTCTGGCCGCGCGCGGCGCCCCGCGCGAGCGCGACCTGCTGGGAAAGATCGTCGTCGCGCGCACCGCGTCGCCGGTCGCGGTCATGGACGCTCAGGACCGCGGCGCGGCGGCGCTGGTCTGCGTTTGGGAACAGGGCGACGAAACGCTGATCCACGAGGGCAACGTCAATTTTATCTGGGGACAGCCCGACCCGTGGGAAAGTTCGCTTTATCCCGCGCTGCCGGTCGCGGTCATGCCGCGCGGCGCAGGCGAGGCCTTGATCCGCCGCGCCTGCGCCGGAGATGCGGTTCTCGAACTCGAAACGCGCGTGGAGAACGGAGTTCGCGAGATCCCCGTGCTCGAAGCCGACCTGCCCGGCGAAAGCGAAGAGTACGTGCTGCTGGGCAACCATCTGGATTCGTGGCATTACGGCGCCTGCGACAACGCCACCGGCAACGCCGTCGCGCTCGCCATGGCCGGACTTTTCGCCGCACGCCCCCTGGCGCGGGGGATCAAGATCTGCTGGTGGTCGGGACACTCGAACGGACGCTACGCCGGCTCGTCGGCCTTCGCCGCGGATAATTTCGATTCGCTGCGGCGCCGCTGCCTGGCGCTGTGCAACGCCGACATGCCGGGGCTGCGCGGCGCGGACGACTTCGCGCGCGGCTCTTCGGGGCCGGACCTGCGCGGTCTGTACGCTTCCGTCGTGGCCGACGTGACCGGCCAAAAACTGCGCCCCGGCGGCTTCGTGACGGGCTGGGACCTGTCGTTCAAGAATATCGGCGTTTCCAGCTGCATGAGCTGGAGCTCGACGCTGCCTGACGGTTCGCCGGACGGCACGGCGAACGGCTTCATGAGCTGGTGGTGGCACACCGAAGAGGACGTGATGGAACACGTCGATCCCGTCGTCATGAAGCAGGACGCGCGGCTTTACGCGCTGGCGCTGAGCCGCCTGGCGTCGCCGAAAAGATTCCCCTTCGACGTGCCGGCCCTGACCGCGGCGCTGGAACGGGAGCTGCCCCGTTACGAAGACACGGAAGACCTGCGCGCGCGGCTGAAAGGACTGCCGCTGCCGCGGATGGAGCCCCTGCGCGCCACGCGGCTTTTGAATCGCGCGCTCTACGCCTTCAAGGACGCGCCGCAGCAGGATTGGGCCCTGCCGCTCGATTGGCTGCCGGGGCTGGCCCTGGCGCGGGACGCCTCTCCGCGCACGGAGCGCGCGCGGCTGATGATCCGGTCGTTCCGGCGCGCGCAGCTCAACCGCCTCGGCGATCTGATCTGCGCGCTTGAGAGTCTGGCATCGTAGTTGCTGAGAGAAGCCGGTTTTCAACGAAAAAGCCGAACAATTTTTTTCGATCGGCGAAGAGAGTCAGAGAGACGAAAAAGAAGCGCGTTTTCGCGATCGTTTCGACCGCGGAAGCGCGCTTCTTTGTTTTTTGCCGCAGGATCACGGGTTTTTTGCCGCAGGATCACGGCGCGGCGCGGAGCGTGAGCAGCGTGATTTCGGCGGGATCCATGAGCCGCAGCGGGAAACCGTTCCAAAGCGAAGTGCCGGGACTGTTGAACAGTTTCATGCCGCCGACGTCGTACCAGCCCTTGACGAAACCGCCGTTGAACCGGGCGACGAGCCGGTCGAGCCCCGGCATCATGCCGCCATGCGTGTGCCCGGATACCTGCAGCGCCACGCCGCGGGCCGCGTTTTCGCGCGCCGCTTCGGGGCGGTGGGCCATGAGGATGACGGGGACGCCCCGAGGCGCGCCGGCCAGCGCTTTGTCCGGATCGGGCGCGGCGCGGCCCATGCGCGCCCCCTGTTGGTCGGGCACTCCGGCCAGCACCAGCCGCCCTTCGCCGCGGGCCAGTACGCGGTGTTCGTTTTCCAGCATCGTGACGCCGAATTTGCGCAGCTGCTTCATCCAGGCGTCGAAGCCCGAGTAATATTCGTGGTTGCCCGACGAGCCGAAAACGCCCAGCGGCGCTTTCAGCTGCGCCAGCGGCTCCAGATCCTCCCTGCGCTGGCTGACCAGCCCGTCGACGAAATCGCCGGGCATCAGGATCAGGTCGGGCTTGAGCGCCATCGTTCTGTCGACGATGGCCTGGATCAGCGGGCGGCGGTTCAGCGCGCTGGCGTGAAGGTCGACGAGCAGCGCCACCCTGAGCCCCTCGAACTCGGGCGCCAGCCCGCGGATCGTCACGGGACGCTCGGCGACGTCCGGCACGCGGATCGCCTCCCACGTGCCGTAAGCGGTCAGCGCCGCGGCGAAGACGAGGGCGAGCAGCGAGGCCTCCGCGGCGGGGAACGGGCGGCGGGCGCAGAGCTTCCACAGCAGCCAGACCGCGTCCTTGACCAGCAGCAGAAACAGCGCCACGATCAGCAGATTGTAGAGCAGCGAGCCCGCGATCATGACCCAGCGCGGCAGATCGGGGGCGAAGAACATGCCGCCGCCCAGCCGCTGGTAGATGGAATTCTTGAAAGCCCCCGCCAGCAGCAGCGCCGCGGCGGCCAGCTTGCCCCAGAGAGGCAGCCGCAGCGGCCAGATCATGCTGAACGCCTCGTACAGGAAAATAACGCCTGAAACTGCGATGATGATGCGCACAGAGAACCTCCGTCACTTTTGATCGTCTATGGCGACCGGAACCTGCCCGGCCGAAAACCTCGAATAATTTAACACTGAAAGTCCGCTTCAGGTCAAGCGCCTTTTTGTACGGGCGTCCCCGTCGTGATTGTAGATAAATTCATAAAAGACTGCGACGCCGGCCGCAAAAGCGGGCTGAATAAATTTTTTTCGCGTATTTTTGTCAAAAAGCGCTGAAAAATGTTGAAGAATATTTCGACTTTTCCCCTTCGTGTCTCCGTTCTTTGCGCGGGGAATTCCGAGCCGGCCGCAGGCGTTTGAAAGCGTCGCGGCTTTTGTTTACTCGGGGTAAAGTATAAACACAAACAACTCGTTATCTTTACACGGGGGTATGATATGTTTGTGAACACTCTTATGATGGCGTGTTGTATGCCGGCATGGAGCGCAGCGCGCGTCGAAAGACGCGGAAAAAGCGAAACGGCGCCCGGTGCGTTGGGAAGATTTCAGAGGAGGTCGTATACGATGATGGGAAAGTTTATGCAGCGGAGCAGACCGCCCGCCGTGCGGAAGGCGGCGGCGCTGCTTCTGGCGTTGGCGCTGGGGGAACGGGAAGCGCTTTCGGCGCCTGGGTCGACTGGGTCGAGGGAGGAAAGCTGAAGATCGGCCCGAATGGCTCTCCTTCTGTGGGCTTGCACGCTCTTGCCGCGATAGGGGCGGGCGCCGAAGCGATCGGCGTCAACGCTATCGCAATGGGGCAGTCGTCCTACGCCAAAGGGCAAAATTCCTTCGCTCTCGGGCTTGTGGCCCGCGCCGAAGGCAACAGTTCCTATGCGATAGGTACGAATACCAAAGCGACCAACGAAGGTTCCATCGCGATAGGGAGAGAAGCCGAGAGCACCGGCGAAATTTCCGTCGCGCTCGGGTTCAAAACGGTTGCCAAGGGCGGCTATGCCACCGCGATGGGGAACGAAACCAGTGCCGAGGGCGAGTCTTCCACCGCGATGGGGAGCAAGTCCAAAGCCATCGGCAACGTTTCCACCGCAATGGGGGTTGAGAGCGAAGCCAAGGGAGGTTCTTCCGTCGCGATGGGGTACAAAGCCCAAACCGCCGGCTACGCTTCCATCGCGATGGGGAACGTGACCCGCGCCACTGGCGCCGCTTCCACCGCGATGGGGAGCAATACCCTTGCCGAGGGCAACTATTCCACCGCGATGGGTTCAAGTTCGCAGGCGAAGGCTATAAACTCCCTGGCGGCGTCGGGAGGCATCGTCGAAACCGCGGCGGTGAATTCCTTCGCCGTAGGCGTGGGGGCGCGCGCCGTGCGGGCCGATTCCGTCGCCCTCGGCAGCGGGGCGATGGCGGATACCGCCGCCGGGAAAGCGGCGTTTCTGGGGGCCGGGCAGAGCGGTGCGGCGTGGATCTCCACGCGCAACGCCGTCGCCGTGGGCAACCTGGCCGGTAACATTACCCGCCAGATCACCGGCGTGGCGGCCGGGACCGACAACGATGACGCCGTCAACGTGGCGCAGCTGAAGCGCGCCGCCACCTGGACCATCAAGGACAGCCAGACCCCGACGCCCGGCTCCAAAGTCATCGACGTCAGCACCCCGCTGGTGGTCAAGGGAGACGCTTACATCAAACCGGTGGTGAACGCCGCCGGGCTGAACTTCACCCTCGACCAGACCAAGCTGAACAGCCAGATCAACGCCCAGGTGAACACCAACCCCACCGTCACCGGACACACCACTGACATCAACGCCCTCAAAGGCGGCTTCACCGTCAGCAACGCCGCCGGCACCAAACAGACCATCACCCTCGGTGGCGCGACCAAGAAGAACATCCAGTTCGTAGGCGAAGCCAACAAAATCCTCGTCGAAGTGGCGAGCGCCGCCGACGGCGCCACCGTCACCGTGAAGACCGACCCGAACCTCGGAACTCACCTCAACATCGCCAACAACGGTGCCATCACCAGTCTGAACACCACGGTAAACGGGCACACCACCGACATCACCGCCCTGAAAGCCGGTTTCAACGTCAAATCCGGTAGCAGCGTAGGCCCGATCGTGGCCGGCGACACCCTGGAGTTCGCGGGCATCAACTACGTCCAGACCTCCTACGACGCCGCCGCCAAGAAACTGACCGTCGGCCTCGACACAACGGCGCTGAACAGCCAGATCAACAATCAGGTGAACAGCAACACCACGGTCACCCAACACGGCACCGACATCACCGCGCTCAAGAACGGCTTCACCGTCAGCAACGCCGCAGGAACGAAACAAGACATCACCCTCGGCGGCGCGACCAAGAAGAACATCAAGTTCGAAGGCGAAACCGACAAGATCGACGTGACCGTAGCGGCCGACGGGGCTGACGGCGCAAAAGTGACCGTGACAGCCAACGCCAACCTCGGAACAAACCTCGACATCAGCAACAACGCGACCGTGACGAACCTGAGCAACACCGTGAGCGGAAACACCGCCAACATCGCCACCAACACCAGCAACATCACCAAACTGCAAGGCGGCTTCGACCTCAAAGCCGGCAGCACGACCAACAACGTCGCCTTAGGCGGAGCGACAGCCCCGACCGTGGAATTCGCGGGCGCCGACGACACCGTCACCGTCGACCTGACCGGGACGAAAGTCACCTACGGCATCGACAAGAGCAAGCTGATCACCAACATCAACAACGGCTCCACCCCGATCACCAACGTACAGGCAAAGTTCAAGATCGCCGACGCCGGGACCGGAACGAAAACCATCACCGCGGACAAGACCGGAACGGAAACCATCAAGTTCGAAGGCGACGGCGCCTACATCACCTCCGCGATGACCGCGAACGGCGTGAAGTACAGCCTCAACACCACGGCGCTGAACACCGCCATCACCAACAACACCACCGTGCAGAACCTCGCCGGCGGCTTCACCGTCAGCAACGAAGCCGGAACGAAGCAGGACATCACTTTGGGCGGCGCGTCCAAAAAGAACATCCAGTTCAAGGGCGAAGCCAACAAAATCCTCGTCGAAGTAGCCAACGCCTCCGACGGCGCCACCGTCACCGTGAAGACCGACCCCAACCTCGGAACCAACCTCAACATCGCCAACAATTCGGCCATCAACGCGTTGAAAGACGGCTTCGACCTGAAAGCCGGCAGCACCACGTCGAACGTCGCCCTCGGCGGCGCCAAACCGACGATCGAGTTCGCGACGACCGACGACACCATGACCGTCGGCCTGACCGGCACCAAAGTCACCTACGGCATCGACACGGCCAAACTCGCCCAGAACATCACCGGCAGCGTGATCACCAACATCAACAACGCGACCACGACCCCGATCACCAACATCAGCGCCAAATTCGGCGTGACTGCGGAAACGGGAACGAAGAAGACCGTAACGCTGGCCAAGGACACCGAACCGACCGTCAAATTCGAAGGCGACGGCACCTACATCAAGTCCGCCATGACCACCGACGGCGTGAAGTACAGCCTCGACACCGCGGCCCTGACCGGCGCCATCGGCGGAACGGCGAACTGGACGATCAAGGACGCGGAAGCCGTACCGGGCAGCAAGTTGATCAACAGCGCCACTCCGCTGGTGGTCACAGGCGCCGGCGGCGTCACCACGAAAGTCGACGCGGGCGGCCTCACCATCGGCCTGGACGGTTCGACACTGAGCAATACCATCAACAACAGCTCCACCGTGATTAATAACGTCGAAGCGAAATTCAAGATCGCCGACGCCGGGACCGGAACGAAAACCATCACCGCGGACAAGACCGGAACGGAAATCATCACGTTCGCCGGCGACGGCAACATTATCGAATCCGAAGTCGGCACGAGCGGCGTGAAGTACAAAGTCAACGCCGCCAACCTGAACACCGCCATCAACAACCAGATCGCCAACAACACCACCGTGACCGGCCACACCGCCGACATCTCGAAACTGAAAGCCGGCTTCACCGTCAGCAACGAAGCCGGAACGAAACAGGACATCACCCTCGGCGGCGCAACCAAGAAGAACATCAAGTTCGCAGGCGAAACCGGCAAGATCGACGTGACCGTAGCGGCCGACGGAAGCGACGGCGCGAAAGTGACTGTGTCGGCCAACCCCAACCTCGGTCAAAACATCGACATCAGCAACAACTCCGCCATCACCACCATCACCGGCACCCTGTCCGGCGGATTGAACTTCGCCGGCAACGACGGCGCCGTCAACCGCACCCTCGGCCAGACCCTGAACCTCAAAGGCGGCCTGGCAAGCGTGACGAGTGGCGCATCCGGCAAGAACCTCGGCGTGAAAAAGAACGCCGCCGGCGACGGCTTCGACCTCGTCATGAGCGAGACCCCCGAGTTCGCCAGCGTCACAGTCAAAAGTGGCGCGAACGAAATCAAACTCAACGGCGCGACAGGCACCATCGCCGGTTTGAGCAACACCACCCTCGACGCCGGCTGGGGCGAAAACGCCCGCGCCGGACAGGCCGCCACCGAAGGCCAGCTGAAAGCCGCCGCCCTCGCCGCGGGACAGAACGCCACCTACACCATCGGCGCCGACCCCCACGGAAGCGCCCCCGGCATCCTCCTCGACAGCGCGCACAAACGCCTCGACATCATCCCCACAGGCGACGTCATCACCACCGCCGTCAGCGGACGCACCCTCAGAGTCGGCCTCGACCCCGCCAAACTCCAGACCCTGATCAACACCACCACCGCGCCCATCACCAACATCTCCGCAAAGTTCAGCGTCAGCGACGGAGCGAGCACCCCCCACAGCCACACCGTCACCCTTGCCCAGAACCAGACCCCCAACATCCAGTTCGTCGGCGCCTCCAACCAGATCGTCACCAACGTCACCACCACCCCCGCCGGCGGCGTCGTCACCATCGGCCTGCACCAGGACATCCTCGACGCCATCGCCAATGGCAGCGGCGGCAGCGGCGCCTGGAACCTCCAGACCAACGGAGACACCGCCACCCCCATCGGCAACGGCGACACCGTCCAGTTCAAAAACGGCAGGAACGTCACCGTCACCCGCCCCCATAACGGCAAAGACGTCACCGTGAGCGTCGTCGACGCGCCCGTTTTTGCCGGCAAAGTGAGCGCCCAAGGCTTCGACGCAACCCACCACAAAATCGAGAACGTCAAAGCCGGAGACGTGAGCGCGGCCAGTACCGACGCCATCAACGGAGCGCAGCTGTGGAAGGCTTCGAGCAGCCTCGCCACCCACCTCGGCGGCGGCTCCTCCGTCAACCCCGACGGCACCGTCTCCGCCCCCACCTACAAGTTCAAGTACGTGGACGGCGGCAGCTACAACACCGTCGGCGACGCCTTGAGCGCCGTAGACAAACAGTTCGGCAAAGTCTACAACAACTTCGGCAACGTCTACAACCAGATGGGCGAACTGCGGCGCGACCTCAAGAACGTCGGCGCGCTCGGCTCCGCCCTGAGTGCCTTGAAACCGATGCAGTACGACCCGCTCGAACCCAGCCAGCTCATGGCCGGCTTCGGAACGTACAAAGGCGAATACGCCCTGGCCCTCGGCTGGGCGCACTACGTGAAAGAAGACTTCATGGTCCACGCCGGAGTGTCCGTCACCCACCACGGCGAGTCGATGGCCAACGCCGGCCTGACGTGGAAGATCGGCAGGAAAGCAGACAAGGAACAGATCCCCGAACGTTACCGCAAAGGCCCGATGAGCAGCGTCTACGTGATGCAGAAGGAGAACGCCCAGCTGCAGGCGCAGGTGGCGTCAATGGAGAAGACCAACTCCCATCAGGCCGAGGAGATCGCGGAGATGAAAGCTATGCTTACCCGCGAGATCCATGAACGGGCGGAAATGAAAGCACGCATGGCCGAGCTGGAACGTCTGCTGCGGGCGTCGAAACGGAGATAGCGTTTCGGCTCGACGTTCCGGTCCCCGTATCGGCAATGCAAAGAGAAAGGACCGGCAATGCAGAGAAAAAGGGCGGAGTCTTATTCGCTCCGCCCTTCTTCTTTGTTCGTTTTTTATCTGTTTCTATTTATTTTCTATCAATTTGCCATTTATTCGAGGAGGTTTTATCAGTGAAACGTTTGATGCAGGCGGCAGTTTTATTTCTGACATTCGCTATGTCCGCGGCGGCGTCCGCCACGGAGATCGCCGTGGTGGACACGGAAAAGCTCCTGGTCCAGTCCGAACCCGGCAAGCTGGGACGGGCCCATCTGGAGGCAGTGCAGAAAGTGCTCCAGAAAGGGTATAACGACCTGCGGGCGCTGTACCGCGGCCAGGAGAACACGGCCGAGGCGCAGAACGCGGTCGCGCAGGGACAGGCGGCGCTGGAACGGCAGATGGAAGTGGAACGCGCGGCGGTGACGTCGGTGCTGCAGTCGGAACTGATGGCGTCCGTGGAAACGTGGCGGAAGAAGAATCCGAAGTTCCACGCGGTGATGGCGCGTCAGCTGCTGCTCGACGCGGCGCCCAGGCTGGACGTCACCGACGCCGTGCTGAAGGAGATGAACAGGCGCAGGCCGAAGTTCGCCGCCCTTCCCACGGTGACGGTGAAGAAGCCGGAAGTCCCCGCCAAGGCGGAACAGGCGTCTGCGGAAGCGAAGTAACGGCCGAAACAGGAAAAACGGAACGACAGGATCCCCGAGCGGGGGAGGCGCAAAAAATGCGTCCCCCGATCGGGGATCTTTCGTTCGCGGAAAGTCACGTTTCATTTTTTCTCCGTCCGGTTTCTCCGCGGTGGTTTGCGTTCTTTTGCTGTTCGAGATTTTAGTTTTTAGTCAAGAAACAGTATAAGACGGTCTCTTCGCTTTTGCGGTCGGGCTGCCGGATAAAGGCTGCCAAGCGGCGACGCAGCCGTCGGCGCTTGGCTCGGTGGCGCTGACCAGCGTGTTGTATCAGGGATCGAAGTTCAAATTCTTTTACCTCGGACGAATTTTAATAAAATTTGTTTCTTAATTTTATCAGAAAACAGGCAAACGTGCGCAGAGAGTCGATTGATGGTACAATAAGCCGTCGTCGGAGAGCGGCGGCGTACGTCGAGCCGTCGTCTGGACGGGATGGCGTCTTTGCAGTACAATAATCGCGGTCAATCAGACTGAACCAAGGAGGAATTACCAAATGAAGAAGTTTTTCCATGTCTTTACACTGCTTGCGGCTCTGACGCTGGTCATCGCCGGCGCGGCTTACGCCGATACGAAGATCGGCGTAGCCGACATGCAGAGGATCCTTTTCAATCATCCCAGCTTTGCGCAGGTCAGCAAGAGGATCGAAGCGGTGTATCGTTCCAAGGAGCAGGAGCTAAAAAGCGCTCTCGAAAAGGTTACCGACAAGAAGAAAGGCGCCGAGACGATCGAAGCCAAACGCCGCGAAGCCGCGCAGGAAGAGATGAAGCTCAAGGAACCCATTTACAAGGAGATCCGCCAGGCCGTCCGCACCGTGGCCAAGAACAAGGGCTGCGACGTGGTTCTCGACTCACAGGCCGTTCAGTTCGGCGGCGTCGATCTCACCGCCGACGTCATCAATGAGCTAAAGAAAAAGAAGTAACTCTGATACGAAAAATATCCCGCGTCCTGACGCGGGATATTTTTTTGTCGCGATTTCACGGCTGAAGTTGTATGATTGAACAAGCTCTCAAAAAAACGCTTGAAACGGAGGAGAATACAATGGCGGACATTCAATGGCACATCGTACAGACGGAATTTCCCTCGGACTGCAACGTGATCGTCGGACAGAGCCACTTCATCAAGACGGCGGAGGACCTTTACGAGGTCATGGCGACTTCGGCGCCGGGCATGGAGTTCGGCGTGGCCTTCTGCGAAGCGTCGGGCGACTGCAAGATCCGCTACGAAGGCAATAATCAGGAGATGGTCGATCTGGCCGTCAAGAACGCCCGGGCGATCGCCTGCGGACACACGTTCTTCATCGCTCTGCGCAAGGCGTACCCGCTCAACGTGTTGGACCGCGTCAAAAACTGTCAGGAAGTGTGCCGCGTTTTCGCGGCGACGGCTAACCCGCTGCAGATCATCGTCGCTCAGACCGAACAGGGGCGCGGTATCGCCGGCGTGATCGACGGCTTCCCGCCGGCGGGCGTCGAGACGGCGGAAGACATCGAAGCTCGCCGCGATCTGCTGAACCGGATCATCGGCTACAAGCGTTAGCGCGCCGTCAGAGGCGAAGGAGGAACCATGGCGAAAAAAGACGGCAAGCGGTACTGCTGCATCGAATGCGGCTACGTTTCCCTGGTCCCTTCGGGCAAGTGCCCGCGCTGCGGCGCCTGGGGCACCCTGGAAGAGGAGATCCCCGTCGCGCCCAGCATGGCGGCCGCCGGCACGGCGAAGATCCTCACGCCGGTGGACATCAGCACGCTGGAACCGCCTCAGCGGCTCGCCTCCGGTTTCGGCGAGCTGGACCGCGTGCTGGGCGGCGGCTGGGTGCCCGGCGGCGTCGTGCTGCTGGGCGGCCAGCCCGGCATCGGCAAATCGACGCTGCTGCTGCAAGTCTGCGGTCACGTTTCGTCGACGGGGCGGCGCGTGCTCTATATCTCCGGCGAAGAGTCGCCGTCGCAGCTGGGGCTGCGCGCCAAACGGCTGAGGATCCTTCACGACGGGCTCGATGTCTGCTGTCACACGGTCGTCGACGACGCCCTGGCGCTGGCGAAGGATCACAGCCTGATCGTCGTGGACAGCGTGCAGGCCATGCGCACTTCGCAGGCCGAAGGCTGGCCGGGCACGCCCACGCAGGTGCGCGCCACGGCGCAGGTCTGCGTCAACTATGCCAAGGAACACGGCATACCCATGGTGCTCGTCGGACACATCACCAAGGAAGGGCGCATCGCCGGCCCCATGCTGCTGGAGCACATGGTGGACGCGGTGATCATGTTCGCCGACGACAATTCGTCGGTGTACCGCACGCTGCGGGCCAGCAAGAACCGTTACGGCGGTACCGACGAGATGGGCATTTTCGAGATGCGCAGCGATGGCTTGGCGGAAGTGCCCGATCCCAGCTATCTCTATTGGAACCGTTCCGACGGCGCCGTGTCGGGCGTCGTCATGACCGTGATCATGGAAGGCTCGCGTCCGCTGGTGGCCGAAATTCAAACGCTGGCGAGCCAAAGCAGTTTCGCCTACCCCAAGCGCGCCGGCATCGGCCTCGGCGCCAACAAGATCGGCATGCTGTTGGCGGTGCTGCAGAGCCGCTGTGCCTTGCCCTCGCTGCGCGACGACATTTACTGCAACGTCGCCGGCGGGCTGGAGATCCACGATCCCGGCGCCGATCTGGCGCTGGCGGCGTCGATGGCTTCGGCGCTGACGGGGCGGAACGTCCTGCCCGAGTGCTGCCTGATCGGCGAGGTCGGACTGGCCGGCGAGGTCCGTCCCGTTTCCGGTCTGGCGCAGAGATTGCGCGAGGCGGCGCGGCTGGGCTTCAAACGCGCCGTGGTCAGTTCCCGCGAGGAGAAGCCGCAGCTCGACGCCGAAATCGAGATGATCCGCGTGCTTTCGGTCAGCGAAGCGCTGACCCGCGCCAGTGTGGTTGAGCCATAGTTTTTCAAAATTTTGTGAACAGATCCCGAAAAACTGCTATAATCGCAGTGATTTTTTTCTTGTGCGCAAGAATTTTCGAGGAGGAAGCTTCTGCATGGAATACGATTTCAAGTCGATTGAAAAAAAATGGCAAGACTACTGGGACGAGCACAAAACCTTCAAGACTGTGGAAGACCCTTCGGTCCCCGCCGATAAGCGGCGTTACGTTCTGGACATGTTCCCCTATCCTTCGGGAGCCGGGCTTCACGTGGGGCATCCCGAAGGCTATACGGCGACGGATATCTACTGCCGTTATCTACGCATGAACGGCTACAACGTTCTGCACCCGATGGGATTCGACTCTTTCGGACTGCCGGCTGAGAACTACGCCATCAAGACGGGCACTCATCCCAAGGTGACGACGGAGAAGAACATCGACATTTTCCGCGCTCAGATCAAATCGTTGGGGTTCAGCTACGATTGGGACCGCGAGGTCTCCACCTGCGATCCCGAATATTATAAGTGGACGCAGTGGCTGTTCTTGCAGATGTTCAAGAAGGGGCTGGCCTACGAGGCGCAGATCCCCATCAACTGGTGTCCTTCCTGCCAGACGGGACTGGCGAACGAGGAAGTCAAGGAAGGTCATTGCGAGCGCTGCGGACATCAGGTCTACCGCCGCAACCTGCGCCAGTGGGTGCTGAAGATCACGGATTACGCCGAGCGCCTGTTGAACGATGTGGACAAGCTCGACTGGCCCGAGCCGATCAAAATCATGCAGCGCAACTGGATCGGCAAGAGCGTCGGCGCTGAAGTGACCTTCGAGATCGAGGGGGGGCACGGCGATCTCAAGGTTTACACGACCCGCCCCGACACGCTTTTCGGCGTTACCTACATGGTGCTGTCGCCGGAGCATCCGCTGGTGGAGAAGATCACGACCTCCGCGTGCCGCGAAGCGGTGCGGGAATACGTGCGCGAGGCGTCGCTCAAATCGGAGCTCGAACGAACGGAGCTGAACAAGGACAAGACCGGCGTCTTCACCGGCGCGTATGCGGTCAACCCGCTGAACGAGCAGCGCGTGCCGATCTGGATCTCCGACTACGTGCTGATCTCCTACGGCACCGGCGCCATCATGGCCGTGCCGGCGCACGACGGCCGCGACTGGGAGTTCGCCAAGAAATTCGGCCTGCCCATCGTCGAAGTCCTGAAAGGCAACGTGGACGTGCAGGAAGAAGTTTACGAAGGCGACGGTCCCCACGTCAATTCCGGTTTCCTCGACGGTCTTGGCATGCAGGAGGCAATCGATGCGGTCATTGCGTGGCTGGAAGAGCATGGCAAAGGCAAAAAAGCCGTCAACTACAAGCTGCGCGACTGGATCTTCTCGCGCCAGCGCTACTGGGGCGAACCGATGCCGCTGATCCACTGCCCGCACTGCGGCACCGTCCCCGTTCCCGAGGAGCAGCTGCCTCTGCTGCTGCCCGAGGTGAAGAAGTATGAACCGACCGGTACCGGCGAGTCGCCGTTAGCCAACGTGGAAGAATGGGTGAACACGACCTGCCCCGTCTGCGGCGCTCCCGCCAAACGCGAGACCAATACCATGCCTCAGTGGGCCGGTTCGTGCTGGTATTATTTGCGCTTCCTTGACCCGCACAACGACAAGGAATTCGCGGCTCGCGACACCATCGACTACTGGATGCCGGTCGATCTGTACGTAGGCGGCGCCGAACACGCCGTGCTTCACCTGCTGTACGCCCGCTTCTGGCACAAAGTGTTCTACGATCTTGGCCTGGTCAACACGGACGAACCGTTTGCCCGCCTCGTCAACCAGGGCATGATCACGTCCTTTGCCTATCAGCGTCCCGACAAATCTTTGGTCGCCGTCGATCAGGTGGAGGACCCCGCTCCCGACACGTTCGTCGAAAAGGGGACCGGCGTGAAGCTGGAGCGCGTCGTCGCCAAGATGTCGAAGTCGCTCAAGAACGTCATCAACCCCGACGAGATCGTCAAGAACTATGGCGCCGATTCGCTGCGGCTGTACGAGATGTTCATGGGTCCGCTGCAGATGTCCAAACCTTGGTCCACGCAGGGGCTTCAAGGCGTGTACCGCTTCCTCGAAAAGGTCTGGAAGCTGGGCGAAAAGCCCCTCAGCGACGAGCCGGTGCCGGCCGAACTGGAAAAGACGCTGCACCGGACCATCAAGAAGGTGAGCGACGATACGGCGACGCTGAACTTCAACACCGCCATTTCGCAGATGATGGTGCTGGTCAACGAAGCCGGCAAGGCCGACGTGTGCTACCGCGGCATGATGGACGTCTTCGCCCGTTTGCTGTCGCCTTATGCGCCGCATCTGGCCGAAGAGTTGTGGGCCAAGATCGGCAACGCGCCGTGCGTGTCGCTGGCGAAGTGGCCGGAGTATGACGAGAGATTGACTGTCAGCGAGACGGTGACGGTGCCCGTGCAGTTCAGCGGCAAAGTGCGCGAGAAACTCGAACTGCCGGCCGGGTTGGACAAAGACGCGCTGCTGGCCGCCGTCATGGCCGACCAGGCGGTCAAACGGCGTCTCGAGGGCAAGACGATCGTCAAGACCATCGTCGTTCCCGGAAAGCTGGTCAATCTGGTGGTGAAGTAAATGCCCGCGCTGGTGCTCATCGCGGCGCCGGCGGGCGCTCAGCCCCGCCTTCGCGCGGAAACGCTCTCCGCTTACGAAAAGAAAGGCTACGCGCTGGACCGGCGTCTGGAAACAGCCGCGTGGCCCGATCTGTTCGAAGAGGCTCTGACGCCGAGCCTCTTCGCCCCCCGGCGGATTTTCGAGGTCGACGACGGCCGGTCGCTGGGCGTTTTGCCCGACACGTACAAAAAATATGTCGAGCGCGGCGACGCCGACGTGATCTTTCTGATCCATTCCGACAAACCTTTGCAGAAGGAACTGGGCGACGTTTTCGAAACGGCCTTTTCCGTATCCTATGAAGCGGCGCCTTATTGGCCGAACCAGCGTGTCGGCTGGTTGCAAAGGCTTGCCCGCGCTTCGGGCTGCTCTCTGGACGCGGCGGCGGCGGCGCTGCTGGCGGAGTGGATCGAAGACGAGGAAGAGCTGCGCAGCGAGGTGGACAAGCTGGCCAAAGCGGCGCCGAACAAGCGCATCACGGTGCAGCAGGTCAATTCCCTCTCCATGGACGAAGGCGGCAAAGGCGTGCTCAACCTGCTCGACGCCGTCGCCAAGGCCGACGTCGCCGCCGCTGTGAAAAGCCTCGCGGTCCTGCGCGAGGAAGGCGAACTGATCCCCGCGCTTGCGGCGGTGCATAAGCGCGTGCGCGGCGCCATGTTCGCGGCTCGCTTGGGCGATGCCGGGGCGGGAGCGGTGCATCTCACCAATTTTCAGACAAAGACGGCCCGCGCCATGGCGCAGACCTACGGCCCCGAACTCCTGTCGCTGTGGCTGGGCGAGCTGATCCGCCTGTCCTGGAGCGAGCGCAGCGGCGAGGGCGAAGGCTGGGAAGGGCTGGAAAAGCTCCTTCTCGCCGTCATGTCCCGCGCCGCGGGATAAGGGCCGAAAATCGAAAGGACAAAAACGCCGCCGGAAGACGTTCATTCATCTTCCGGCGGCGTTTTTTATGGTCGTTGAAACTTATTCGGCGGGCTTTTCGGCGGAGAGGGACTTGACCTTCGCAGTCATCAGGGCCTTTCTGCGGGCGGCTGTATTGCGATGGAGCACGCCTTTGACAACGGCTTTGTCGAACACGGACTGGGCCGCGTTAAGCTGGAGCACGGCGGCTTCGGCATCGCCGTTCTGGACGGTGGCGAGGACCTTTTTCATGGCGGTCTTGCAGCGGCTCTTCCAGTAGCGGTTGTAAAGACGGTTTCTCTCAGAAGTGCGGACGCGCTTGATAGCGGACTTCTTATTGGGCATTCGGTTCACCTCCTCCGGTTAAACGATAAGAATTCTACCACGGACCGTGGTTTATTCGCAACAGACAAATAATATTCTACCAGAAAAACAATAAAATGGGAATGGAGGCCAAACGGTCCGATTCGTTGTAAAATATTTTGAAATTCTTCAAGGTAAATGCAACGCAACATCCGGTACCCCGTTGCATTAAATCTGAATTAAAAGAAGCTTGCATTTAGTCTGAATTGATGAAAGACCTTTCTTACGAGACAACAGATCTCGGAAAGGAGTTCATCATCATGAACAAACATTTGACTCTGGCTGAAAGAAAAGCCATTGAAAGCGCCCTCAACCGGCGAGAATCTCTCAGAAGTATTGCCTCAACAGTTCTGAAGTCGCCGAGTACGATCTCCAGAGAGATCAGAAAACATGCAGAGACTGTCTTCAAAGGCTGTTATGGCCGGACAGCAAACTGCTGCCTTCACCGGTATGACTGCTCCGTTACTTCCCTTTGTAACACCTCTCCGAAATGCCGTTCACTGTGTTTCCGGTGCTCAAGATGTAATACGATGTGTCCTGACTTTAAGGAGGAGGTCTGCCCGCAGCTTTCGGTTCCTCCGTATGTCTGTAACGGCTGCCCCAACCGTCACCGCTGCACTTTAAAAAAACGGATCTATTCTGCTAAATCTGCAAATGACTCTTACGAGAAAACTTTGCATGAGGCTCGTGAAGGCTTCAATATCTCCGATGCCGAGCTTGCAGATATTGATTCTTTTTTCTCTCCTCTCATCAAACAGGGGCAGTCTCTCTATCATATTATCCGTAATAATCGAGATACTGTTCCCTGTTCTGAAAGTACCGCCAGACGGCTCCTGCTTTCGGGTATTTTAGAGGCACGGAAAATAGACTTGCCCCGAGCTGTCCGTTTTAAGAAGAGAAAGGGAAAAAGAAATAACATGAAGGTGGATAAAAAATGTCGTGAAGGCCGTACCTACAATGATTTTCTCTCTTTTTCGGAGAAACATCCGGACATGCTTATTACCGAAATCGACAGTGTCGTTGGCACCACAGGAGGAAAAGTTCTTCTGACTGTCATCTTAAGAAACTGCAACTTTATGCTGGCTTTTTTGAGAGATAAAAATACTGCTCAATCTGTTGAGCAGATTTTTACAATGCTCTTCACTCTTCTGGGCAGGAAACGCTATAAGTCCATGTTTCAGGTCCTTCTTGCTGACAACGGTACAGAGTTTTCCAATCCGACGGCTATCGAAAAAGGTCCGGACGGAGAAAGAAAATCATATATGTTCTATTGCAATCCACAAGCACCGCAGGAAAAAACGAAGGTTGAAAATAATCATACTCTCATTCGAAGGATCCTTCCCAAGGGAACAACTTTCGACAATTTATCCCAAACTGATATCAACCTGATGATGTCTCATATAAACTCATACGGGAGGAAAAAATTTAACGGAAAATCTCCTGCAGAGATCTTTATCAACCTGTATGGCGAGGATGTATTGCATTTACTCGGACTCGAACTTATTCCGCCACAGGATATCTGTTTAAAGCGGACTCTTCTCGCCGGTAAATAACGGCTCCTTTTTAATTTCTTGATTGCATTAACTCTGAACTGAAAATTTTGCTTTCAGTTGAGGATCACTTTTGTATGCACTTTTTTCGGACAATTTCCTCGTAACAGCTTTTCATCCCCTTGAATTTGTTCCGTTAGCGCAATCTTGATCGTTATTATGTGTTCGTAATGACTGCTTGCTGCTTTTGTCCTGTCAAAGTAAATGCAACCCCGTCGCATTTACTTTGACGAGGTTGCATTTACTCTGAAAATTTACCTTGTAAAATATCTTCCTGGAGCGCTTTGAAAAACTCCGCCTATTCTATCAGAAAAACACGGTGATCGCATGGAAGATTTTTTCGGTCCCGAAGGGATTCTCAACGCGCACCTTCCGAATTTCGAATATCGCCGGCAGCAGCGCGAACTGGCTGAAAAAATAGAGAATTTTTTGCAGTCGGACCGGCGTCTTCTGGCGGCGGAAGCGCCCACGGGCGTCGGCAAAACCTATGCGATGCTGGTCCCCGCCATGCGGTGGGCCGTGGCGAACAACAGCACCGTGCTGGTGCTCACGTCGGGCATCACGCTGCAGGAACAGCTGATCTACAAGGACATTCCCGCGCTGCTGGACGTGCTGGGGCTCGACCTGCCCTACGGACTGCTCAAAGGCCGCGGCAACTACGCCTGCATCCGCAAGGCCCGCGAGATCGGCGCGGAAGGTTTTCTCGACTTCGGCGGCGATAAGGGGCAGGCTTCGCGCGACATCAGCGGCTGGCTTTACGCCACCGAAACGGGCGACCTGAGCGAGCTGAGCCTGGGCGACACCCATCCGGCCCGCGAGCGCATCGCCTCGTCCTATCTGACCTGTCTCGGTCCTTATTGCCCGCATCACGAGCGCTGTTTCTACAACAAGGTGATGCGCAGCCTGTCGCATTGGCGCGTCATCGTCGCCAACTATCACGTCTATTTCTCCTACGTGCTGGGGCAGCGCAAGCCCTTTCCGGCTCCTTTCGGACTGCTGATCTGCGACGAGGCGCACAAGATGGAGGACGCGGCCCGCGCGGTCACGCAGGTGGGCGTCGACGTGCGCGACTGGCAGCGCCTTTTGCGGCGCGCGCCCCGCCTCGACAAGGTGGAGGCGTCTTTGCTGCGCAGCGTGGACTGCCCGGCCGATCGTTTCGCCGAGGAAGTGGCCGATCTGAGCCGGGTCTCCGAGAGCGTTTTCGATCAGCTCGCCGCGCGGCTGCCCGACGGGAAAAGTTTCACGGCCTATCCGCCGGAGCTGAAAAACGACACGGCCGAGCTGCTGGTCAAATGCGACCGGATCATCGGCCATCTGGACGAACTCCAGGAAGCGGCCGCAGGCGGCGGGCGCGACGCGAACGCTCTGCAGGACGACGGCAGGATCGCCGTCTGGAACGGCGAACTGACGGCGTTCCGCGACTCGCTGCGCTGGTGCTGCGACACGCAGAACTATCCCGAATGGGCCTATTGGCGCGAGGGCGGCAGCCTGAAGAGCTCCTGCGTGAACGGCAGCGACCTGATCCCGCCGGCCTTCGACGACGACGAGATCAAAGTCATCGCCCTGTCGGCGACGATGACGGTGGATCGTTCTTTCGAATACTGGGCCAATGAAACGGGACTGGCCCCCGACGAGACGGCGGTGCTCGATTCGCCGTTCGATCTGCCTTCGCTGATGGAGATCGACGTCGTCGATCTGGGGCTGCAGGTGATGTCGCCGGGCTACGCCGACGCGGTGGCGCGGGTGTGCCGCAAGTACGCGCGCGAAAACGGCGGCGCGACGCTGGTCCTGCTCTCGTCGCGGCGGCTGCTGACGGCCGTTTCCGCGTATCTGAAGATGAACGCTGAAAAGGACCGGCTGAACATCCTCGTGCAGGGCGACCTGCCGCGCACGGAGCTGCTGGAACTGTTCAAGGAAAACGAGCGCAGCGTGCTGGTGGGCATGGCGTCGTTCCGCGAGGGCATCGACGTGCCCGGCGAGGCGCTCACGCAGGTGATCATCGACCGCATCCCCTTTCCCCATCCCGACGATCCCGTCGGCGAGGCGCGCGCCAAGCTGGAAGGCCGCGAAAATTTCGTCAAGGTGGTGCTGCCCGGCGCCAAAATGCAGCTGCGCCAGGCGGCGGGACGGCTGATCCGCACCGGCGCCGACCGGGGGCGCGTGGTGATCCTCGACGGGCGCATCGTGACCCGCCCCGACTGGAAAATCCTGAACAGTCTGCCGGCGGTCCCCGTGAAAAAATACCGCCTGGTCGGCGCTCGTAAATGAATTTGCGTATTTACAACTTCGCCCCGGATGTGATATAGTTCGAGGGCTGAATTAACTATCCAGAAAAGTATTTTCGTGCTGGAGTTCCTAGATTAGGAGGTGTACATCGGATGAAGCAGACTTTTCAGCCTCACGTCAGATCGCGCAAGAGGAGCATGGGATTCCTCGCCCGTTCCCGGTCCCACGGCGGACGCGGCGTGCTCGCCGCGCGTCGCGCCAAAGGCCGCAAGCGCCTGGCCGTCTGATCCGCAAGCCTTGGTCTTCCCATATCCCGCTTCATTACGGCTTAAACAGGGCTGGGAATACGACACACTATTCCGCACCGGCAGTCGTTTAAAAGGCAGGCTGGTGCGGTTGTTGTTTGTTAAGGCGCCCGACGGCAAAACGCGCTTCGCCATGGCGGTCGGCAGAAAGGTCGCCAAGGCGCACCTGCGCAACCGCGGCCGCCGCATGCTCAAAGAATCGCTGCGCCGTCTCCATCCCTGGATGAAAGAGGGCTGGTGGTTCGCCTGCATGCTGAACGAGCAGGGGCTTCGGGCGAAAGCCGACGAGGTGTATGCCGATCTTGGCGCTTTGTTGAAGCGCAGAGGCTTTATGAAAGATGACTGGCCCGGTGCGATCTGGTATCAGTAGGTTCTTCGTCTGGCTCCTGGTGCTGCCGATCCGCGGCTACAAGCGCTGGATCTCGCCGCTGCTGGGCCATCACTGCCGTTTTTATCCCAGCTGTTCAAGTTACGCCGTCGAGGCGCTGAAAGTCCACGGTCCCGTGAAAGGGCTGGCGCTCGCCGTCTGGCGGCTGCTCCGCTGCGGCCCCTGGAGCGAGGGCGGTTTCGATCCGGTGCCGCCGGCGCGGAAAAAAAGCTCCAGGTTCTTTCCGTGGTTCACAAATTTACTGAGAAGGTGACTTGATTTTGTGGAAAGCTCTGAGTGATTATCTCTTTCAGTTTTTGAACTTCCTTTACAGCATGACCGGCAACTGGGGCTGGGCTATCGTCGCCCTGACGGTGATCGTCCGCCTGGCGCTGCATCCGCTGAACGCCAAGCAGATGCGCAGCATGCAGCAGATGCAGCGTCTTCAGCCTCGTCTCAAGGTGCTTCAGGAAAAATACGCCAATGACCGCGATACCCTCAGCCGCGAAACGATGGCGCTCTACAAGGAGAACAAGGTCAATCCGGCTTCGGGCTGTCTGCCGCTGATCATCCAGCTGCCGATCCTGATCCTGCTGTTCAACGTGCTGCGCGACGCCAGCGCCCAGTTCGGCGAGTCCACTTTCTGCGGCGTGCCTCTGGCCGGCACGGTGCTCTCCTCGATTGCCAAGGCGGTCGGTTTCAGCGGCGATCCTCTGACGGCCGGCTTCATGGACACGTGCCGCGCCGTCGGCACCAATCCCGCAGGACTTTCCGCCGTCGGCGTCTGGCTGCCGATCACGTTCCTGTTGCTGTTCATCGTCTTTTTGACCTGGTATCAGCAGAAGCTCAGCGCGCAGGGCAATCCGCAGATGGCGACGATGAACGTCGTCATGCCCATCTTTATGGGGTTCATCTGCCTTTCCATGCCCGGCGGGCTGCTCCTTTACTGGATGCTGTCCTCGCTGTTCGCCGTGATCCAGCAGTGGTTCACGGTGCGCAAGGTGGCCAAAGAGGAGAAGCCCGTCCTGTTCAAGGACAAGCCCCGCGAGGGCGAAGCGCCCGCTCAGAAAGCCGTCTTTACGCGCCGTCCCGTCAAAGAGAACCGCCCGGCTCCCCGGCGCGAGCTCGGGGAAATCCCCTCCGCTGCCGTGCAGAGCGGTGAAGCTTACGATGATTTCAGCGACTTCATCCCCAAACGGCGTAAGTAAAGCCTGACGTCGAAGGAGGTTCCCGCACTATGGAAGAAAACATTCTGAAGACTCAGGACGACGAAGTGCTGGTGCTGGAAGTTTCCTCGGAAGACGAGGCGCGCGACCGCGCCGCGTCTCGTTGGAACATCGCCAGGGAAGATGTGCTCCTCACCGTCGTCGGCGAAGAGAAAAAACTCTTCGGGCTTTTCGGCCGCAAGCTGAAGGTCGAAGCGCGCCGCCCCGCCGCCCCCGCGGCGGGACCGGCGAAAGCGGCCGAAGCGGACGGCGGATTTGTCGTTTTGCTTGAAAGAGTCCTGAAGGCGGCGGGGCTTGACCTCGAAGTCAACGTCCAGTCCGACGGCTCGGTTAACCTCTCCGGCCCCGACAGCCGCATCCTGCTGGCCGGCCGTCAGGGCGAGGGGCTGAAAGCCCTCGATTACATCGTCAACCTGATGGCCCGCAACGACGGCCCCGTGCCTCACGTGCGCATCGACTGCGAAGGGTTCCGTCGCAAGCGCGAGAAGGATCTGGAGCGCATCGCCATGGACGCCGCCAAGGAAGCCATGAAGACGCGGCGCACCGTGTACCTTCAGCCCATGTCCAGCTGGGAGCGCCGCATCGTCCACCTGACCCTGCGCGAAAGCGCCAACGTGGAAACTCATTCCATCGGCGTCGAGCCCGGCCGCAAAGTGGCCGTCCGCCTGATCAGCGGCGGGCGTCCCGAGCGTCGTTACGAGGACGAGGAGCGGCGCGAACGTCCCGACCGCCAGCGCGGTGAGCGCTCCGGCAGCCGCCGGCCCCGTCGCCGCCGCTCTCACCGTTCGGACGCATCGTCGGGCGGAGCGTCTCAGGCGTCCGCGGACGACAACGCAGAGTAACGAAAAAATCCATCCCGATGTCTGAAAACATCGGGATGGATTTTTTCGTTCAAGGGATCGTCCTGTCCGTGCCAATTTGCGGACAGGACGATCTTTTTGTTGCGGGGTGACGGATTATTCGCCGTCGCGGCCGAGTCCCAGATGCTCGGTGAGGAACGCGTCCATGGCGCGGTAGAAGTCGAAGCGGTTTTCCTCGTTGTGGAAGCCGTGGCCTTCGTTGTCCTTGACCATGTACTGCACTTTCACGCCGCGGCGGCGCATGGCCTCGACCATGGCGTCGGACTGCGCCTTGACGACGCGGGGATCGTTGGCGCCCTGGGCGACGAACAGCGGCGCTTTGATTTTGTCGGCGTGGAGCGCGGGCGAGGTGGCTTCGAACTGGGCTTTGTCCTTTTCGGGATGGCCGATGGTTTCGTACATCTGTTCGAGCAGCGGCTTCCAGTATTCGGGGATGGACTGGAAAAGCGTGAAGATGTTGCTGACGCCCACGTAATCGACGCCGCAGGCGTAGAGTTCCGGCGTCTTGATCAGCCCCATCAGCGTCGCGTAGCCGCCGTAGGAGCCGCCGTAAATGGCGATGCGCTTGGGATCGGCGATGCCCTGATCGATCAGCCATGCGACGCCGTCGCTGATGTCGTCCTGCTGTTTCAGTCCCCACTGTTTGAAGCCGGCTTCCCAGAAGGCTTTGCCGTAGCCGGTGGAAACGCGGTAATTGACCTGCAGCACGGCCAGGCCGCGGTTGGCGAGGAGCTGGGCTTCGGTGTCGTAGCCCCAGGTGTCGCGGGCTTCGGGGCCGCCGTGGACGACGACGATCGCGGGCAGATTTTTCGCTTCCACGCCGACGGGCAGCGTCAGGTAACCGTGGATGGTCAGGCCGTCGCGGGCGGCGTAGCTGATCGGTTTCATCTCGGCGAGATGTTCTTCCTTGAGCCACGGGTAGAAATCGGTGACCTGCGTAAAGGCGCCGGGCTGGTCCTTGTCGTAGTAATACAGCCGTCCGGGCACGCGGTCCGAACCGACGGCGACGAACAGGCGTTTTTCGTCTCTCGACATGTCGCTGACGCCGACGCGCAGGCCGGGGAACCGCGCCTGAAGCGCGTTGTAAAAGGCCTCGGCTTCCGTGTCGAAGTAGACGCGGTGCAGCTTGTCGGTGTAGTAGGTGGCTCCGAGCAGTTTTTTGTGCAGGTTGGACCAGATGATGCCGCCGACGCCGGCTTCGCCGTTTTCGTAGATCAGTTTCTGCGTGCCGGCGGCGGGATCGTACTCGAACAGCGCGCCCTTGTCGCGGCCGATGTCGGAAATGATGTAGAGGCGTTTGTTGTCGGCCGTGAAGACCTGGGGCGAGACGCTGTCGCGAAAATCGGTCTCGAACAGCGTTTTCCACGGCGAATCCTCGCTGTCGCGATAAAGCAGTCGCGTCGTGGTGCCCACGTATTCGGTGGCGAGGCGCAGTTTGCCGTCGTGGTCGGTGCCCCAGCCCACGATCGTGCCGGGATTTTCGGCGATCAGTTCGAGCGCGCCGGTGAGCACGTTCAGGCGGTAGACGTCGAAGACGCGGCGGTCGCGTTTGTTCATCTCGATGAGGATGTGCTCGTCGTCCTCCTCGAGCTGGTCGACGATGCCGCTTTTGACGCCGTCGAACGGCGTCATGTCCCTGACGTCGGAGCCGTCCCTGGCGACGGAGTAAATGTGGTGGTTCTCGTCGCCGCCCTTGTCCTGCATGTAGACGAGGCGGTCGTTGCTGACCCAGCCGTAGCCGGCGATGTCGCGCTCGGTGGCGGAGGTGACGCGCGTGCCTTCGCCCGAGCTGAGCGCGTCGACGGCGGCGACGTAGACGTTCATGCGGCCTTTCCAAGGGGCCAGCCAGGCGTAATGGAGCCCGTCCGGCGCGATCGTGAAGCGCGCCTTGTCCGGCAGGCGGAAAAAATCCTCGACGGGGATCAGCGGCGGGCGCTGGGCGGCGCCGGCGCTCGAGGCAAGCGTCAGCAGAGCGGCGATCAGAAGCAGAAATTTCAAAGCGATCAGTCCTTTCGGTAGCGTTGAATTTGGAAAACACCTTTGTAGTTTAGCAGAATCGGCGGGAAAGAACATGGCGAAACGCACAATATGGAATTTTTTGCGGCAGACCGTCGAGGGAATGATTTTGACTTTCGCCTTTCAATCTTTTGCCGCCGAGTGTATAATCAAGGCATAAAATCGCGCTGGAGGTCTTTTCTCCTGTGGCGCAAATCATCCAAGGAGGAATTTTTTATGGAACAGCTTCGCAGTCTGAGCGCGCTTCTGGATTACGCCAAGCAGATCACCGCCGCCAAAGGTCCCAAATGCATCGCCGTCGCCAAAGCCGACGATCCCGGCCTGTTCGAGGCCATGGAAGACGCCCGCAAGGCCGGCATCGCCAGGTTCACCCTCACCGGCGAGCGCGCCAAGATCGAGGCCGCCGCAAAGGCCGCCGGCGCCGATCTGGCCGACTACAACGTGATCGAGTGCTCCGCCAGCGAGGCGGAAATGGCGATCAAGGCCGTCACCGAAGTTTCCTCCGGCAAGGCCGACATCTACATGAAGGGGCAGCTGCACACCGCCAACTTCCTGCGCGGCATGCTGAACAAGGAAGTGGGCCTGCGCCGCGGCAAGAACACGATCTCCCACTGCTTCTTCCACCACATCAAGGGCTACGACCATCTGTTCTTCGTCACCGACGCCGCTTTCAACATGTATCCCGACGTGGCCCAGAAGGCCGACATCATCCGCAACGCCGTCCAGCTGGCCCATTCCTTCGGCATCGAGTGCCCCAAGGTCGCCTGTCTGGCCGCGGTCGAGGAAGTCAACCCCGACATGCCCGCCACGCTCGACGCCGCCGCTTTGACGGCCATGAACAACCGCAAGCAGATCAAGGGCTGCATCGTCGACGGCCCCTTCGCCCTCGACAACGCCGTCAGCGAAAAGTCCGCCCAGATCAAGGGCATCGACTCGCCCGTGGCCGGCAAAGCCGACATCCTGCTCGCGCCCAACATCGAGGCCGGCAACGCCCTGTTCAAGGCCATCGTTTATTTCTCCGAGAACGAAACGGCCGGCCTGATCATCGGCGCCGCCGCTCCCATCGTGCTCACCAGCCGCGCCGATTCGCCCCGTACCAAGCTGCTTTCCGTGGCCGCCGCCGTCGTCTTCGCCGACAGCCTCAAAAAGTAATTCCCGCGCGCCCCGCCGCGCTTTCCGAGCCGTTCGACGCCGCGCGTCGGGCGGCTCTTTTGGGATTCGGAACAAAATTTTCTCCGCGCAAGGAGGAACCGATATGATCCGTTTCAACTGCGATTACAGCGAGGGCTGCCATCCTTCTCTTCTCGAAGCCCTGGTCCGCACCAACATGGAGCAGACGCCCGGTTACGGCGAGGACGCGCACTGCGAACGCGCCGCCGCGCTGATCCGAGCCGCCTGCGCCGCGCCGGAGGCGGGCGTGCATTTCCTCGTCGGCGGCACGCAGGCCAACTTCGTCATGATCGCCGCGGCGCTGCGCCCGCACCAGGCCGCCGTCTGCGCCGACACCGGGCACATCAACGTGCACGAAAGCGGTGCCGTGGAGGCGACCGGGCACAAGGTGATCGCCGTGCCCGGGACGGACGGCAAGATCTCGGCCGCCCAGGTGCGCGCCGTCGTCGAAAACCATTGGGACGACGCCACCCACGAGCACATGGCCCAGCCCAAGCTGGTCTACGTCTCCAACCCGACCGAGCTGGGCACGATCTACAGCCTGGCCGAGCTGACGGCGCTGCACGATCTGTGCCGCGAAAAGAATCTTTTCCTTTACATGGACGGCGCGCGCCTGGGCTACGGTCTGGCGGCCGCGGGCAACGACCTGACGCTGGCCGACGTCGCCCGCCTGACCGACGCCTTTTACATCGGCGGCACCAAAGTCGGCGCGCTGTTCGGCGAGGCGCTGGTCATCGCCAACGAGGCGCTGAAGGAAGACTTCCGTTATATTGAAAAGCAGCGCGGCGCCATGCTTGCCAAGGGACGCCTGCTGGGCGTGCAGTTCGAAACGCTCTTTACGGACGATCTGTACCTGAAAATTTCCCGCCACGCCGTGGATATGGCCATGCTGATCCGCGACGCCTGCCGCGCCAAGGACTGGGAATTTTTGATGGAGTCGCCGACGAACCAGCAGTTCCCGATCGTTCCCGTCGAAGCGCTGAAAAAACTCGGCGAGAAGTACGCTTATTCGCCGTGGGCGAAAATCGACGAACGCCGCGAGGCCGTGCGCTTCTGCACCAGCTGGGCGACCAGGGAAGAAGACGTTCGCGCGCTCGCCGCCGACATCGCCGGATCGTAGAGAATTTTGCCGGCACAATGTTCCACGTGGAACACAAAACGCCGCCTCGAAACGATGATCGAGGCGGCGTCTTTTTTGCGATATATCGAAAAAACTTGCGGCTTTTCTAATCGGCGTGCATCCTGTGCCAGCCGGGGCCGCCGCGGTGCTGCTGGTCGAGCCGGCCGACCATGCCGTTCCAGATCGCGCGCAGCTCCTCGACGGAACGGCGCACCTTGCGCGCGTATGCGGGGCCGCCGGTGGAGCTGTACGAGGGGGGCGACCTTGAAGGCGTCGGGGGCGACGTTCTTGTTCGTGCGCAGCGGGGTCAGTTCGGGGTCGCGCAGGACGACGATCTCGGCGATCGCCTGTGCGGCCAGTCTATCGACGTTGTCGAGGATCTGAGAGTCGTCCACGCCTATGGTGCCGAGCGCGTCGGCGCCGGGCAGTTTCGACACGGCGTCCACGGCCTTGTCGTAGAAACTCCTGGCGGCTTTTTGCTGCCGATCCAGCTCCGCGAAGGACTCTTCATATTCTTTCAGCTTGGCGTCGCTGACGGCCATGACGTGATTGTCGATGATGCGGGCGAGATTAGTGATGCCGCTGCGAGCGCGTTTGCCGTCGACGTTGACGTATTGAGCGAGGCCGGAATAAAGCAGCACGTCGTTGAAAAGATAATTGTTCGGGTACGCGCCGCTGCGGGAGGCGCGGCCGGAAATCCCCTGCCCGCCGCGCAGCGATTTCACCATGGAGAGAAAAGCGCGGTAGGCGGCGTTGTACTCTCTGAGCGTCTCGGCGTACTCCGCGTCGTACTTGCGAAACCACTCGAAAGACTCGTGGAGCCGGTTGGCGCGCAGCACGATGCTGTTGACCATGATGCTGGTGACGAACTGGTTCATATATTGGTCGAGGGTAGATTTTCTTGCGTAAGTGTTGTAGGCCTCGATGATTTCCTTGACGTGCTGAACGTTCCGGGCCGTGTCGCGGATGGCGGTCCGCTCGTCGAACAATTGCGCGCCGTCGTGTAGACCTGGAAATTCCTGAGGGCGAATTCCATGGAGGGGTCTTTGAAGACCGTGCCGACGGCCAGCGGACGGCGGATATCGTGCATCTGCTCCAGCAAATCCATCGCGACTTTCAGGTTCAGTCCCTCGGGACTGATTTCCGGCACCGGGAGCCGAGGCGGATCCTGATCGGCCTCGGGCGCCGCCGCGGCCAGCGCGGCGGTCCTTGCCTCTTTCATGATAAAGTCACTCTCTTGCAATAAAAATTTAAAATCAATCCCTTGTGTTCATTACATCAGGCGCAAAGATTTCCACAATCGCCGCGGGGGGACGTTTTCGCCGTTGAAAATATCATAACCGTTTCGTGATGTCCGCGCCTCACCCGAAGAGGTGATCCCACGGCGGCGTTGCCGACGACCCGGTGGACCTGGCGCCCGGAGCGCGCTCTGATGCCGGCGTCTGGTCCGGGAGCTTCTTCTTGCCTCTGCTCCGGGGCGGCATCGGGGCCTGTGGACTTTTCTCCGTCGGCGGGGGCTCTCCGTCCTTCGCGCATTTTCCGGTCGAGCAGACGGCTGAACTGGGGTTCCCTGACGAACAGTTCGGCGTCGGCGCCGTCGAGGCCGGTCATGGTGATATTGAAGACGCCGAAAGCGTCCATCGCGTCGACGGTCTCTTCGGCGGCGCGGCGTCGTTCGTCGTCCATGTCCGGCGAACCGAACCGGTCGATCAGTTTTTTCAGCTCGGTCCTGAGGGCGGGGAGATCCAAACTGAAGGCGAAATAGCCGGGCTTGTCCAGCGCGTTCCGGATGTCGTCGGCCGGCGAGGGCGTCCGTTCCAGTTCGGCGCTGTCCTGAAAAGCGGCGATGAAGCCCCGCGGCGACGAAGCGGCGTAGCCGGAAAAGAGCAGATTGTTCGACAGGCGCAGTCCTTTCCACTGTCCTTGGGCGAACGGCTCGGTCTTGGCGGCGGCGCGGGATTCAGTCTGCTTTTGGAGAAGCCCCAGCAGCAGATCGCAGACGCGCCGGTTGGCGCCGCTCAGATGGATGTAAAAACCGGGATAAGACCCCAGCAGCCCGCTGGATCTCCCTGATACGGCGATGGTGATGCGGCCGCGCAGCGCTTCCGCCAGATCGCTCATGGTCAGACCGAAATTTTCCAGCGCGGGGAGCAGCTTCTGGCGCAGCGAGCTGTCCAGAGCGTCTTCGCTCGGCAGCAGTTTTTCAACGCTCAGCAGCGCCAGCAGCGGTCCGCCGCCGACAAGAAACGGCTTTTCCTGAACGGGAGGGAGCACGTATCCAGGACGAGTAACGGCGCTGCCATTGGCGGCTTCGAACGCCCCGGTCCCGCTTGCGTTGCTCCACAGCCGGGCGCGCAGCGAACGCTCGGTGTCGCTGATGCCCACTTCGAACGCAAAAGGAGCCTTAAGGAACCTGCCGGGCAGGTTTCTCCGTCCGAACAGGAGCGGCAGCTGCGACGGCGGCACGAAAAAGGCAAATCCTATGGGCGCCGGCGCGTGCTTCGGCTCCAGCGGCTCGGTATCCGGCACGGCGGCCATCGTTTCGAGCAGGGTGGAATCGTCCGAAGCGCCGACGATGAAGCGTTGCCCGCCGCGCGTCAGCAGCGCGATATAGACGGGCGACTCCGTGGAACCGGCCACCGCCAACGTCTCAAGCGTGGTCCCCGGAGGCGCCGCGTTCAGATGAAGAGGAAAGGTTTCGCTCCCGAAGGGCAGCTGAAATCCGTCGTCCAGTTCGACGGCGAAAACTCCCGCGCCGACGCTCCGTGCGCCGACGTCGTAGCGCCAGCGGCCTTCGACGCTGCCGGCGTGCAGGACCAGTTCGCGGAAATCGGGATCTTCGTCCAGTTCCATGGCGGCGGCCGCCGCTTTGCTGAAAATCCGTTCCAGCGGCCTTGCGCCGTCGTTGAAAAGCGCTTTCACGTTCTCGCAGCTCATGGAGAGCCGGCTTTCTTCCTTGAAAAAAGGCGAAACCAGCTGCGCCGTGGTCACCGCCCCGGCGGGAACGGCCCACAGCGCGGCGGCGAGAAGCAGCGGCGTTGTTCGGTACGATATGAAAGACATGCGATCGCTCCTTTTATGGCAGATAGTCAACACGAATAGGACGGATTCAATATAATGAAAATGTTTTCCGAAATCAAGCGCATTTTTGAAAACGCCGCGCCGCGTATTTTTGACGGGACCATGCCGCTGTGGTAAAATGTCACGCTATCCGGCGAGGCGTTCCCTTTCGGAAAAGTCTCGCGGGCGGCTCTCCGCGAACGGGCGGCCGCTGATTTTTATCATCCTTTAAGGAAGAGTCGATCGAGATGTCGTTACTGGATATTGTCGGCCCGGTGATGATCGGGCCGTCCTCGAGCCATACCGCCGGCGCCGTCAGGATCGGCATGCTGGCGCGGCGTCTCTGGGGATGGGAGCGTCCGCTGCACGCGGCTAAACTGTTCCTGCGCGGTTCCTTCGCCGCCACTTATTGGGGGCACGGCACCGACCGCGGGCTGGTGGCCGGCCTGCTGCGCATGCGGCCCGACGATCTGCGCATTCCCAGATCGTTTGAGGTCGCCCGCGCGGAAGGGCTGGATTTTTCTTTCGACACGGAAGAGATCGACGGCGCGCATCCCAATTCCGTGCGCGTCGTCATGTCGGACGGCGCGGAACAGTGCGAGGTCGTCGGCGCTTCCATCGGCGGCGGCGCCGTGGAGCTGCGCGCCGTCGACGGTTTCCCCATGGTCGTGCCGTTCGATCAGCCGGCGCTGATCGTCATGCATCGCGACCAGCCGGGCGTCGTCTCTGCCATCACCGGCGAATTTTTCCGCCTGGGGCTGAACGTGGCGCGCATGGAGATGGAACGCCGCGTGCGCGGCGGCATGGCCGTTTTCGTGTTTGTCCTCGACGGCGCCGTTCCCGCCGATCTGGACGAGCGGATCCGGACGATCGTTCCCGCCTGCCGGCGCGTGATCCTGCTGAAAAGCGCCGAGGAAGGAGCGTCCGCATGAGATCCCTTGAAGAATTGGTCGTCCGCGCCGGCGAGCGCGGCTCGCTGCCGGAAGCCGTCCTCGCCATGGACGCCGAAGAGCAGATGATCGACGCAGCCGCGCTGCGTTCGCGTCTGCGCGCGCGCCTCGAGGTGCTGCGCGAAACGTTCGCCGCGGCGCTGGCCGGGCGCTGGCAGCCGAAGCTGATCGGCGACGATAAGGACAAATACGCGGCTTTGCGGCGCGCCCCGATGTCGGGCGAATTGGTCTGGCGCGCCAGCGAGATCGCCGTGGCGCTGGGCACCTGCAACGCCTCGATGGGGCGCATCGTCGCCGCGCCGACGGCCGGCAGCTGCGGCATTCTGCCGGGACTGCTCTTTGCCTGGCAGGAAACGCGGCATGGCGACGACGAAAAACTTCTGGAAGGGCTGATTGTCGCCGCGGCGGTGGGCGAGATCGTCTCCCAGCGCGCCACGCTGGCGGGCGCTTCCGGCGGCTGTCAGGCCGAGTGCGGCGCGGCGGCTGCCATGGGCGCGGCCGCGCTCTGCCACATGGAAGGCGGCTCGCCGGAAGCCTGCGCCCACGCCGTGGCGCTGGCGTTCAAGTCGATCCTCGGACTGGCCTGCGATCCCGTGGCGGGACTGGTGGAATCGCCCTGCGTCAAGCGCAACGGCACGCTCGTTTCCGTCGGCGCGATTGCCGCCGACATGGCGCTGGCGGGGATCCGCTCGATCATCCCGCCCGACGAGGTGATCGACGCCATGGGCGACGTCGGCCGCGCCCTGCCGCCCTCGCTGCGGGAAACGGCCCGCGGCGGCTGCGCGCTGACGCCCACGGGCAAGGCGCTGACGAAGAGGCTGAACGAGAACCGCGCGGAAGCGGGAGCGGCTCTCGCCTGAAACGCTCGGAAAGAATCCAGTTCCCCGGGCGAAAAGCCCATGTTCGATGCTCTTCGTCCACAATACATTTTCAACGATGGAAAGAGGGCGGCAGCGCTTTTGGCTGTCGCCCTCTTGATTTTTGATTATTCCTTTTTGGCGATGGGAATCCACAGTTCCATCGTGTACCCCGGACTGTACATATCGCCCTTAAAATATACTTCAAAATCAGGTGTTCCCGCGTGCATGTATCCCTGTTCCGGCAAGAACACTTCCATGGCGTATTTCCACCCTTCGTGAATGCAGTCGGGAATCGCTCCCTCCAATGACAGAACGGCATATTCAGCTTCTTTGATCTCTACGACCTCCAGTCCCATTTCCCGTGCCTTGGGGATGTCGTTGACATGGTAGCAGGCCATATAGTTGATCTTGTTCCCATTTTTCATGTCAAAGCACATCCCATAGCTTTGACCGTTCCCCAGGCGGGAAAGAGTTTCGTGGCTCCACTTTGCGAACAGTTGATCCCAAACCGCCGGGCAGGAGGCCGAATCGATGTTCTCCAATTTGACTCCGGCCACGGCAAATCTGCTTTTCTTTTGGATTTTCACATCCATGCTTTTTCCTCCTCTTATGCTGAGCGTTAATTGAATGGGAGAAAACACCCGGTATGCTTCCCTGTTTCGTACTTGCGTAGGCGTGACGCGATGAAAATTCTTAAAAGCGTTCGTAAAGGAATTTGATGATTCGTAGCCGTATTTCATGGCAATATCTATGATTTTGCCGCTTGTTTCCTTGATCTCCACGGCGGCCTTCGTCAGCTTCCTAAGCCGTATATATTCCGACAGCGTCATATTTGTCAAAATAGAAAACAATCTGCTGAACATGGCGTAGGAATAACTTGACAGACAGGTGACTCTGCTTTCGTCGATTTCGCCGCCCAATACGCTTTCGATATAGCGTATGGTTTCGTTGAACGCTCTTATCATCTGCATGGCACGACCCCCTACGACACATATTTTAGCCGAGTTCTCTGGCGAATACCCTATATTTCCCGTACAAAAAAAGTATCGGCCGCTGATTTAGAACATCATTCGTCTCCATCGTTTTAACCCGTTGTCGAGCAAACAGGCTCTTGCGCCCATCGGTATTCTGTGATACTATCCAAAAATCCGAATAATCGGTTTTCCTTTATCCAGAGTCAGGGGAGAGAGTCAGCTCAACGATCCTGCGCCAACCTGTCCGCGTCGTGCGGACGTGGTGGTCCTGCTGACAGCGATAAGCCGCTGGGGCGAGAAAATTTTGCAGCCGTCTTGTCGTGAACAGGGCGGCTGTTTTTTTTATGGAAATTTGAGGTAAAAGGAGTCGTGTCCGAATGAACAACGCTTTTGAAGAGATGCTTCCCAATTTCTCCTTTGAAATCTTTCCCCCGAAGAGGACCGGCAGTCTGGAGTCGATTTACGACACGGTAGACGCGCTGGCCAGCCTGCGTCCCGATCTGATCAGCGTCACGTACGGCGCGGGCGGTTCGAACCGCGACAACACGATCGAAATTGCCTCCACGATCCAGAACCGTTACATGCTGCCCGCCGTGGCTCATCTGACCTGCGTGGGCAGTTCGCTGGAACAGACCGACGCGCTGCTGGCGGAGCTGAAGGAAAAAGGCGTGCGCACGATCCTGGCGCTGCGCGGCGACCGCCGTGCCGACGCGGATTTCGGGGACGGTTATTTCAAGCACGCGGCGGAACTTGTGGCTCACATCAAGAAAAATTACGATTTTCGCGTGCTGGGGGCCTGTTATCCGGAGAAACATCCCGAAGCGCCTTCGCTGGAAGCCGATATCGCCCATCTGAAGGAGAAGGTCGACGCCGGCGTGGACGCGCTGATCACTCAGCTCTTTCTGAACAACGACGATTTTTATCGTTTTCGCGATCTGGCGCAGAAAGCCGGCGTCAACGTCCCGATCATCGCCGGCATCATGCCGATCACCCAGGCCAGCATGCTGGACAAAGTGGTCTCCCTGTGCGGCGCTTCGATCCCGCCGGCAGTGCGGCGCTTTGTAGACGCCTACGGCCATAACGCCGAAGCCGTCCGGGAAGCGGGGATCGCTTACGCGGCGTCGCAGATCGTCGATCTGCTCGCGTCGGGCGTGGAGGGCATTCACATTTACAGCATGAACAAGGCCGGCGTCACCCGCCAGATCGCCCAGAATATCCACGGCATCCTTTATTCGCTGCGGGTGAAGAGATCCTGATGGAGCCGACGCGCAGACAGCTGGAAGAAGCGTTGCGCTATCTCTGCGTGCCTGATCGGGGGCGCGAGGAAGTGTTGGAGATGGCGCGCGCCGGTTTCGCGGAGCTGGGCGGCTGCGCGCATCCGCGCAAAGTCTGGAAACGTTTCCCGCTGACGGTCGGGGAGCGCGGCATCGCGCTGGGGGACGGTTCGGTGGAGTGCGTCTCGCGCGATCTGTCCCGGCTGTTCAAAAACTGCCGTTCCTGCGTCGTCATGGCGGTGACGCTGGGACCGGAAGTCGATCGCCGCACGCAGCTTCTCGGCCGCGGCAGCATGAGCCGGGCGCTGTGCCTTGACGCCTGCGCGTCCGTGCGGGCCGATTCGCTTTGCGACGAGATCGAAGACGAAGTCGGGGAAACGCTGCGCGAAGGCGAGTACCTGACGCGGCGCTTCAGCCCCGGTTACGGCGACGTTCCCATGCAATTTTCCGGCGACCTGCTCCGGCTTGTCGATGCGGAACGCCGCATCGGCCTGACGATGACGCGGCAGGGCATGATGACCCCCATCAAGTCGGTGACGGCGCTGATCGGGATTTCCAGCGTACCGGAACGGCGGCGGCGCGGCTGCGACGACTGCTCCTTTGCGGCCTGCCAATACAGAAGAGAGGGCGGTTTCTGCCATGATGAAAGAATTTGATCATGTCGTCATGTTCGACGGCGCCATGGGCACGATGCTTCAGAAAAAAGGCCTGAAGCTCCGCGAGATTCCCGAAAGCCTGAACGTGAGCCGGCCGGAACTGATCGAGTCGATCCATCGCGAATACTTCGCGGCCGGCAGCGATTTTGTGCAGACCAACACGTTCGGCGCCAATCCGTACAAGCTCGAGGGAACGGGGTATGGAACGGAACAGGTCATCGAGGCGGCCGCGAAGATCGCGCGCCGTGCCGCGGACGCTTTTTCCGGCAAAGGGATCCTGCTCGACATCGGCCCTTCGGGGCGCGCCATGGCTCCCGTCGGCGACGCCGATTTCGACGAGATCTACGGATCGGTGGCCCGTCAGGTGCGCGCCGGCGCGGAACTGTGCGACGGCATCCTGCTCGAGACCTTCACCGATCTGCTGGAGGCGAAGGCTTCCGCGCTGGCGGCGCTGGAGAACAGCGACAAGCCGGTGTTTTTGACCATGAGCTTTCAGGAGGACGGACGCACGTTTTTCGGCACGCCCGTGGAAGCCATGATCATGACTTTCGAGGGGCTGGGCCTGTCGGGACTGGGCGTGAACTGTTCGCTGGGGCCGGCCCAGCTGGCGCCGATCGTGAAAAAACTGACCGCTCGTTCGCGAGTGCCGGTCATCGTCCAGCCCAACGCCGGCCTGCCGGTCGTGCGCGACGGCGTTTCCGGATGGGACGTGAGCCCCGCCGAGTTCGCGGACTGGCTCGGGCAGTTCGTCGGTTGGGGAGCGGCTTTTGTCGGCGGCTGCTGCGGCACCACGCCGGAATTTCTGGCCGCCGCCAATGACGCGATCGGAAACCGCCGCCTGCGTCCGCGCAAGGTCGCGCCTCTGCGCGGCGTATGCAGCGCCACGCGCGTCGAACCGTTCGACCGCAGCGTGGTCATCGGCGAGCGCCTCAATCCCACGGGCAAGAAGCGACTCAAACAGGCGCTGTACGAGCACGATCTCGACTACGTCGTGCTCGAGGCGCAGAAGCAAAAAGAACAAGGCGCCGGGGTGCTCGACGTCAACGTGGGACTGCCCGACGTCGACGAGCCGGCCATGCTCCGGGAAGTCGTCACGGAGCTTCAGGGCGCCGTCGATCTGCCGCTGCAGCTCGACTCGGCCAACGCCGCGGCGCTGGAAGCGGCCGCCCGGCGCTACGCGGGAAAGCCGCTGCTGAATTCCGTCAGCGGCAAAGAGTCCAGTCTCGCCGCCGTGCTGCCTGTGGCGAAAAAATACGGCGCCTGCGTGCTTGGCCTCTGCCTTGACGACGGCGGCATCCCCCAGACGGCGGAAGCGCGGCTCGCCGTGGCGCGGAAAATCGTCGGCCGCGCCGCGGCGCTGGGCATCCCCAAAGACGACGTTTTTATCGACTGTCTGACGCTGACCGCCTCCGCGCAGCAGGATCTGGCGCTGGAAACGATCAAGGCCGTGCGCCTGGTCGGCGAGCGCCTTGCCGTCAAAACGACGCTGGGCGTGAGCAACGTTTCCTTCGGCCTGCCGCGCCGCCCGCTGATCAACCGGACGATGCTGGCCGCGGCGCTGGCGAACGGACTCAGCGCCGCCATCGTCAATCCCGGCGAGAGGAACGTGCAGGAGACGCTGGCCGCCTGGCGGGTGCTCAGCGCTCAGGACCGCGACGCCAAAGAATATATCGATTACTGCGCCGTCAATCCCGAAGAGACGGCGTCCGCTCCGCGTGCCGCCGCCGTTTCGGATCGGGGAAAGTTTTCCGGCGGCCTCGGCGAAGCGGTCGCCCGCGGTCTGAAAGACGAAGCCCGCGCCTGCGCTGCCGAGCTCGTCAAAGAACGGCCGCCGCTCGAGATCATCGAGAAAACGCTGATCCCCGCGCTCGACGCCGTGGGACGCGATTACGAGGCGCAGAGAATCTATCTGCCGCAGCTGATAAAATCGGCCGACGCCGCGAAGGCGGCCCTCGAAGTGGTGAAGGCCGTGCTGGCCGGCGGTCAGAGCGGCGTCCCCCGCAGCGGTCCCAAAGTCATCGTCGCGACGGTCTACGGCGACGTGCACGACATCGGCAAGAACATCGTCAAGGTGATCATGGAAAATTACAATTTCGACGTGATCGATCTTGGCAAGGACGTGTCCGCGGATGCCATCGTGGCCGCCGTCAAGGAGACGGGGGCTGCGGTGGTCGGCCTCAGCGCGCTGATGACCACCACGGTCGCCAGCATGAAAGAAGCGATCGCCGCGCTGCGGCGCGAGTGTCCGGAAGTGCGCGTCATCGTCGGCGGCGCGGTGCTCACGCCCGATCTGGCCCGCCACGTCGGCGCCGACCGTTACGCCCGCGACGCCATGGATACCGTGCGCGCGGCGGAAGAGTTCCTGTCGCAAAAATAAAAACAGGGATCTGAGCTCGGCATGAGTTCAGATCCCTTTTTGATTGCTTTTGCCGGCGGCGACGTGCGGAAAAAATTCGACGGGCGGCGCTCGCGCCGCGCCTTTTACCCGAGCCGCGGCGTCCAGTATTTTTTGCCGGCGGCGCGTTTTTTCGCGTCGCGGACGCAGAGGATCTGGACCGCCCGGTTGCAGGCGGCCATGGCCGGTTCGAGCGGCGACGAGACCATCTCGTCGGTGACGCGGTTGGCCACGGCCACGCAGAGGCAGCCGCTGCGGAAGCCGTACAGATTGCCCATCGTGAAAAGCGTGGCCGCCTCCATCTCGAAATTGAGCACGCGGGCGCGGCGTAGGTCCTCGACGACGTTTTCGAAAAACGACTGCCGGTAGCCGCGGTAACCGGGGCGCCCCTGCCCGCAGTGGAACGAGCCGGTGGAGCAGGTGAGCCCCACGTGATACGTCAGGTCGAGTTCCTCGCAGGCCTCGATCAGCGCCAGCGTCACCTCGTGATCGGCGGCGGCCGGGTAACGGTCTTCCACGTACAGGTTGCTGGCCCCGTCGTGACGCACCGCCGCCGTGTTGACGATCAGATCGCCGCAGGCGATGTCTTCCTGGATGACGCCGCAGGTGCCGAGGCGGATGAACGTGTCGGCGCCGACGCGGAGCAATTCTTCCACGGCGATGGCAGTCGATGGACCGCCCATGCCCGTGGAAGTGACGGAAACGGGCGCGCCGCCGGTCGTTCCCGTGAACGTGCGGTGCTCGCGGTTGGCGGCGACGAAACGCCGCTCGTCCCACGTTGCGGCGATCACGTCGGCGCGGCCGGGATCGCCGGGCAGAAGCACATAAGACGCCACGTCGCCGGGCGCGCACTGGATGTGGTACTGCCGCCCCTCCATCTCCGGCGCGTCGGCGCTGGATTTCCACGCATTCACCATTGTTATATCCACCTCGTTTAGGACACTGTTTAGGGCACTTAAGAGATTGTGTGAGAAGCTTTTACCTCTATCGTATGGCAACAGCTACAATGCGGAGCCGCGGGAGTCGGCTTTAATACCCGTAGGGATTCTTGGGGTATTTCTTGTAGCCTTTTTCTCCGGTGTAGGGGTTGCGGTTCCCGGAGCTGGAGTAGTTGTCATAGAAATAATCGTTGCTCGGCGACTTGTAATGCCCCTGGACGTAAGTGCCGTCCTTGCGGTAATAGCCGTTGACGTAGGTGTCTTGAACAAATGCCGTGCCTGCAAAACCCAATACCACGCAGATGATAAACAGGAACTTTTTCATGAGACTACCTCCTAGAATAATGTAGTCGCACTTGTTGACAGATTATTGAACGGAACAATCTGCGATAATGTCAGCATGCAGTGTGAGCGTCGCCGTTTGTTTCCTTGGGGACATTTCCTCGTAAAGGAGAGTGGCGCCTCACCTCTTGCGGCAGTTCACGAATGAGCTGGATGTTGAGACCGAAGGTCTTCTCCGTCTGTCCAAGGAGGTTGTGAGCCGCAGGAAGCGTGAGAATTCACCTGCAAATACGTTGTGGTGAGGTGACTCATGTACTATCTTGGTATTGACATCGGGAAGAACAATCACGAAGCAGGGCTTATCAGGGAGGACGGCAGCCACGTCGGCAAGTCGCTGCGTTTCGCCAATGCTCGGGAGGGCTTTCAGCAGCTTCTGCTCTTTCTCGAACAGAGTCTTCCCGAGCGGGAGGCTTTCTGTATCGGCATGGAGGCGACCGGTCATTACTGGCTCGCGCTCTACTCCTTTCTGCGGGAGCAGGGTTTTGCTCTGCATGTGATCAACCCGATCCAATCCGACAGTCTGAGGAACTTCCACATCCGGAAGCAGAAAACGGATGCGGTCGACTGCTTTCTGGTGGCTGAGGTGATCCGTTTCGGCTCGTTCAGCGAAACTCATCTGGCTGATGAAGATATCATGGCGCTGCGCAATCTGGCCCGTTTCAGAGAGTCGCTCAAGGACTCCTGCGCCGACTACAAGCGACAGGTCGTCACCGTTCTGGATCAGGTGTTTCCGGAGTATGCTGCCTTGTTCTCCAACGTCTTTGGCGAGAGTTCAAAGGCATTTCTCAAGACGTACGGCACTCCGGAACAGGTGGTCGACGTGAACACGAAATCGCTGGCCGCTTTGCTCAGAAAAACCAGCCGGGGCCGGCACGGTACTGACAAAGCCCGTGAGCTCAAGTCTCTGGCGGCGCGTTCGGTCGGCCTGACTCTGTGTTCGGATGCCTTTGCCTTTCAAATCAGGATTCTCATCGAACAGATCGAATTCACGGAGAAGCAGATCGATGAGATCGACAAGAAGATCGCCCGGCAGCTGAGGAAGTTTAGCTCTGTCATCCTCACTGTCCCCGGCGTGGGGCCGGCGACGGGCGTCGTGATCCTCGGTGAGATCGGCGATATCAGCCGCTTCTCCAATCCCAAGAAACTCGTCGCCTTTGCCGGGATCGATCCGACTTCGTTTCAATCGGGGAACTATGTCGGCCAGCACAACCGCTTGTCCAAGAAAGGATCCCCCTACCTGAGACGAGCTGTCTGGATGTCGGCGCTGATAGCAGTCAGATGCGATCCTGTCTTCAAAGCGTTCTACGAAAAGAAGCGCGGCGAGGGGAAAGCGCATGGGACTGCATTGGGGGCTGTGTCGAGAAAACTGCTTTATACGATTTACGCTGTTCTGAAAGCCAACAAACCTTACGAGGTACGCCGCCAGGGCATAGAATGATCCTGTTCCCGCGGGGTTCCCTGCTCGTGTCGCTTCCGTGTGAGCTCGTTCGCGTGCTTGTTTTGTCTGAGTTCTGTCCAATATGCCGTTTTCAGGGGCGCTTTGGCTTTTTCACGCGGGCAACCGGCTAGAAATACTTCGGGCATGAGCTCGAATTTCCTACTTGACTTTTAATAGCTGGTCTCCTTTAGGTTTAATAAATCAGAAGATCATATCTTTGATCTTATATGCTCGAATGGCGCCATCGCTCTGCCGTCGCCCTATGACGCAATGACTTTTGTATTTCTTCAAATACATCGATTCGAGGACAATTTCATTTCGGCGGTGGTATCTAAAAGTGATGAGTCGATGATTCTCGATGGCGTCTTCGATGCGTTTACGCTTGTTCCAATAATCCGTTTCATCCGAAGCTGATTGAGGAGAATCTTCAAACGAAAACTTTATAGCAGGGGGACATGGCGAAGTATTCCCTTCCGCCGTTTTCTGTATTACTTTATGGGCACGGAGGATACCATCTTTTACGGCCTTACGCATGAGTAAAAAATTTATCCAGACAAAAAAGGCAAAACCGACTAAAGGAACGAAAGCAGCTATCGCAGCCGTAGATGAGTTTGGGGAGGGGTTTTTTGCTGTGCTAGGAGGCAAAGGCTGAGGAGTGTTTCTCGCTGGAACGATAACAGGTTGTGAAGGGGCGGGGCGAGGAGGAATTACTTCAGATAGATTTGTTTGTTTTTCAAATCCACAAAGGGCTCTTGAGACAAAATATTGTATTTTCTCGGAGAGATTGATTTCATATAGCATCTCATCGAAACTTGAGTTTTGACTTGTGATTTTTTGTAAAGGAAGGATTTAGGGGAAATATTAATCCATTGAGACGATAATACAGGGTCTTTATTTATAACGTCCCCAGTCTTGTTGTAAGCTATCCAAGAAAGAAAACGTATCTGATGCACCGTTGTATCTAGGGCTTGTTTAAAAAACATTTCAGCTTGTATTATTTCAATAAAATAACACTGGCAGCGACAAGAACAAAAGCGAAAAACGAAGCGTCAAGTTTGTCATAGCGGGTGAAAATTCTACGGAACCATTTGATTTTCTGAAAGAAACATTCAACCAAGTGTCGTTCCTTGTAAACATGCTCATCTATAAACCACGGTTCGGGATTATCGCTCTTCGGCGGGATAGTGTAACTTCCCTCCCGAGAAGTAATGTACTCTCTGATGGCTTGCGAACCGTAAGCCTTATCGCCGATGACGTTGCTCCCTCTGATTTCCGCTTGCCCGAGCAAGGACACGGCATGGCGGGAATCGTGGTCATTGCCGGGACTGAGCAGGAGCGCCAGCGGATTGCCTAAACCATCTACTATCGCATGAATTTTCGTATTCTTGCCGCCTCTGGACATGCCAATCGCTTGAGCCCCTTTTTTCCCCCTTCCGGGGTTTTCCCTCTCCCGTTGGCACTTTGATGTACTTTGCAGGACGTGGAGTCGATAGAGAGATTTTCCATGTCGGCATCAGCGCTTAGGGCGGCAAAGATCGCCTCGAATATTCCCCGCTGTTTCCACAGCCTGAAACGTGCGTAAACTGCCTGCCATTTGCCGTAACGCTCCGGAAGATCTCTCCATGGCGCTCCACTTCTGGCAAGCCACAGAATCCCATTGATGATCCTGCGGTTATCGTATTTTGCCGGGCGTCCACGTTGACCTGATTTCGGGTGTTCGGGCGGCAGCATTCTCTTGATTCGATTCCACTCGCTGGAGGTCAGTTCATATCTTCTCTCTTCCATGAGAAAAGTTTAAGCGATTGGATCGATTTAGGCAACTTTGACGTTTTTTAAACAAACCCTAATTCGGCTTTTGCTCTGTTATACGCTATATCGGCTGTCCGAGGATCGAGAGACGCTATCAAAATTTCGGCTTCGTAGGTATTACTGGAATTTTGTTTTAACTGCTTTGTGATGACATAGGTTAAAAGGAGTTTGGCAGAGATGGCAATGTTTTCGCAATCTGCGAGAGTCGCGTTCTTAATCATAGCGTTAAAAACAATTACCGCCGGATTTTTGTTGATTCTTGCTCGCTCTTCCTGGATTTCCTGCGAAGTTTTTTCTTTTGCAAAGGCATTAGCACAGAAGATGACACTGAGAACAAAGAAGAAGATCACTATTTTTTTCATACGGATTCGTCCTCTCTTTTAGTCTTAAAATGATCGCAATCCGGGGCATCCGCGAAAAAAACCAATCATAACGCCGATAATAGTAAAATCCGCGTCTTCCTGTTTTTTCGGAGTCAACCGCTGCTCTCCGTCATCGCTCCGCAGCACAACCGTATCATTCGGTAACAGATAATATCTTTTAAGAGATAGCATCCCATACATGCGCACCAAAACGATGGAACCGTTTTGAGCTTCTTCCGCCGGATTGATAATAACCTTGTCCTCGGATTTTATGTCGTCGGATGCAAGGCAGTCGCCATCTGCATAAATCGCAAACGGCGGGCGAAGATCGTCATAAGCCCGAAGCTCGCTGCGGGAAATCCAGACAGGCTCTTCAGATTCAGAAGTCACGTCCATTGCTCCGATTCCCGGGCCGCAGCACGCCGTCATTTCGCGGCTAACGACTGGGACGCGCATCAAGTCACCCACAAATCTAATATTTTGCTTTTTGCCCTCACCTTCGTTGGTGGGGGCTTTTTTTGTGTCTTCTGCCGCCCCTCCATCTCCGGCGCGTCGGCGCTGGATTTCCAATTTCCCGTCATGGTCAGGTCACTCCTTCTGCGCCGTTGGAATTCAATGACAGCGCGAGACTTTACAAAAAATTATAACACGGCGGCGGCACGACGACACAAGACTCCGCAGTTATTCCGGCTGCGGAGTCTTGTGTCGTCGTACAGGGGGCGAAACGCTTATTTCTTCCTGCCGTTCCTGTTTTTCGCTTTGAGCTTGGCGGGATCGGGGCCGACGGGAAGAGGATAACTGAGAGAGTAGCGCTGATACGTTTTTTTCTGCCCGGCGTCTTCGGTCCAGTCGGTGGTCGCCACGTCGGCATAGCTGCCTTCGCCGCCGAATTTCATCAGGCCGATGTTGAATTCTCCGTAATTTTTGCCGGAAACTTCCAGATCGAAGTCGCGGAACTGCGCGGCGAGGCTGCCGCCGATGAATTTTTGCAGAAAGTTGGAGGCGAGGCTCTCGGCGGAAACGTTGCCCGACACTCCGGCCTGCATGACGGCGCCAAGGCCGCCCAGCAGACCGTTGAGAACGCGCATGTTGACGCTGCCGCTGACGAACATGTGATAGACGGTGTCGCCGCGTTGCAGCAGATCCTTGGGGATCATGGCGGGATCCAGTTTGGGGAGCGTGCGCGCCCGCTTCCATGCCGTGCCGGTGAAGGAAACGAAGTGGAAGAACGTGTCGTCGGGCCATGCCGTGATGGCGCTGCCGGGCAGGACGAAAACTTCGCCGTCGTTGACGTTGAAGAAAACGTTGCCGTGCTGGATTCTGAACGGGGCTTTGCCGGTGACGGCGAGCTGTCCCGGATATTTGTCGACGACGACGTCCCGGACGCGGATCCTGCCGTCGCCCTGTACCAGCGTGGTCAGTCCGGAACGGACGGTGCCCCTGAAGCTGACTTCGCTTTTTCCGGCGATCTGTGCCGGAGGCGCGAACGGAGCCGCGAGACGGTCCAGGTCGATGTCCTTGCCGTTCAGCTGCACCGAATAAGTCCCCTTGGCCACGTCGCCGTCCGCTTTCACATGGAACGCGCCGCCGCCGAGTTCGAACTGTCCGTCGGGGATATCCACTTTGTTCTGCCTGAAAGCGAAAGGGATCAGCACGTTGCTCACCGGCACCTGTGCGGCGGTGATAAGCGGCGAAGCGGCCTGTCCTGTCACGCTGATATCGCTGCCGTCGATCTCGCTGTGGACGGTGAGCGAAACGCGGCCGTCCGCGACGCCGGCCAGAGAGGGATCGAGCGCGTCGAGGCGGACCGTGGGGGCCGTAACGTCGAACGCGCCTTTCAGTCCCTTTTTGAAATCCACCGTGCCGGCGATCTCGGGGCGGCGGTCGCCCACGGCGATCGAAGCCTTTATTTCGACGCGGTTCTCTTTCAGCTCGGCTGCGCCTTTGGGATTGACGATCTTGAATCCGCTGAGCTGGATCTCTTCGCTTTCCAGTTCGGCGCTGACGTGCGGTTTTTCCAGAGATCCCTTGACGAGAAGAGAGGCCGTCACGTTGCCGGCAAATTTCATCGTGTGGGGAAGGATTTCCGTCAGATCCATTTTCTCCACGTCGAGCCGCAGGTCGAGCGATGAACGACGTCTGTCGAGCGGCAGGACGACGGTCCCGCCGCCGCCGAAGGGCGCGTCCCGTTTGGTGCGCCCTTTCATCTCCACGTTCATCTTTTCGCGGCCGCCGCTGACGTTCAGGGCGACTTCTTTGACGCCGAACTGACCCGCGTCCAGCCTGTCGATGCGGGAATCGAGCGCGAGTTCGGGCCTGGCCGCCGTGCCTTTCAAATGGAATTTGCCGTGAAAAGTGCCGGCGACGGTTCCGCCGGGAACGGCCGAGCCGAGGTCGAGGCGTTCGGCCATACCGTTCAGATCGAGCGCCGGCGTTTTGCCGGTCAGGCCGACGGTCCCCTGAAGCTGGACGCGTCCTTTGAAGACGTTGGCGGATACGTTCTCTATCGTCAGCTCTGTGGGGCTGACAAACACTTTGGCGGCAATGTCGGAGACGACGTATTGTTTTTGGACCGTCAGGCGCGGCAGGTGCGCGAGCATTCGGACGCGGGGCTGCGCCAACGTGCCCGTGATGCCGAGCTCGGCGTGGAGCGTGCCGTCAAGTCCGGCGCCGGCCGTCTCGGGGAACCATGAGGCGAGGTGCTTCAGCGCCAGCGAGGGAATTGTGGCTTTCATGTTCAGCGCCGCGTCCGGCGTCAGTCCCAGCGAACCAACGACTGAGAGCGACGAGCCCAGAAGATTGGCGGAGAGAGCCGCCTGAACGTTGGCGCCGTTCAGTTCGACGACGCCTTCTACGTTGTCGGCCCGATACTTTTGGTAAGCGATGTCGCCGTTTTTCAGGGCGATTTTACCGGTCGGCCGGGCAAGCGTTCCCGCGATATGGGCCTGAAGGCTTTCCAACGTGCTTGCCCCCAGTCCGGGGATCCACTTGCGCAAAGGCTTGAAGTCGACTTTTTGCAGCGTCAGGTCGGCGGCGATGCGCGGATCTGCCGGCGCCGCGTCGATGGAAGCGCTGCCCGTAACGGAGGCGCCCAGCAGCGTACCTTCGAGTTTTTTCAGCGCGATCTGTCCGTCTTTCAGCGACGCCTGCATCTGCACGTCGCTTTGCAGCGCGCGGAGGCGCAGGTCGAGCCGTTCCGGCCGGCCCGTTTCCGCGACGGCGAACGTGCCGTCGAGGCGGATCCGCTCCTTTAAATAATCGGCGTCGAGTTCCAGAGTGTAAGCCAGTTTGTCCGGTTCCGGCTGTTCGACGTTCAGGCGTTCGACTTTCCAGCCCCGGGAGCCGGACAGATCGCTGGCGGTGAAGCTCCGCGGCGTTACGATCGAGAGGATGGGCAGGCCTTCTTCGTCCGGGCGGGAGGCTTTCCGCGAGGGAAAAAACTCTTTTTGCGCCGCGGCGGCCAGCCGCGCCAGCCGGTCCTCCGTGACGCGCAGCCCCTCCAGCTCGCCGCGCAGGATCACTTTGCGCTGCCGCCAGCTTTCTTCGGGGTCGACGGCGACGAAGAGCCTTCGCACGGCGACGATGGCGGGATCTTTTTTATCGCCGACGGTCAGCCCGCGCAGTTCGTAACCGTCGAACGGATTGCCGTCGAACTTTTCGAACGCGGCGCTGAGGTACTGCATTCTCGACAGATATTTCCCCGCGCCGAACGCGATCGTGTCGGTGGCCAGCGGCCCTCCCCAGATCGCGAAAGCGGTCAGCCCGACCATGAGCGCAATCAGCGCCAGCAATATCTTGGGGACAAGAAACCAACGAGGTCGTCCTTTGCCGTTTCGCTTTTGTGGAAGCGGCTCTTTGCTTTTTATCGCGTCGATGATCATCAACCCCATTTCAGCAACGCCCCGGTAAATGTCAGGGCAATCGCTTACGGAATAAGAACCCCCGTAGGGACGAGCCCCAGGACCTGCAGAGCCGTAGGGATGCCAAGCCCGCAGAGCTTGCGCTTGCTCCTCATCCCGCATTTGCATGTTTCACAGGTCTTCAGCATCTGCAAAGCGAGTTTTCGCAGAATGTTCATCACTTCCGCCGCGTTCTTCGCTCTCGCCCGACAGTCATCCTCCCTGAAGGCCATGTCCAGCATCCAGTGTAAGTTGTTCTCGATCGCCCAGTGCTCTCTCTTGATGCGCAGAAGGTCTTGCGCCCGGGCTCCTTTCAGGCTGTAGATGAAGTAATGGTCTTCAGTGCTGGTCTTGTTATCGACGTTCCGGGTGTTGTGGATCCAGGCGACGCCCGTGATGCCTCGCCAGTCTTCAAGTCCTTCGAACCAGCTCAGGTCGTTGGAAAGGTAACATTCTCTTCTCTCGATGCGCCCATGATCCTTCTCCAGGGTGCTGGCATACTGTCCTTTGGCTTTGAGTTCTCTTGTGCTTGTGTCCTGCGCTTCGCTGCGCAGGTGCCAGATGATGTCGTCGTGCAGTTTCTTCTGATTGCCTTTGACGGCGAGGACGTAATCTCCGCCCTTTTCGATGATCTTGGCGGCGATGTCCTTCTGCGTCCCCATGGCGTCGATGGTGACGACGGTGTCTTTGACCTGAAAGAGATCCAGCAGTTCGGGGATAGCCGTGATCTCGTTGCTCTTCTCGTCGGTCTTGATCTGACCGAGGACCAGCTGCGCCCGACTGGCAAAAGCGGTGAGCACGTGACTGGCTTTCTGTTCGGAACTGCCGCTGCGGCATATGGTCTTGCCGTCGATGGCGACGGTCATGCCTCTTGACTCCGCCAGCTTGCCCAGGTGGACGTACAGCTCGCTCATCCAGGCGTTGAAGCGTTCGGACAACACACGGGGATCGAGGCGGCTCAACACCTTGCCAAAGGTATCGTGAGAAGGGGTGCCGTGGCGGAAGTCGCAGAACGGCGCCAGATATTTCTTCTGATGATCGGCAAACATGGCCATTTCCGTATAGGTATCCATGTTACAGATCACGGCCAGCACGCTGACCAGAAGGATATCCTGGAGCCGATAGTGGATCGCGTTGCCTGTGCGGAAATCTTCAATTTCTGCCAGCAGTTCCAGAAATGTCTGGTTCATTCTCGTGCCTCCTGTCGGTGTTTTGGGGCGTTTTCGGTGTTTCTTTGTATTCTACCGCAGGGAGGCTTTCTTGGGATGAACTTACTTTTCTGCGTTGCGGTTTTCTTCTTCTCGTGAGCTTAATGGCAATTTTCTCGAGTGGGTTTTCGTAAGCGATTGCCCTGGGTAAATGTCCGTGAAATTTTTGATCCTGTAATTTTCATTGTAATATCTTGAAGGAACTCCGGCAAGAGGGCATCGCGAGCGTTTCTCGTGATTCGTCATGCAAGACGTTCCGTCGTCCGCGCGGCGGGGATCGGTTTCAGCGGATGAAATGGAGCCTGCGACAAAATCGGAACGACGTTCGGTTCTCTTCGGCGTCGCCGATACGCCGGAGTGGTGTATAATAAACGAAACGGTGAGCTGTGCTGGATTATATGACGATCATGCATAGAGGTGGAGCAGAGTGGACAGAACTTTTAAAGAAAAAATGGCCGCCGCGTGGGAGTGGATTCGTCTCTTTTTCTGGGGCGCTTCGTTTGACAAGCGCATGGGCGTCGTTCGCAAGGAAGCTTACGACGTCAACGACGAGTTGATGCTGCTGCTTTTCGGCGATTATCTGGGCATCCCCAATCCGGTCTCTTACTATATGATGGAGCTGCTGCCTTACATTGCGAAGGATATTCCCGGCTGGGAGCGCCGCATGATGAACCGGCAGATGCTCATCGCGGAAAAGGCGGGACAGTACGGATTTGACGGCTAAGGAGAAAATCATGACTTATAAACGGTTCACATTCTTCGGCGGCAAGGGCGGTACCGGCAAGACGACGTGTTCGTCGGCTTATGCGCTTCATCTGGCTCGCCAAGGCGTGCGTACGCTGGCGGTGTCCACCGATCCGGCTCATTCCCTGGCCGATGCGTTTGGCACCGGAATCGGCAGCTCTGTGGTCAAGCTCGAGGAAAATCTCTGGGGACTGGAGATCGACGCTGCGCTCGAAGCGAAGAAATACATGGAAGGCATTCGCGAACAGATGCGTCAGATCGTCAGTCCCGCAATTGTGGAGGAGATCGACAAACAGCTGCGCATCGCTTATGTGTCTCCCGGTTCGGAGGAATCGGCGATCTTCGATTGTTTTGTCGATCTGATGGAGCGCGCGGGGGAGAAATACGACGCGATCGTTTTCGATACGGCCCCCACCGGGCATACGCTGCGCCTGTTGACGCTGCCCGAGGTGCTTGGCATGTGGATGGAACATCTGCTGGAAAAACGCCGCAAGGCTATGGACATGATGCGCTTGGCCTCCCATTACGAACGCGACCTGCTCGAGAAACTGAAAGAAGATCCCGTCTTCGATCTGCTGACTCGCCGTCGCGACCGTTTTCAGCGTGCCCGCGATTTGTTGACCGATCACGAACTGACGACCTTCCACTTTGTACTCAACGCCGAGAAATTGGCAGTCCTCGAGACGGAGCGGGCCGTGGCCCTGATGAACGAATTCGAAATCGCCGTGGGGCCGCTGATCGTCAACCGCGTCATGCCGCCTGAAGCGGGGAGTTTTTTCGAGAAAAGAAGAGCTCAGCAGGCTCAATATCTCGAACAGATCCAAAAGGAGTTCGGAAAGTATGGCGTCGTGCAGCTGCCGATGCTCGACGGCGACATCGAAGGCATGGGGGAGCTGGAAAAGCTCCTGCCTCTGCTGGCTGCGCTTGAGGCGAAGAAAAGCGCCGCTTCGTAAGACGACGGCATAAAAGCGGACGAAAGGCACTGGGGCCTTCCGTCCGCTTTTCTCTTGTGCGAGCGCGCGCCTACAGCCAGGGAAGGATGGCGCCGTAGGCGGCGCAAAGCCGTTCGAAGGATACGGCGCAATTGGCGGGGCTGGTGGAGGGCAACGTTGTTGCCGGATGCCCCGTAACCGGTTCGATCAATTTGCGGTAGAAAGCGGCTGATTTTGTACCAGTGCAGAAAATGGCCTGAATCGGGGCGCGATCGAGAACGACCGATAGATCGTTGGGCACCGGGCGCTTGATCGAGGCGTCGCTGGCGCCTTCGATCTCGCACGAGCGCAGCACGTCCCACAGCGCGATACGACGGCGCAGGACGAACTCTCGCCGAGCCTCTCGGCCGAAAGGGACCTCGCTCTTGAAAAGCGCCGCCAGAACCTTCCAGAAACGGTTCTGCGGATGGGCGTAATAGAACCCGGCCTCCCGCGATTTCGGCGAGGGCATGGTGCCGAGGAGCAAAACGCGGGATGAGGCGTCGAAAACAGGTTCCAGAGGATGAACGATGAGCATGTGATTTTCCTCCTGCGCAACGACGTATGACCTTCATTGGAGGGGCGGTCTCTCGTCGGATTAAAATGGAACGCGCCGGTTTGATTCGCACCGTGCAAAAGAGTACAATAAAAAACATGCCGCCGCGGGGCGGCTCTTTTATCCGAAAATTTTCAGGGGAGGTTGTGAGGCGATGACACCGACACCGCAGGAAGCCTATGAACTGTTGAAAGAGTACAACAACGGGGAGTTTCATCTCAAACATGGCCGCATCGTCGGCGACGTGATGCGCTGGTTCGCCGTCGATCAGGGGTTCGGCGATGAGGCCGACTTTTGGCAGACGGTGGGGATTCTTCATGATCTTGACTTCGAAAAATATCCGGAGCAGCACTGTGTCAAAGAAGAAGAGATCATGCGCGAGCGCGGCGTCGACGAACGCGTAATCCATGCGACGACCAGCCATGGTTTCGGTCTGACGGGGATTGCGGTCCAACCGGAGCACCAGATGGAAAAAATTCTCTTCGCCGCCGACGAACTGACCGGTCTGATCGGCGCTGTGGCGGTCATGCGTCCCTCCAAGAGCGTCGGCGATCTTGAAGTGAAGTCCGTGAAGAAAAAATTCAAGGACAAAAGCTTCGCCGCTGGCTGTTCACGTGACGTGATCCGTCAGGGAGCCGAAATGCTGGGCTGGGAACTCGACGAACTGATCGGCAAAACGATAGAGGCGATGCGTGCCAGCGAGAACGTGGACTGATGCTGATTTTCAATCAAAAACCCGACACTGTTTCTTGATAAAACGCATTCACATACGAAGCGCCGCGAGGTTCGATCTTCCAACTGAGACATAGTATGAATCAAAGATCTGTATCAAGTCAAGTGCCGCCTGTGTTATGAGAACCGGAGCTTCAGCGAAATGGTTTCCGTCGTCGGACTTCCCGCGGCAAGAGCGCCGCGGGAAGTCGCTGGCGGAAAACTGCAGCGTGACGCGGGCACGAAACGATGATATACTTCAGAACCGGAGTGGTCCTGATAGTCGCTGCCGTGCAAACGGGAGAGGAAAGTCCGGGCTCCACAGGGCAAGACGCTGGATAACGTCCAGTTGGCGCGAGCCACAGGAAAGTGCAACAGAGAGCAGACCGCCCGGTTTCCGCACCGGGTCAGGGTGAAAGGGTGGGGTAAGAGCCCACCGGACGACAGGCGACTGTCGTGCCTGGCAAACCCCGTCTGGAGCAAGATCGAATAGGGAGGGCCGAGGCTGCCCGCTGACCTCCGGGTACAGATCGCTCGAGACATGCAGCAATGCATGTTCTAGATAAATGACTATCCCAGACAGAACCCGGCTTACGGGCCACTCCGTCATTTCCTCAAAGCATGACCCGTCTGAGAAGTTCTGCGTCGGGCGGATAATATTTTGAATTATCTGTATTATTTTTGTAATTAGTAATTCTACAATTTAGACAATTCATTGTGGATCTTCCCTGGATGGGGGAAGATCCAATTTTTTTGCTTTCGGCGTGTCATCCTTTTTTTGTTGGATGTTTAAATCGTAAACAATTGTACCAAAGGTTCATTTTGCTACGATTGATAGAATCTTTCAGCTTATTGACCCTCTTCCAAAAAAACGATATTCTGGCCGTGGTGGAATAAAGTGGTAGAAAGTGGGGAAAAATGGACATGTTCATGGGAAGCTATGACCATCGCATAGACAACAAGGGGCGACTCGTCATGCCGGCGAAGTTTCGTTCCCAGATCGGGGACACCGTGGTCTGCACGGTGGGCCTCGACAACTGTCTTGCCGTCTACCCCATGGACGCATGGAGCGTATATCTGCAAAAGCTTCAGTCTCTGCCGTTCACCAAGGGGCAGGCCCGTCAGTTTATGCGCACGCTTCTCGGCGCGGCGGAGGAACTTCCCGTGGACGGACAGGGACGCATCCTTCTTTCCGTCAAGTTGCGCAAATACGCGCAGTTAAGCGACGCGGTCGTCGTCAATGGCGTCAATGATCATTTGGAAATCTGGAACAGCGAGAAATGGTCCGCCAGCAATGACGAGATGCTGGAGAATTTCACCTCCCTGGCCGAAGGGGTGTCGGACCTTGGAGTTTGAACATGTCCCCGTGCTCCTGACGAAAGTCGTCGAGTGCATGGACCTCAAAGCCGACGCGTTGATCGTTGACGGCACGTTGGGACTGGGCGGTTATTCGGAGGCGTTTTTAAAGCGCTCCTCCCGGTGGCGGGTCGTCGGCATCGATCGCGACGAACAGGCGCGAGACATTGCCTGCCGGCGGCTGGCTCCTTTTGGGGAGCGTTTTCTGGCTCTCGACGGAGACTTTCGAAATATGAAGGAACTGTGCGTATCCGCCGGGATCTGTGCGGTTGACTGTGTGGTGCTCGATCTGGGCGTGTCGAATATGCAGCTGGCCGACGGCCGGCGCGGTTTTTCGTTCCGCGAGGACGGGCCGCTGGATATGAGGATGGATCCCGCTGCGGGAACTCTCTCGGCGGCGGAATTGGTGAACGATCTTTCACGGGAAGCTCTGGCGGAGATTTTCAGGAAATACGGCGAAGAACGTTTTGCCTGGAGCATTGCCGGCGAGATCGTCAAGGAACGGCTGAAAAGGCCGATAACGACCACGGCGGGACTGGTGGAAGTGATCCGCCGGGGGATCCCCGCTCCGGTAATGCGGAAAATGAACGGGCATCCGGCGCGGAAGGTGTTCCAGGCCCTGAGGATTGCGGTGAACGACGAACTGGGCGCGCTGGAACAGGGATTGAACGAGGCGTTTTCGCTCTTGGCTCAGGGAGGACGTCTGCTCGTCGTGACGTATCACTCGCTGGAGGATCGCATCGTCAAGCGGCGGTTCAAAGAATGGAGCGAAGAGGGAAAAGGCGTTCCGGAGCCGCGAAAGGGACAGGTTCCGGACGACGAGGAGATAGAGCGCAATCCGAAGTCGCGCAGCGCACGGCTTCGCGGTTTTTTCAAGAAAGATATGCCGAATAAGGCGGAAGGGCGGATCGGACCATGGCGCAAGGTGTGAGATATTCGAGAAGGAATTCCGGAAAGTTTGGACAGGCGTTAGTGACGTTCTTCATCACTTCGATCATGTGTCTGGGGCTTCTGTCGATGCTGAGGAACGATTCTCAGCGGATGGACGACGCCATCTCTGTAGTTCAGGGACAGCTGGAAGCGTGCGAAAAAGAATGCCGCGATCTGGAGCGCGAAGCGGCGGCCATGATGTCGCCCCGTGCGATTCATACCTATGCGGCCCGTCAGCTCGGGATGACCCAAGTCCATCTGGCGGGGGCTGTCCGTCTGGATGGTGTGGGACGCTCTGGCGGCACGATGTCTGCTTCTTTGACCAATTCGGGAATAAGATTGCCCAATTGATGATGGATCGTTTGTGACAAAAAAACGGGTGATGCGGAAAAATGCCGGAATGGGGAACGAATGAAACGGAGAAAGAGCCCAGGCGCAGAAAAATTCAATGGTGTCTCGTCTTTCTCGTGATGGCCTGGTATCTGGGCGCGCTGGTGAGGGTCCATATTTACCCGGACCGGCGGGCGGTCGAGCAGCTCGCCAAGCAGTATCAGCAGAGCGAGCGCAAGGCGATGGATCGGGGCAGCATTTACGACGGCCGCGGCGAGCCGCTGGCTCTCTCCATTACGATGTACAGCGTGTTCCTCGATCCGGGAGTGGAAGGCTTTGAGCCCGGAAGCCTCAGTAATCTGACGCCTTATATCGGTAAGGAGAAAGTTCAGGCTCTGGGGGAGAAATTGGACCGCCGTTTTTATTGGATCAAACGTTATCTCGAGCGCAGCGAAGCGGAAGAGATCGTAAAGAACTGCGGCAAGGGATTTTACATCAGAGAGGAACGCAAACGGATCTACCCGAAAGGGAATATGCTTTCCCACCTGCTGGGATTTTGCGATCAGGACGGCTGGGGGCTTGCCGGCATCGAGCTGATGTGGAACGGCACGCTGGTGGTGCCAGAAAAAATGCACACGGGGTATCGCGGCGCCTCGGTCGCTGCGGGCATGAAACGGGAATCGAGAAACCGCAACGACACCCAGGGGCTGTATTTGACCATCGACTCTGAAATTCAGTACGCGGTAGAACGCTTTCTTGGCGCTCAGGCCGCCGAGATCAAGGCTCCCTGGGCGGCGGGAATTTGTCTGGAAACGAGGACCGGCGCCGTCAAGGCCATGGCCAGCTATCCCGTTTTCGATTCAAACAATCGTTCTACCTTTAAGAATCTGAAGGCTTTGAGCAACAATGCCGTAAACCGGGTGTACGAACCGGGTTCGACCTTCAAGCCCATCATGGTCGCCATGGCGCTCGAACAGGGACGGGTGAAACAGAGCGACTCGTTCCGTTGTCCCGCGCATCTGAAGGTGGCCGACGGTTATATCAGCGATTCCCATCCAAGGGACAACGGCGTCATGAAGGTAGCGCAGATCATCGAGAAATCGTCGAACGTGGGCATGGCCCAGATCGGTATGAAAATGCCCCCTTCAGCACCTATGAAGAGATGCGCTCTTGGGGATCGGTTCCCGCACGGGCATCAAACTGAACGGTGAGGAAATGGGGCTGCTGCCGACGGCCGATAAATGGTACGGGATCACTCCCGCAAACGTCGCCATCGGGCAGGGATTCGCGGTGACGCCGCTTCAGCTCGTCACGGCTTTTAACGCCATCGTCAACGACGGTATCCTCGTTCGCCCCTACTTGGTGCGGTCGGCCGTCGACGGCGAGGGGCATCAGGTGTATCACTCCGAGCCGATGGAGGTGAACCGCGTCGTTTCGCCGCGAAATTCCAAATGGCTTCGCGGCGTCCTGCGCCAGGTCGTGGTCAGCGGCACAGGCAAACCGGCCGACAGCGAACTGGTCCACGTGGCCGGAAAAACCGGCACCGCTCAGGTCGCCCGGAACGGGAAGTATGTCAAAGGGCTTTACAATTCGTCCATGATCGGCTTCTGGCCCGCGAACGATCCCCAGTATACCATGCTGATCGTTTTCGGCGACGTGACGGGCAGCCTGTACTACGGCGGTCCCGTTGCCGGTTCGGTTTTCAAAAAAATTGTCGACGAAGTGGAACGTCTGAAGGGCGTCGGCGTCAAGTAAGAGGAGTGCGTGACCATGGATCGGCGATTGAAAAGAGGACTTGAAGATCTGAAAAATGCTGGGCTTCTGACAGATATCGGCGGTGACTGGAACAAAATACCGGCGGACTGCACCCTGAAAAGCGACTCCCGGACCGTCGGCCCGGGAGATATTTTTGCCTGCGTCGTAGGGCTTCATGCCGACGGACATCGTTTTATCGAGCAGGCGCTGAAAGCCGGCGTGTCGTATCTTTTGATCCAGCGTCCCGAGCCGGGGCTGCCGATCCCCTGGATCCAGGTAACCGACGTCCGGTCGGCGATGGGATATCTCGCCGCGGCTTTGAACGAAGAGCCGTCTGAAAAGATGAAAATGTTCGCCGTCACGGGCACTCAGGGCAAAAGCACCACCAGCTACATGATGCGCAGCATTCTGCAAAACTGCGGCGTCAAATGCGGCCTGCTGGGAACGATCGTTTACGACGACGGTTCCAAGTCTGTGCTCGCCGACCGCACGACGCCCGAAGGCAGCGAGATCCAGCAGTTTTTGAAGAGAATGGTCGACAACGGCTGCCAGGCCTGTTCCATGGAGTGCTCTTCGCACGGCATCGTGCAGGGGCGTCTGAGCGGGTGCGTCTACGACGGCGCCGTGTTCACCAATCTGACGCCCGAACATCTCGACTTTCACGGGACGATGGAGAACTACTACGAAGCCAAAGTGGCGCTGTTCCGCAAATACCTCAAGCCGGGCGCGGCCGTGGCGCCGAACGTCGCCAGCGAATACGGCCGCCGTCTTGCGGCCGAATTTCCGAAGGCCATGACCTGGGCGCTCGATTCTCCGGCCCGCCTCCAAGGGACGAACGTAAAACTCGACATCGACGGGAGCGAGTTCGATCTGCTCCTCGACGGGCGCAAGATGGGCCGCGTCCGTATCCCGCTTTCGGGACGATACAACGTGGAAAACGCGCTTGGCGCGGCGGCCGTCTGTTTAGCCGAGGGCTGCAACGAAAGAAAGGTCGCCGAAGGCCTGGCTCTCATGCCTCAGGTGCCCGGACGCATGGAACGCCTGAATCTCGACAACGGCGTGCGCGTCATCGTCGATTACGCGCACACGGCCGATTCGCTGAAAGCGTTGCTGGAGACGCTGCGCCCGTTGACCGAAGGCCGGCTCGTCAGCCTCTTCGGGCACGGCGGCGATCGTTTCGCCGGGCATCGTCCGCTGCTGGGACGGGCGGCGGCGCAGAAAGCCGACCGGATCTTCGTCACCATGGACAACCCGCGCACGGAAGATCCCGTCAAGATCGCCGAGCAGATCGTGGCGGGCATCAAGGAAGTCCGCGCCGACGATTGCTGGTCCGTCGAGCTGCCTCGCGACGCGGCGATCCGCAAGGCCCTGGACTGGTGCCGCCGCGGCGATCTGCTGGTGCTCTCCGGCAAGGGGCCGGAGCCGTATCTGGAAATCAACGGCGTCAAATATCCTTATAGCGACCGGTCGGTCGTCGAGGGCTGGGCCGTCGAGAGGGGCGTGAAGATCCGGTGAGATTGAGTCGATTGGCGTCGCAGGCCGGCGTGACGGTGAAGGGCGTCGACCCCGAGCTGCCTCTGATCATTCGGGTGGACAGCCGCGAAACGCAAAAAGGCGAAGGATTTGTGGCGCTTCACGGCGCCAAGGTCGACGGGCACCGCTTCATTCCCGACGTGCTCGCCAAAGGAGCTTCGCTGATCATCTGCGAGGCTGGCTCCTATCGGGATGAATGGAGTTCGCTGTATCCCCAGTGCGCTTTTGTTCTGACGCCGGAACGCTGTGAATACGGCCTTGCCTCTTTGGCTTCGGCCTATCTGAGGTCGCTGGAGCATCTGCGCGAAACGATCGCGATCACGGGCAGCGTCGGCAAAACTTCGGCGAAGAACGATACGAAAGCTCTTTTGGAAGATTATTTCAAACTTCACGCCGCCGGAGGCAACTATAATACGCTCATCGGCTGCGCCGTGACGGTGCTGGCCGCGCCGGCAGACACGGAAATCATGCTGCTGGAAATGGGCGCCAATCACCACGGGGAAATCGCCGCGATGGTGAATTATCTGCCGCCCACGATCGCCGCGATCACCGAGGTGGCTCCGGCGCATCTGGAAAGTTTCGCTTCCCTTGAAGGCGTGCTTCAGGCCAAATCGGAGATCTTGGCGTCGAAAAATCTGCGCTGCGCCGTGATCAACGGCGACAACGGAATGCTTTGCAGACGCGCCGAAGAACTGAGACTGCCGGAAGTGATCCGTTTCGGACGCCGCGGCGAAGTGCTCTTTGCCCGCGAGCGATTGAGCTGGGAAAAAGATCATTTTACGGTGCGCGCGATCCTGACGGGGCTGGACGGTTTGTCATTCAACCTTTCTCTGCCGTTGGCCGGCGTACATCAGCTCTATCCGCTCTGCTGCGCCATCGCCATCGCGGGGCGTGCGGGGCTTTCCAGCCGCGAGATCGCGGCATCTTTGCCCAAGTGCCGCAACAGCGCCGGGCGCGGAGAGATCCGCCTGTCCGAAAGCGGCGCGGCGATTCTCGACGAGTGTTACAATGCCAGCCCGGCGGCCGTGAAAGCGTCTCTGGCTGCCATGGACTCGGCCGACATCCCCGGGCGCCGCTTTTTGATCCTCGGCGAAATGTTGGAGCTGGGAACGGCGTCGGTTTCGGAACATGGCAGGATCTTTGAGCGGGCGCTTCACGTCAGCGACCTGCTGTATCTCTTCGGCGAGGAATGGAAGAACGTCGATGGGACGGCGGATTATTACTACGACTCCATCGATGCGCTGATCGAGGCGGTGGATGGAACGCGCCCCGGCGAAGGCGACGTGATTCTCGTCAAGGGATCGCGCGGCAATCATCTTGAGCGCGTGGTGAGGGCGCTCGAACTATGATGACTCTTCTGGCTCCTCATTCGCTGATCCTTCTTTTCGTGATTTTCTTCTGTGAGGTCGCCGCGCAGCATTCGTGGATCGACTGGATGCGGCGCCGTCACGTGTCTCAGGTGCAGAAGGCTTATGGAACGCATATCGACGAGAAGATCAAGGCGAAAGTTCCTGCGGCGGGCGGCGTGGTATTTTTGCTGATCGGTTCAGGGCTTTTGCTGACTCACATGATTCGGGGCGATCGCGCCGGCGTGATCTTCTGGTCGTATCCGATCCTTTCCGCTATGGTCGGCTTATGCGACGACATGTTGAAGTTCAAAAACAGTTCCAGCGAGGGGCTGCGCAGCCTGCAAAAGTTCGCTCTGCAGGCGACGACGACGGGGCTGTGGTTCATCCTTCTGGCATTGGACGGCAAAGTTCCCGCTCTGTTCTGGGGCTTTTCGATCGGCGGCTGGATCTGGCCTCTGGCGCTGTTTTTCGCCGTGGGCATTCAGAATTCGGTGAACGTGACCGACGGTCTGGACGGTCTGGCGGCGGGGGCAAGCGTCGTGACTTTCGTCGTTTTGGCGTCGCTCTCGCCGGAACCTTACCTGGGATCTCTGACGGGATTGGCCGTCGCTTTGGGATTCCTATGGCATAACTGTCATCCCGCTCAGGTCTTCATGGGCGACGCGGGAGCACATTTTTTGGCCGGGCTGATGGCTTCCTGCGCTTTTATGGGCGCTGGCGGCGTGTTGGTCCTGATCCCCGCGGGAACGGGATTCGGCATTGAGATGCTGTCGGTCGTGATCCAGCTGATCGCCATTCATGGTTGGGGCCGGCGCGTTTTTAGAATGAGCCCCCTTCACCATCATTTTCAACTGTTGGGCTGGCCCGAAGACCGCATCGTCGTCCGTTTTTTGCTGGTCCATACGCTTTGTTCGCTGCTGTGCGCCGCGGCGGCGCAGTCCGTGGCGTTCTTTTTTATGCCGTGATCGATTTTCGTTGAGCGCGACGTCGCTACCGTGCGTTTGGTCTTTTCGGGCGCGGCGGAAGGAGGAGTTTAGATGGTTCATAAGATCACCGTCGTCGGCGCCGGCGTGAGCGGAAGGGCTCTGGCGCTCTGGGCGGCCAGCCGCGGCGCCGGTGTTTTCGTGACCGATCATCGGGCGGAGATCCCCCGCGAGACGCAGGAGCTTTTCAGCAAGACGCGGATCCAATGGGAAACCGGCGGCCATACGCCCAGATGCTGCGAGTGCGACCTGATGGTCGTGAGCTCGGGCGTCTCGGAAAAATCGGATGCGGTGTCGATGGCCCGCGCAAAAAACGTGCCTGTGCAGGGAGAGCTCGACCTTCTCGCCCCGTTCCTGAAAGGAAAGATCATCGCCGTGACGGGGACAAACGGCAAAACGACCTGCACGGCGCTGATCGCCCACCTGTTGCAAAGTTGCGGTCTGAATGCCGTCTCCGTGGGGAACATCGGCGATCCCCTGGCGGCTCATGCGGACAGAAGCTATGATGCAATCGTGATGGAGCTGAGCAGTTTTCAGCTGCACTGGAACACGCAGCTCAGGCCGGACGTTGCCGTCCTGACGAATCTGGCCCCTGACCATCTTGATTGGCATGGCAGTTACGAGAGCTACAAAAGCGACAAGTGCAAGATCTTTCTGCCCCGTCAGGGGGAGTGCTACGCGGTGACGCATGACGTCGACGCGTTCCGCGTCCCGGCGGGACGCACCGTTTGTGCGTTGGGACGCGGCAATTTGAGGATCGACATGGACGACAGCGATGTGCTTCTGGTCGATCGCGAAAGACGCCGCCTGTTGTTCCGTAAAAGCTCATTGAAACTGCTCGGCGCCCATAATTTGGAAAATGCCGCCATGTCTTGTGCCGCCGTAGCGCTTGCGTTTCGCGACGTCGATCCCTCCGCGGGACTTGCCAGTTTCGAAGTCCTCCATCATCGCTGTGAACCGGTGGGCGAACACAATGGCGTCCTTTACATCGACGATTCCAAAGGGACCAACGTGGCCGCTGTGATCGCGGCTTTGCACAGCATCAGCGGCCGCAAACTCGTCATCCTTGGCGGCCAGGGCAAGGGCGAACGCTATGATGAACTTGCCCGCGTCGTGTGCGAAGAGACGTTTGCCGCGATTGTGATCGGTTCCGAAGCCGAGAAAATTTTTGCGGCGCTGCGGTCTGCCGGTTATCGACACGCCGTGCGGGCGAAGGATATGGGCGAGGCCGTGAAGAAAGCCTCGGAACTTGCCGGTCCCGGCGATAAAGTCCTTCTTTCTCCCGCCTGCACAAGCTGGGACATGTATCATAGTTATGAAGAACGGGGAGATCATTTTGCCCAACTCGTCAGAACACTGTTCTAACCAGATAAGGGATTCGCGGTTTTATAACCGCGACGCCGGCGGCGGGAGCGTTTTTGGGCTTTGGATTGTGCCCTTGATCCTTTCCACGTTAGGCGTTGTTGTAGTCTCGTCGATGACGGGCTGGGATCTTTCTTCGCCGGGATTGAAGCAGGCGCTGTGGCTCATGGTAGCTTTGACGGGATTTATCGTGGTGACGCAGGTGCCGCTGAGTTTCTGGTCGAGACACAGCGTTTTTTTGCTGGCCGTGGCCTTTGGGCTGCTGGCGATGACGGTCTTTTCTCCGTTGAAAGTCGTCGTCAAAGGGGCTTCCCGCTGGATCCGCCTCGGTCCGGTCAACTTCCAGCCGTTGGAAGTTGTGAGCTTTGTGATGATGATCCATCTTGCCAAAGTCTACATGCGGGTGGACGGCATGTGGAAAGCGCTGATCCTCAGCGGCATCCTGTTTGCTCCCTTTGCCCTGATCATCATGAAACAACCTGACTTTGGCGGTCTGCTGCTGCTCGTGGGCATCGTCGGCGCTCTTTTCATCGAACGGTACGGCATCCTGTTGCCATTGGTCACGGGAATTGCCGCGTCTCCGGTGCTATGGTACATGGCGAATTATGGATATCGCGCCGAGCGGATCGAAACATGGCTCGATCCCTGGACCGATCCGCTGGGTTCCGGTTATCAGGTTATTCAGGGACTGATCGCTTTTGCCAACGGGCGAATATGGGGCATCGGGCTTGGGCGGAGCCAGCAGTTCTTGCCGGAAGTGCATAACGATTTTATTTTCCCTGCTCTCGGGGAACAGTTGGGGCTTGTCGGCACGATGAGCGTTTTTCTTCTGTTTGTGTTTTGGACGCTGCGCGTCTATGCCGCATACAGAAAAGCGACGCCGGAACGGCGTATTCTCATTTGGGGATGCTGCGTCGCGGTACTGCTGCCGTTTTTCATCAATCTGGGCGGCGTCATGAAACTGATCCCTCTGACAGGCATGCCTCTGCCGTTTATCAGTTACGGAGGCACCTCGCTGGTATTCATGTGGGCAAGGATCGGTTTGCTGATCAGACTGATCAAAGAACCGATAGAAGACGCGTAGAGGAGGACGGTGACGTGACGTACAGAATCCTATTGGCGGCCGGGGGACCGGCGGTCATATCATCCCGTCCATTGCTTTCGGCCTGTGGCTGCAGAAGCGGGGGGAGTCGGTTATTTGGCTCTCGGGCAGCCGTCCGCTGGAAGATGAAATTTATAAGGCTCATGGCGTAGTTCCTCAAAGATTGTCGCTGGAAGGTTCTCCTTTGGGCGTGTCCGGCCTGCGTTCGTTGACGCGCTGGAAGCACCTTTTCAGTTCTTTTTTCGAGGCGCGCGCGATTTTAAAGAAAGAACGGATCGACCGTTGTGTGCTGTTCGGCGGTTATCTTTCGATGCCCGTCTTGCTGGCGGCGCGTTGCCTCCATGTTCCCGTGCTCATGCATGAACAGAACACTGTGGCGGGAAAAGTCACCCGTTTTGCGGCCAGATGCGGTATTCCTGTCGCTTGTGCCTGGGAAGACTGCAAGGGACTGGACACGGCAAAAAAGATTGTGACGGGGATGCCGTTGCGCGAGATCCGTCTGATCGATAAAAAGGACGCTCAGAAACGGCTGCTGGGGACGTTTTTGAGGGATGACGAGAAATTGATTATTATTTTGGGCGGCTCTCTGGGGAGCGGCGGCCTGAGAAAAGTGCTGCAAGACGCACAAAATATGATAAAATCAACGAGTTGTAAAGTCCTGTGCATGGGCATCAAAGCCGAAGATCGTCCTTTCCCTGAAGCGCTGGTTCATGAAGCCTGCTGGGACATGACGACGGTGTTTTCTGCCGCGGACATGATCGTCTGTCGGGCCGGAGCTTCGACGCTGGCAGAGCTTCGGGCTCTGGGAATTCCGGTGCTCGTCGTGCCGTGGTTAAAAGCCGTTGGACAGCACCAGTTGAGCAATGCCCAATATTTCTCCAAATTGACGGGAGCCCCCGTCTTTTTGGAAGGCTCTTCACAGGAGCAGTTTCGCGCGGCCTTGCAGTCTGTCGCAGAGCGGCGCGTGAGCTGTGAGGATCTGAGTGCAGGCGCGGTAAAACTTTATGAAGCCTTGCGCAGCCTCACAGTTTGAAAGGGGAATCCCACGTGAGTCGAAAAAAAATAGATCTGGGCAGTATCAAGAACATCCATCTTATGGGTGTTGGCGGAGCGGGGATGAGCGGGCTGGCACTGCTTTTCCACGAGTTGGGCTTCAATGTCAGCGGTTGCGATATGGGACGCACGGCTTACGTCGAAAAGCTGGAGAAAGCCGGCGTAAAAATCCTTTACGGACACGACGTGCACCATTTGGATGAATGCAGAGTCGATTTGCTGGCGTACAGCAGCGCTATTCCCGCGTCCAATCCCGAGCTGGCCGAGGCGCGCAGGAAAGAGATCCCTGTGCTGCAGCGGGCCGAGCTGCTGAGCCTTCTTTTCGACTCCAAACGCGGCATCGGCGTGGCCGGAACCCATGGCAAAACGACGACGACTTCGCTGATCAGCTATATCCTTGAGCAGGCCGACATGCAGCCCACCATTGCGGTTGGCGGTGAACTTTGTGACATCGGATGCAACGCCAAGCTCGGCATGGGGGAGTATATGGTCGCCGAGCTTGACGAAAGCGACGAGTCTTTTGAGTATTTCCATCCTCTTTACTCCGTCGTGACCAACGTCGATTGGGACCACGTGAATCAGTATCCCGATCTTCAGGCCGTCATCGACGCTTTTGGCCGTTTCCTCTGCAACACCAAGGAAGGTGGCAAGCTTTTCCTGTGCGGGGAAGATGTCGGAGTTAAAAGGGTGATCGAAGCGCTTCCGGACGATTTGAAGAAGCGCGTGCATCTTTTCGGGCGCGACCCTTCGTTCGATTTTTACGCTGCGGATATCCAGTATCATTGCGGCGGCGGTTTGAACTACACTTTCCATGCGAAGGGCCGGAAAATGGGAACCATTGAGCTGGTGATTTCCGGCGAACATAACGTTCTCGATTCGCTTGCGGCGTGCGGCGTCGCTCATGAATTGGGAGTTTCTTTCGATATCATTCAAAAGGCCATGAGGATGTTTCACGGGGCGAAGCGGCGTCTTCAGCTGCGCGCCATGTGTCCTGGCAATATCCTGGTATACGACGACTATGGACACCATCCCCGCGAGATTGAGGCAACGCTGAATGCGGTCAGGCTTATGTACCCTGACCGTCGAATCCTGTTGATATTTCAGCCTCATCGCTACACGCGGACCCAGGCTCTTTTCGATCGTTTCGCAGAAGTGCTGGCCAGCGTGCCCCAGGTCGTGCTGCTGCCGATCTATGCGGCGGACGAGCAACCGATTCCCGGCGTGTCGTCCGAACTGATCGGCGCCACAGTGGCCAGACGCGGCGGAAACTGCGTCCTCGCTCAGAATAAAGTTGAAGCCGCTGAAAGAGTCCTGTCGTTGGTTCGTCCCGGCGACTTGGTCCTGACTGAAGGAGCGGGCGATGTCTGTGTGATTGGAGATCTGGTCGTTCAGGAGTTGAACAGGGGTTTCGCGTCGGCTCTTTGACGTCTTAAATTTTATGGGGGCGGGCAATGGGGAAAAGATTGCGGTGGTGCCTATACTCTTTTTTAACGGGATCTTTCCTGTGCCTGAACGATCATTTTCAACCCTTTCATCTGAAGTCGTTGCAGGTGGAGAATTTTTCGGCCGAGTTCGAGACGAATCTGCGCGATTGGAGCGAGTCGTTCCTGAATTTTCATCCGGCATGGCTTCTGGCAAAAAGCGAACTCAAAAGCTATGAGCGACAGTACCCCTTTACGATAGAAACGCAGTGGAACCCCTTTCGCGGCGCTCTGAAGCTGACCGCGGTCCCCTTTGTTCCGGCCATGAAAATCGTCTGGCAGCATGCCGAGTATCTTATCGCGCAGGACGGCGCGGCATGGCGCCGCGATCTGTGGGAGAAGGTGCTGACTGCGGAAATTCCGCAGCTCCCTGAACTTCGGGTGGGGAATTCGTTCCCCTTGCTTGAGGATCTGGGACTCAACGGAGTTACTCATTTGACGGTTTCGTATCAATGGCTTGATTCACTGCAGCAGACCCTGCTTTCCCAGAAGGACCTGAAAGCTTCCGACGTTGAACTGCTCCGCCGCGGCGGAGAAGATGTGATCGCCTGTGTTTTTGAAAACATGAGGACAAAAAGCCAGTCGTCTTTTATTGGAAAAGTGTCTCATCTTGAAAAAAGTCTCATCGTCGTGAGAGAATTGACTGGCGCGAAACCGGAACAAAAAACGTCGATCGACGCGACGTACGAGGATAAAATAATTATTAAGAAGAACAGCGTCATCCCTGAATGATGTTTGAGGGCAAAGGAGAGAGAATTCATGGGCAGAGATTCTGACATCCTGGTGGGACTTGATCTCGGTACGAAGAAAATAGCCGTGGCAGTTGCCGAACGAGCGCCGGAAAATCCCGATAAAGCGCAGATCATAGGCATAGGACAGGCACCTTCCCGAGGTCTGCGCAAAGGCATGATCGTCAATCTCGATCAGGCGGTCAGTTCGGTCTCCGACGCTATCGCCGATGCCGAATCTATGCTCAGCGGTATAAAGATCAGCCGTGCTGTGGTCGCTTTCAGCGGCATCGACGTAAAATGCCACGTACTGAAGGGAAAGATTTCCCTGGGACGTTCGCCGCGCCAGATCATGGCCGAAGACATCGAACGGGTCATCGAGACGGCACTGAGCGAGCTCCAGCTGCCGCCGAGCAGCTGCTGTCTTCATTCAATTCCCATCAAATATGCTATCGACGGGAACAGCGGGATCGACAACCCTTTGGAGATGACGGGCATCCGTCTGGAGGTCGAACTGACGGCGCTCGTAATCCCTACTACCGTAGCGCAAAATGTGGTAAACTGTGTGGAAAAAGCGGGAGTCTCTGTAGTCGGTCTTGTTCTGAAACCTGTCGCCGAAGCTTTGGGAACGCTGAGTGTCGACGAGCGGTCGATGGGCGCTTCCCTTGTGGCGATCGGCGGCGGAACGACGAGCGTGTCGATCTTTTCCGAAGGACGTATGATCCACGCCGCGGAGATTCCCGTTGGCGGCGATCATATTACCAACGACATTTCCTGCGTCATGAAAATTCCCTTTGCGATTGCGGAAGAGCTGAAAAAGGATATTGACGTGGATCCGAAGGCGGAAACAGACGGATCGCTGACAGTGGAACAACGCGGCCGAAAGCGTGAACTCGGCAAGGAGGAAGTGGGGGAGATCATTGCGAGCCGTCTGGACGAACTTTTTGCCGACAGCGTCGTTCCCAGTCTCAAGGCTATCCAAAAAGCAGGGCTTCCCACTGATGTGATTCTGACGGGCGGCGTCGTGATGACCAAAGGTATCGTTCCGTTTGCCGATTCTTATTTGGGAACATCCGTGCGAGTCGGCGTGCCCGTGCTTCGGGAGGAGATGCAGCGAGGACGCAATGACTGCCGCTACAGTGCCGTATCGGGGATCATCGTGTATCTGATGGAAAGGAGAAAGAATCCCTTCGTATACGTGGAAGCGCCTATGTCGATCTTCAAAAACATTGCCCCCGGCAAATCTTCTAAGAGAATGAAAGGTGCAAGAAGACCTTCTCAGTCGCCCCTTAAAGCCTTTGCCCGCAATGCGAAAGAACTTTTCAGAGAATTATTCTAAGGAGGACCGGTTCCATGGACGACAGCGAGATCTTCTCGATCACCAACGATGCACCCCTTGAGGATGACGATATCAGTGCGTTAGTTCCTCGAGAAGTTATCAAGGTTATAGGTGTCGGCGGCGCCGGCGGCAACGCGCTGAATACGATCATTCGCAGCGGCATTGATGATGTGGATTTTATTGCCGGCAATACTGACGTTGCGGCGCTGCGGCTTTCGGAAGCCTCGTCGAAACTGATCCTGGGACGCAATCTGACCAAGGGGCGGGGCGCCGGTGCGAATCCCAGCGTGGGACAGGAAGCGGCTCAGGAGTCTGAAGAGGAGATCACGAACCTTCTTGAAGGAGCCGACATGGTCTTCATCACCGCCGGTATGGGCGGCGGGACCGGTACGGGCGCTGCTCCCGTGATCGCTGGCATCGCCAAGGAAAAGGTCGGCGCGCTGGTCGTCGCGATTGTTACGTATCCTTTCAGCTGGGAGGGGCCGAAGCGCATTCGGCAGGCGACCGAGGGCATCAGCAGATTGCGCGAGAAAGTCGACGCTCTGGTCATCGTACACAACGACCGCATCATCGAGCTTTCCGATAAATCGACGACGTGGCAGGAAGCCTTCAAGATGAGCGACGAAGTCCTTCGGCAGGCCGTTGCCGGCGTGACGGGCGTCATTCGCAAAATCATGCAGGTCAACGTGGATTTTGCGGACGTATGCACGATCATGCGCGACGCGGGGACGGCGATCATGGGAGTCGGCGAAGCCAAGGGCGATGGCCGTGTGCTCGCGGCGGCCCGCGCGGCGATGAACGGGCCGCTGATGACAGCGCCGATGAACGGAGCTTCTTCTGTGCTGTACTGCATCGAGTCCGGCGAGGATCTGAGCATTCTCGAGATGAACGAAGCGGCGAAGTTGATCTCCGCTTCTGCCCGCGAGGACGCGAACATCATCTGGGGACAGGGCATCGATCCCTCGATGGGCGATACCGTGCGCTTTACCTTGATCGCTACGGGATTCAAGGACATTCTTGCCGATAAGAACGACGCCAAGACGCAGGCTGGCTCAGATTCCGCCGGCTTGTTCGAGAAACAGAACCTGACGCCCAGCGACGTGGTTTCGGAAGAGCCGCACAGTATTTTTGAAGGGCTTGGCTCCGGACTTGATATCCCGACGACTTACAGACGCCGCAAAAAGTAACGAAGATTCTCGGACGGGGACAAGTCTGCTTGTCTCCGTTGTTGTTATGTCATGATTCTATGAAACTGAGGTGATTTTTATGGCAGCCAGATCAACGAGCCGTTTCAAGCAGAAGCCGGCTGTCCCGTTTGGCGACTTTATGCTGCCGATTCTTGGCGTTGTCGCGTTGGGCATTGTCGTGGTGGGGATCCGCCTTCTTTGGGCTCCCAGTCCTCCGAAGCCGACCGTTATCACACAGCCGCGCCCGATTGCCCAACACCAGAGTGCGGGGATCGTCGGGGACAAGAAAGACGGCGTGGTGACGAAAAAAGAGAAAATTGACAACGTGATCATCGCTCAACCCGTGCAGCGTAAAAGCGGCGGTCGGTCCCAGAACGAAGATCGCCCGGCCACGACAGGCGGCGAGGGAGGGGACAATGCGTCGTCGAAAGGCCTGTCACAACCGCGAGCTGCTCGTGTCGATCCCAAGAAAGGCGATGCCGCGCCAGGGGAAAACCGCGTCATTGTCCGCGGCGGCAGCATCGACAAAAGTCTGTTTATTATCCAGTGCGGTTCCTACACTGATCGCGCGGCGGCAAACGCCGTCGTTTCGTCGCTTCAGAAGATGGGACACAGCGCCGTGGTGCGCCAGGCGGAAGTGCGCGGTAAGAATTATTATCGCGTGATCGTGGCCGGCGGGCGCGAACGGGCGGTGGCCGACGAGATCGCGAAGGACATCAAGGCGGCGGGGCATCCGGTCTTAGTGCGGCAGAATCAGTGAGCGGCGAGACCATGCTTCCGAAAAAACTGCTGATCATCACGGGGCTGTCTGGCAGCGGAAAAAGCAGCGTGCTGCATCTTCTGGAAGATCAGGGCTTTTTTACGGTCGATAACATTCCTGTCGGTATGCTTCCAGGGCTGATCGGGATCTTGTCTCAGCATCCCAGAGCGCTGGAGAACGGCGTAGCGGCCGTGATCGACGTGCGCAGCCTCGATCTGCCGGATTGTCTGCCGCGCGTGCTCGACGATCTGAAACAGAAGGGCGTCAACGTTCAGATCCTTTTTCTCGAGGCGTCCGAGGATGTGCTGCTGCGCCGCTATAGCCTGACGCGCCGGCGTCATCCGTTGGGCTTCATGAATTCGCTGCTGGAAGGAATCGGCATCGAGCGTAAGCAATTGGCGCAGTTCCGGCGCATCGCCGACCGTATCATCGATACATCCGCACTGTCGAACGCCCAGCTTCGCGCCGAGATCTTCTCGATCTTGGCGCGCAATCCAGCCGGACTGCAGGTGACGGTCAGTTCGTTTGGCTTCAAGTACGGCGTGGCGCTTGACGCCGATTTTGTGTTGGACGTGCGTTTCCTCGTCAATCCTTATTACGTGGAGACGCTGAAATATCTGTCGGGTCGTGACGAACCGGTGCAAAAGTACATCTACAACGATCCGATGGCCAGCTCCTTTTTACACCAGAGTCTGGAGCTTTTCGAAAACATCATTCCCGTGTACCACCTCAGCGGCAAAAATTATTTGCAGATCGCCATCGGCTGTACAGGCGGCCGTCATCGTTCTGTTTTTGCGGCTGAATGGCTGGGTGAGCGATTGGGAGGGATTGACGGCGTGGAGTGCCGCGTCAAGCATCGCGACCTCGAACGGGATGAACGGGGAGGGCGGAAATCATGACGCTTTTGTTCGCCGTGGCGCTGATCTTTGTCGGCGGCTGTCTGGCCGGCGGCGTGACCGTGTCTCTTCTGTTCCGCAACAGTCGCCGCGTGCGAAGTTTCATATCGAAAAGAACGAACGAACGGGAAGCGGCGGCGGCAGCCGTACAGCTCCGTCTCGCGGGAGGGCCCCATTTTGTGGCAGTCGGCGGCGGGACGGGGCTTTCTTCTCTCTTAAAGGGGCTGAAAGGCTATACGCGCAATATCGTCGCCTTGGTCACGGTGACCGACGAAGGGGGCAGTTCCGGACGCCTGGTGCGCGACTGGGGCATGCTGCCTCCCGGCGACATCCGCAACTGTCTGGTCGCCCTCAGCGAAAACGACGATCAGCTGCGGGCCTTCATGAACTTCCGTTTCGGCCAGGGCGATCTGAAAGGACATAGTCTCGGCAATCTGATCCTGCTGGCGGCGACGGAGCAGTCGGGCGATTTCAAAAACGCCGTGGAGCTCGTCAACAGTTTGCTGGCGATCCGCGGCCGGGTGCTGCCGATCACGACGGAAAACGTCACGCTCGTCGCCGAGACGAACGACGGCGCGACGCTGCGCGGCGAACTGGCGGTGGCGGAGCGCGGACGCGACATTCGCAGCATCCGTCTCGAGCCTTCGGGCGTGAAGCCGGTGCGCGAAGCATTTTCGGTCCTTCACCATGCCGATCTGGTCATTCTGGGGCCGGGCAGCCTTTTTACGAGCGTCATCCCCAATCTGCTGGTGGAAGATTTTACCGCCGCGCTGCGCAAGTCGAAGCGCCCCGTCGTTTACGTTGCCAACCTGATGACTCAGCCGGGGGAAACCAGCGGCATGACGCAGCTCAATCACATTCAGTGGGTCGCCAAAGCGCTGGGACGTTACCCCGACGTGGTGGTTCTCAACGAAGACGTCATTCCCGAACCGCTTCGGGAAAAGTATCGCGCTCAAGGAGCGGAACCTTTGTCGCTGGGGCGACAGGATGAAGAGTTTTTGATCTCGAGGAGCTGCCAGGTTTTCCGCGCTTCGCTGCTTCAGATCCAGGAGAGCGGCGTCGTACGTCATCACAGCGCCCGCCTGGCCGAGGCGCTGATGAGGATCAACCGCAAGCTGAACGGCGGGTATGAGCTATGAAGATCAGCACCGAGCAATGGGACGAATGGTTTCTGGCTCCCGTGACCGACGCCGTTTCCGCGGAGTCCGAGCTGTCCGGGATCGTCGCCTGCATGAACAGGCAGACCGTCGGGATCGAGGCGCGTATCTCCTCGTCGCGGCTGTGGGTCTACCGCCGCTTCCGCCGTCTCTGGCCGTATGTGCGCTGGAGCGGCGAAGCGGACCTGAGCGAGATCCTGCGCGTGCAGAATCGGAAAGTGGCGGTCGTTTTGCCGCAGTCTCTTTATAGGACGATTCTCGCCAAACGTCACCGCCGCGATTTCATCCGCTGGGCCTGGGCGCGCGGCGTTTTCGGCTGCGCGGGGAGCGTTTACAATCCCAAGCGGGGATATTACTGCATCATGCGTTTTCACGATGCGTCGGTGGCGCGCAGTATGAGCGAACTGCTGGAGGGCAGCGAGATTACCTTCTCGGCGCGGGATAAGGGAAACGTGCGCGAGCTGACGATTCGCGACCTTCAGCAGATCATGCGTTTCTGTTATTTTATGGGCATGTCGGCTTTGGCGCAGAACCTTGAAAAGCGTTCGATAATGCGCGGCAGCCGCGACTTGGCCAATAAGCAGGCCAATTGCGACAGCGCCAATATTCGCCGCAGCGTGAAAACTTCCCGCCAGCATGTGGCGATGATCGATTTTCTGCGCCGACTCGACGTGAAGCTGATCCCCGAAAAGTTGATCCCCCTGGCCCGGGCCCGGCTCGAGAATCCGGAAGCGACGCTGTCCGATCTTGGCGATCTGCTTCGCCCGCAGGTGAGCAAAAGCACCGTGAAATATCGTCTGAAAAAATTGCTCGCGATCGCGGAAGAGGCCGGTTTTGATCCGTCGAAGCGGTCCTGACGCGAAATTAATCGGCACGAATCTTGACAGCCGGCCGTTTTGCGCTTAATCTAAACACACGGTATGATGTCGCTTGCGAAAGCCGTTTTCCCGGCGGAGACGGCTAATAATTCTTAGGAGGCTGCTGCTATGAGCAAAGTTCGAGTTGCGATCAGTGGTTTTGGCAGAATTGGCCGTCTTGTTCTTCGTGCCATGTCGGAATACGACAAAAAAGGTCTTTTTGAGGTTGTCGCCGTTACGAGGCACAGCGCGTCGGCCGACCAGATGGCGTATCTTTTCAAGTACGATTCCGTGCACGGCCGTTTCAACGGCACGGTCACTTCGGAAGGCGACTCCATTGTCGTCAACGGCCAGAAGATCCTCTGCGTCACGCCCGAAAACGACGTGTATCCCTGGAAGGAACTGGGCGTCGAGCTGGTCATTGAAGCGACCGGTAAGAACGTGACGGCCGAAAAGGCCGGGGCCCATATCGCCTGCGGCGCCAAAAAGGTCGTCATCACCGCTCCCGGCAAGGGCGACGGCGTGGCGACGTTCGTCATGGGCGTCAACGAGGAAAAGTACGATCCCGCCAAGGACCATATCGTTTCCAACGCGTCCTGCACGACCAACTGCCTGGCGCCGATCGCCAAGATCCTCAACGACGCGTTCGGCATCGAAAAAGGATTGATGACGACCGTCCACTCTTACACGGGCGATCAGAACCTGGTCGACAAGTCCCACAAGAAGAGCAACTACCGCGCTCGCGCGGCGGCCTGTTCCATGGTCCCCACCACGACCGGCGCCGCCAAGGCCGTGGCGCTCGTCATCCCGGCCCTGAAAGGCAAACTGAGCGGCATGGCGCTGCGCGTGCCCACGCCCGACGTTTCCATCGTCGATCTGACCTTCGTCCCCGGCCGCGCCGTGACGGCCGACGAAGTGAACGCGGCCGTGAAAAAGGCCGCCGCGGGCGCCATGGCTCCCTACGTGGGATACGTCACCGACGAGTGCGTGTCCGCCGACTTCATTCACGACGACCGCTCCAGCATTTTCGCGCCCGATCAGACCATCGAGATGAACGGACTCGTCAAAGTTTTCGCCTGGTACGATAACGAGTGGGGCTATTCCTGCCGCTGCGTCGACCTGGTCAACTACGTGATCTCCAAGGGGCTGTAAAATGCTGAGACTGCGCGGAATTTCCGAAGCGCCCCTGGAGGGCAAAAAAGTTCTGATCCGCGTCGATTTCAACGTGCCGTTCAAAGACGGCAAAGTCAAGGACAACTCCCGCATCGTCGCTCATAAAAAGACCATCGACGCGCTGCTGGCCGGCGGCGCGCGGGTGACGATGATCTCGCACTTCGGGCGTCCCAAAGGGCAGGTCGTGCCGGAGATGTCGCTGGGGCAGATCCGCGAAGACGCGGAAAAGGGGCTGGGGCATCCGGTGCGTTTCGTTCCCGAGTGCGTCGGGCCCGAGGTCGAAGCGGCCGTCGCGGCGCAGAAGCCCGGCGAATTGTTGCTGCTGGAGAACTCGCGCTTTCACGCCGAGGAGCAGAAGAACGATCCCGAGTTCAGCAAGATGCTGGCCAAACCGTTCGACCTGTTCGTCATGGACGCTTTCAGCGCTTCGCACCGCGGCGACTGCACCACCGAAGGCGTCGCCCGCGTGCTGCCCGCCTACGCCGGCTTTTTGATCGCCCGCGAGGTGGAAGCGCTCGAGCGCGTCAAGTCCGATCCGGAAAAACCGTATGTGCTGGTGCTGGGCGGCGCGAAAGTCTCCGACAAGATCGGCGTGATCGAACGCATGCTCGACACGGCCGACACGATCCTGATCGGCGGCGGCATGGCCTTCACCTTCCTGTCCGTGCAGGGCGGAACGATCGGCAGATCGCTGTACGACGCCGAGCACGTGGATTTTGCCAAAGACGTGCTGGCGCGCGCCGCGGCGAAGGGCGTGAAGATTTTGCTGCCGACGGATGTGATCGCGGCCGCGGAGATCGGCGACGAAGCGCGCTGTTCCGTGGTTCCCGCGTCGTCGGTGCCCGACGGTCTGATGGGACTGGACATCGGCCCGGAGACGGCCAAAGCGTTTGCGGCTGAAATAGCGAAAGCCAAAACGGTGCTCTGGAACGGCCCCATGGGCGTGTTCGAGAACAAACCGTTCGCCGCCGGCAGCCGCGCCGTGGCCGAGGCGATGGCGGCGGCGACCGCCACGGGCGCGTTCACCGTGGTCGGCGGCGGCGACACCGCCTCGGCCGTGAAGAAATTCGGCCTCAAAGACGCGATGTCCCACGTTTCCACCGGCGGCGGCGCCAGCCTCGAATACTGCGAGGGCAAAAGCCTGCCCGGCATCGCCGCGCTTGAAATCGAATAATTTGGAGAGTACAATCGCCCCGGGAAAAGGTTCCCGGGGCGATTTTTGTATGTGGGGGAAGCGCGACGATGGATCTGCGTTCATGTGACCTATGCCCGCGCCGTTGCGGCGCGGACAGGCAAAACGGGCAAAAAGGCTGGTGCGGCGCCGGCGAACTGGCGCGCGTGGCGCTGGTGTCGCTGCACCGCTGGGAAGAACCGTGCCTGACGGGCGAAAACGGCGCCGGTACGGTTTTTTTCTCCCACTGCACCATGAAGTGCGTCTTCTGCCAGAACTACGACGTCAGCCACCGGGGAAAAGGCGTCGACGTGAGCGTGGAACGCCTGGCCGAAATCTTTCTCGAACAGCAGCGGCGCGGCGCCGCCTCGCTCGATCTGGTGACGCCGACGCACTACGTGCCGCAGATCCTCGCGGCGCTCGATCGGGCCAAACGGCATGGATTTATCCTGCCGGTCGTGTACAACTGCGGCGGCTACGAGCTGCCGGAGACGATCGAAGCGCTGCGCGGTTCCGTGGACGTGTTCCTGCCCGATCTGAAATACTGCGCCGATTCTTTGGCGCGGCGATACTCCAACGCTCCGGATTATTTTCAATACGCTTCGGCGTCGATCGAGAAGATGTTCGAGATCACGGGGCCGTTCGTGATGAAAGACGGGCTGATGACCCGCGGCGTGCTGGTGCGGCATCTGATTCTGCCGGGACACTCCCGCGACAGTTTCAGAGTGCTGGATTATCTGTGGAATACCTTTGGTTCGGACATCTGCATGAGCCTGATGAACCAGTTCACGCCCATGCCGCAGGCGGCCTGCTGCCCCGAGCTGAACCGCCGCCTGATGACCTGCGAGTACGACAAGGTGCTGGACCACGCCGAAAAGCTCGGCATGGAAAACTGTTTTATCCAGCGCGGCCACACGGCGATGGAAAAATTCATCCCCGTCTTCGACGGGCGCAACGTCGCTCGCGATGAAGAAACGTAAACGCAGCGGCAGGAAGAACGGCGCGGTTGACCGCGTCTTCTTCCTGCCGCGCCTTTTCATTTTTCGACAGAGAGGTCGTGGCGATGAAACCGCTTATGGATAAGCAAAAATTTTCCTGTGTCGTCATGAAACAGAATCAGGCCGGACATCCGCTCGTGAGCGTCGTCGTCCCCGTGTACAACGTGGAAGAATATCTCGAAGACATGCTGCGGAGCGTTTTGCGTCAGTCGTTGACGCAACTGGAAGTGATCTGCGTCAACGACGGCTCGACCGACGCTTCGTTGGACGTGCTGATGCGCTGGGCCGCCGAGGAGCCGCGCATTTCGGTGCTGTCGCAGGAAAACGCCGGACCGTCGGCCGCGCGCAACCGCGGGCTTGACGCCGCCGCGGGCGAGTACGCGATCTTTCTCGACGCCGGGGACAGGCTGCTGCCCGACAGTTTGCGGCGGCTGTACGATGCGGCTGTGAAAAACAAACTGGATTTGGTCAAAGGGGCGGTGCGCCTGAAGGACGCGCGCCGCGGCGAAACGGAGCTGCCGGCGCCGTGGAGCCACCGCGACTGCCCGAAACTGTGGACGGCCGCGACCTTTGCCGAAGCGCCGCGCGGGCTGCTCGAGACGGCCGTTTCTTTCTACGGGCTGTACCGAACCGAGTTCGTGCGCCAAAGCGGCCTTGCGTTTTCGCCGCTGCCGGACGGCGGCGAACGCAGTTTCTCCGTGGGCTGTCTGACTGCGGCGCAGCGTCTGATGATCACCGACATTCCCGTCGCCGAGCACCTTGCTGCCGAAGCGGAATCGCCGTCCTTCGAACGGCAGATTGTCTCGTACGCCGCGATTCGCGAGTTAGCGGGCACGCTGCCGCAGGCAACGGCGCGCCTGGTTTGCCAGCGGGAGCTCAATCACGTTTTCGACGAATATTTCTGTCGCTTGGAACAGGGGAAAAATGTTTACTCTCTGCACAAGATCATCAAAGAGTTTGTCTGGAGCTTTGATGTAAAAGACGTCGGCGAAGATTTTATCGCGGCGTTTGCGTACAAGGAGCATTTCTGGACGCTGAAAAATCTGTGTCTGCCGCCGCGCTTTGAGGGACGGCACGGCATCGCCGCGGAGGCGCGCCCGCTCGTCACGGTCGTCATGCCCGTCTTCAACGCGCAGAGGTATCTGTGCGAAGCGGTGGAGAGCGTGCTGAGGCAGTCGCTGACTTCGTTCGAGCTGCTGTGCGTCGACGACGGTTCGACGGACGACACGCCCAATATCCTGCCGAATACGCCGCGCGCGACGGCCGGATCGTCGTGATGACGCAGGAACATGCCGGCGCCGGCGTGGCGCGTAACCTGGCGCTGGACGCGGCGCGGGGCGAATACGTGACGTTCCTTGACTCCGACGACGCGTTCGACGCCGATTATCTGCTGAAGATGACTGACCGGGCGCGCTCGACTCGGGCGGACGTCGTCGTGGGAGGAACGTACCGCTGGCAGGGCGGCGAAGCGGCGACCGCCGAACCGTCTTCGTTGCGGTTGAACCTGCTGCCGCGCGACCTGCCCGTGTTTTGCTGGCGCGACGTGCCGCAGTATATTTTCAATTTTTACGACGGCGGTCCGGGCGGCAAGCTGTTCCGTCGCGATTTTATCGACTCCCTTCGGCTCCGCTTTCCGGCGCTGCCGCGCGCGGAAGATATCGTCTTTGTTTATACGGCGCTGGGCGAAGCCTCGCGGATTATCGCGTACGACGCTCCCGGGTACCGGCGCCGCGTCAACAATCCGCGCAGCCTCGAACATACCAAGGACGAATCGCCGCTGGCCTTTTGGGAGGCGACGAAACTGTGGAAGCGAAATCTGGCCGCGTCGGAATGCTGGCCGCAGGTGAAGCAGAGCTTCATCAACAGCACGCTGGATCGCTGCGCTTACAATCTGCGCATGGTCGGTACGCTCGACAGCGTGTTCAGGATCCTGCGCGAGCTGAAAACGCAGGCCAACGAACTGATGGAGCTTGACCGGCGCGATCGCGGCTATTTTTACAATCCGACGAATCTGGATTACGTGACGCGCCTGCTGCAGTACGAAGACGAAAGCGAGTATCTGTTCGCGCGCTGCCGCCGCCTGGACGGACTCGAACTCCAGCTTCGGAACGTGAACGCGCGCTGCGCGAAGCTCGAAAAAGACCGGCGCCTCGCCGCGCAGGAAGCGTCGCGGCGTCAGGCAGCCGAGAAAGAGCTGTCGGCGGCGCGTTCACAGTTGCAAAAGGAAACAACGCAGCGCCAGGCAGCCGAAAAGGAACTGTCGGCGGCACGCTCACAGCTGCAAAAAGAAACATCACAGCGCCAGACAGCCGAACGTGAGGCGGAGACGGCGCGCAACCAGCTGCGGACGAAAGAAAAAGTGATACATGATCTCCAGCGCAGCGTTTCCTTCCGCCTCGGCCGCATCCTCACCTGGGCGCCGCGCAAAGCGCGCGGCGGCGTTCGCTGCTGGCGCGATCACGGATTGGCGCACACTCTGCGCCGGGCTCTGCGGCATCTGGGCCTGAAAAAATGACCGAAGCCTTCCCGCGAATGGCGGGCAGTCGAACCGCGTGCAACGAAGAAAGAGCGGGAACGTTTGCTCGGGAGACGCCGCCGAATTGTCTTTAGCCGCGCAAGGGTGTAGGAATCTCCAATCTTGCGCCGGAGCGCTTGAAGCGGGGATTGGCGATCTGTTACAATTGCCGGCGGTGTGAAGGAATTTCACAGATCACAAAATCAAGATCCGGAGGAAATTTTGAAATGAAAAAAGCGATTTTGGCTCTTTTGGCTGCGGCCGCCCTTCCCTTCGCCGCTCAGGCTCAGGTCGTCGACGCGGTGCAGGCCGACGGTTTCGGACTGAAGCTGGTGTACCCCGCGGTGCACGTGGAAAACGCGAAAGTCCAGGAGATGATCAACAAGGATATCGCCGCTTACGTTGACGGCATGAAAGCGAAGTACGACGCTCAGAACGACGTGTCCATGAGCTACGCCGCGAAGTTCGAGGACAAAAAGTACGTCTCTCTCGTCATGAGCGCGTCGGTCATGGAGCGGGGTGCGGCCAATCCCGAGAACTTTGAGCACGGCGTGGTGTACAGCAAGGTCACGGGCGAGCGCGTGCCGCTGAGCGCTTTTGTCCGCGTCAAGAGCGTGAATTCTCTTGTCAAGAATCTGAAAAAGGGCGCTTGGAAACTTTACGATCAGGAAGGCAAGGCGATCGCTTTCAACGCCGAGTTCGTTCCCGAAAAGCTGAGCGACGAGTTCTATCTTGCCGACGCCAAGACGGTCGCCGTGATCTATCAGCAGGGCGATCTGGCTCCTTATTCCGAAGGCGCGACGCGCGTGATCTCGAAACGTCGTTGATCGCGGCGTGAAAAACGGATAACGCAACCCCGCCGCGGGCGCGGTTCTGTCTCTTCACAGAATTGCGCCCGCGGCGGGGTTTTTGCGTTCGGGCGGCGCCGGCGGAATGGAAAATTTGCCGCTTTTTGCCGGTACCGCCGAATCGTCGCCGCCGGCACTGCCGGTGGTTTTCGTTTTATACTATTTCATTATAGTATAGCCAAAGTATCCGTACCTCAGTTATAATGCCCCCGAGGTGATGGAGAATGCCCGTAAAATACGAGATCACATCGGAACAGCAAGCGGAAATCGAAGCGGCGCGGAAAAAGAATCGCAACAAGAAGATCGAAGCCAAACTGAGAATCCTCAGCTTGCGCGCCGAAGGGAAAACCCTGAAAGAAATCAGCGAAATCACGGAATACCACTTCACGAACGTCAGCAAGATCATCTCGCAGTTTATCCATCGCGGTCTCTCGTATGTGCTGCAATGCCATTACCTCGGCAACCATCGGAACATGACCTATGAGCAGGAAGAAGCCGTACTTGCTCCTTACCTGGAGAAAGCCGGGAAAGGAGAAATCGTTTCGGTGGCGGAAATAGCCCAAGCCTATCAGACCGCGGTGGGACATACTATCAGTCCGACTCAGATTTACGCGGTCCTGAAACGTCATGGCTGGAGAAAAGTCATGCCGCGCAGCCGTCACCCCAGGAAAGCGAACGAGGAGGCCATCGAGGCCTCAAAAAAATTAACGCTCAAGTTCAGGAATTAAAAGAGTTATCCACAACAGGGAACGTCAGACTGATGGTTCAGGACGAAGCCGGCTTCGGCAGAATCAACACGCCCAAATACTGCTGGTGCAGGAAAGGCATTCGACCGAACGTTCCCTGCCTTCACATCCGCGAATACCGCTATGCTTACGGTGCCGTAGAGCCGCTTACGGGAGAAAGCCTCTTTCTGATCATGCCCAACTGCGACAGCGATTGCATGAACGTTTTCCTGCGGGAACTTTCACACCGATTTCCGGAAGACCATATTCTGCTCTGCTGTGACGGAGCTGCCTGGCACAAGTCCAAAGCGCTTCAGGTTCCTGCCAACATCACCCTGTTCCATATTCCCCCTATACCCCGAGATGAACCCCATTGAGCAGATCTGGAGAGAGCTGCGCTGTCAGGGCTTTCGAAACGAGATTTTTTCGACGCTTGAGAACGTTGTCGAGCGTCTGTGCCGCACGATCAGAAATCTCACCGCTCAGACCATAAGGAGTATTACCGCAAGACAATGGATTGTTATGTGCTTTAAATGAGAAATAGTATTACAACAAAAAAGGGCTTTCCCCTCGAGCGGGGAAGCCCTTTTCGCGTCCATTGCCAATCAATGATTGAACGACCTCTGCAACGAAGATTCGCCAGCGGAGACTATCCCAAAAACGCCAGGAACGCCTCGGCCTGTTCGTGCAGGAGACGGAGCTGTTCTTCGGTGAAGACGACCTTGTCGGTCTTGAAGGCGTCCATGTTCACGGCGACGCCCGTGCCGCCGCCGGGCATGACTTCCGCGCGCATGAACTCGAGCAGCTCGGTCAGCCGCGCGCGCGAGTTGGCCGTGGCGTTCTTGCCGCCGGCGCCGCTGATCGTGACCTTTTTCTTGTACGTCGCGGCGCTCTTGTAATCGCCCTGCACCGTCGGGCGCGAAAGCCAGTCGAGCAGGTTCTTGAGCAGGCCGGGAAAATTGAAGTTGTATTCCGGCGTGACGATCCACACGCCGTCCGCGGCTGCGACCGTCTCGCGGACGCGGCGCACCGCCTCGGGCGCGGGCCATTCGATGTCCTGGTTCATGTAGGGGATGTCGTCGAACCGCAGCGTGGAAACGTCGGCTTTCCCTGCCAGTTCGGAAGAGATCACCTGAGCCAGCTGGCGGTTGAAAGAGTTTTTTCTCAGCGAACCGATAACGAGCAGAATGTTGCGCATGAAGTCCCTCCTGCGACCATTCCGTCGGAAAAATTACAGCGTCAACGAAGGCGCGGCATAAACGCGGGCGAGGAGCTCCTGGTTCAGCGCGTACAGACCTTTGGGATCGGAACCGAAGAGCGAGAACTTTTTGATCAGGTCTTCGGCGTTCTTTTCCTCTTCGCCCTGTTCCTTGACGAACCAGTCAAAGCACTGCATCGTGCGGTAGTCGTTGACGTCGCTGGCGGCCTTGTATATTTTGTTGATCAGGCTGGTGACGTACTGCTCGTGCTCCAGCGCGAACTTGAGCGGGTCGTCGAGTTTTTTGTACACCTTGTCGGGCTTGGCGATCTCGGAGAAGGTGACGAGCTCGCCGTTGTTCTGAAGGTAGGTCCGCATCAGCATGGCGTGGTCGCGCTCTTCCTGCGCCTGCACGTCGTACCAGTGAGCGAAGCCGTCGAGCCCCTGATCGTAATAGTAGTTGGCGAAATCCAGATACAGATACGCCGAGTAGAATTCTTTGTTGACCTGTGTGTTGATCAGTTCTTTGACTTTTGCATCCAACATGATATTTTCCCCCTTGAAATTTTGAAGCGATTCGAAAGAACGCCGCGATCCCCGCGGCATGTTAAGTATAGCATCTTTGTCGGAGTTTGCAACATCGCAAGACGCCGCGGCGTGCCGAGCCGGCCGAACGATCCGTCGTTTTCGACGGGGATCGGCGCGCCTGCCGGCGTCGCGGTTTTTGACGGAGAGGGGACTTTCGTTGTTATAACAACATACATGCCGAGCCGTTCATGATACATTACGGACAGAAAGGGAAAAAAATTGGCCGCGAGGAGGCTGAACGTGATGAATCGAGCGTTTTCCATCGCCGAAGAGCATCCGCCCAGAGACGGCATGACGATCTCCACTGTGTCGGGCCTTCGGGCGGAAACGAGAATTTCGTACTTTTCGCTGGGCAGGGAAACCGACATCAGCGCCGAGAGCTATCCGACGGAGACGCTCTGCATCGGCGCCGGCGGCACGGGACGTTTTGCGCTCGGCGCCGGGGCGGGCGGAAAAGAGGTCGAACTCGGCGAAGGCGAAGCGCTGATCGTGCCCAGAGACACGCTCTGCGGGATCGCGGCGCGGGAAGGATTCGTTTACACGGAAGTGATTGCGAAAGGAGAATTGCAGATGAACGAAGCGGTCAAAACGGGCGAAGTGTTCAAACTGGCGGAGCTGGCGCCGTATGAAAAGGACAGCGTCGTCAACGTGGACGTGGTCTCCAACGAGGGATTCAAGTTCGTGGTCATGGCCTTCGACGAGGGCACCGGCCTTTCGCCGCACCGCGCGCCGGGCGACGCGCTGATCTTCGCGCTGGAAGGCAAAGGCGTGATCGGCTACGAGGGGCAGGATCACCCGATCGAGGCCGGCGAAAATTTCCGCTTCGCCACAGGCGGTCTGCACAGCGTCACGGCGAACGGCAAGTTCAAGATGGCGCTGCTTTTGACCTTGAAGTGAGAAACGCCGCCGGAGGAGGACGAAGATGAGCTACGAAACGTGGCGGGGCAAGACGAACGGCTTCCGCAAAGTGGACGTGCGGCGCCTGCAGGGAAATTTCGCCGCCGGTCTGATCCAGGCGGCGGCCAAGCTCGATGTGGGCGAGGGGCTGGAGATTGTGCAGACGTTCGAGCCGCATCCGCTGTACGCGGCTTTGGAGAACCTCGGCTTTGAACACCACACGGAGCAGACCGCCGAAACGGAGTTCCACGTGTTTTTCTGCCGCACGGAGAAAAAGGAGGGCGAAGAAGCGCCGTTTCGGCCGCTGGCGCTCTTGAATTACCCGATGATCGACGAGAAGCTCGGCAAGATCGCCGTGGACTTCTGGGAAACCACCTGGCAGAGCCCCAGGCGGACGTTGCCGTACGAGACGCGGCTGCTTCTGTCGCTCGCCAACGCGGTCGGCGCCGGAAGGATGCGGCAGGCCGCCCGCGAGCTGGTCAAAGCCTACGCGCACGGCCTCGACTCGGCGGCGCTGGACGACGTCTTCGAGCTGCTGGCGTGGAACCAGGGCATCGGTTTTTTCAGCTCCGAGATCGGTCCGTCGCCGTTGTTTCAGGCCTACAAACTGATCAAGACGCAGGAAAAGCAGGGCAAAGAACGGAGCGAGATCTGCCGCGCGCTGAAAGAGAAGTTCGGCGAGAAGAATCCCGAGATCGGCGTCGTGTAAGCGTTTTTTTTGCGGGTAAAGCCCTTTTTTGAGGAAAGGAGACGCGCGGTGAGAAAACACGTCAAAAACAACGTAAGCTGGGTGGGGCACGTTGACTGGGAGCTGGAGAGCTTTCACGGGGACGATTACTCCATCGTGAACGGTTCCAGCCAGAATGCCTATCTGGTCGAGGAGGAGAAGACGGTCCTGATCGATACCGTATGGACGCCGCACCGCTTCGATTTCGTCGAGAATCTGAAAAAAGAAGTCGACCTGAAGAAGATCGATTTTATCGTCGCCAACCACGGCGAGTGCGATCATTCCGGCTCGCTGACGGCGCTGATGGATGAGATCCCGGACACGCCCATCTACTGTACGGCCAATGCGGTCAAGAGCATCGAAGGGCAGTACGGCGCGCGCGGCTGGAACTTCCGCGTGGTGAAGACCGGCGACAGCGTCGATATCGGCAACGGTAAGAAGCTGATCTTCGTGGAGATGCGCATGCTCCATTGGCCGGACTCCATGGCCACCTACCTGACCGGCGACAACATCCTCTTTTCCAACGACGCGTTCGGCCAGCATTATGCGGTGGAGGAACTGTTCAACGACAAGGCGGATCAGTGCCTGTTGGACAAGGAATCCATGAAGTACTTCGCCAACATCCTCAATCCTTTTGCGGCGATCCTGACCAAAAAGCTGGAAGAGATCGGCACGCTGAACCTTCCGATCGAGATGATCGCCCCTTCCCACGGCGCGATCTGGCGCCGGGATCCGCTGCAGATCGTCGCGAAATACGCGAAATGGGCGAACGCGTATCGGGAAGATCAGATCACGGTCGCATACGACACCATGTGGGAGGGCACCGCGAAGATCGCCCGCAGGATCGCGGACGAAATCCACCGGCAGAGCCCCGATACCGTGGTGAAAGTCTTCAACATCGCGAAGGCGGACAAGAACGAGGTCATGACGGAGGTCTTCCGCTCGAAAGCCATCGCCGTCGGCTCTCCGACGGTATCGGGCGGCATCCTTTCGAGCGTGGCGGGATGGCTGGAATTTCTCAAACAGCTGAAGTTCAGGAACAAGAAGGCCGCGGCCTTCGGGTGCTACGGCTGGAGCGGCGAGTCCGTCGAAGTTCTGCGGGAACGCCTGAAAGACGCCGGCTTCGACGTGATCGATGAAAACGTGCGTTCTCTTTGGAATCCCGGAGAGGAAGATTTCGCCGCCATTCCCGCTTTGGCGGAGAAACTTCTTGGGGGATCGGCGGCGCCGGCGTAAAAGGGATTTCGAAGTACCGCGGGGAAAAAACGAAAAGGGGGATCCGAAAATGAAATATGTTGTGAATGAGAGCTGCATCGGCTGCGGGCTGTGCGCGTCGACCTGTCCGGAGGTCTTTTCCATGACCGACGCAGGCGTCGCCGCGGCGATCGCGGAAGAAGTTGCGGAAGAGAACCGCGACAGCGCGGCGGAAGCGCGCGAGGGCTGTCCGGTCGGCGCGATCGAGGAGGTCTGACGATGGAGCGTAAAATGTTCTGCTACCAGTGTCAGGAAACCGCGGGGGAAAGGGGTGCACCGTTTCCGGCGTGTGCGGGAAGAAACCCGACGTGGCGGCCATGCAGGACCTTCTGATCTACGTGACGAAAGGGCTCTCCTGCGTCGCGGACCGGCTTCGCCGCGAGGGGTGGCGCATCGACAAAGAGGTGAACCATCTCGTGACGATGAACCTCTTCGTGACGATCACGAACGCGAACTTCGACCGCCAGGCGATCATCGAAAAAATCCGGGAGACGCTGGCCGTGAAGCGGAAGCTCCTGAGTCAGACGGGAGACGTGTCGGGGCTGCCTCAAGCGGCGCTGTGGGACGGCGACGTCGGCGAATTCGACGCTCAGGCCGCCGAAGTCGGCGTGCTCGCCACCGAGAACGAAGACGTTCGCAGCCTGCGGGAGCTGATCACGTACGGCCTCAAGGGACTGGCGGCCTATTCCAAGCACGCGAACGCGCTCCTGCAGGACAACGAGGACGTGGACGCCTTCATCCAGCGCGCGCTGGCCAAGACGCTCGACGACAGCCTGACGGTGAACGACCTTGTGGCGCTGACCCTCGAGACCGGAAAGTACAGCGTCGACGGCATGGCGCTTCTCGACAAGGCCAACACCGAGGCTTACGGCCATCCGGAGATCACGGCGGTCGACATCGGCGTGCGGAAAAATCCCGGCATCCTGATCTCCGGGCACGATCTGAGAGATCTCGAAATGCTGCTGGAACAGACGGCGGGGACGGGCGTGGACGTGTACACGCACTCCGAGATGCTTCCCGCCCATTACTATCCCGCGTTCAAGAAATACCCGCACTTTGCCGGCAACTACGGCAACGCCTGGTGGAAACAGAAAGAGGAGTTCGAGAAGTTCCGCGGCCCCGTTCTGATGACGACGAACTGCGTCGTGCCGCCCGCGGACAGTTACAAAGACCGTCTCTGGACGACCGGCGCCACGGGCGTTCCCGGCTGCAGACACATCGGCGGCGCCTACGGCGAGACCAAGGACTTTTCGGCGCTCATCGAACAGGCGAAAAAGTGCCCTCCGCCTGAGGAGATCGAAACGGGCAGCATCGTCGGCGGCTTCGCGCACGAACAGGTGTTCGCGCTTGCCGATAAAGTCGTGGACGCGGTCAAATCCGGCGCGATCAGGAAGTTTGTGGTCATGGCGGGCTGCGACGGACGGATGAAGTCCAGAGAGTACTACGCGGAATTTGCCCGAAAGCTTCCCAAGGACGTGGTGATCCTGACCGCCGGATGCGCCAAGTACAAATACAACAAGCTGGACCTGGGAGACATCGGCGGCATCCCGAGAATTCTGGACGCCGGCCAGTGCAACGATTCCTATTCGCTGGCGCTGATCGCCCTGAAGCTGAAGGAGATCTTCGGGCTGAACGACATCAACGACCTGCCGCTGGCGTTCAACATCGCCTGGTACGAGCAGAAAGCCGTCATCGTCCTGCTGGCGCTGCTGTACCTGGGCGTCAAGAACATCCATCTGGGGCCGACGCTCCCGGCGTTCCTGTCGCCGAACGTGGCCGGCGTGCTGGTCAAGAACTTCGGCATCGCGGGCATCGGCACGGTGGACGACGATCTGAAGCTGTTCTTCGGTTAGAAAGCGAAAAGCGGAGTAAGGTCGGACACAGGACGCAGGCCCTTATTCCATGAAAAGCCGGCGCGAAAATCATCTGAGGCAGGATGAGGATCGCGCCGGCTTTTCTCTTGCGCCGCTGATTGTCGAAAATGGCGATCTTCGACTTTCAATGAAAGACGAATGAGAGTGCACTTGAGGTTTCTTCTTGAGGGGGAAGAGAGTAGAATAATATAAACAGAACGAGTTTCTCTGTTTGAAAAAAGACCCCGCAGGGCGGTCCCCGGTGGGCTTTCATGCGCGTTTCACGGCCAAGGGGAGACCAGGCGGGCCATTGGGATTGGTGGGGGAGTTCAAAATGAGGAAAAACAAGATCGACAAGGAGGGGGCAACATGTCGGAAATCAAACTGAGCGCGAAAAAACTTGGATTCGGGCTGATGCGGCTGCCGAAAAACGGCGAGATTATCGACGTTGAACAGGTAAAAGGGATGGTTGATCTCTTTATGGCGGCCGGCTTCACGTATTTCGATACGGCCTGGGCCTATCCCGGCTCGGAAGACGCGATCCGTCAGGCGCTCGTCGAGCGTTACCCGCGCGAAAAGTTCACGCTCGCCACGAAAAACGCCGCGTGGATCAACTGCCAAAGCCGGGAAGACGCCGTCGGCCAGTTCGAAACGTCGCTGAAACGGACCGGCGCCGGTTATTTCGATTTCTATCTGCTGCACAACCTCGGCGAGGGCAGGACCCATTTCTTCGACGACTTCGACATGTGGAACTTCGTGCAGGAGAAGAAAGCGGAAGGAAAGATCAGGCACGTCGGCTTCTCCTTCCATTCCACGCCGGAGGAACTGGACGCCATTTTGCAAGCCCATCCCGAAGCGGAATTCGTGCAGCTGCAGATCAACTACGCCGATTGGGAAAATCCTCGTATTCAGTCGCGGGCCTGTTACGAAACGGCCAGAAAACACGGGAAGCCCGTCGTCATCATGGAGCCCGTCAAGGGCGGCCTTTTGGCCAGCCCGCCGGAAGCCGTCGAGCGCGTGTTCAAAAACGCCGACGCCCAAGCTTCCTGCGCTTCGTGGGCCATCCGCTTCGCCGCCAGCCTGGACAGCGTGATCGCCGTGCTGTCCGGTATGAGCAGCGTGGAGCAGATGAAGGACAATCTTTCCTATATGACGGATTTCAATCCGCTGACGGAAGCCGAGCAGCGCGTCGTCGCCAAAGCCCGGGAAACGCTGGACGCCTTGCCGATGATCCCTTGCACAAGCTGCAACTACTGCGCGGAAGTGTGCCCGAAAAACATCGGCATTTCCGGTTCCTTCACGGCGCTGAATCTATTGAACATCTACGGCAACTACAATTACGCCGAAGGCCAGGAAAAATGGCTCGTGGAACGCCACGGCAAAGCCCGTGCCACCGAATGCGTTCAATGCGGCAGCTGCGAGCGGGTCTGCCCGCAGCACATCAAGATCCGCGACAATCTCGCGAAGGTCGCGGAAGCTTTTCACATGGCCTGATGTCTGGGGGTGGGGCGCGTCTTCTGCGGAAAAACTGCTCGGGATCGCCATCTTGCGAACGTCGGCGCTTTAGCGTATAATAACCACGTTTTGCGGGTGTAGCTCAGTTGGTAGAGCATCAGCTTCCCAAGCTGAGGGTCGCGGGTTCGAGCCTCGTCACCCGCTCCAATTTTAAAGAGAACGGCTGAACGAACAAAAGAGAGCAGGGGCTTTTGAAAAAGAGCCCTCGCTCTCTTTTGTGTACCTTGCGGTCGAAATCGTCGTGTCTCCTGAAAAGTGGACGCCGCATTTCGAAAAGCGAGGCCGGTCGCCGGAGAAAGACGGCGGCATTCGAAAAGTCGATGCTGGTTTTCGATAAAACGGCTTGACTGTGAGCGTTCGGCGTCCCGAAGGAGTCCTGCGCTCAGGACTCTCTCGGCGGCTGCGCAATCTGCGTGACTCGCTTTGCGGCTTCCCTTGGATGTTCTCGTTGTTCAGCGTTTCGACCAAGCAAGAAAGAGAATGAATTGCGGATGGCGCAAAAACATGAAAATTCATTTTAAATGATGATCATTGTTTTTGAGATCTATGTTATTGGTGAATGAACTAATTGAGCAAATCATTACTTATTACTCAAAGGTTATAAAGCTCCGGCTTTTTCCATGAAATTTGAATATGAAAACCTTTCAATTCTAAATTTGTGATTATTGACACATCATGCATGAAAATCTAAAATTATAAGAGCTTGGGCCTGCGTGAATGCACTGCACGGCCCCTGCATCTTGTCGTGTCCCGCGAGAACGCGACGGCGGCACCGTTTTTCCGGCAGGCCGCGGTGCTTCACGGGGCACGGCGGTCCGTTTAATTTCGGCAATGACTGCGATATTTTGCAGTGTTTTGTGACTGAAAAACGAAGGAGGTGAACGCATGTCTACCAATCTGACCGACGAGATCAGGAGCGTCGAAGCGGCGGCGGCTCAAAAAGTGGCCGACGCCAAAGCGGAAGCTCAGGATCTGGTTATCAGGACTCGCAACTCAGCTGCCCTTCGTGTAAAAGAGGCCAAACAGGCTCATTTCCGCGAGTACCGCTCCCGCCTTGCTCAGGTGGAAGCGGAAGCGGCGGAAAACGCCGCTCGGACGGTGGAACAGGGCAAGACCGAGGCTCGGCAGTTCGTAGAGTCTCATGAAGATGCGGTAAAGAAAACGGCTCAATGGCTGGCCGAAGAGGTGGTGTCTCAATATGGCCGTTGCTCGCGTTAAAAAAATCGAACTGTACGTGCACCGAACGGCCGTCGAAGAGGTGCTGTCGGTGCTTCAGGAGCGGGGGATCACTGAGATTTTCGCTGCTGAGAGGAACGCTGCCGAAGAGTCTTCCGCCCGTCCGGCGCGAAACGGCCGGGATTATGCGGCCGCTTTGAACGACGTGAATTACCTCGTCCGCTACCTTGCGCCGTACTATAAGGATCCCGTCGGGACGCTGGGGCGGATGCTGGGCGAGCGCGACGACGTCAGCGTGGAAAAACTGGCCGCCTTGGCCGAAAAAGTTGACGCCGGCGATCTGGCGGCGGAAGTCCGCAAGCGCGAGCGCCGTCTGACGGAGCTGCGGTCCGACGTGCAGCAGATCAAAACTTTGCAGCAGACTTTGTCGGGTCTGGGCGCTTTTGAACCGCCCCTCTCCATGATCACGGAAGGCAGCCGGATGGTGGCCGGATTCTTGGGCGCCGGACGCGCTGAGAACCTGCTGGAATGGAAAGACGCGGTGGAGGAGGCTTTTGGCGCCGACGCGGAGTGTTCCGTCTCGATCCCTCCGAAGGGAAGCCGCGATCCCGCCTGGGGCAGCGTGTTTTATTTGCGCGCGCTCGAGGACCGGCTTGCGGAGCTTTGCCTGAAACACAGCGTCACAAAGATCGATCTGCCTTCTTCCCTGACGGGAACCGTCGCCGAAGAACGGAAAAAACTTTCGGACCGGCTGGCCGCTCTCGGGCAGGAAGAGAAGTATTTCGTCAACTGGCTTCAGACTTTTACCGACGCTCATATGGACGAGATCCGCCGCCTTGGCGATTACCTGACGATCATGAAAAGGCGCCAGGACGCCGAGGAGGAGAGCGAGCGTACCGAGCAGGTCGTCCTGTTGCGGGGCTGGGTCCCCGACAGCAAAGCCGTGGAACTGGAACAAATCCTCGTCCCGTACGAAAAGGACGTCGATCTGCAGCTTTCGGAACCGGCGGAAAACGACGATCCGCCCATCGTGCTGGAGAACAGGGACTGCGCGAAACCGTTCGAGATGCTGACCATGCTGTACGGCGCGCCCGTGTACGGTTCGGTCGATCCGTCGTTTCCGATGATGCCGTTTTTCCTGCTGTTCTTCGGCATGTGCTACGCCGACGCCGGCTACGGCATCGTGATCACGGCCATCGCCGCGTACTTCCTCAAAAAGTATCGGAAAATGCCCGACGGCATCAAGAGGGCCCTGACCCTCGTGAAGTATTGCGGCATCGCCACGATCCTTTTCGGCGCGGTGACGGGCAGCTGGATGGGCGACATGATCGACGCCTTCCCCTTCCTGGGGTTCCTGCGTCCGGTGAAGAATCTGGTGACGCTGCTCGAACCCATGAAGGATCCCATGCTGCTGTTGGGTATTTCGCTGGCGTTGGGCATCGTCCACATCTACTACGGCATTTTGCTTGCCGCTTACGCCAATATCAGGGACGGTCGCTGGTTCGCCGCCTGCGCCGATCAGGGCGGCTGGCTGGTGCTCCTGACGGGGCTGCTGATCTTCGGCGTCGGCGCCTTTGCGGCGCCCGGAGTCGAGCCGCTGGGTAAAAATATGGCGATTGCCGGCGCCCTGATTCTGATCCTGACGCAGGGGCGCGAGAAGAAAGGTCTGATCGGCAAGTTCGTTTCCGGCGTGCTGAGCCTGTACAACGTCACCAGCTATCTGGGCGACGTGCTCAGCTACAGCCGCCTGCTGGCCCTCGGTCTGGTCGGCGGCGCCGTGGCGATGATCATCAACCTGATGTCCAAGCTCTGCGGCGGCACGGCTTACGTGGGCTGGATCCTGGCGCTGCTGATCTTCTTCGGCGGGCACGTTTTCAGCATGGTGATCAACATTCTGGGCGCGTTCGTGCACCCGCTGCGACTGCAGTACGTGGAGTTCTTCGGCAAGTTCTACAACAGCGGCGGGACGGCTTTCGATCCCTTCTGCTACAGATCGAACTATGTCAACGTGACTGGCCGCAAGGAAGCCTAGCTCCTGCGCCGGTTGAAAATTACCCAAACTTTGAGGGGAGTGTCGTTTAATGGATTATCTTGGTATCGCTTTTGTTGTGCTTGGCGCGGCTTTGGCCGCCGGTATGGCGGGCATCGGTTCGGCTATTGGCGTCGGTATCGCCGGTGAAGTCGGCGCCGGCGTGATGACTGAAGATCCCGGCAAGTTCGGTCTTGTGCTGATGCTGCAGGCTCTGCCCGGAACGCAGGGCATTTACGGCCTGCTGATCGCCTTCTTCGCCATGCTGAAGGTCGGGCTGGTCGGCGGTTCCGCCGTTCCCTGCGACTGGGTGCACGGTCTGGCCGTCATGTTCGCCTGCCTGCCTATCGCCTTGGGCGGCTGGATCTCGGCCATTTCGCAGGGAAAAACTTCGGCCGCCTGCATCCAGATGATCGCCAAGCAGCCCGGCGAAGCCGGCAAGGCCGTTATCCTTCCGGCTATGGTCGAGACGTACGCGGTGCTTGCCCTCCTCGTCAGCATCCTTTTGATGAACGGCATCAGCCTGTAAGCCTGGTTCGAACCATGGCACTCGCTGACATCAGGAAGAAAATCGAACAGGACGCGGCCAGTGAGGCCGCGAAACTGCTCGACGAGGCCCGAAAGCAGGCCGACGTTCTGAACGCGGACGCCGACGCCGAAATTTCCAAAAGCAAGAAGTATTACGACGGCCTGTACGCCGCCGAAGCTCCCGAAGTGCGCCGCCGTGCCCAGATCATCGCGAATCTGGACGTGAAAAAGCTCCGTCTCGGCGCCAAGCAGGAGCTGATCGGCCGTAGTTTCGACGGCGCGCTGGCGCGCCTCTGCAAGCTGGCCGGCGACAAATATCTTGCGTTCATGGAAAAGCTTCTCGATCAGGCGGTCAGCAGCGGCGACGAGGAACTGCTCGTGGCTGCCGGCGAGAAGCGCATCGATCAGACCTGGCTCGACAAATACAACGCTTCCCGGGACAAAAAGCTGACGCTTTCCGCCGAGAAAGCGGACGTCAAAGGCGGCTTTATCCTTCGCAAGGGTAGGATCAGCACGAACTGTTCCTTGGAAACCCTGATCCACTGGCTCAAGGACGAACTGGAGTCCGACGTCGTCAAACGGCTGTTTGACGCGGAGTAGGGTGGTGTGATCATGGCCCCGAAGGAGCGGTATGGTTACGCTGTAGCGCGTCTGAGGGCGCTTGAGAACCGTCTGCTTGACGAGTCAGTCCTCCAGAGGATGATCGACTGCGACACGCTGGAGGGGCTGTAAAAGTTCTCGGAGAAACTCCCTATTCGGCTTGGCTGATGGAGCTGAAATCGCCGTTGGAATTCGACCGGGCGATCGAGGCGGAACTTCACCACAGCTATACGGAAATCGGGGCGTTCGTTCCCGACCGTGAGCTGGTCAGTCTGCTGCGTCTGGTCTACGACGTGCACAACGTCAAAACGCTGCTGAAAAGCCAGTTCCTGACGGTTCGGGGGGAAAAACGCCGTCTCGATCTGCTCACTTCTCTCGGCAACATCGACACGGATAAGCTGATCCTGGCCATCGAAGGAGAGGAGTACTGGGAGCTTCCGTACGGATTCAACCAGGCGATCCCCGAAGCCCTTGCGGCATGGGAGCAGACGCACAACGCTCTTGCGGCGGAGAAGATCCTCGACGGCGTGTATTTCAAAGCGCTGCGGGAAGTCGCCGCAAAGCTCGGCATGGAGCGGGTGGAAAACTGGGTTCGCTGCCGCATCGACGGCGAGAACCTGAAAACGCTCCTGCGCCTTTCGCGCATCGACATGGATCATGGAACGGCCGCGTCTTTCCTTCACGAAGGCGGCTCGCTTCCGATCAACCGGCTGACGCCGCTTGTGACCGAACCGGTGGAAAACTGGGGGCGCCTGCTGGCTTTCGCCGACATCGGCGCGCTGTTGGCTCCTTTTTCGGAAGGAGAAAGCTTCAACAGCCTTCTCGTGCAGTACGAGAAGGAATTGGACAATTTCATCACCGGCGCGATCGCCAAGAGCCGTTTCGGCGCGTTCGAACCGGGCAACGTGGTCCGTTACCTCTGGACCAAGGAAATAGAAGCCAAAAACTTGCGGGTGGTGCTCGTTTCCGTCGCCAACGGAGTCGAGAAGGACGCCATAAGGGGGTTGCTGCGCGATGTCCGCTGATGCCGGAAGAAAGAAAATGGCGGCTGTTGGGAGCTACGACACCGTGCTTCCCTTTCAGGCCGTCGGCGTGCGCCCCTTTCCCGTCGAGAGCGACGAAGAGATTGCCGAGACCGTGAGCCGTCTGGCCCGCGAAGACTACGGCGTGATCTTCGTCGAAGAGCGGCAGTTCGTCGCTCAGGCTTCTCTGATCGACCGGCTCGTTCAGGAATACGCGGCCAGCATCATTCCCATCCCCGGGATCCGCGGATCCATCGGCGTGGGGCTGAGCGCGGTGCGCAGCAGCGTCGAACGGGCGGTCGGCATGGATATTTTCGCAGAGAAATAGTGAATTCACCTGGAGGCGATTGTTTTGGCCACGGATAAAAATGTAAAAGGCACGATCGAACGTATATCCGGACCTCTGGTCGTCGCGAAGGGGATGACCGGCGCGAGCATGTACGAAGTGGCGCGCGTCGGCGACATCGGCCTGGTCGGGGAAATCATCGAACTCAACGGTGATCTCGCCTCGATCCAGGTCTACGAGGAGACGTCAGGTCTCCGTCCCGGCGAGCCCGCTGTGGGCACCGGCGAACCCCTGAGCGTTGAACTGGGCCCCGGTCTTATCGAACAGTTCTATGACGGCATTCAGCGTCCTCTGAAGGCGATCGAAGAAGCGTCGAAGAGCGTCTTCATCGCCAGAGGCATCAGCGTTTCAGCGCTCGATCACGAGAAACTCTGGCAGTTCGAGCCGAGAGTTTCCGTTGGCGACGAAGTGAGCGAGGGCGACGTCCTTGGCGTCGTCCAAGAGACCGTTCTTGTGGAGCACCGCATCATGGTCCCCAACGGGATCAGCGGCAAGGTCGTCTCCGTCGAGTCCGGCGAGTTCAACGTCGACGCCGTGATCGCCGTGATCGACGACGGCAAGGAGAAACATGGCGTTTCCATGCTGCGTCGCTGGCCCGTGCGCCGCGGCCGCCCCGTCGCCAAGAAGCTGCCGCCCGTCACGCCGCTGACGACCGGCCAGCGCGTCGTCGACACGTTCTTCCCCATCGCCATGGGCGGCACGGCCTGCGTGCCCGGCCCGTTCGGCTCGGGCAAGACGGTCATCCAGCACCAGCTTGCCAAGTGGGCCGAAGCCCAGATCGTCGTTTACATCGGCTGCGGCGAGCGCGGCAACGAGATGACCGACGTTCTGCGCGAGTTCCCCGAGCTGAAGGATCCCCGTTCCGGCCAGCCGCTGATGAAGCGTACCGTGCTGATCGCGAACACGTCAAACATGCCGGTCGCGGCCCGCGAAGCCAGCGTTTACACGGGGATTTCCATCGCCGAGTACTATCGCGACATGGGTTATTCCGTGGCGCTGATGGCCGATTCCACCAGCCGCTGGGCCGAAGCCCTGCGCGAGATGTCCGGCCGTCTGGAAGAAATGCCCGGCGAAGAAGGCTATCCCGCCTATCTGGGCACGCGTCTGGCCTCGTTCTACGAGCGCGCCGGCCGCGCGATCTGCCTGGGCGGCGACGGCCGCGAGGGATCGGTTTCCGTCATCGGGGCCGTTTCGCCTCCCGGCGGCGACCTTTCCGAACCCGTTACGCAGAACACGCTGCGCGTGACCAAGGTCTTCTGGGGACTGGACGCCAATCTGGCCTATCAGCGCCACTTCCCGGCCATCAACTGGCTGAACAGTTACTCGCTGTACACGAAGAAGCTTGACGAGTATTGGGACGCCAAGTTCGACGCCGAGTGGACGCCCACGCGCGTCGAGGCCATGACGCTGCTCGAAGAGGAGTCCTCGCTGAAGGAGATCGTACAGCTGGTCGGCATGGACGCCCTGTCGCGCAACGAGCGCATGACCATGGAAACGGCCAAGTCGCTGCGCGAGGACTTCCTGCACCAGAACGCCTTCAGCGACGTGGACACGTACACGTCGATGGAAAAACAGTTCAGGATGCTTTCGACGATCCTCAAGTTCCATCACGCCGGACTGGAAGCTTTGCAGAGCGGCGCCGAGATGAACAAGCTCTTCAACCTGCCCGTGCGCGAGAAGATCGCCCGCATGGGGCTGGTCGGCGAGCAGGAACTCGAAAAGATCGACGCGCTCGAAGGCGAAATGAGAGACGAAATTGCCCAGCTTCTCGCGTCAGGAGGCGATAAATAATGAACCTGCCAGTTGAATACAGAACCGTAAGCAGCCTTGCGGGCCCCCTTCTGGTCGTCGAGAGCGTCAAGGAAGTTCCCTACGATTCTCTGGTCGAAGTCGCGCTGCCCGACGGCTCCCGCCGCCGCGGCAAAGTGCTGGAGACCGATTCCGGCCGCGCCGTCGTGCAGGTTTTCGAGGGCACCGACGGCCTCGACGTCGACACCGCCTCCGTGACCTTCCTCGGCAAATCGCTGGAACTGCCCGTCTCCGAAGACATGCTCGGCCGCGTCTTCAACGGCCGCGGCGATCCCATCGACGGCGGCGCGCCCATCATCGCCGAGAAAAACATCGACGTGAACGGACTGGCCATGAATCCCTACTCGCGCGATTATCCCGACGAGTTCATCCAGACCGGCATCAGCACCATCGACGGCATGAACCCCATGGTCCGCGGCCAGAAGCTGCCCATTTTCTCCGCTTCCGGACTGCCTCACAACCGCATGGCCGCCCAGCTGGCCCGTCAGGCGAACGTCATCGGCGGCGGCAGCGAGAAGTTCGCCGTCGTGTTCGCCGCCATGGGCATCACCTTCGAGGAAGCCGCCTTCTTCATGGAAGACTTCCGCAAGACCGGCGCCCTCGACCGCACCGTCATGTACGTCAACCTCGCCAACGACCCCGCCGTCGAGCGCATTTACACGCCCAAGCTGGCGCTGACCGCCGCCGAGTATCTGGCGTTCGAGAAGAACATGCACGTCCTCGTCATCCTCACCGACTTGACGAACTACTGCGAGGCCCTGCGCGAGATCTCCGCCGCCCGCAAGGAAGTTCCCGGCCGCCGCGGCTATCCCGGCTACCTCTACACCGACCTCGCCACCATGTACGAGCGCGCCGGCCGCGTCAAGGGCAGCACCGGCTCCATCACCCAGGTGCCCATCCTCACCATGCCCGAAGACGACAAGACCCACCCCATCCCCGACCTCACCGGCTACATTACCGAGGGGCAGATCATCCTCAGCCGCAACCTGCACCGCACCGGCATCTATCCGCCCGTGGACGTGATGCCGTCGCTGTCGCGCCTGAAGGACAAGGGCATCGGCGAAGGCAAGACCCGCGAGGATCACGCCGACCTGATGAACCAGCTCTTCGCCGCTTATGCCCGCGGCAAGGAAGCCAAGGAACTGGCCGTCATCCTCGGCGAAGGCGCTCTGAGCGACGACGACAAGGCGTTCGCCAAATTCGCCTCGCGCTTCGAGGACGAGTACGTCCGTCAGGGCGAATACGAAAACCGCACCGTCGAGACGACCCTCGGACTGGGCTGGAAACTCCTGAACATGGTTCCCGTCAAGGAACTGAAACGCGTCAAGGACAAGTACATCCAGAAATACCTGATGCCGCTGAAGGAAAAAGAAAACCCAGAGGAAAAGGCGTAAGGGAGGGGGATCGCAATGGCACGTGTGAACGTGAACCCCAACCGAATGGAGCTTTCGCGGCTCAAGAAACGTCTCGCCGTCGCCCAGCGCGGCCATAAGCTGCTCAAGGACAAGCAGGACGCCCTGATCAAAGCCTTCCTCGAAAAAGCCCGCGCGGTCAAGGCCACCCGCGAGAAAGTGGAAAGCGAGCTCGTCTCGTGCTACCGCAGCTTCCTCATGGCCCGCGCCCAGACCCTGCCGGCCATGCTCGAACAGGCTCTGATGATCTCCGGCAGCACCTGCACCCTCGACGTCGCCACGCGGAACGTCATGAGCGTCATCGTGCCCGAGTACGAAGTCCATCAGGAGGGCAGCACCTTCAACTACGGCATGGCGACCACGCCGGCCAGCCTCGACGTGGCCCTCGAAGACTTTTCCAAAGTCATTCCCGGGCTGCTCCAGCTTGCCGCCGACGAAAAGGCCGTCGCCCTGATGTCGACCGAAATCGAGCGCACCCGCCGCCGCGTCAACGCCCTCGAGCACGTCATGATCCCCAACTACGCCGAGACCATCAAATACATCTCGATGAAGCTGGACGAACAGGCCCGCTCGACCACGAGCCAGCTGATGAAAGTCAAGGAAATCGTCAGCGAACACTGAAACGGCACAAACAAAAATGCCACCCGTCGAACGGCGGGCGGCATTTTTGTTTGTGCTTGCGAAACGGCTGAGTGCGGGGCGACATCCGATGCGCGTACCGGCGTGCCTATTCCACCAAAACGCTGAGTTTTCGTTTTCGCGGAATAGGAGATTGAGTTCATGTTTATGGGGAAGTGCCCGTCCATATTTTTTCTATTCGTTTTGCCTGATTCTAATCATTTTTTCCTCCCAGATTCTAACCACTTTATTGCCAAAATGGTTAGAATTGGGTAGAATTGGTTAGAAAGAACAGAAACGTGAGGTGGAAAAAATGACCGGCGAAAGTCTGACTGTAGAATACAAGCGAGAATACTTCGACGAGATCAAAAAGACGATCATCGCCTTTGCCAACACCGACGGCGGCGAACTGCTGATCGGTGTGGACGACGATGGAACGGTGCTCGGCGTGGACGATCCTGACGACGTGATGCTGAAAGTGACGAACAGCGCCCGCGACACTATCAAGCCCGATGTGACCATGTTCATGCGCGTTGAAACGCGTGTTATCCAGGGGAAAAAAGTCGTTGCCGCGAGCGTGCAGAGGGGAACGGCTTGCCCATATTACCTGAGCGCGAAGGGAGTACGCCCTGAAGGCGTCTATGTGCGGCAGGGCGCATCCACCGTGCCGGCTACGGAAAGCGCGATCCTGAAGATGATCCTCGAAACCAGCGGCGACAGCTTTGAAGACGCTCGTTCGCTGATCCAGACGCTGACGTTCCACAGCGTCCAAAAGACATTTGCCGAAGAAAAAGTCGCGTTCGGCGAAACGCAGAAGCGTACCCTTGGCCTCATCGGCGAAGACGGCGCGTATACCAATCTTGGCCTGCTCCTTTCTGATCAGTGCCAGCATACCATCAAGCTGGCCGTCTTTCAGGGCAGCACAAAGAACACGCTGTTCAAAGACCGCGCCGAATTTTCGGGGTCGCTGTTTGACCAGCTTGATGATGCCTACGTCACGATCGACCGCTATAACGCGACGTGCGCCGAGTTCAAAGGACTCAAACGCATCGACACTCGCGACTATCCGCCCGAAGCCGTGCGCGAAGCCCTGCTCAACGCCGTTGTGCACCGCGATTATTCGTACAGCGGCTCAACACTGATCAGCATTTACGATGACCGCATTGAGTTCCTCTCCCTCGGCGGTCTTGCCAAAGGCATTGCCAAAAGCGACGTGATGATGGGTGTTTCCGTCCCGCGCAACAAAAAACTGGCCAACGTGTTCTACCGCCTGCACCTGATCGAAGCGTTCGGGACGGGAATGCTCAAAATTAAAGAGAGCTACGACGGCCGCCCTCTGCAGGACTTTATCGAGATATCCGACAACGCGTTCAAGATCACCCTGCCGAACGTGAACGCGCAGCGCCAGAATAGCGAAACGGAACGGCTGCAGACGCGCCCCTTCCAGCCGCTTGAACAGCAGATAATGGACTATATAAAAACCCGTGACAGTGCCACGCGCGCCGAAGTGCAAAAGGCGCTGGGCCTGTCGCAGAGTGCGGCGGGGAGAAAACTGAGAGAGCTTGTTGTGAGCGGCATGCTTATGAGGAACGGAGAAGGAAGAAGTACTGCATACTCAATGAAAAAAGAGTCGTGAATGAATCGAAATAACTCGGGATAACAGAGTGCCAGTTGATGAAAAGAGAACTCGGGACCAGCGGCTCAGCCGGCGGTCCTGAGTTTGACTGCGACGATCGTTTCGCGCTGCCACGCACGTTTGTCGGGGCGGTGGCGGAGAGCGTCGAAAGGATGCCTTTCGTGGTCCAGGTCGAGGGCGACAGCATGGCGAACGCGCGTATCTGCGGCGATTCGTATGCGGTCGTCAATCCGGCGGAAGAAATCCTCGACGGCGACGCGGCGCTGGTGAAAGTCGGCTCGAGATACGTGATCCGCTGGCTGTACTGGAAGGCGAACGGCGGCTGTGAACTGCGGGCGGCGTCGGAGAAGTTTCCCGAGATGTCGCTTGACGCGGCGCAGCTGCGCGGCGCGGTGCCGTCGGTGCTCGACAAGGTGATGTGGACTTTTTCGCGCCCGCTGGTGGGGCTGTAAAACGAAAGCGTGAAACTGCGGCTTCGATAAGCCGGGAGTTTCACGCTTTTTTTGTGTATAATTGATGCGACACAGAGGGGTGTGATGCCATGAAAAAACGGATCGTTCTCGCGTTCGGCACGCGGCCGGAGGCGGTCAAGATGGCGCCGGTGTATCTGGCGCTGGCGCGCAGCGGCGCGCTGGAGCCGGTGATTTTGCTGACCGGGCAGCACAGGACGCAGCTCGAACAGGCGCTTTCCATCTTCGGCGTGCCGCACGAGCGCAATCTGGACGTGATGACCGAGCGGCAGACGCTGCCGGAATTGGCGGCGCGGATCTTGCCGCAGGCGGCGGCGGCGTTTCGCGAGCTGGAGGCCGATTACGTGCTGGTGCACGGCGACACGCTGACGACGTTCGTCTCGGCATGGGCGGCGTTTCTGGAGCGGATCCCGGTCGGGCACGTGGAGGCGGGGCTGCGCAGCGGCTCGATGAGCGAGCCGTTTCCGGAGGAAGCCAACCGCGTGCTGACCGACGCGCTGTGCGACACGTTCTTCGCGCCGACGGAAGGCGCGCGCGCCAATCTGTTAAAGGGCGGCGCGCCCCCGGCGCGCGTTTTCGTGACGGGACAGACGGCGGTCGACGCGATCCTTTTTGCCTCGAAAAAAGGAGTTTTGCCCGACGGCGTGCCCGATCTTGGCCCGGTCGTGACGGTGACGCTGCACCGGCGCGAAAACTGGCCCGTGCTGAACGAGCTGGCGCGGCGTCTGGCCGATGTGGCGCGCGCTCGCGCGGAGTGGACGTTCGTGTTCCCGGTCCATCTCAATCCCGTGGTGCGCGAGGCGGTGGTGCCGCCGCTGTCGGGCGTGGAAAACGTGAAGCTCGTCGAGCCGCTGGAATACGGCTGCATGGCGGCGCTGCTGGCGCGCAGCCGTTTGATCCTGACGGACTCGGGCGGTCTGCAGGAGGAGGGGGCGTCGCTGGGCGTACCGGTGGCGGTGGTGCGCAACGTCACGGAGCGCCCGGAGGGCGTGGAAGCGGGGATCGTGACGCTGCTTGGCAACGATCCGGCGCTCGCCATGGATCGATTTGCGGCGCTGATAGACGACGAACCCCGCCTCGACCGCATGGCTTCCGCGCGGAATCCCTACGGCGACGGGCGCGCTTGCGAACGGATCGCCGCGGCGCTGGAACGTCGGCTGGCCTGATTCTTAAAACAAAAGGACTCCCAAAGGCAAATCGCTTTCGGGAGTCCTTTTGTGTGTCGTCAGTCCTCGATACCGTTGGCCTTGAGAACTTCGTTCAGGCCGCTGACGAGATCGTCGGGGTCGATGCCGTGGGCCATGGCGCCCTCTTCGAGGCTTTCGGCGTGGGAGATCGCGCAGCCGATGCAGCCCATGCCGGACAGCATCAGGGGCTGGACGACCTGCGGATACTTGTCGACGATGTCGGCGATCAGCATATCCTTGGTGATCATATCAATGCACTTCCTTTTCGTTAAACAGCAGATTGAATTCGGTCAGATTATATCCGAAGGAATCGCAAATGTACAGTTATTTCTGATTGTAATACTTATGTATGGGCGCCAGGTCACAGCAACGGGCTCAGCAGCTTGGTGACCGACTCGAGCGCCATGGAAACGTGACCGCGTTTTCCCCATTCGTCCTGCGTAAGGCGGTGGGAGTCGCAGATGTAAAGTCCCTGCACGCGGTGGATGCCGAAATTCTCCTGCACGCCGTAGAGGATCATGTTGATCTCGAAATTGAGGGAGAACGAACGGATGTCGAAGTTGCTCGAACCGACGAAGCCGAGGTTGTCGTCCACGGTGACGGTTTTAGCGTGGAGCAGCCCCTTGTCGTAAAGGTACACTTCGACGCCGAGGCGGAGAAAATCCTCGTAATACGCGCGCGAGGCGTAACCGGCGATGATCTGGTCCGACCGGGCCGGCGTCACCAGTCTGACTTTGACGCCGCGCAGGCGGGCGACTTCGATGGCCTGGAGCATGCCCTCGTCGGGGATCAGATAGGGCGTGGTGATCGTCACCTGTTCCTGGGCGCCGATGATGGAGGCGATGATGAGCCGCTGATAGTTTTCGGTCTGGTAGGAGGGGCCGCTCGGCACCGTCTGCAGGCACGACGGCCCCGAGAAGTTATCGTTGGCGGAGAACAGGTGCGCGGTGTCGAGTCGCTCGCCGGTCTCGACATACCAGTCCTCGATGAAGACGCTCTCCAACTGACGCACGACCGGGCCGCGGAAGCGCAGGCTGACGTCTTTCCAGATCAGCTTGCCGAAGCGGCCGTAGCTGGGTTCGGTGACGTTGTGCGAACCGGTGACGGCGACGCGGCTGTCGAAGACGGCGAGCTTGCGGTGGTTGCGCAGGTCGAAGCGGGCCGCTTTGGCGCGGTAGATGCGCACGGGAAGGGCTTCCTCCACCTGGACGCCGTCGCGCTGGATGTCTTCTCTCAGAGAACTGCGCAGGAATTCGCGCGAGCCCACGGAATCGAGGAGCAGCCGCACAGTGACGCCGCGCCGGGCCGCCCGCCGGCAGGCGTTGACCACCTTGCGTCCCTGAGAATCGTCGGCGAAAATGTAGTAAAGCAGGTCGATCTCGCTGGCGGCGGCGTCGATCTCGTCGACGAGCGTATCGATGAAATCGACGGCTTCGGTGACGTACTGCACCGTGTTGCCCTGAACGGCACTCAGATATCCCAGATTCTGAGCCAGATTGGCGGTGGCCTGGAGCGACGGCGGCAGCTGCGGCGAAATGGCGCCCGGCAGTTCGGAATGCATCATGCGCGCGCGGATGTCGTGAAAATACGAGAGCATGGCGTTGTGGCGTTCCATGCGGCGCGACGGCAGCACGTTGGTGCCGAGGATGGAGTAGGCGATCATGCCCGGCCACGGCCAGAGCAGGATCACCAGCAGCCACGCCGTGGCCGTAGAAGGATTGTGCCGCTGGGGGATGATCACCAGCGCGGAGAGGCGGACGATGAACGATACGATGTCCAGCCCGGTGAGGAAGAAAATGCTGAGCCCCTGACCCCACGTCATCAAAATCAGTCCTTTATGCAAAGAGCGATATGAGGAAAACGCATTTATCATAACACAAACGCTTGAGCTTTTTAATTGACGATGAGAATGAGACAGGATAAAACATTTGGCAAAGCGAAGAAACGTCCCGACGCCGTCTTTCCCAAAACTTTGCCATCTTTGCGCTGTGCCGAGACGGAGAAAAGATACGTTGAAAACGGGAACGAGTCCCGGGAAAGCCCTCCTCCATGGCGGCTTCCGCACTCTTGACTTTAAAGCGAGCGGGGAGTAAAAAGTAACGGTCGTAAGGCTTGTTCGATCATTTGCGGAGGAGTGTGGTATTGTGGTCAAGGATCTTTTGGCGGCGCTGGCCGTCGTCGTCAACGGCATCCCGCAGGGGCTGCTGGCGCTGATGTACGGTTTTGCGGCGCTGCCGACGGCGCTGGCTTTTCTGGCCGGCGTGGGCGGTTCGCTGTATTTCAACTCGGTGGCGACGATTTCCTTCCAGGCCGAGACGATCGCGCTGGCCGGCAATCTGGGCAAGGATATCCGCGAGCGTCTCAGCATGGTCTTCTGGGGCGCGGTGTTCCTGCTGGTCCCCTCGCTGCTGGGGCTGAACGAAGCGATCGTGAGCTGGATCGGCCCGGCGGTCGTCGATTCGATGATGGCCGGCGTCGGCCTGATGCTGGCCAACGTTTCGGTGGACATGCTCAAGTCCGAAAAGTATTCCGGCTCGCTCTCGGTGGCCGTGGCGCTGGCCGTGTGGTTCTGGACGCGCGACCTGGCCTGGACGATCATCGTTTCCGTGACGGCGGCGACGCTGCTTTACAACTATCTGCTGCGCGTGCGCCGCATGGAGCTCGACCGTCTGTCCGCCGACGTCGGCAACGAAAAGTTCCGCTTCGGCAACATCGAATGGCGGTTCTGGAGCAGCCGGCGCGTCTTCTCCGGCGCGCTGGCCATGGCCTGTATCAACATCGGCGCCAACATCTCCTTCGGCAAGATCACCGGCTCCATCGCGCGGGTGAACGCCAACGTCGACCATCTGGCGATCTACTCGAGCGCGGCCGACATCGTTTCCACGCTGTTCGGCGGTTCGCCGGTGGAGTCGATCATCTCCGGCACGGCGACCGCGCCCCACCCCGTGCTCTCTTCGGTGATGATGATGGGCATCATGGCGGCGCTGCTGATCTTCCGCCTGCTGCCGACGATCGGGCGTTACGTGCACCGCTCGTCCATCGCCGGGTTTTTGCTCGTGCTGGGCGTGTTCGTGACGTTCATCAACAACGCGGCGCTGGCGATCGGCGCGGTGCCGCCCGAGGCGCTGAACGGCTTTGGCTTCGCGCCCTGGGGCATGGTGGTGGGCGCGACGATCTTCGCCTCGGCGCGTTGGAATCCCTTCGTCGGGCTGGTCGCCGGCACGGCGATCCGCATGATCTTCCATCTATAAAGAGCACAAGGAGAACTGAGCGATGACTGAAAAAACGTACGAACTGCGCCTTTTGGGACTGACCCGCCAGCTGCCGCTGCGCCGCGTGGCCGATCACGTGACGGTGGCTTCGTTCGTCATGCTGGGCGACACCGAGCTGGTCGAAACCTGCGCCGAAGAACTGGCGAGGCGTCTGCCCGAGGGCATCGATTACCTGGTCTGCCCCGAGGCGAAGGCCATTCCGCTGACGCACGCCATCGCGCGGCGTCTGGGCATCGACTACATCGTCATCCGCAAGACCGTCAAGGCCTACATGGAAAATCCGCTCATCGCCGACGTCATGTCGATCACGACGGCGGCGCCGCAGCATCTTGTCATGGACAGCGCCGATGTGCAGAAGATCTATCACAAAAAGGTGGCGATCATCGACGACGTCGTGTCCACGGGCGGTTCGCTGCGCGCCGTGGAGAACATCCTCGCCAAGACGGCCTGCACGGTCGTGGCCAAGGCCGCGCCGCTGCTCGAAGAAGGCGGCTACGACGGCAAGGACCTGATCTATATCCAGCGTCATCCCGTTTTCACGGATTGAGTCGATCGCATCGTGACGGCGTTGTTTTTGCCGTTCTTTTATAGAGGCGCGCGCCGCGGCGGAAGAAAAAAATTTCGCCGCGGCGCTTTTATTTTGGCGCTCTTCGGTTAGAATAAGGGCGGCGATTGACGCCGATTTTCGACGTGAAATTCATGATGGCGAAGGAGATTATCCATGGGACGACTTTTGGTGGTCTTTACGGGCGGCACGATCGCCAGCGGTTTCGACGGGCAGGGCAAGGCCCCGGTTTCGGGCGCGTCGCGGCGTCTGAAAGATTCTCTTGCCGAGCTTTTTGCCGAGCGCGGCGTGGAGGCGGTCTTTCGCGAGCCGCTCGGGAGTCCCGGCATCGACAGTTCGGAGATGGATCCGGGGCACTGGCTGCTGATCTCGCGCTGCATCGCCGCGGAGCTGGAGCGGGGACTTTCGGGCGTGCTGATCCTTCACGGCACGGACACCATGGCGAGCACGGCCGCGTGGATGAGCCTGTGTTTCGGCAGTCTGCCCATTCCGGTCGTCCTCACCGGCAGCCAGCTGACGCTGGACTACATGCCGGAGGACGTCACCTCGAACCTGCGCGGAGCGGCCATGGCCTGCTGTTCCGATCTGCGCGGCGTGTGGGTCTATTTCAACTGGAAACTGATCCCCGGCGACCGGGCGCACAAGACGCACGCCATGCATCCGGACGCGTTTAACGCCGTCAACGGCCAGCCGCTGTTCTTCAATCCCGACTGGGGACTGGATCCGTCGCCGGCGGCTTTCCGCACGGCTGCGGCGGGACAGCTGCCGGAAGAAACGCGCAGGATGATCGGCCTCGATCCCGACGTACTGCGCGAGCGCTGCGCCGCTATCCGCTGGTTCTTCGCCCAGCCGGGAGCGCGTTTTGAATGGCAGGGCGACGAGCGCTTCCTGTGTCTGCTCGGCTACGGCGCCGGCAACATGATCCCGTCCGTGCTGGACGGCATCGAACGGCGTAACGGAACGACGCCGTACGTCGTCGCGTGCAGCCAGGCCGAGGGCGGCGTCAAACACCCCGAAGGCTACGACCGCGTCGGCATGGCCCGTCTGGCGAAGGCGGGGTTCCGCGTCTGGAACCAGATGGACCGCTCCGTCGAGTTCGTGCACAGCCTGTGCTGCTACGCGCTGGCGGCGTCTTTTGACGCGCCGGAAAAGGCGCTGAACCGCTATCTGCGCGAGTGTCGGCCATAAAATCATAACCACCGGCCGTGCCGGTGGTTTGCACAAGCCCCCTTGGGGCATCTTCCCAGCCGAGCCTATAGGCTCATCGAAAAGTCTGTCAGCCGCACAACTCTCACAGGCTGCCCCTAAAGGGGCTCTCTACTTGCCTTCCTGTGCCGGCTTACCCGTAAACGGGTCAACGTACTCTTTGATCGTCAACTGTTCCTCGGCATGATCTTCCTGTAATTGATTCCTGATGGAGGTCTCTATTGCATTCTTGTTGCGTCCTACCGTGCTTACGTAATAACCGCGGCACCTGAAATGTCGATTGCCATATTTGTACTTCAGATTTGCGTACTTCTCGTAAATCATCAGACTGCTTTTACCTTTCAAGTAACCCATCACCTGTGATATGCTGTATTTGGGCGGTATACTCAGGAGCATGTGGACGTGATCTTTACATGCTTCCGCCTCCAATATTTCAATTTCTTTGTACGCGCACAGTTTTCTCAGCATCAAACCAATGTCTTGTTTGATCTTCCCGTAGATGATCTGGCGGCGATACTTCGGCGCAAATACCACGTGATACTTACACTCCCACTTCGTGTGTGCTAAACTACTTATGTCAAGTTTCATCAGGACTTGATCCTCCTTTGGTTTGGCTTGGCGGCTGACAGACCGTTCTTACTTTACCAAAGGAGGAGTCCTTTTTCTCCATAGCTAAAGCCTTTTGGAACCACCGGCACTGCCGGTGGTTTTCGTTTTACAACAAAAGCAGGCGGCCCCGTCAGGCCGCCCGCTTTCGCTATGCTTCCGCTTCCCGGCAGATCGCCACGCCGGCCGAAGCCCCGATCCGCGTCGCCCCGGCGGCGATCATTTCTTCCGCCTCTGCGCGCGTATGGATGCCGCCGGCGGCTTTGACGCCGACGGTCGGTCCTGCGGCGGCGCGCATCAGCGCCACGTCGCGCGCGGTCGCGCCGCCTTTGGAAAATCCCGTCGAGGTCTTGACGAAATTCGCTCCCGCCGCGGCGGCCAGACGGCAGGCGCGGCCCTTTTCCTCGTCGGTGAGCAGGCAGGCTTCGATGATGACTTTGACGGTACGCCCCTGCGCGCCCCTGACGACCGCGGCAATGTCCGATCGCACGTATTTGTCGCCGCCGGCTTTGAGGTCGCCGACGGAGACGACCATGTCCAGTTCGTCGGCGCCGTCCGCTACGGCCTGGCGGGCTTCGAACTCCTTGACGGCGCTGACCGAAGCGCCGAGCGGGAACCCGATCACCGTGCAGACTTTGACGCCGCTGCCGCGCAGCTCTGCGGCCGCCGTCGCCGTCCAGCGGGGATTGACGCAGACCGAAGCGAAGCGCCATTGCCGCGCTTCGGCGCAGAGCGCGCGGATCTGGGATTCTGTGGCGTCGGGCTTCAAAAGCGTGTGATCGATATAGGACGCGAGATCGTTCATGAAAAAACCTCCGACGAGAAAGATCTTTAGGAAAATGACGAATCAGTACGTTCATTATGGCATAAAAAAGTCCCATTGTGTAAAATAAAAGGGACGAAAGACAGAAGGAGGTATGATGATGTACGGAAGAGCGAAAGGAAATTTTCTCGTCCTCTCCGGTCTGGCGGTAGCGTTTTTTGTAGGACTGGTTTCTCTCGGCGCCTGGGAGCTTCACGGCGGCACCGAAGAACCGCCCAAACCGCAGATCGTCGGTACCGCGTTGAAGCCGGCCATCGTCGGCCCTGACCTCGCGAGTGAACAAGCGACCGGCGTCGTGGCCAAGAACGTCGGCGCCAATAAAGGCCTCAGAGATGATGTCGAACTGCCCCGCCCGGCGGACGAGCCGGCACCGGCCGCCATCGCCCGCAGCGATGAAAAAGGACGCTGGATCTATATCGACAAGGCCGGTTTCAGACTGTATCTTGCCGAGGGCAACAAAGCGATCGACTCATGGGGCGTCGCCCTGGGCAAGGTGCCCGGCAACAAGCGGAAAGCCGGCGACATGCGCACGCCCGAGGGCAGTTTCTCCGTGCAGCAGATCCAGGACGCCAGCAGCTGGACTCACGACTTCAAGGACGGCAAGGGCGTCATCAAAAACGCTTACGGCCCGTGGTTCATTCGCCTCAAGACCGGCTGGAAGGGGATCGGCATCCACGGCACGCACGATCCCGAATCGATCGGTACGCTGGCCAGCGAAGGCTGCATCCGCATGAAAAATGAAGATCTGCAAAAACTCAAGCCGCTGGTCGTGAAAGGGATGAAAGTCGTCATCGGTCCCAACGCCGTCCAGGAGAAGAATGAAGAAACAAAAAGCGTGCCCGAAAAAACCGCGAAGGAAAAAAGCAGCCCAAAGAACGGGAAGAAGAAATAAAGTTCCCGCCTGAAAGCTCTTGCATTTTTCCCGGGAGTCTGTTAATATACCCGATGTCGCCATGAAACGGCGCTTTATCGCGGGGTGGAGCAGTCCGGTAGCTCGTCGGGCTCATAACCCGAAGGTCAGAGGTTCGAATCCTCTCCCCGCAACCAATTTAACGGCGGTATAGCTCAGTTGGCTAGAGCATGCGGTTCATACCCGCAGTGTCACTAGTTCGAATCTAGTTACCGCCACCAATCAGAAACGTTCCCCCTCGGATCGCCGAGGGGGATTTTTGTTCTTGTGTTCTGCGCGCTCTCGGCCTGAGGTCATGCTCGTTTTCGTCAAAAATGGCAGAAGGCCTTTGCTCTTTTTAATGAGAACCAGTATGATAATGAAAATAAATCTGCCTGCGGGCATTTTATGGAAGATGATTTTATGGACGTTGAACGGATTCTTGGAGAGAGCGGCGTTTCTCTTGCGCAGATGCTGGCGGCGCGCGAGCGGCGGGGGGCGCGTCAGCGGGACATGCTGCGCGGCGGCGGAAAAAGTCTGATCAGTTATACGCTGAACATGCCGGGCGAGATCAAACAGTTTCCTTTGGCGCAGGCGTTTTTTCGGCACGGGCTGGCGCGGCTGGAGCGGCATCTGGCGCGGAACGGGATCTCGATCGTCACAAAAGCATGCCGCGTCGAGCCGACGGGCAGCGAGGCCATGCTTTTGACCGACGGCGCGCCGGCAGACGTCAAAAGGCTGACTGTCGCCCTCGAGATCAGTTCGCCTGCGTCGCGGCTCTACGACATGGACGTTCTGGCTTCCGACGGGGTGAAAATTTCCCGTGACGCTTTGGGTTTGCCGCCGCGCCGGTGCGTGATCTGCGGGCGCGCCGCGATGGACTGCGCGCCGCGCCGGATCCATCCGGCGCGGGAACTGGCCTGCGCCGCCGTGAAGCTGATGTACGACGACGCCGTCGGCCGTTTTGCCGATACGGTCGCGAGCGCCGCTCAACGGGCGCTGCTGTACGAGGTCTGCGTTTCGCCCAAGCCGGGGCTGGTGGACCGCTTCAACTCGGGATCGCATCGCGATATGGACCTTTTCACGTTTATGGACAGCGCCGGCACGCTGGCGCCGTATTTCCACCTCTGTGCCGCGCTGGGGGCCGAAGCGGCCGAACAGGAGCCGGAGCGGCTTTTTCAATCGCTGCGGCTGCCGGGGATGGAGGCCGAAACGGTCATGCTGGAAGCGACCGGCGGCGTCAACGTTCACAAGGGCGCGATCTTCTCCGTCGGCGTGATCTGCGCGGCCCGCGGCTGGCTGTGGGGGCGCGGGGAAAACGCCGCGGCGGAGCGGTTGGCCGGCGTGGCGCGGAAGATGCTGACGGGGCTGAAAGATGAGTTTTCTCCGCAGGGACAGTCCGCGGGCGAGAAAATTTTTCGCGAAAGCGGCGTCACGGGGATCCGCGGCGAGGCGGCGGCCGGCTTTCCCGCGGTGATCGAATGCGGGCTGCCCGTTTTCGAACGGCTGTTAGCGGAGAATCTGCCGCTGAACGACGCCGCGGCGGTGACTCTGCTGCATCTGATCGGCGCCGCGGACGACACGAACATGATCCGGCGCTCCAGTTTGTTCCGCTTTCGTGAGGTACAACGCGAGATCGGCCGTCTGCTCGATGAAAAAACTGTGCCGGACATGGCGGGCATCGCCCGGCTCGACCGCCAGTTCATAGCGGAGAACCTCAGTCCCGGCGGCAGCGCCGATCTGCTGGCGTTGACGCTGCTGCTGCATTTTATGCGGGATTTCGAGAGTGAAAAAGCGCCATGGCGGAGTGAGAGCTAAGCGGCTCGGGTCAACGTCTGTGTGTGAAAGGAGTGATCCACGTGGCAATTCTTGGAGCTTTTGCGGTGCCTCATCCGCCGTTGATCCTTCCGGAAATCGGGCGCGGAGAGGAAAAGGGAATCCAGGCAACCATCGACGCCTATCGTGAAGCGGCCCGCCGGGCCGCGGCGCTGAAGCCCGACGTTCTGATCGTCCTGTCGCCCCATTCCATCATGTATCGCGATTATTTTCACATCTCGCCAGGGCAACAGGCGCGCGGAAGCTTCGCGGCGTTCGGCCGGCCCGACGCGGCGTGCGCCGTTTCTTACGACGACGCGCTGGCGGAAGCGATCGGGTCTGAAGCGGCGGCATCCGGGATCCCTGCTGGGAAAAAGGGCGAACGCCGTGCCGAACTCGATCATGGCACAATGATTCCATTGCGGTTCTTTTGTCAGTCGTGCGGCGCGATCCCTGTGGTCAGAATCGGTCTTTCGGGACTGCCGTTGCTCGAGCATTACAACTTCGGCAAGGCGATCGCCCGCGCGGCGGAGCGTTTGGGGCGCAGGGCCGTCGTCGTTGCCAGCGGCGACCTGTCGCACAAATTGAAAGCCGACGGGCCTTATGGTTTTGCGCCGGAAGGGCCCGAATTTGATCGGCGGATCATGGAGATTTTTTCGTCGGCCGACTTCGGCGCCATGCTCGAGCTCGATCCCGTTTTCTGCGAAAAAGCGGCGGAATGCGGTCTGCGTTCTTTTGTCGTCATGGCGGGCGCCTTCGACGGCTGCGACGTGGAGAGCGAGGTCCTGAGTTACGAGGGACCGTTTGGCGTCGGTTACGGCGTGGCCTGCTTCGTTCCCTGTGCCGTCGATGAAAGGCGGCGTTTCGATCAGCTGTTCCTGCGGCGGGAACGGGAAAAACTGCGTCAGACCGCCGCGTGTGAAGACGCCTATGTAAAGCTGGCGCGGCTGAGCCTGGAACATTATGTGAAGAGCGGCCGCGTGGCCAAGCTCCCTGACGGCTTGCCGGAAGATCTGACGAAGCGCCGCGCCGGCGTCTTCGTCTCCGTCAAGATTGCCGGCGAACTGCGCGGCTGCATCGGGACGATCGAGCCGGTCAGAGGTTCCGTCGCCGAGGAGATCCTCCACAACGCGGTCTCCGCAGGAACGCGCGACCCGCGCTTCGCTCCCGTAACCGAAGCGGAACTGCCGCGGCTCGTGTACGACGTGGACGTGCTTTCGCCGGCCGAAGAGGCGACAAAAGACGACCTCGACGTCAGGCGCTACGGCGTGATCGTCAGCAGCGGGCACCGCAAAGGACTGCTGCTGCCCGACCTCGAAGGCGTCGATACCGTCGAGCGGCAGCTGGACATCGCGCTTCGCAAAGCCGGCATCGAGCGCGGCGAAAATTACTCGCTTCAGCGCTTCGAGGTCGTGCGTCATCGATGAAACGCTGTCAGCTGTGTTTCCACCGCTGCGCGTTGGAGGAAGGCCAGCGGGGCATCTGCCGCGCCAGAGTGTGCCGCGGCGGGCGCATCGTTGAGGAAAATTACGGCCGGATCACCTCGCTGGCCCTGGATCCGATCGAGAAAAAGCCTTTGCGGCGCTTTTACCCCGGCAGTTTCATCCTGTCGGTTGGAAGTTACGGCTGCAACTTGCACTGCCCTTTTTGCCAGAACGATTCCATCGCCATGTCCAACGGAAGCGGCCTTGCCGTGCGGCGCGCCGAACCCGTTCAGCTGGCGGAATTGGCCGGGGCACTCCGAGTCCGCGGGAACATCGGCTTAGCGTACACCTATAACGAACCCACAGTCAGCTATGATTTTGTCGTCGACTGCGCGCAGCTGATCCATGAGCGGAAGATGAAAAACGTTCTGGTCACGAACGGTTCTCTGCTTTCCGAGCCGCTGCGGCGGCTTTTGCCGCTGATCGACGCCATGAACGTGGATCTGAAGGGCTTTACCGAGGCGTACTACCGCTGGCTGGGCGGCGATCTGGAAACGGTGAAGAACTTCATCCGCTGCGCCGTTGAATTCGGCTGTCACGTCGAGGTGACGACGCTGATCGTGCCCGGAAAGAACGACGGCGACGATGAAATCGAGCGGCTGGCGGCCTGGCTGGCGTCGCTTGACCGCAATCTGCCGTTGCATCTCTCGCGCTTTTTTCCGCACTATAAAGTTCAGGACAGACCGCCGACGCCGGTGGCGCGGATTTACCGCCTGGCGGAGCGCGCTCGCCGGCATCTGACCTACGTTTATGAAGGAAACTGCTGAAAAGAGAGCCTGATATGGTTGAATGACCGTATCGGGCTCATTTTTTTTGACCTTGGCATTAAAGATCGACGGCGGAAATGAGTGCGCTGTCAAAATTCTGTCTGTGCATGTCTTTTTTCAAAAAGACATGCATGTAAATGGATTTTCATGTGCATAAATTTTGTATTTTGTGTGTATCTGCATGATCTTATCCCAATGGATGTGATATACTCTTGCATCATAAAAAGATGAATCGAAAAAAACGCTCGTGTCTTTCCTTGAAGGGTTGGGCACGGCAAACACATTTTCGGGAGGTCAGAGCAAATGGATGAAGGCGTAACCCGTCCTGCGGAGATTTTCGGAATGCATGTTTTCGACAAAGCGGCCATGAAGGAGCGTCTGCCGGAAGACGTGTACCGGCGCCTGATGACGGCGGTCGAGGGAGACGGCAAGCTCGACGGTTCGATTGCCGACTACGTGGCGGCGGCCATGAAGGAATGGGCCCTTTCCAAGGGAGCGACGCACTACACCCATTGGTTCCAGCCGCGGACGGAAGTCACGGCGGAACGTCATATGGCCTTTCTCAACCTCGACGGGGAAGGCCACCCGATCCATACGTTCAGCGGCAAGGAACTGATCCAGAGCGAGCCCGACGCCTCGTCCTTTCCTTCCGGCGGCATGAGAAACACCTTTGAGGCGCGCGGCTACTGCACCTGGGATCCTTCCAGCCCGGCATTCATCGTCCTCAGCCACAAAGGCGGCACGCTCTGCATCCCTTCGGTATTCATCTCCTACGACGGTACGCCGCTGGACATGAAAACGCCGCTGCTGAAAAGCATCGGCGCCATCCAGGAACGGGCCATGCGTCTGCTCAAACTGTTTGGCAACCGCACCGTGCGTTCCGTCGACGTGACCATTGGCGCGGAGCAGGAATATTTCCTCGTCGACGAGGAAAAGGCGCGCCGCCGTCCGGACATCGAGTTGTGCCGCCGCACCCTGATCGGCGCGCCGTCGCCCAAGGCTCAGGCCGTGGAAGCCCATTATCTGGGCGCGATCCATCCGCGTGTCCTCGCCTTCATGGAGGACGTCGAGCGCGATATGTACCGCCTCGGCCAAGTGCTGATAACCCGCCATAACGAAGTGGCTCCCGGGCAGTTCGAGTTCGCGCCCGTCCTCTCGGAAGCCAATCAGGGCTGCGACCAGAACCAGATGCTCATGGAAGTGATGCGCAAGATGGCGCGCCGCCACCATTTCCAGCTGCTGCTGCATGAAAAGCCGTTTGCCAGCGTCAACGGCAGCGGCAAGCACCTGAACGTTTCGCTGCGCGACAGCGAAGGGCGCAATCTGCTCAAGCCGACCAGCAACCCGAGGCGCAATGTCCAGTTCCTTTCTTTTATCGCCTCGTTCCTGCTCGGCGTCAGCCGGCACGGCGGCCTGCTGCGCGCGTCCATCGCTTCGGCGGGCAACAGCTATCGTCTTGGCGGGCATGAAGCGCCTCCGGCGATCATGAGCGTCTACGTCGGCTCGCAGATCGACCGGGCTTTGAACGGTCTGGCCCAAGGCCTCAACGAAGACATGACGGCGAAGGGGTCCATCGACCTCGGCCTGGACCGTCTGCCGACGTTGAACAGAGACGTCAGCGACCGTAACCGCACCTCGCCGATCGCCTTCACGGGCAACAAATGGGAGTTCCGCGGCGTCGGCGCTCCGCAGGCGCTCGGCGGCCCGCTGACCGTGATGCTGGCTGCCTGGAGCGAAGGAATCGAGCGCTTCTGTACGGCGCTGGAGTCGCGTCTCATCGGCGGGGCGGACGTGGCTGACGCGGCGCTGGCCGTGATCAAAGACGCTTGGGAGGAATCGGCGAACGTGCGCTTTGAAGGCAACGGTTACGACGCGGCGTGGATCGAAGAGGCGAAGCGCCGCGGCCTGCCGGTGTGCAGGAATACGGTCGAAGCTCTGGATCAGTATCTGAGCAGAGAACATCGCGATCTGCTGGCGAATCTGGGGATCATGACGGACCGCGAGATCGTCGCTTATCATGAGGTGCGTCTGGAACAGTACAATGAAACGATGCTGACGGAGATCGGCGTGCTGCGCGCGATGATGTTCGAGGGCGTGCTGCCGGCCATTTCGAAACAGCTGGCCTGCGAAGCCGGCGCGCTGTCCGCCCTGCCGGTGGAACTGCGTGCCCATATCGCCCCATGGGAGAAGAATCTGAAACGTCTGGCGGAGATCAAATGCGGCATCCTTGAGAAACTGGAAATGCTGGACGCCGTGGCGGGCTCGGTCAAGGACGGAGACGCTCACGCCGCCGCGAAGACTCTCGCCGGCGACGGCGCGTCGCTGATGGAATCGATCCGCGCCGACAGCGATGAAGCCGAGCGGCTCATTGCCAAAGAGTTGTGGCCTTATCCGACCTATACGGATATGTTCCGTATCGAAGACTTCAAACTTTGAGTCGGAATATATCGGCCGTGCAAAAAGCGCCGTCTCTCGAAAGAAGGACGGCGCTTTTTGCGCGGAGGCGCGTGTCGGTTTGAAGTTTGTCGCCGAATGGCGGGATGAGCTTTGTATAAAAAACACGACGAGAACCGGCATGAAATTTAATCGTATAATAGGAGCACGCGGACTCTTTTTATGCTAATATATTTATTTGTAATAAAAATCACGAATCTGCGTTAAATTTTGAGGGAGGGTGTGCGCTATGGCAACACAGCTTCAGTTTTTAGGTCATGCCAGCTTCAAGATCCAGAGCGATTACAGTTCGATCGTGATCGATCCGTTTTTCACGGGCAACCCCTATGCCTGCTGTACGGCGGATGATTTCATCGCGCTTGACGCGATGCTGCTGACGCACGGACATGCCGATCATCTGCGGGACGCGGCGGCTATCGCCAGACAAACCGAATGTGCCGTGATCTGCAACGATAAGATCGCCGAGTATCTAAGATCACAAGGCGTGAATCCGGAAACGATCACGGTAATGAAAAGCGGCGAGAGCCGAAACTTCCTGTTCGGCAAGGTCGCTGTCGTGCCCGCGGTCCACACCTCGTCGATTCAGGCCGACGGGCAGGAACTGCCTGACGGCGAACCCTGCGGCTACGTGATCGAAGTCGATAAGCACAAGGTTTATCACGCGGGCGACACCATGCTCTTCGACGGCATGAAAGAGCTGCGTTCCATGGCGATCGACGTCGCGCTGCTGCCGATCGGCGGAACCTACACGATGAACGCCGACGAAGCGGCGCAAGCGGCGGAAATGATCCATCCCCGTGAAGTCATCCCCATGCATTACAACACGTTTCCCAACATTATGGCGGATCCGCAGGCTTTTGCCAAAAAAGTCCCCGCCGACGTGGCCGTGGTTGTCCTTCAGTCCAGCGAAAAGGAAACGCTGTGACGGACTGCGAGCGGAAAAGCGGAGGAGCTGCCGTCGTTTTTTCCCTGAGCGTCTGAGCGGAAAAGAGGAATCCATTTGAAATCGGTTCTTGTCTGCGCGGTTTTATTGTGCTGCAGCAACGTTTTTATGACGTTTGCCTGGTATGGTCATCTCAAAAGCCTCGCCGACCGGCCGTGGTTCGTCGCGGCCGCTGCCAGCTGGGGGATCGCGTTCTTCGAGTACTGCCTGCAGGTGCCCGCGAACAGGATCGGGCATCAGGCGCTTTCGGTGGGGCAGTTGAAAATTCTGCAGGAGGTCGTCGCCCTGACCGTTTTCGTGCTGTTTTCCACCTTCTATTTAAAGGAAAAACTGACGCTCGATTACCTGTGGGCGATGCTCTGCATTCTCGGCGCCGTGTTCTTCGTCTTCCGCAGCCGCATCATGGGAGCCTGAACATGCTCGAACGCGGTTTCGTGCAAGTCTATACGGGCAACGGCAAGGGCAAAACCACGGCGGCGCTGGGGCTTGCCCTCCGCATGGCCGGGAACGGCGGGCGCGTTTTCTTCGGGCAGTTCATGAAAGGACAGCTTTATGGCGAGCATCGCGCCCTCTCGGCGCTGCCGCAGATCGACCTGCAGACGTTCGGCGGTCCCCGCTGCCTTCATCGTGAGGAAATGACCGAGAAAGACCGAGAGATGGCGCGGCGGGGACTGGAAATCTGCCGGCAGGCCATGCTCTCCGGGCGGTACGATCTGGTCGTGCTCGACGAGATCAACGTGGCGCTGTGGTTCGGATTGGTCTCCGATGAAACGGTAGAAAACTTTTTGGATGAACGTCCCGGAAGAACGGAGCTGCTTTTGACGGGGCGTTATGCGCCTCGTTGGCTCATTGAACGTGCCGACCTCGTGACCGAAATGAAGCTGATCAAGCACTACTACGACGCCGGGGTCATGGCCCGCGATGGAATCGAGCGTTGAGCTGAGCGTTTGTCTGTGATATCTTGTCTTTAGAATTCTGTACAGGGGCGAGGGAGGAAATTGCGTGAAGGGGCTGGGCGTATCTCCGGGAATTGTCATGGGGCAAGTTTACGTCGACTGGAAGGAACAGCTCGAGATAGAAAAAGACTATGTCGACGACGCCGAAGGGGAAGTGGAGCGTCTGAACCTGGCCGTAGCGACGGCCAGCGAAGAGATCCGACGGCTTTATGGCGACGAGAAGACGGCCGTTGTTGACGGAGACGAAGCGGGCCCCGATTTGTACCGCGTCCATGGCGTGATGCTCGAAGATCCGGAATTTCTCGGTGAGATTCGAGACATGATCGTCGCTCAGAACGTCAACGCCGAATGGGCTGTCAAGACCGTGGCGGAAAAGTTCGCTCAGGTCTTCGAGAATATGGACAACGACTGCCTGAAGGCCCGGGCCGATGACGTCAAAGACGTTTCGGCGCGCGTGTGCCGTCTGCTTCTGCATATCGAAGGCGGTGACCTGCTCAGGGACGAGCGGGAAGGCCTGATCCTTGTCTGCAAAAGCATGGGCACAGCGGAGATCTCGCTGATCCAGAAGAATAATATTGTCGGGTTGATCTGTGAAGAGGGAACGATCGGTTCTCATGCCACCATCATGGCCCGCAATCAGCACAAGCCTGCCGTGGTGGGGCTGAGCGGAGTCGCCGACGACGTATATCGCGGCGATTTTATCATTGTCGACGGCAATAATGGCGATGTTTTTATCAACCCGGACGAGAAAACGATCCGGGAATGTCGCGCGCGACAGGAACGGGAGAGTCTGTTTCAGCAGCGGTTGCGCAGTTTTGTGGGACGGCCGGCTTGCAGCGCCGACGGGGTGCTGTTGAAAGTTTACGGCAACGCGGCTTCCGATGCGGATATCAAGTCGATCGTGGAAGTTGACGGGCACGGCGTCGGACTTTATCGGACGGAATACATTTATCTGACCCGCGCGCATCTGCCGGCGGAAGGGGAACAGTTCTGGGAGTACAAGAAAGCGCTGCTGGCCATGAAGGGCCGTCCGGTGGTCTTCCGCACGCTTGACATCGGCGGCGACAAGATCCCCTCCTATCTGAACATGCCGGAAGAGAAGAACCCGGCGCTCGGCCATCGGGCGATTCGTTATTCGTTGTCGCGCGTGGACATCTTCCGCAGCCAGATCAAGGCCATTCTGCGCGCCAGCGCCTACGGGGACGTTTCCATCCTGCTGCCGCTGATTTCGGCCATTGACGAAGTGCGTTCGGCAAAAGCCGTGATTGATGACGTCAAGGAGGAACTTCGCCGGGAAGGGACGGCCTTCAATCCTCGCACTAAAGTCGGCGTCGTGGTGGAGACGCCTTCGGCCGCCGTCATTTCCGATCTGATCGCGTGCGAATGCGACTTTCTCAGCATCGGCAGCAACGACCTGATCCAATACACCATGGCCGTCGACCGCCTGGCCTCGGCGTTGTCTTATCTTTATTCGCCGTTCTCGCCCTCGGTCCTGCGCCTTGTGCAGACCACCATCAAAAATGGCGCGACGGCGGGCAAGCCCGTCAGTTTGTGCGGAGAAATGGCGGGAGATCCCCTGCTGAGTCCGATCCTTTTCGGCATGGGACTGCGTTCTTTCAGCGTCAACCCTTCCGAGATGCTGCGCACCCAGTGGATCCTTTCGCTGTTGAAAACCGAAGAAATGCGCGCCTGTGCTGATGAAGTGCTGAACTTGGCGACCGCGGGGGAGATCCATCGTTATTGTCGGGAGCATTTCTCGCGCTTCGTGTCCGGGGATCGCGTCCCGACGGAGCAATGATTTTTAAGAGAGCAATCCGCTGTGGTTGCTCTCTTTATTTTATGGACAAGGCCGCGTCGCGATTGTTTTTACATGATTAAGCGAAAGAACAGCATACGGTAGGAAACAGCTGATAAACGAAATTTTATCGCGAAAAATCGCTAAAAGATAAAATATTTTTCTGTGATCACTCTTGAATTTGACCGCCAAAATTGTATCATAACCATTGTTAGCACTCGAAGTGATTAAGTGCTAATAAAAATCACTTCGGAGATTTTTGTCGAACTCAGTATAGGAGGAATAAATAATGCAGTTGAAACCCCTTGCGGATCGTATCGTCGTCAAAGTCGTCAGCGGAGAAGAAAAGACCAAGAGCGGTCTTTATCTGCCGGACACCGCGCAGGAAAAACCTCAGGAAGGCGAAGTCATCGCCGTCGGAACGGGGCGCATTCTCGACAATGGTCAGAAGCTTCCCCTTGAAGTGAAAGTCGGCGACCATATCGTTTTCAGCAAGTATTCCGGCACGGAGATCAAGCTTGACGGCGAGAAGCTCGTGATTTTCAGCGAGCGCGACGTTCTTGCGGTGATCGACTAGTTTTTTTGGACAGACATCATTATTTTTTCAGGAGGAATTCATAAATGGCTAAAATTCTTGCTTTTGGCGAAGAATCCCGTCGTGCGCTCGAGCGCGGCATCAACAAAGTTGCCGATACCGTCGGCGTGACCCTCGGCCCCAAAGGCCGCAACGTCGTGCTGGACAAAAAATTCGGTTCTCCCGCCATCACCAACGACGGCGTGACCATCGCCAAGGAGATCGAGCTTGAAGATCCCTTCGAGAACATGGGCGCTCAGCTTCTCAAGGAAGTCGCTTCCAAGACCAACGACGTGGCCGGCGACGGCACGACCACCGCGACCGTGCTGGCCCGCGAGATGATCAGCGAGGGCATGAAGAACGTGGCTGCCGGCGCCAACGGCATTTACCTGCGCAACGGCATTTCCGTGGCCGTGGACGCTGTGACCGAGCACCTGAAGGCGATGGCTCACCAGGTCAACGGGAAGGACGACATCACCCAGGTCGCTTCGATCTCCGCCAACGACAAGGCCATCGGCGCCATCATCGCCGAAGCCATGGAGAAAGTCGGCCGCGACGGCGTCATCACCGTCGAGGACAGCCAGACCACCGGCACGACGCTGGAGACCGTCGACGGACTTCAGTTCGACAAGGGTTACATCAGCCCCTATATGGTCACCGACCCCGAGCGCATGGAAGCTTCGCTCGAAGACGCCTATGTGCTTATCCACGACGGTAAGATCAGCAACGTCAAAGATCTGCTGCCGATCCTCGAAAAAGTTCTGCAGACCGGCAAGCCTCTGCTGATCATCGCTGAGGACGTGGAAGGCGAAGCTCTGGCGACCCTCGTCGTCAACAAACTGCGCGGCACCATGACCGCCGTGGCCGTCAAGGCCCCCGGCTTCGGCGAGAGACGCAAGGCCATGCTGCAGGATATCGCTGTGGTCACCGGCGGCGAGGTGGTCACTTCCGACCTCGGCGAAAAGCTCGAGAACGTCGAGCTGTCCAAACTTGGCCGCGCCAAGAAGATCCGCATCACCAAAGAAGACACCACCATCGTCGACGGCAGCGGCAACAAGGACGACATCCGTAACCGCGCCGCTCAGATCCGCACCGAGATCGAGAACTCCACTTCCGACTACGACAAGGAAAAGCTCAAGGAGCGCCTTGCCAAGCTGGTCGGCGGCGTAGCCGTCATTCAGGTCGGTTCCGCCACCGAGACCGAGCAGAAGGAACTGAAGCTTCGTATCGACGACGCGCTTTCCGCCACCCGCGCGGCCGTTGAGGAAGGCATCGTGGCCGGCGGCGGTGTGGCTCTCGTCAACTGCGTCGAGGATCTTGAGAAGGAGATCGAGAAGCAGGGACTGAAGGGCGACGTGCGCACGGGCGCCAACATCGTGCTCAACTCGCTGTCTTCGCCTCTGCATCTGATCGCGACCAACGCCGGCCTGCAGGGTGACGTCGTTGTCGCGAAAGTTCGTTCCCTTGAGGAAGGTCATGGCCTTGACGCTTCCAACGGTGAGTATGTCGACCTGATCAAAGCAGGCATCATCGATCCCGTCAAGGTGACCCGCAGCGCTCTCGAGAACGCCGCTTCCATTGCCAAGATGATCCTGACCACCGAAGTCCTTGTGGCTGACAAGCCCGAGGAGAAGAAGGCCGATCCGGCCGGCGGCATGGGCCCCGGCATGGGCGGCATGTACTAGACGGTGTTGTGCTGTTAAAAGCCAAATCGAGAGAAAGAAGAAGCCCGCCGTTGCGGGCTTCTTCTTTCTCTATTATTTCTCTATTATCGAAAACGCGTATGACCGCAGTGGATTGAAAAAGTCCGAAGGCATGGTGCGAAGCCGGCCTTCGGACTTTTCATTATTGAATATTGTATTTTTTGAGCAGTTCCTGATACCGTTCTTCAACGGAACGGTCGTCCTTTTTGATGTAATCGCGCCAGCTGCCAGTGCTGTTCCCCTCTGCTGGCGGGAGGTCGGGGGGGGAGGAACGGGCGGCGGAATCTGGGAGGGATCGAAAATCGGAAGCTGATCTTGGGAGACCAGGAGTTCTTCATCCTTCTTGACGGCTTCGAGATCTGTCTTATCTTGATCCAAAAGCAGCAGTTGCGGTGCGTTGGAATCTTCCATCTCTGCCGCGCCCTCGGCGTGGAGCGGACAGGGGGCGGTGGGGATTCTGTCCGCAGGCATGTAGATATTGGTGACTTTTTTGCATTCCGGCGAGGCCGGAAAACCGCTTTCGACGCATACGCGCATGACCCTGACGCCGCTTTCCTCGTCGGAAAGCTCTCTGGGAAAGACTTGGGGCGTTTCGAGGATTTTGACGGCGCTTCTGATGAACGAGGACCATACGGGAAGGGCAACGTGACTGCCCGTCGCGTTTTTGCCGCCAAGCGGTTTCAGGTCATCATTTCCCGCATAAACGACGGCGACCAGTCCGGGGACGCCGCCGGCGAACCATGCGTCGGTGTAATCGTTTGTCGTGCCGGTCTTACCGAACATTTCGAATCCGGCAAGGCGCGCTTTGCTGCCGGTACCGGCGCGGATGACTTCCTGGAGCATCGAACGAGCGATCATTGCCGTACCAGGCTGAAGGGCTTCTGTGATCTTCGGGGAATTCTGCTGAAGAACTTTTCCCTCGCGACTGCGGATCTCTCGAACGAAGTAGGGCTCGACGCGGCTGCCGTTATTGGCGAAAACCGAGTAGACGACGGCCATTTCCAGCGGCGTGACGCTGGCGACCCCCAAACCAACGGAAAGCGTAGGGGTCAAATACGGCGAAGAGATCCCCATACGCCGGGCCGTCTCGACGACGTTCATCGGCCCCAGCATATAGGTCAGGCGCACCGCCGGAGTGTTATGTGAATGGGCCAGAGCGTTGAGCAGCGTTTCTTCTCCCACATACGTTTCACTGAAATTATGCGGCGTCCAGGCAGGTCCCGATGAATTGGGAACGCGCAGTGAAATCGGCGTGTCCATAATGTGGTCAATCGGGCGGTAGCCGGCTTCAAGCGCAGCCGCATAAACAATTGGCTTGAAAGCCGAACCGCTCTGCCGGAACGCCTGCGTCACCCGGTTGAATTTGCTTTGTTCGAAGTCTTTGCCGCCGACCAGAGCGAGGACCGCTCCGTCTGTCGGATCAAGCGCGACGAGCCCGCCTTCGCTTTTCAACTTTTCCATGGACTCCTCCGCCGCTTGCTGCACGTCGAGATCCAGCGTCGTGTAGATCCTCATGCCGCCCTTGTAAATCTTGTCGCTGCCGTAAACCGGGATCAACTCTTTGAAGAGAATGTGGCTCACAAAATAGGGCGCTTTATTGAAAGCGAGCTTGCTCTTCTCGGTCCGTTCGTTGAATTTCAACTGCTCTTGAGCGGCGGCATTTGCTTCTTCCCGAGTGATCCAGTCCAAATGGACCAGGCGGTTCAGCACATAATTCTGGCGAGCTTTGGCCAGGCTCATGTTCCTGATTGGAGAATATTTTTCGGGAGCGGCGACCAGGCCTGCCAAAATCGAAGCCTCGCCGAGCGTCAAATCGCTGGCGCTCTTGTTGAAGTAGCTGTGAGCCGCCGCGTCGATGCCCCAGGCGCCATGACCGAAATAGATCGCGTTGAGATACGTCTCAAGCAGTTTATCTTTGGAATAGAGCCTTTCCATGTGGAGAGAAATGATGGCTTCTTTGGCTTTGCGGTCCAGACTCTTTTCACTCGACAAAAAGAGATTTCTCGCCAGCTGCTGCGTGATCGTGCTGGCCCCCTGTCCGCCTTCGCCGCTAAACAGCGAACGCAGAATTGCCAGCGGCCGGATTCCCTTGTGAGAGTAAAACTGAGAATCCTCCGCCGCGAGAATCGACATCACCATCCACTTTGAGAACTGTTCCAGCTTCATGGGCTTCCGGTTCTCAACGTACAGCTCCGTGATCACGCGGCCTTTGCGGTCGTAAACGATGCTGGCTTCATTCGCTCGATAAGCAAGAATCTCATCGTCAGTTGGCAACGTATCCGAAATCTTATTGATGTATAAAGCCAATCCTACAGAAACCACCGCGATACAGACGAGGAGCGTCATCCCCAACCACATCAGAAATTTGTTCAGAAACGATTTTTTCCTTTTTGGGGTACTTTTGCAGAAGTCTTCGGCCTCTGCGGTGCAGTGTGCCCCCCTTTAACGTTATTGCTGCTATTCACGGGATTCACCTCAGTAATTCAGAGTAACAACGAACACAGCATCGTCTATTCTAGCGGAAAAAAAAGTCAGTCAAATCTCTGGGCGAAGTACGGGAGAGAAAAATCGAGGAGGAAATCGAAGCGCAGCAGTGTTCGACCGGATCGGAACGATGTTTTTGCAATCGGTAAATTTTCAGAGTAAATGCAACCTCGTCAAAGTAAATGCGACGGGGTTGCATTTACTTTGACAGGACAAAAGCAGCAAGCAGTCATTACGAACACATAATAACGATCAAGATTGCGCTAACGGAACAAATTCAAGGGGATGAAAAGCTGTTACGAGGAAATTGTCCGAAAAAAGTGCATACAAAAGTGATCCTCAACTGAAAGCAAAATTTTCAGTTCAGAGTTAATGCAATCAAGAAATTAAAAAGGAGCCGTTATTTACCGGCGAGAAGAGTCCGCTTTAAACAGATATCCTGTGGCGGAATAAGTTCGAGTCCGAGTAAATGCAATACATCCTCGCCATACAGGTTGATAAAGATCTCTGCAGGAGATTTTCCGTTAAATTTTTTCCTCCCGTATGAGTTTATATGAGACATCATCAGGTTGATATCAGTTTGGGATAAATTGTCGAAAGTTGTTCCCTTGGGAAGGATCCTTCGAATGAGAGTATGATTATTTTCAACCTTCGTTTTTTCCTGCGGTGCTTGTGGATTGCAATAGAACATATATGATTTTCTTTCTCCGTCCGGACCTTTTTCGATAGCCGTCGGATTGGAAAACTCTGTACCGTTGTCAGCAAGAAGGACCTGAAACATGGACTTATAGCGTTTCCTGCCCAGAAGAGTGAAGAGCATTGTAAAAATCTGCTCAACAGATTGAGCAGTATTTTTATCTCTCAAAAAAGCCAGCATAAAGTTGCAGTTTCTTAAGATGACAGTCAGAAGAACTTTTCCTCCTGTGGTGCCAACGACACTGTCGATTTCGGTAATAAGCATGTCCGGATGTTTCTCCGAAAAAGAGAGAAAATCATTGTAGGTACGGCCTTCACGACATTTTTTATCCACCTTCATGTTATTTCTTTTTCCCTTTCTCTTCTTAAAACGGACAGCTCGGGGCAAGTCTATTTTCCGTGCCTCTAAAATACCCGAAAGCAGGAGCCGTCTGGCGGTACTTTCAGAACAGGGAACAGTATCTCGATTATTACGGATAATATGATAGAGAGACTGCCCCTGTTTGATGAGAGGAGAGAAAAAAGAATCAATATCTGCAAGCTCGGCATCGGAGATATTGAAGCCTTCACGAGCCTCATGCAAAGTTTTCTCGTAAGAGTCATTTGCAGATTTAGCAGAATAGATCCGTTTTTTTAAAGTGCAGCGGTGACGGTTGGGGCAGCCGTTACAGACATACGGAGGAACCGAAAGCTGCGGGCAGACCTCCTCCTTAAAGTCAGGACACATCGTATTACATCTTGAGCACCGGAAACACAGTGAACGGCATTTCGGAGAGGTGTTACAAAGGGAAGTAACGGAGCAGTCATACCGGTGAAGGCAGCAGTTTGCTGTCCGGCCATAACAGCCTTTGAAGACAGTCTCTGCATGTTTTCTGATCTCTCTGGAGATCGTACTCGGCGACTTCAGAACTGTTGAGGCAATACTTCTGAGAGATTCTCGCCGGTTGAGGGCGCTTTCAATGGCTTTTCTTTCAGCCAGAGTCAAATGTTTGTTCATGATGATGAACTCCTTTCCGAGATCTGTTGTCTCGTAAGAAAGGTCTTTCATCAATTCATACTAGGGCTTGTTTAAAAAACGTCAAAGTTGCCTAAATCGATCCAATCGCTTAAACTTTTCTCATGGAAGAGAGAAGATATGAACTGACCTCCAGCGAGTGGAATCGAATCAAGAGAATGCTGCCGCCCGAACACCCGAAATCAGGTCAACGTGGACGCCCGGCAAAATACGATAACCGCAGGATCATCAATGGGATTCTGTGGCTTGCCAGAAGTGGAGCGCCATGGAGAGATCTTCCGGAGCGTTACGGCAAATGGCAGGCAGTTTACGCACGTTTCAGGCTGTGGAAACAGCGGGGAATATTCGAGGCGATCTTTGCCGCCCTAAGCGCTGATGCCGACATGGAAAATCTCTCTATCGACTCCACGTCCTGCAAAGTACATCAAAGTGCCAACGGGAGAGGGAAAACCCCGGAAGGGGGAAAAAAGGGGCTCAAGCGATTGGCATGTCCAGAGGCGGCAAGAATACGAAAATTCATGCGATAGTAGATGGTTTAGGCAATCCGCTGGCGCTCCTGCTCAGTCCCGGCAATGACCACGATTCCCGCCATGCCGTGTCCTTGCTCGGGCAAGCGGAAATCAGAGGGAGCAACGTCATCGGCGATAAGGCTTACGGTTCGCAAGCCATCAGAGAGTACATTACTTCTCGGGAGGGAAGTTACACTATCCCGCCGAAGAGCGATAATCCCGAACCGTGGTTTATAGATGAGCATGTTTACAAGGAACGACACTTGGTTGAATGTTTCTTTCAGAAAATCAAATGGTTCCGTAGAATTTTCACCCGCTATGACAAACTTGACGCTTCGTTTTTCGCTTTTGTTCTTGTCGCTGCCAGTGTTATTTTATTGAAATAATACAAGCTGAAATGTTTTTTAAACAAGCCCTAAATGCAAGCTCCTTTTAATTCAGATTTAATGCAACGGGGTACCGGATGTTGCGTTGCATTTACCTTGAAGAATTTCATGTTTTTGCAATCGAATCGAGATGACAAATCGGGGCTTGCATTCTTAAAAGAGTAGTGGTATATTATCCCGGTCGCGCCGAAATCGGCTGCGATGCAGCACCTTGAAAAGTGAATATGGTGAAGAAGAGACAGCTAGTGCATGAGCTCGATCAATTTTCAACGGAGAGTTTGATCCTGGCTCAGGACGAACGCTGGCGGCGTGCTTAACACATGCAAGTTGAGCGAGGATGGTTTGAGGAGACATATGTTGAATTGAATCATTCGAGCAGCGGACGGGTGAGTAAAGCACAAGGACTTGTCCGAAAGAGAGGGACACCTTCGGGAAACCGGAGCTAATACCTCATAAGCCGGAAGGTGAAAAGCAGAGATGCGCTTTTGGAGAGACTTGTGTCCTATCAGGCAGTTGGTGAGGTGAAAGCTCACCAAACCGAAGACGGGTAGCCGGACTGAGAGGTCGACCGGCCACATTGGAACTGAGAGACGGTCCAGACTCCTACGGGAGGCAGCAGTGGGGAATATTGGGCAATGGGCGGAAGCCTGACCCAGCGACGCCGCGTGAGGGAAGACAGCCTTCGGGTTGTAAACCTCTGTTGCAGGGGAAGAAGGAAGTGACGGTACCCTGCGAGGAAGCTCCGGCTAACTACGTGCCAGCAGCCGCGGTAATACGTAGGGAGCGAGCGTTGTCCGGAATTACTGGGCGTAAAGGGCGCGTAGGCGGCGCTTCAAGTCGTCTGTCAAATGGAAGGGCTTAACCCTTTTTCGCAGACGAAACTGGAGAGCTTGAGAAGCAGAGAGGCAAACAGAATTCCTGGTGTAGCGGTGAAATGCGTAGATATCAGGAAGAATACCAGTGGCGAAGGCGGTTTGCTGGCTGCATACTGACGCTGAAGCGCGAAAGCCAGGGGAGCGAACGGGATTAGATACCCCGGTAGTCCTGGCAGTAAACGATGTATGCTGGGTGTGAGACTAGCGATAGTTTCGTGCCGAAGTTAACGCGATAAGCATACCGCCTGGGGAGTACGGTCGCAAGATTGAAACTCAAAGGAATTGACGGGGGCCCGCACAAGCGGTGGAGCACGTGGTTTAATTCGATGCAAACCGAAGAACCTTACCTGGACTTGACATACACGCGGTAGAGAAGCGAAAGCGGATCGACCCCTCCGCAAGGAAGGGAACGTGAACAGGTGCTGCATGGCTGTCGTCAGCTCGTGTCGTGAGATGTTGGGTTAAGTCCCGCAACGAGCGCAACCCCTATTGCCAGTTGCTACCAGGTAAAGCTGAGCACTCCGGCGAGACTGCCATCGACAAGATGGAGGAAGGTGGGGACGACGTCAAGTCATCATGGCCCATATGTCCAGGGCGACACACATGCTACAATGGATGGTACAGAGAGAAGCGAGACCGGAAGGTGAAGCAGATCCCAGAAAGCCATCCCCAGTTCGGATTGCAGTCTGCAACTCGACTGCATGAAGTTGGAATCGCTAGTAATCGCGGATCAGCCAAGCCGCGGTGAATACGTTCCCGGGCCTTGTACACACCGCCCGTCACACCATCCGAGTCGGGTGCTCTCCAAGCCGGAGGCCTAACCGCAAGGAAGGATCCGCCTAAAGAGTGTCCGGTGAGGAGGGTGAAGTCGTAACAAGGTAGCCGTACGGGAACGTGCGGCTGGATCACCTCCTTTCTAAGGAGCACCATCAGCGAACGAGAACTCAAGCTGAACGAAACAAGCTGCACGTTTGCACGACAGAAATACAGAGCGACGCTAGTTTAACTTCTTCACTTTGTGGGCCGCTAGCTCAGTTGGTCAGAGCACTCGGCTGATAACCGAGAGGTCAGAAGTTCAAATCTTCTGCGGCCCACCATATTCATCTTTGCTGGGGGTGTAGCTCAGTTGGGAGAGCGCCTGCTTTGCACGCAGGAGGTCGTCGGTTCGATTCCGGTCACCTCCACCAGCTAAGAACACTTCTTCAAGGGACGTTTTCTTACCCAACAGTCAAGAAAAAGACGGTACGCGCTCTTTGACAATCGAACAGGACGAAACTGAAACAGGTTAAGGTAGAAAGGGCATACGACGGATGCCTGGGCACTTACAGCCGACGAAAGACGCAGCAAGCGGCGAAACGCCGCGGGGAGCCGCAAGCAGGCCTCGATCCGCGGATATCTGAATGGGGCAACCCCACGGGTGCAGACCCGTGACTCCGTAAAGGAGAGGAACCCGGTGAAGTGAAACATCTCAGTAGCCGGAGGAAAAGAAATCGAAGAGATCCCCCCAGTAGTGGTGAGCGAACAGGGGCCAGCCTAAACCCCCGCAGTGCAAGGCAGCAGCCGTTGCTGCGGAGGGAGTTGCGGGACAGTCGGGGAAGCGCTGCTGAGCTTCCGCAGAGTAAGAAAAGCTCGGGTTAGTCGAATCGTGTTGGAAAAGCGAGCCGCAGAACGTGAAAGCCGCGTAGACGAAAACCCGATCCCTCTGAAGACCGAATCCCAAGTAGAGCGGAGCACGAGAAATTCCGTTTGAATCCGGGCCGCCCATGGTCCAAGGCTAAATACTGTAAGTGACCGATAGCGCATAGTACCGAGAGGGAAAGGTGAAAAGCACCCCGGGAGGGGAGTGAAAGAGACCTGAAATCGTATGCCTACAAGCAGTTGGAGCTGGAAATACAGCGATGTATGGAAAGTGACAGCGTGCCTATTGAAAAATGAGCCGGCGAGATATTGCATGCAGCGAGGTTAAGGGATGAAGTTCCGGAGCCGAAGCGAAAGCGAGTTCGAAGAGAGCGCGAAGTTGCCTGCAATAAACCCGAAGCCTGACGATCTAGCCATGGGCAGGTTGAAGTGGGGGTGAAACCCCATGGAGGACCGCACCAGTGCCTGTTGAAAAAGTCTTGGATGACCTGTGGTTAGGAGTGAAAAGCTAATCGAGTTAGGTAATAGCTGGTTCTCCCCGAAATGCATTGAGGTGCAGCCTTGATGGATTCGTGACGGAGGTAGAGCGACTGACAGCTCAAGCGGTCCTGGGGGATTTGCGCGAGCCATCAAACTCCGAATGCCGCCACGTAGAAATCAGGAGTGAGACCGCGGGTGATAAGGTTCGTGGTCGAAAGGGAAACAGCCCAGATCATCAGCTAAGGCCCCGAAGAGCATGCTAAGTGTGACAAGGATGTAGGGACCCCGAAACAGCCAGGAGGTTGGCTCAGAAGCAGCCATCCTTTAAAGAGTGCGTAACAGCTCACTGGTCGAGGACCCCCGCGCCGAAAATGTAGGGGGCTAAGCATGCCGCCGAAGCTATGGGATAGAGCAATCTATCGGTAGGGGAGCGTAGTCAGCGGGACGAAGCGAAATTGTAAAGTTTCGTGGACAGCTGAGTAGTGAGAATGCCGGCATGAGTAACGACATATTTGCGAGAATCAAATACACCGGAAGACCAAGGATTCCTGGGGAAGGTTGATCCGCCCAGGGTAAGGCGGGGCCTAAGTCAAGGCTGAAAAGCGTAGATGATGGACAGCAGGTTGAAATTCCTGCCCCGCGATAAGTTCGCTACGACCGAAGCAGCGACGCAGAAAGCTAGACAGGCCGGCTGATGGAAGAGCCAGTCCAAGGAAGCAGGCTGGGGCGACAGTCAAGCACATCGCCCCGTCAAGGCCGAGATCCGAGAGGGAGCCTCATTTCGAGGCGAAGCTGTTGAAGCTCCGCTGCCAGGAAAACCTGCTAGGGAGAACTTATGGCGCCCGTACCCGAAACCGACACAGGTGGTCAAGCTGAGCAAGCTAAGGTGAGTGGAATAACTCTCGTTAAGGAACTCTGCAAGTTAACTCCGTAACTTAGGGAGAAGGAGTGCTGCCCCCGTCAATCGTAAGGTGAAGCGGGGAGCAGCCACAGAAACCAGGCTCAAGCGACTGTTTACCAAAAACACAGGACTCTGCATAAGACGCAAGTCGAAGTATAGAGTCTGACGCCTGCCCGGTGCTGGAAGGTTAAATGGAAGAGTGAGCCGCAAGGCGCAGCTTGGAAATGAAGCCCCAGTAAACGGCGGCCGTAACTATAACGGTCCTAAGGTAGCGAAATTCCTTGTCGGGTAAGTTCCGACCTGCACGAATGGCGTAACGATTTGAGCGCTGTCTCAACGAGAGATCCAGTGAAATTGTGGTACCGGTCAAGACGCCGGTTCCCCGTGGTAGGACGGAAAGACCCCATGGAGCTTTACTGTAGCCTGATACTGATATTTGAAATCACATGCACAGGATAGGTGGGAGGCGGAGAAGAGAGAGCTTTGGCTTTCTTGGAGCCATCGTTGGGATACCACCCTTGTGATTTCGAATGTCTAACTTTAGCGTCTGAATCGACGAAGAGGACACAGTCAGGCGGGCAGTTTGACTGGGGCGGTCGCCTCCCAAAGAGTAACGGAGGCGCGCAAAGGTCAACTCATGGCGAATGGAAACCGCCAAGAGAGCGCAAGGGTATAAGTTGGCTTAACTGCGAGAGAGACATTTCGAGCAGAGACGAAAGTCGGTCCTAGTGATCCGGCGGTGCTGAATGGAAAGGCCGTCGCTCATCGGATAAAAGCTACCCTGGGGATAACAGGCTGATCTCCCCCGAGAGTTCCCATCGACGGGGAGGTTTGGCACCTCGATGTCGGCTCGTCGCATCCTGGGGCTGTAGCAGGTCCCAAGGGTTGGTCTGTTCGCCCATTAAAGCGGTACGCGAGCTGGGTTCAAAACGTCGTGAGACAGTTTGGTCCCTATCCACCACGGGCGCAAGATATTTGAGGGGAGCTGCTCCTAGTACGAGAGGACCGGAGTGGACGTACCACTGGTGTATCTGTTGTGGCGCCAGCCGCATCAGCAGAGTAGCCAAGTACGGCCCGGATAACCGCTGAAGGCATCTAAGCGGGAAACCGCCCCCAAGATGAGATATCTCATACCAGAAGGTAGTAAGGTGTCCCCGAGACGAGGGGTTCGATAGGCCGGGAATGGAAGCGTTGCGAGACGTTGAGTTAACCGGTACTAATACACCGAGGCCTTAACCTGTTTCAGTTTCGTGCTGTTCGAGAGAAGAGAAACGAAAAAGAGAAACGAAAAAAGAACAACGAAAAGGTTTCGCTTTCGCACTGACTGTGGACGCGTCCATGGCAGTTGCGGAAGTCGAATTGAACAGAGATACTGGTGATAAATGCGGAGGGGGTCCACCCGGTCCCATGCCGAACCCGGCAGTTAAGCCCTCACGCGCCGATGGTACTGCGATTCGCTTCGCGGGAGAGTAGGTCGTCGCCCGTGTCTCTGTTTTTTCTTCCTTACTTCTTCCTTCTTCTCTTTTTCTCTTCCTTTCTCCGCTCGAAAATCTTCGCTTAAAAATCTTCGCTCAAAAATCGCCGGCCCGCTGCGGAAAATCCTTCCCGCTGCAGACCGGCTTTTTTGTAAACGTTGCTCGCTTGGCCTTTTGATGTTTCTCTTGTCCTCTTTGGCTGTCCTCTTTGGCTTTCTTTCGCCTTCTTTAGTTTTCTCTTGTTTTCGCTGTCGGCGGATGGGCCCTCCATGTCAGGGAACTCCGCCGATTTTTTTGTTTCTTGGGCTAATCCTGTATTTTTCTGTGCTTGCTTCATCATGATGAAAAATACAGTATACAAAAATCAATTTTGCCCGATAATTTTTTTTCGATGTTTTTCTTTTAAGATAAATCACAAACTTTTATTGCATTCGTGATAGAATTTGAATCACATAGGGGAATTGCTGTGTCTTTTATGTGGTCGTCGTAACGTGGGCTTCGAGGGAGAGTGTGTTGGTTTCACGGCTGGATGGGGTTGCAAAGGGAAAAGGGTGAATCCCTTTCGATTTTTATCGATACAGCAGATCCTAATTATCATCAAGGGGGAGTTTCGAAATGGCAAAACGTTGGAAGACTATGGATGGCAATATGGCCGCAGCGCACGTCAGTTATGCGTTCACTGAGGTCGCCGCGATTTATCCCATTACGCCTTCTTCGCCGATGGCCGAAGACTGCGACGAATGGGCGGCCCAGGGGAGAAAGAATATTTTTGGCAGGGTCGTCGAGATCTCGGAAATGCAGTCCGAAGCGGGCGCGTCAGGCGCTGTGCACGGTTCTTTGAGCGCCGGATCCTTGACGACGACTTTTACGGCTTCGCAGGGATTGCTGTTGATGATCCCCAATATGTATAAAATCGCCGGCGAACGCCTGCCTGCCGTTTTCGACGTCAGCGCCCGTGCCCTGGCGACGCATGCCCTCTCGATCTTTGGCGACCATGGCGACGTGATGGCTTGTCGCGGCACAGGATTTGCGATGTTGGCTTCCTCCAGCGTACAGGAAACCATGGATCTGACCGCCGTTTCTCATCTGACGGCCATCAAGGCGCGCGTGCCTTTCCTGAACTTTTTCGACGGCTTCCGCACTTCGCACGAGGTCCAGAAGATCGAGGTGCTGGACTACGACGATCTGGCGAAGCTGGTCGATTATGACGCGATTGCCGAGTTCAAGGCCGACTCTTTGAATCCCGAGCATCCTTACACCAAGGGGACCGCGCAGAATCCGGACATTTTCTTCCAGGCGCGCGAAGCCTGCAACCGTTTTTACGATGAGCTGCCCGAGACGGTCGCGCAGTACATGGAGCAGATTTCCGCTCTGACGGGACGCGAGTACCATCCGTTCAACTACTACGGCGATCCCGAAGCGGAACGGGTGATCGTCTGCATGGGGTCCGCCTGTCAGGCGGCCGAGGAAACGGTCGATTACCTGATGGCCCGCGGCGAGAAGGTTGGTCTGGTCATCGTCCATCTGTATCGTCCGTTCAGTCCCAAATATTTCTTCAGGGGCCTTCCGGCCACTGTCAAAAAGATCGCCGTGCTCGACCGCTGCAAAGAACCGGGCGCGTTGGGCGAACCTCTGTATCAGGACGTTTGCGCTCTGTTCGAGGAATACGCCGAAGCCGAGCGTCCGCTGGTCGTCGGCGGCCGTTACGGCTTGGGTTCCAAGGACACGACGCCGACGCAGATCAAGGCGGTGTTCGACAATCTGAAGAACTACAAGCCGGTCAATCATTTCACGGTCGGCATCAACGACGACGTGACCTATCATTCGCTGCCTCTGGGCGAGACGGTCAATGCCGCTCCGGAAGGAACGATCCGCTGCAAGTTCTGGGGCCTCGGTTCCGACGGCACGGTCGGCGCCAACAAGAACGCCATCAAGATCATCGGCGACAACACCGATCTCTATGCCCAGGGCTATTTCTCTTACGACTCCAAGAAGTCGGGCGGCATCACCGTTTCGCACCTCCGCTTCGGCAAAAAGCCCATCAAGTCGACCTATCTCATCGAGAACGCCGACTTTGTGGCCTGCCACAAGCAGGAGTATCTGCACCAGTATGATGTGACTGCCGGCTTGAAGAAGGGCGGCGTGTTCCTTCTGAATACGCAGTGGACCGGCATGGATGCCCTCGAAGCCAATGTCCCGGCCAAGGTCAAGCGTTATCTGGCCAAGAACGACATTCAGTTCTACGTGATCGACGGTACGGACATCGCTCAGAAAATCGGCCTGGGCAACCGCACCAACATGGTCATGATGTCGGCCTTCTTCAAGCTGGCCAACGTCATTCCCATGGAAGACGCCGTCAAGTACATGAAAGACGCCATTCAGAAGTCCTACGGCCGCAAAGGCGAAGATATTATCAACATGAACAATGCGGCGGTCGATCAGGGCTACGGCGCTCTGAAGAAGATCGATATCCCCGCGGCCTGGGCCGAGGCGGCCGACGCTCCCAAGACCGAAGCTGCCGGTTGCTGCGAAGAGCGTCCTGATTTCATCAGGGATATCGTCGATCCGATTAACGCTCAGGAAGGCGACAAACTGCCCGTCAGCGCTTTTGTCGGCATCGAGGACGGACGCTTCCCCAACGGCACTTCCGCTTTCGAGAAGCGCGGCGTTGCCGTTTTCGTTCCCGAGTGGAACAAGGACAAGTGCATCCAGTGCAACCAGTGCTCGATGGTGTGCCCGCACGCGACCATTCGCCCCGTGCTGCTCGACGAGGACGAAGCCGCTCACAAGCCGGCCGGTTTCGAGACGCTGCCGGTGAAGGCGCCCAAGGAACTTGCCGGCCTTCAATTCCGCATTCAGGTCAGCCCGCTTGACTGCCTTGGCTGCGGCAACTGCGCCGATATCTGCCCCGTAAAGGCTCTGGAGATGAAACCGCTGGCCTCTCAGATGGCTCAGGCGGAGAACTGGCATTTTGGCATCGACCATGTCAGCGACAAGTCCGACCGCGTCAACACTCACAATATGAAGAACAGCCAGTTCGCCACGCCCTACTTCGAGTTCTCGGGGGCCTGCGCCGGCTGCGGCGAGACGCCGTACGCCAAGCTGGTCACGCAGCTTTTCGGCGACCGCATGATGATCGCCAACGCCACGGGCTGCTCGTCCATTTGGGGCGCTTCCGCTCCCAGCATGCCCTACACGACCAACGCTCTTGGACAGGGCCCCGCCTGGGCGAACTCTCTGTTCGAGGACAATGCCGAATACGGCTACGGCATGGCCATGTCCGTCAAGAACAGCCGCAACGATCTGACGGCCAATGTCGAAGCGCTGCTTGCATCCGACACGCTGCCCGAAGAAGTTCGCAAGGCGCTGCAGGGTTGGTACGACGTTCGCAACGACGCAGCCGGCAGCAAGGCCGCAGCCGAGGCGGTGTACGAAGTGCTCGACTGCGATCTCGGCGACGAAGAACTGAACGCCAAATTGGCTCGCGTCGGCGACCTGGCCGATTATCTCGTCAAGAAGTCCATCTGGATCTTCGGCGGCGACGGCTGGGCGTACGACATCGGTTTCGGCGGTCTGGATCACGTCCTTGCCAGCGGCGAGAACGTCAACGTTCTTGTCTTCGACACCGAGGTGTATTCCAACACGGGCGGTCAGTCCTCCAAGTCCACGCCCACTTCTGCTGTCGCCAAGTTTGCCGCGGCCGGCAAGAAGGTTGCCAAGAAGGATCTTGGACGTATCGCCATGACCTATGGTTACGTCTATGTGGCTCAGTGTGCCATGGGCGCCGACAAGAACCAGCTGGTCAAGGTGCTGAGCGAGGCAGAGGCTTACGACGGTCCGTCGCTGATCATCTGCTATGCGCCCTGCATCAACCATGGTCTGAGGGCCGGCATGGGCAAGAGCCAGGAGCAGGAGAAGAAGGCCGTGGAAGCCGGTTACTGGCATCTGTATCACTACAACCCCGAGCTCGAAGAACAAGGAAAGAATCCTTTCGTCCTCGATTCCAAGGAGCCCAAAGCTTCGTTCCGCGACTTCCTGATGAGCGAGAGCCGTTACACTTCGCTGGCCAAGACGAATCCCGAAATGGCCGAGCAGCTCTATGCAAAGGCCGAGCGCGACGCCAAGAGACGTTATTGCGTGTACAAGAGTCTGGCTGAAGCTAAGCCTCTTGAAGCGGAATGACTTTAACGAATCATGATGTGCACAAAGGCAGGAGCCGAGATCTTCGGCTCTTGCCTTTGCTGTAATTTGGATCGTTTTTTGTGGAACGGTTTTATGCTGTACTGATTTTCAATTAAAAACAGATTTATAAAAGGCGTGCTTGAAAATGCCGCGTCTCGAAGAGCGTTAGGCCTTTGAGGAACGACATCGCGCAGTTTCCGATGCGCCTTTGCTGCCATAAAAGCCGTGCCCTTCTTAAGGAAAAACGGTATGACTCGCATCGTAGATTTTCATCGGCCGATTTGCGTCCCGGTGGTTCCGCGTTTTTATCGGCAATTGAAATAGATTCTTATGAGTTATATCTATTGATATTGTTATAGCCTCTAAGAACTATAAAGGTATTGACATCGCTTCATTGGCGAGTAAAATGACTAGGGCTTGTTTAAAAAACGTCAAAGTTGCCTAAATCGATCCAATCGCTTAAACTTTTCTCATGGAAGAGAGAAGATATGAACTGACCTCCAGCGAGTGGAATCGAATCAAGAGAATGCTGCCGCCCGAACACCCGAAATCAGGTCAACGTGGACGCCCGGCAAAATACGATAACCGCAGGATCATCAATGGGATTCTGTGGCTTGCCAGAAGTGGAGCGCCATGGAGAGATCTTCCGGAGCGTTACGGCAAATGGCAGGCAGTTTACGCACGTTTCAGGCTGTGGAAACAGCGGGGAATATTCGAGGCGATCTTTGCCGCCCTAAGCGCTGATGCCGACATGGAAAATCTCTCTATCGACTCCACGTCCTGCAAAGTACATCAAAGTGCCAACGGGAGAGGGAAAACCCCGGAAGGGGGAAAAAAGGGGCTCAAGCGATTGGCATGTCCAGAGGCGGCAAGAATACGAAAATTCATGCGATAGTAGATGGTTTAGGCAATCCGCTGGCGCTCCTGCTCAGTCCCGGCAATGACCACGATTCCCGCCATGCCGTGTCCTTGCTCGGGCAAGCGGAAATCAGAGGGAGCAACGTCATCGGCGATAAGGCTTACGGTTCGCAAGCCATCAGAGAGTACATTACTTCTCGGGAGGGAAGTTACACTATCCCGCCGAAGAGCGATAATCCCGAACCGTGGTTTATAGATGAGCATGTTTACAAGGAACGACACTTGGTTGAATGTTTCTTTCAGAAAATCAAATGGTTCCGTAGAATTTTCACCCGCTATGACAAACTTGACGCTTCGTTTTTCGCTTTTGTTCTTGTCGCTGCCAGTGTTATTTTATTGAAATAATACAAGCTGAAATGTTTTTTAAACAAGCCCTAATCACGGAAAGCAAGCGAAATAATCTCTTAATATTTTATTTCGAGGATAATTTTTGAAAAAGAAAAGTCTTCAATAACTTTGGAGAATGACGCCGAGTGCGTGTCGGTAAGCTTTCTTTGTTTTGCGGAGACACGTCTCATGTCAAGGAGGAGTTTTGTATGGCGATTGTAGCGCGCTGGGAGTGGCGGACCTTTGGCAAGGGAGACTTCGGCGTCGGCGAGAAGACGCTGCGGGCCCTGCCGATGGATTCGAACAAGAGGACCGACGAAGAATACATTCTTTCCAGAAATAGCGACGAGAACGTCAAGATCCGCTTTGACCTCATCGACGTCAAATCTCTTCAGAAGGTCAATGCCGACGGCCTGGAGCAATGGCTGCCGGTTCTCAAGACGGGATTCCCGATCGCCGCGGACGAGCTTTCCGCGCTGGCTAAAATCCTCAAGGTGGAGCTGCCGGAACTTGAGCGCGCCGAATACACTCACGACCAGTTTATCAAGGAGCTCGTCGTGCCGCATAAAGATCTGGAGCTTGTTCTGGTGAAAAAGGACCGCGACATTTACAAGATCGACGGCGCCACGGCCGAGATCGCCGCCGCAGAATTCAACGGCGTAGCGTGGCGGACGATGTGCGTCGAGCATGAAGACCCGATCCTGATCATGAGGGTCGTGGAAAAACTCGGTATGAAGGGCGTGGAGAACATGAATTACATCCAGGCCATGAAGAAGTCGGTGGGGATCAAATAAGATGGCTCCGAGAAAAGCGATCATCGATGTCGGTACCAACTCGATCAAGTTCTGTCTGGCGGAAGGGACCGGGGCCGGCGGGTACAAAGTCGTCAAGGACGTCAATGACATTGTCCGTCTTGGCGAAGGGCTGAAAGACGCCGGCTGCATCGGCGCGGAGGCGCTGGAGCGCAACGCGCGGTCCGTGGCGAATTTTGCAGAGGAAGCGAAAGCGGCCGGAGCCGACGAGATCATCGCCGTGGGGACGATGGCTTTGCGCGTTGCCAAAAATGCCGCGGATTTTATCGCCCGCGTCAAAGAGCTCTGCGGCGTGGAGCTGCGCGTGCTTACCGGCGAAGAAGAAGCCCAGCTTTCCTACGTGGCGGTCATGTCGGGCATCGAAGGGGCCGCTGAGGCCGATCTGATGACGATGGATACCGGCGGCGGCAGCACGGAGTTTGTTTTTGGCAAAGCCGGCAGGCTGGTGAGAAAGTTCAGTCTCAACGTGGGGGCCGTCCGCTTTACCGAGCAGTACCTCGCGGAAATGCCCGTCACCGCGAATAAACTGGCGGAAGCGCAGGCGGCCATTGCCAAAGAGCTGACCGACGGTGGCGTTGCCGGTCCCGTCGCGTTCCTTGTCGGCATGGGCGGCACGGTCACCAGCATGGCTTCGGTGAAGCATCAAATGGCTCAATACGATCCCGACGTGATTCAGGGATCCACGCTGAGTCTCGACGACGTAAACGCTCAGATCGCAGACTATGCGGCCAAGACGCTGGATCAGCGCCGCGAGATCGTCGGCCTCCAGCCCAAGCGGGCCGACGTGATCCTAGCTGGCGCCTGCATCGTCAAGGCCGTTCTCGAACTGACCGGCGCCAGGGAAATGACGGTCAGCGACCGCAGCCTGCGGCATGGTTTGTTGTTTCAGCTCTTTAAAGCTTAAGCGGCCTCCGTTCTCTGGAAATGGTCTTGGGGACAGAGAGGCAACTGATGAAGGAGGGTGTTGTTTCGTGAGATTCCGTAAGGCAATGTCATGCGCTTTCGTTCTGTGTGCGGCGATGTTTGCTTCGGCTGCCTGCGCAGCCTATCCCGAGCGCCCTATCCACATTGTGAATTACGTGGCCCCGGGCGGACTGATGGACGTGACCAGCCGCAAGTTCATCTCTGTCGCCGCCAAGTACACCGACGCGACCTTTGTGGTCGAGAACGTGACGGGCGCCGGCGGGCTGGTGGGGCTGGGGCACGTGCTTCAGCAGCCGGCGGACGGTTATACGGTTTTCGCCCCTACGACCGCCGTCGTCAACAAAGTCTTGTCCTCCAAGAAAAACGAGGACGAGATGATCTGGAGTATGGAATGGGTCGCGATGCTGATGCGCGATCCCGAATGCGTCATCGGCGCCGCGGAAGGCGAGTTCAACACGTTCGAGAAAGTCGTCGCCGACGCGAAAGCCAAGAACGGCACCCAGCTGTGGAGCGGCCCCGCTCCCGGCGGCAACGATCATGTGCTGGCGACCAAAGTCTGGCGCATCGTCGGCATGAAGGCCAAATGGGTTCCCTACAAGAGCGGTCCCGAAGCCATGATGGGGACGCTGAGCGGCCAAAGCGTGGCTTACGTGGGCAATCCCGCCGACATGGCCGGGCGTCCCGGCTACAAGATCCTCGCCCTGTGCCGCGGCGAGCGCCTGCCGCAGTTCCCCGACGCGCCGACGTTCAAGGAGCTGGGGTACGAAGGGCTCGAGAACGAGATCATGTGGCGCGGTTTCGCCATCCGCAAAGGCGCGCCCGAAGAGGCCTACGCGTGGTGGGAAGAACTGAACAAAAAAGTCGCTGCCGATCCGGAATGGAAAGAATATCTCGAGCGCGACGGCATCGACGTGGTCGACTGGGGGCGCGAGAAGTTCACCGCGCAGGTCAGGAACGACGTAGAGAACGTCCGGCTTGCGCTTCGCGAAGCCGGGATGATCAAGTAAGCGGGCGGCACGGTATAAAAAGCGGTCCCTGTTTTGTGGTTCACGAAACAGGGACCGCTTTTCGAAAGAGAGAGGTGTCGATATATATGCAGTCAATGCAGGAACTTGCCTTGTCGCTGAACAATCCGCGCGGTCTGGTCGTGATCGCCGGAGTCTGCGCGGCAGTTCTCGCGGTATCCGCGCTGTTTTTCGTTGTCTGCGGCAAAAGGGACCGGCTGGGCTCGCTGCTGGTGTCGACGGCTTTTGTCGAGCTGTCTGTCGTATTTATCTTTCTGACGAACGGCCTTGAAGAGATGGAAGGCATGGACAGCAGTTCGAAGCTGATGCCCTATCTGTGGTCGCTGCCGCTGCTGGTCGTTTCCCTGTTTCAGCTGTTTCGCACGTGGCGGGCCCCCCGCGTCAAAGCCGTCGGGCATGGGCGCGTCGATAAAGTTTTCTGGGCTTTTGCGATTGTGGCGGCGGCTATCTCGCAGTTCGACACGCTGGGTTTTTTCGTTTGTACGGCGGCCATGCTGGCGCTGCTGATGCTGCTTTTGGGCGAGCGGCGGATCCTGCTGATTTTGGGAACCGCGGCCTGTTGGGTTCTGTTCACGTGGTTTGTTTTCAACAAGGTGCTCCTGCTCGGTCTTCCGGCGGGAACGCTTTTCAGCAAGCTGTTCATGTGACGGGGAGCGATGACGATGGAATTGTTGACGAACCTTTGGTCGGGGCTTCGCAATCTGATCGGCGCCGGCCCGTTGCTCATTGTCACCGCCGGCGTCGTCGTCGGCATTCTCGGCGGCGCGATGCCGGGCATGTCGCCGTCCATGGCGGTGGCGATTTTGCTGCCGTTCACGTTTGGCATGTCGCCGACGATGGGGCTGGTGATGCTGTGCGCGATTTATCTGGCTTCGAATTACGGCGGTTCGGTCACGGCCGTCATGATCAACACGCCGGGAACGCCGTCGGCGGTCGTCACGGCTTTCGACGGCTATCCTCTGGCAAAGAGCGGCAAGCCGGGCTATGGTTTGGGAATTTCCCTTGTCGCCTCCGTGTGGGGCGGCTTTATCGGCGTCGTTATCCTCGTGCTGTTCTCGGCGCCGCTGGCGAATTTTGCGTTGAAGTTCTGGCCGGCCGAATACTTCTCGTTGGCGCTGATGGGACTGTCCACGGTTTCGTCCATGGCCGGCCGGAAGTGGGCGGAGTCGCTGATGGCGGTGCTGCTGGGTCTTATGCTGAACACGATTGGCCTGGATCATGTCAACGGCGTGAGCCGTTTTACCTTCGACATTCTCAATCTATACGATGGATTTTCTTTTGTGCCGGCGCTGATCGGGCTGTTCGCCCTCAGCGAAGTTTTCGCCAACATCGAAGAAAACGATTATCGAGCGTATGAAGCGGCGCAGGAGCGCGTGTCGGAGTGGCCGTCGCTCAAAACTTACTTGGGGCTGGAGTGGTCCATTGTCCGTTCGAGCGTTCTGGGAACGCTGATCGGCATTTTCCCCGGCGCCGGCGGGACGATCGCTTCTTTTCTGGCGTATGACATGGAAAAAAGGTTGTCCAACCATCCCGAGACGTTCGGCACGGGAGCTTATGAGGGCGTTGCGGCCGCGGAGGCGGCCAACAGCGCCTCGGTCGGCGGCGCGCTGGTGCCGCTGCTGACGCTGGGGATCCCCGGCAGCGCCTCCACGGCGGTGTTGATCGGCGCGTTGATGATCCACGAACTGCGCCCTGGCCCGGAGCTCTTTGCGAAGCAGCCCGAACTGGTATATACTTTGTTCTCGAGTCTGTTTGTCGCGAATATCGTGCTCTATTTTCTGGGCACGTGGGGCAGCCGCCTGTGGATCAGGGTGACGAAAATCCCCAAGACCGTGCTTTATCCGCTGATCTTTGCGTTCGCGATCGTCGGCAGTTTTGCCGTCCGCTCGTCGGTGTTCGACGTCGGCGTATGTCTCGGCTTCGGCGTGCTCGGCTGGATTCTGAAGAAATTCCATTATCCGCTGTCGCCGATCGTGCTGGGGCTGGTACTGGGGGCATTGATCGAGACGAATCTGCAGATGACGCTGATCATGGGCGGGCCGCAGCTCCTCTATACGCGTCCCCTGAGCGCAGTGCTCCTGGCGATCACGGGCGTGATGCTTTTGGCGCCTATTTTTTCCGAGCTGAAGAATAAGAAAGCCGCGAAAGCGGATCGTTGAAATAGAACCGTCTCCTACGGTGAAGAGGCGGGGGAGGCGATTGTACTGTGCTGTATTTCACCAGCTTTGTCAATATCTTGGGAGGTTTGGCGCTGTTCCTTTTCGGCGTCGACCAGAGCTCGCGCTTTTTTCGTGAGAATATGAGCGCGAACGCCAGAAACTCGATGGCCCGTTTTACGAAGAAGAAAGCGCAGGCTTTTTTGTTGGGCGTGGTCCTTTCCGCGCTCACGCAGAGCAGCACCATCGCTACGTCGTTTGCCGTCGGATTCGTGGATGTCGGCATGCTGAGCTTCGCCGGCTCGCTGATCGTGATGATGGGGGCCAGCCTGGGCGGCACGTTCGTGTCCTTCCTTTTGAGTCTGAATCTGTTCGATTACGCGCCGCTCATGTTCGGCGTGTCCTATTTCCTCTGCAAGAGCAGGAATAAATGGGTCAGTTCCGGTTTCGGCGTGCTTCGCTGCCTGGCGCTGATCTTTCTCGGGATGCAGGTTCTGGGTTTGGGCACGAAGACGCTTTTTGCCGATCCCGAGTTCAGCCGGCTGATGACGCGCTGGGCGTCAGACGCGCTGGTGATGGGGATCATCGCTTTCATCGGCTCGGGCGTGCTGCAAAGCAGCTCGGCCATCATGGCGCTGGGGATCGCCTTGGCCGCGTCGAACGCTTTGCCGGCGACTTCCGCACTGCCCATCGCTCTGGGAGCGCACATCGGTTCCACGACCATGGTGGTGTTGGCGGGCATGAGCGGTTCGCTCAGCGCGCAGCGCCTCGGCTATGCGACGTTCTTCTTCAAGCTGTTGGGGGGGCTGATTTTCTTGTGCTTCTTGCCCTTCGTCCACAGGACGTTCGTCTCCCTCGGCATCTCCGCCGCTCAGGAACTGGTGTACGGTCAAGTGCTGATCGCAACGTTCAACATTCTCGTCTTTCTGCCTTTCCCTCAATTTCTTACGTGGATCGGCGTCCGGCTTGTATCGGGCAGCGGCAGCCTGAGCGAACCCCGCTATATCGACGAAAAGATCCTGGACGTTCCCGAACTGGCGGTCATGCTTTTGTCAAAGGAAATGGGACGCCTCTCCAACTACATGGAGGCGTATCTGCAGATGCTGCTCGAACCGCAGCAGCGCAACGGCGCGCTTTTTGGAAAACTGCCTCGGGCGATCGCCGATTTGTGCGAATCGTGCCAGGAATTTGCCTATCATATTCGCGTTCCTGCCGAAGAAGAAAAAGTGTCGGAGGATTTTACGATCATCAGTTACACGATGTCAATCCTGCGCGGCATGTCCAAGCTGCTGACAGGATCGATCCGATCGCATCTGGAGTCGACGGCGGTTCATGACGCGCTCCGCGCGCTTCTGGGAAACGGCGTGTGGGAGCGCTGGTGCAAACTGTCGCGCAAGTGTATGCGGTCCGCTCTGTGCGCCTTTGTCATTGGCGAGAAAGGCCAGGTCCACGCGCTGGAAAGCCAGGAAGCGGAACTTGCCGGCCTGAGCAACCAGATTCGCCGTGAAGTGGGCGAGAGCACTTCTTACGACCGCAACGCCTCCCGGGCTGTCCGTCTGGTCTCCCTGATGCAGGGGTTCCTGGCCATGGCGAAAGAGGTGGCCGAGGGCGAAGAGTTCACCAAGAAACAGGCAAGATATTCGACCGGAAGAGCTTTTTCCGAGTGGAAGGAGGGGGCTGTGAGTGGCGACTAAAAAGAGCGAATCAAGCGAGCGTAGCCTCGAAAATTATCTTTATTCTTCTGACAAAGCGCGTATGTATACGCTGGTTCAGCAGATGACGATCGGCGCCAGAGAGGCTCTGGCCAAAGCCGTCGCGGGGCTGTGCACTCTCGACGTGGGCGCGGAAGAGGATGTCATCTGCGGCGACGACGCGATCGACGAGCTGGAAGAGCAGATCGATCAGGAGTGCCTTTATTCCATCGCCATGCGGCAGCCGATGCGCGAGGATCTGCGCTATGTCTATGCGGTCATGAAGATCATCACGGATATCGAGCGCATCGGCGATCAGGCGGTCAACGTCGCCGAACGGCTGAAAGAGTATGTCAACGATTACCACGGGCGCGCGCCGCTGCCCAAGATCGACGATCTGCTTGACGTTTCGCGCCGATGCAGCGAGATGATCGACGACTTTCTGGCCGCGCTCGATAAAGAAGACGGCGGCGTGCTCGCCGTGATCCGCGAAAAACGTCGCGAAACCGTGCGGATTTGCCGTAAATGCGCCGAGTCGTTGATGCAGCGTCTTTCTTCCCCTTATCTGTCGGAGACGCCTGCGGAAATCTTCATCGCGATTGACCTTTTTCGCCATCTGAAGCGTGTGGCCGATCACCTGATGAACTTGGGAGAAAAAGTTTACTTCATCGCGACGGGCGTTTCTCCTTTGACTTTGAAAAGACAGCTCGTCAGCCAGGGCTGCTCTCATGAAGATTCGCATCCTACTGAAAGCGCAAAATGAAGATGTGTCCCTCTCACGCGACTTCCCGATTAAAACACTGGATCATCCCGGCGCTTTGGGGGAGAAGCCGCGAAGCGAATTGCGCCGATCGCGCGACAGCCGGGAGAGTTCCAGGTACTGAACTTTCTCGGAGCCGTCCGCATTGAATTGTTCCATGAGAACTCGGTATGAAATATGGGGTGGGGAGACGATCATCGTCTGTCCCGCCCCATATTTTTATACGCTGTCTCCCGCAAGCGTCCCGCGTTCTCCCGGAAGCGTCCGCCCCTAACGCGTTGGGGGCTCGGAATGGGATCGCTGAAATTTTTGGGAAGGAACAGATGAATTCACCGTCCGAAACGAGTATAATGGATGCGTTATCATGAGACGTATTGTGTCTCCCCTGATGCAGAATAAACGTTCCGCGTGATTGGCACCTTGAGAAAAGTATCTATGAGGAGTTGACGATTGCTCTTGGACCGATTGGACAAAAAAAACAGCCGCAGAGTTTTTTGGAGCTTGATGGGTTCGATGATTTTGGCGACGGCCGGCGCTATCTCTCTGGCGGTTTTCAAAGCCGAAGATTTGCCCGCCTATAAGGATTTTCCGCTTTCCGCTTTTTTCCCTTCTCTTGAAGCGCGTGCGGCTCTGGCTCAGGGGCAGATGGTCCAGCTTGAGCGGGAAAATACCAGCGGCGTTATCTCGCCGCTGCTCCCGGATTCTCCTGAATTTGAAGAGAGCGGCCTGATGCTGGATGAGGTCGTTCCCGAGGAAGACCCTCTTGGCGGCGGAAGGCTGGCGATCCTTCCCGCGATGAATGAAGATCGGTCTTTTGACCAGCCGTTGCCGGTGCACGATCCTTTTATGACGTTGTCCCTTTCGGAGCTGAGCAATCAGAAAACCGACGACGGCAGCGTCATTGTCCGGCTGCTGGGCGAGAAAGACGAGATGGACGAAGATATTGACGAGCGTCCTTGGCTGGAGCACACCGTCGGCCAGGGCGAGCGGATGGTCGACATCTCGCGGAAGTACGGGATTCTTGTCGCGACGATCAGCAAGGCCAACAGCATCAGCAATCCTGACCGGCTTTCGTTGGGACAGGTCCTCTTGATTCCGCGCACGGAAGACTTGCTGGAAGACGTCTTGGAAGAACAAAAGAGCCGCACCGAGGAAAAACTCGCTTCCAAACAGAGAGCTGATCCGGTAAAATACCGGAAGTACACGGTAAAGCCGGGCGACTCTCTGTGGACCATTGCCAGCGCAAATAATCTCAGCATCGATTCTCTTTATGGAACCAATATCCTCCGCACGCCGGATCGTCTTTCTCCCGGCGTTGTCCTGCGCATTCCCAATCAGGACGGATTGAGCGTCAAGATTGCCAAAGGGCAGACTTTGAACGCGCTTGCAAAAAAGTACGGCGTTGCCGAGAGAGCGATCCGCATGGCGAACGGATTGGCCGACAAGGTGGAATTGAACGCCGGTCAGGAGGTATTTATCCCCGGTGCAAGCCGGTCCATTGCCGTGTATCGAGGCAGTTCGAGCGGCGGCGGCATGTCGCGCACGGCCCCTCCCGTTGCCAAAGCCGCCAGCGGGGCGGCAGGCCGTTTTTCCTGGCCGGTGGTGGGAAAAATCTCCAGTCCGTTCGGCTGGCGCCGGCATCCGATCCGACGGGCCAGGCTTTTCCACGCCGGCATAGACATACGCGCGCCCCGGCATACTCCCATACGCGCTTCGCGGGGAGGCCAGGTTATTTTCTCCGGCTGGATGAACGGTTATGGACGGACGGTCATTATCCGTCATGACAGCACGTATACGACTTTGTACGGCCACTGCCAGTCGTTGATGACCCGCAAGGGGCAGAACGTGAAAAAAGGGACCGTGATCGCCACAGTGGGGTCGAGCGGGCGCGCTACGGGGCCGCATGTCCATTTCGAAGTCCGCCGCAGCGACAGTCCGACGAATCCGATGAGTTATCTGCGCTGAAAACAGTGAAAGACAAGAGGAGCGAGTGACATGAAAAAAGTAGGAATCGTTTTACTTTTGTGCAGTCTTCTGGGAAGCGCCGCGGGCGCTGCTACGGACACGACGGCGGCGAAACAGATCGATCGTCTGGAAAACGCGATTTATGGTTCAGTGCGTTCAGGCGGTCTGATTTCGAGGCTCGACAGCGTAGAGAAGGATCTTTACGGCACGAAACTGCAAGGCACGTTGGCGGAGCGCGAGTCAGCTCATGTCGATTACCTTGAGAAGGGAACCGAAGGGCAGCCGTCGCTTCTGTACAAGATGAGCGTGGCTGAATGGGGCCTCGAGATTTCTAATAATGCCGATAAGCCGCTTATCGAGCGGATTCCCGTTGTTGAAAAAAGGCTCGAAGGAAGCTCCATGGAAGACAAACCCATGGCGATGCGGGTGGAACGAGTGCTCGGTATGGTCGTCTCCGATCCCGTCGCTTCCGAGCCCGTCGAGGTTCCCGCAGGAACGGTCGTCCGCCTGCAGCTGATGGAAACCTTGAAACCTTCCGTCACCAAAAAGGGCGATCGGGTTTTGCTGAAACTCACGCATAATCTTATCGTGAACCATAGACTTGTCGCGCCTGTGGGAGCCCCCGCGGAAGGGATCGTCACGTCAGTCAAAAAACCGCGCAGTTTTGGCCGCCCGTCGGAGATCCGGATCTCGGTGAAGTCTTTGAAGACGCTGGGGGATCCGGTTTTGCCCCTGAGCGAAGGCGAAGCCTCCAAAAAGGCGACGGAGTTTGAGGCCAGTTATGCGGCGGCGGCGGGAACGAGCCTTGTGGGCGCACTTGCATTGGGGCCGTTGGGGCTGGCGGGCGGATTCTTTATCCGCGGCAACGCCAAAGAAGTGCCGGCGGGGGCCATCATGTACTCTGAAACCGAAAAAAGCGTCTCGGTACCTGCATATCCGATCCCTGCCTCTTTGGGAGCGTTGGCGAACGATAAATATGTCGATGTCCTGAGCGGCAAAACCGTGAATCTGCAGAAAGTGAACGAAGAAAAAACGAAAGTGGAGGACGCTGCGGAGCCCCCTAAAAAGGCGACCGAGATTGACAACCTCTAAACCGTAAGGGACTTTGGAAAGGAATGGTCATGTGCGGCGGAATTGTATAAGAGCCCTGGTCGTCGTATTCGTTGCGCTTGCACTGGCCCTCTGGGGAAGAGCTCTGAGACGCGATCTCGATGTGATCGGGGCCCTCGTCGATACCGGCAAGGAATTGAGCTGGGAAATAGGCGGCGTTACCGCGGTTCGCAACGTCGGCAAAGACCAGTGGAGGATCAGCGCGGAGAAAGTTGTGCGTGACCATCCTGTGGAACATTTGAACAAAATCTCAAGCCAGATCATGGGGCCATCCGGTCTGCGCACGATCAACGCCCCCAACGGAACCTACGATCATGAAAACGGTACGTTGACGCTGCGCGATGCCGATGGAATATGGCAGCGCCCTGAGCATCCTTTCGAGTGGAAGACGCCGGAAGCTCGCTGGGAGCAAAAAAACGACGTGTGGAATTTTCCTCGGGGAGTGACCGTAAGCGGCGACGTTTATACGTTGGTCTGCAAGAATGCGGTTATGGACGGACAACGCAAAATATGTGTCAAAGATGGATGCATACGGTGGTGGAGTGAATGACGAAATATTCGACGTGTCTCGGGGGGCTCGTGCTCGCTTTTTCTCTGCTGGCGCCGACGAATGACGTTTGGGCGGCGCAGAAGAAGCTGCCTGAGGTCACGGACACGCTGCCTGTCGTCCTCGAGGCGGACGGCATCGAGTTTGACGAAGTCAATCATCTTGCCACCGCGCGAGGCCACGCCGTGGTGCGTTATACCGATCTGGTGTTCCGCGCGGATCGGGTGACGCTGGATTCGGAGACGAATGTGATCAGAGCGTTTGCCTCTGCCGGAAAGAAAATCAAAGTCCAGCGTCAAAATGCGGACACGTTGGCGGGCGACTTTCTCGAGTATCATCTGAATGATTCGACAGGATATCTCGAAGGAGCCGAAGGATCGTCGAAAGTTCCTTACGGTGCCGTTTACATCAAGGGAGCGCGCGTCGAAGTTGCGGATCCGCAGACGGCCCACGAGAAAAAATGGCTGCGGGGAAAGTATCTGCGGGGAAGCGCTCCGGACAGCGCTGTCGTGCGTTGGAACAGCGCTTCATATACGACCTGCAAGCAGGATCACCCCCATTATTTGCTTCGTTCCAAGAAAATCGTCATGGTGCCGGGGAAGTATATCGTGCTTCATCATCCCCGGGTTTATGCAGGTTCTGCGTATCTGTTCACGATGCCGTTCAATATGGTCGTCAATCAAAAGCCAAAAGCGAAAAACGTCGTGACGATCATGCCGAACTATGACAGCGACAAACACTTGGGACTGGAAGCGCGTTCGACCTTTTCCTGGGACGCCGGACAGCTTGCCCTCGGGGCGGGGATCTGGCAGGAAGGCATGTTCGAGTATCAGGCGCGCGTCGATCAACAGGTGGCCCCGTGGCTGTCTCTGTATGCGGGAGACAATCATCAGTACGACAGCAATACGGACGAGACCAAGTCCCGTCCCTTCTGGGGGCGGTGCTGGCGCGTTCCGGCTGGGCCATGGACATCGGCTGGGCTCAGAGGGAAAAACGTTCGGTCATAAGAAAGCCTGGTCAGAAAGAATATGAAACGACGCTTTGGCGCGACCCGGAAGTGGAACTGACCTCCCCCTGGGTCGGACTTCATATTGGCGACTTCTCTCAATATGCTCGCTTCAAGGGAAACTGGGGGAGATTTCAGGAAACGGGAGTCGATCGAAAAGGGTATCAGGGCGATTTTATCGAGCGTTACGGCTGGGGGATCGATTATTACACCGAATATCCCTTTCGGCTCGGCGCCTGGACCGTCTCTCCCTTCTTCAAAGGCGACTACTGGAATTACGGCTATAAGAACGACGGCAGCGACCGCCAGATCGTGACGATCGGGACATTGGGCGTCAGGGCATCTTGCGGCGGCTTTGAGATCGGCTCTGCATTCGAGCAGAAAAGGGTGTCGGGGCGTTCCGCGTTTGGCAACGGTTGGGACCGCAATTATGATACGGACACCTTTTATCAGCGCGTGGGCGTAAAGATCGGGCCTTCTCTTACGTTTGCGGTACAGGGAGTTTTTGATCTGACCGGCAATAAGAATGAACTGTCTTCCATGGGGTACATCCTGACTTACGACAACAGCTGCTGTACGCGTTGGGAGCTGACGGTGAACGACGATCTGACGGACAGCAACAACAACGACTGGATCACGTTATCCTTTGCCATCACGGCGTTCCCCGACAGCCGGTTCAAGATCGGCAACGAGAACTTAAGCAATCCCTTTGGGCGTCCCGGCGGTTTGGCTGTGCGCCGGCGGCGCTATAAACCGACCCTTATGGAAAAGGACGGCACGGAACAGGCGGAAAACGCTGAGATCGCGATGCCTAAATTCGATGTCTAGAGAGAGCTTTGTACAGAAACGATAAATCAGGCCATGCCGGTTGAGCTGTACCGGCATGGCCTGATTTATCGTTTGCGATCGATGAAATCTGAAAAACGACGCGAAGCGGCGTACTTTCTTGCTACAAAAATTGCACAAACGGAAACGAGTGGGATATAATAGAAAAGAGGCACAGCCCATCATGCTGAGCCTCTCGGCGTTTTTATATCGCGGTCCGCAAAGAGTTTGGCCGCTGGAACTATTTGACTCTGATCTTGCGAATCTTGAGCTTGCGGATTCCCATCGGGACCTTGACGGGCACTTCGTCGCCCACCCTTTTGTTCATCAGGGCCCGCCCTACGGGGCTCACGGAAGAAATGAGCCCCTTTTCCGGATCGGATTCTTCCGAGCTGACAATGGAGTAGACGAACTCCTTGTTGTGGGTGATATCCATGATGGTCACGGTCGTTCCCACCGAAACGTGCGAATTGTCCAAACTGGCCGAATCGATGATTTTGGCGCGTGAAAGCTGATATTCCATGACTTGGATCTTGCCTTCGAGTTTGGCCTGGTCGTCCTTGGCCGCGGCATATTCGGCATTTTCGCTGAGATCGCCGAAAGAACGGGCCTCTTCGATCCTGCGGGCGATTTTATAACGTTCTTCGCTTCTGAGCTGTTTTAATTCGGTGCTCAGTTTGTCATAGCCTTCCTGAGTCATTTTGTCATAGCCTTCCTGAGTCATTAAAACAGCGTCGTCGTTGTGCTTGTGTTCAGCCACTGTTATACCTCCAGTTGGGGAAAGAAAGATTGAAATGCAAAGATGCCTTATACAATACTATTCTAGCAGAATTGTTCTTTCATTGCGAGAGCCATCGCAAAAATCATAGACAAGGAATGTTGAGATGAAAAATAATTCGAAGAGTGCAATATCAACGCAGCCCGCAACGGCGTCGCCCCAGAGAAAGGGCACCAAAGGGACGTACAGCCGGCGCACGATCAGCGAAAAGGGGACGGCAATGAACGTCTCACGCGCAGCCTATGCCCGCAGAAGAAAGATCGCCTCCGCGCCGACTGAAACGCTGAAGTTTATTCCTCTGGGCGGCCTGGGGGAGATCGGCAAGAACATGTACGCCATAGAGTACGAAAATGACATTGTGGTGATTGATGCCGGTCTGATGTTTCCCGATGAGGAGATGCTGGGCATCGACTTTGTCATTCCCGACATCTCCTATCTCGAAGAAAATCGAAAAAAAATCCGCGGCATCCTGATCACCCATGGGCATGAGGACCATATCGGCGCGCTGCCGTTCGTGCTGCCCAAGCTGGACGTCCCCGTGTACAGCGCCAAGCTTACTCTGGGCATGATCGAGGGGAAGATGCTGGAAGCCGCGCCGCGGTACAAGCCGCGGCTGGTGGAGGTCAAGGCCGGAGAAACCGTTGCGCTTGGCGTTTTCAAGGTTACGTTCATTTCCGTCTGTCACTCGATCCCCGACGCTTTGGGGATCGCCGTCGAGACCCCCCTCGGCGTCGTGCTCCATACGGGCGATTTCAAGTTCGATCCCACGCCTGTCGACGAACACGTCACCGATTACGCCGCTTTCGCCGAACTGGGGCGGAAGGGCGTGCTGCTCATGGCTTCCGACTCCACGAACGCTGAACGCGAAGGTTTTACAAAATCCGAAAAGTCGTTGATCGGGTCCATCGACAATCTTTTCCGCACCTACCGCAACCGGCGCGTCATCATTTCCGCTTTCGCCAGCAACCTTCATCGCGTCCAGCTGGTCCTTGACGCGGCGGCGCGCTTCAACAGGAAGGTCGTCTTCGCCGGGCGCAGCATGGTCAACAACGTCGAGCTGGCAATACGTCTGGGCTATATAAAGGCTGATCCCGAGACCGTTGTCCCTCTTGCCGAGATGGATTCTTACAACGATTCCCATCTTGTCGTGATGACGACCGGCAGTCAGGGAGAACCCTTTTCCGGGCTTGTTTTGATGAGCAAAGGCGCTCATCATCGAGTCAAGCTTGACAGCAAGGATGTGGTGGCCCTTTTCGCCAATCCCATTCCCGGCAACGAAAAATTGGTCAGCAACACCATCAACAGACTTTTTGAACTGGGATGCGAAGTCCTGTACGGCAGGGAGGCGGGGCTGCATGTTTCCGGACACGCCTCCAGAGAAGAGCTGAAAATGCTTCTCAGCATGGTGAAGCCTCGATATTTCGTTCCCGTTCACGGCGAATATCGCATGCAGATCCGTCACTCGCAGCTGGCCGAAGAAGTGGGGATCCCCGAAAAAAATGTTTTCATCATGAACAATGGCGACATCCTTTCCATCACGCGGAATTCGGCCGGGGTCAAAAGCAAAGCGCCGGCCGGCGCCGTGCTGGTAGACGGTATGGCGCTGGGGGAGAAGGAAGGCTCGATCCTGAAGGAACGTCAGGAACTTTCGGAGAACGGGGTCCTCGTGGTCTCGATCACGCTTGACAAGAAAGGACGTCTTGTCGGCGAGCCTTGTTTCGAGAGTTACGGCCAGATCCATTTCAAGGACGCGGAAGGGATGCGTCAGGAGTTTTCCGAAGCCGTCCGCCGCGCTTTGAAACGCGAGGCTTTGGAAGACGACGAGCTTTTGAAAAAGCAGATTTCCCTGCGATGCAAGGAGCTGCTGAGGAAGTACATGCGCAGCGCCTCCGCTGTGATTCCGCTGATCGCAAGGTTATAACGAGACACTGAGATTCGTTCAGAGCTTTTAGGCTCTGAACGAATTTTCTGGCGGATAAATTCTGTGAAACGGGTGAAAGTGATGACTCCATTTATTTCCAGCCTTTCGCAAGGCGTGTTGCAGGGATTGACCGAGTATCTGCCGGTCAGCAGCTCCGCGCACTTGGCGATATTTCAGCATGTGACGGGGAACGGCGAGGCGGGACTGGCGTTCGATCTGGTACTGCATGTGGCTACGGTCTGTTCTACGCTGGTTTATTTCGGCACAGACATTGTGCGGATGCTTTTCGAATTCTTTCGCGGTTTCAGAATGCCGGTCGGACAGAAATCAGACGGATGGTATTTCGGCTGGGCCGTCATCTTCGGATCCGTTCCCACGGCGATCATCGGTCTGCTGCTGAAGCCCTTCGTGGAGAGAATCGGCGCTTCGATGGCGGGCGTCGGCGGTGCGCTTTTGGTGACAGGCGTCTTGATGCTGATCCTTGCGGTCGTTCCCGCCGGCACGCGTAAAATTTGCGTTTCCATCGGCCTTATTGTCGGCATCGCTCAAGGGATCGCGGTGATCCCCGGTATCTCGCGTTCGGGAGCGACGTTGGTTGCAGGCGTTCTATGCGGCTTAAGCGCGGCGGAAGCGTTTCGCTTTTCGTTTTTGCTTTCTCTCCCGGCCATAACGGGCGCGGCAGTGCTTGAACTACGCCATGCCGCCGGGGCGGGCGTATCCCTTCCCGAAGGCTGGCTTTATGGCGCGCTGCTTGCCTTTGTCTCCGGATTGATAGCGTTGTATGTGCTCCATCGCGCGATCCTCCGCGGGCGCTGGTGGATTTTCGCTCTGTACTGCGGAGCGCTGGGACTTGTCGCGCTGCTCTGGCTTTGATTCATGCGCATCAGAGATGTTCACGTGATCCTCGCGTCGGCAAGCCCCCGGCGCAAGGAACTCCTTGAAAAAATCGGCCTGAGCTTCGACGTCATTCCCGCCGATGTTGCCGAAGAGAGGATGGCCGGCGAGTCTCCCGCGCGCTTGGTCATGAGGCTTTCCGAATTGAAAGGGCAATCCCTTGCCGTGAAATATCCGCAGGCATTGATCATCGCGTCCGACACGGTGGTGTCTCTGGGAGCGGAAATTTACGGCAAGCCGCACGACGGCGCGGAAGCTTTTGCCATGCTCTCGTCTCTTTCGGGCAGGGAGCACGCGGTGTACACCGGCCTGGCGCTGTTCTGGAAGAGGCGCCGACTCTGTCGGTACGAGTGTACGAAGGTGCAGTTCAGGGAACTGACCGCCTCGGTCATAAAGAGCTATGTTGCGACCGGCGAACCTTTCGGCAAGGCTGGCGGCTATGCGATTCAGGGGTTGGGCGGTCTTTTCGCGCGGGCGATCCACGGAGATTACTCGACGGTCGTGGGGTTCCCGGTGTGTCTGTTCGGCTCTATGATGGAAGAGTTGAGGTTTTCTTTAAATCAACTCTGGGAGGTGTCTTCATGATGACGAAAACTAAAAATGACGCAAGGGTGTTTGTTTATTGTCTGTTCGCGGCATTGGCGCTTGCCATACCGTCTCTCATGTGGCGGTTGTTTCAAGAGCATGCGAACCGTTCTGCGCTGCTCGTGTTTGACCTGATGGAACTTCATTCCTTAAACGCGGAAGAGGGGCAGAATAGATTTGCGGCGCTGATGGAGGCGGGAATTTCTGCGTTCATGGTGCCCGAGTGCACGGCGGAAGATCTCGTCAAGGGGGCCGTCGATCAGGTAACGGCGGTTCCGGCAGCCGACGTGCCCGATTCAGTCCTCAGGAGTTTTTCTTATCCCTCGGGGACCGTCGTCATTCTCAGGGATCCGGCGCTGGCGGAACTGCAGCAAGAATATTTAAAGAGACGCTTCAAGAGCGGAGAGCGCGTCGCTGAGGGGCGGACCGTCTATTTCAGGATCCCGCGTCCTTATGTGCAGCTGGAAAAAGCGGGCGTCCTGCCCGATCTGCGTTCCATGCAGTACCTTTCGGCGGCCGGCGTGCCGTTGGTTTTCGCGCCGTCGCCCAGTGTGGGCAGCTCGGGTGAAGGGCTTGAGGAGAGCTTGACGTTTGTCTGCGACAATTTCTCCAGCGTCAAGGTCCTCTGTCCCACCGGAGAAATTGCCACAACTTACCCTGATACGGAACGACTGGGCAGCTTTGTCAAGGAACGCGGTTTGCTGATGGCGCAGGTAGAATTCTCGCGGCAGTACGGAGCGGACAGACAGGTCGCTGCCGCCTGGCCGAACGTCGTGTCGCTGCATGCCGTGGATCGCGAGGAAGTCCTGAAAAGGAATATCATCCGCCCCATTATGCTGAATCGCTTTTACCGCGCCGCAGAGGAGAGAGAAGTGCGTCTTCTGGTGCTCCGCGCGGATCCTTTGCGCGCCGTTGCGCCTCAGCTTGCCGAATATTGCGAGGACGTCAAGGCTCTGCGGGCGCGTCTCGACGGAAACGGCTTCAAGCGTCTGTGGCCGGCCCCCGCTCCGTCCAGCCCATGGATCAATTCGTTTTTTTCGGCGATCGCTCTGCAGATTTTGTTTTTGCTGCTGCTGGCGAGATATGTCGAGCGTTATTTCGACATGTCGCTCCTTTCTCGGAAACGTTTTTTGGGCGTCCTTGCGGCGACGGCCGTCGTCCTTGGCGTGTGCTCTTTGTACGCGGGAATCCTTTCCCGACTTGGCGGAGCGTTTGCCGCCGGGTTCCTGGCGGCGGAAGCTTCGCTGTTGGCCATGGATCGCTGGAAGGTGCCCCTGCGCGGGGCGGTTGAAGGTTTTCTGCTCGTGCTTGTCGGCGGTCTCGTGATCGCCGGCCGTTTTTCCGTGCCTCTCTATATGTATCGCCTGAGCACGTTCAGCGGCGTCAAGCTGAGCTTGCTCCTTCCGCTGCTCCTCATTCTGCTGATCGACGTGCATAAGCGCGAACATCCCGAATCATTGCCCGAGATTTTGTCGCGGCCGCCGCTTTGGGGCGAAATCGTGCTGGCGGGAACGCTGCTGCTGGGCGCCGCAGTAATGCTGCTGCGCAGCGGAAATTACGGGCTCGTCGGAACGTCCGAGATCATGTTCCGCGACTGGCTTGAGAAAATCCTCGGCGCCCGTCCCAGAACCAAGGAATTTCTTATCGGCTATCCAGCCCTGGTCGTCTGGTACTATCTAAAACGTCAGGAAATGTGGGCTCATTGGCGGGAAATCCTTCGCCTGGCCGTGACGCTGGCTTTCTCCTCCGCGGTGAACAGCTTCTGCCATTTCCATACGCCCTTGCCTTTGACGTTGCTTCGGGGCTTCAACGGATGGTGGATCGGCCTGGTGCTGGGCAGCCTCGTCCTGTTTGTCGGCGTACGCGTGGGGCGGCCGCTCTTCCGGCGGCTGCGCAGTCTCTTGTAAAATGACGCGCCGCTGGAAAGTTCTGCTCTGCGGCTATTACGGCATGGGAAATCTCGGCGACGAGCTGCTGGCGGCCGCGACCATTCGGCTTCTGAAAAACTGCGGCCTGAAGGAACGCGAGATCGCCATGCTGTCGGGAGAACCGAAAAAAAGCGTGGAACAGCATCGCGTTTATCCAATCGACCGCTGGTCCCGCCGGGATGTTGTCCGGGCTTTGAGGCTCAGCGAGACTTTGCTGCTCGGCGGCGGCGGGATTTTTCAGGACAGTTCCAGTTTTCGCAGTCCGTGGTATTATTGGACGGTAGTTAGATTGGCTAAACTCTGCGGCTGCAAAACATGGGCGGTCGGCCAGTCCATCGGCCCGCTGTCGCGCCGGATCAATCGCCTTTTGGCCCAAGACGCCTTCCGAAGCTGCGAGATCGTTTCGGTCCGGGATCTTCACTCGCAGACTTTTCTCAATGGACAGTGCCTTCTTTCGGACGATCTGGCCCTGGCGCTTCCTTTCGGGAGAGAGAGCCGGCGCCCCGAATATTTCCTCGTAAATTTCCGCCGTCATGACGGGGAACTGGAGTACGAAGCCGCGAGGGCTTACGCCCGTTCGTCTCCTGCCGGGAAACTGAAAACCGTCGGAGTCGCGATGGACAAGAACGATCTCCAGCTGATGCGGGAGATCCGGGAACGCGGCGTGTGCGGAGTCGACGAGCTTATATATCCCGACGCTGAACAGCTGTCGAAACTTTTCAGCGGCGCCGCGGGAGCGTTTGGCATGCGCCTTCACTTTGGCGTGCTCTCGCTGAAGGCGGGCGTCCCATGCACGCTGATCCCGTACGATTCGAAAGTGTCCGATTTCGCCGGGCGTTGGGGAGGAACTCTATGGAACGGCGGCGGGGTCCTCTTTCCCCGCCCATGGCAAAAGCGGGCCGATCTGGAAGCGGCGTGCGCGGCGATCCAGTCCGACTTTGTCCTCTGCTTCGAAAGGGCAATGCGCTCGTGATTGTGGTATGATAATCAGCGGCGCTTTTGATTGGGAATGGCGACAGGAGGTGCATTGCTATGGAGATCCACATAAACGGACTGACGAAAATCTTTCCGCCGAACATCCTGGCCCTCAGCGATATCTATCTGGACATTTCGGAAGGAGAGTTCGTATACCTGATCGGCACTACCGGTTCCGGAAAAACGACGCTGATGCGGATGCTGACCCGGGAAGTGCTGCCGACACGAGGACAGGTCAGCCTCGACGGAATCGACCTGCGCCGGCTCTCGTCTTCCAGTCTGCCATACTTTCGACGCGACATCGGCGTGGTGTTTCAGGATTACAAATTGTTGCCGAATCTGACGGCATGGGAGAACGTGGCCTTTGTTCTCGAAGTGTGCGGGGTGCCGCGCGCGGAGGCACGCGAAAGAACCGACGACGTCATCGATAAGGTCGGCCTTTGGAACCGCAGGGGGCTTATGCCCGATCAGCTTTCCGGCGGAGAACAACAGAGAGTCGCCATCGCGCGGGCGATCGTGAATGCGCCGCGCCTCTTTTTGGCGGACGAACCGACCGGCAACCTGGACGTGCATACGGCGGAGTACGTGATGAAACTGCTGCTGTCCATCCATGCCGCGGGAACCACCGTGATCGTGGCGACGCACGATCAGCACTTGGTCGATACGTATCGTCAGCGCGTGGTGGAACTGCACATGGGACGCCTGGTCCGCGACGAGCGGGAAGGGAGGTACAGCATCAGTGGGGACTTATAGGTATGTTGTGCGCGACACGCTGCGGCTGTTTTTTCGTCACTGGGGTTTGAGCCTTCTGACGCTGGTCACCGCCGCCTCGGTCTTTTTTCTTGTCGGGGCAAGCTCTCTTCTGGCGCTGAATATCCGCAAAATTGCCGTGAACATCCAGAGCGACTTGGTAATACAGGCTTATGCTTCCTCGGAGGAAGCGGTGCATCACATTATCGACGCTTTGAAGGATAACCGTGACATTGCGGAGCTGAAGTACATCTCCCCTCAGGAGGGGCTGGATCGTCTGCGCGCGAAAATGGGCGCCCAGTCGAAAGCGGTGACGCTGTTGGGAGACAATCCTTTGCCCTGGACGATCGAGATCAAGGTGAGACAAGCTCCGCTGGTGACTTCGATCGTCAAGCAGCTTTCGGGGATGAGCGAGATCGACGACTTGATGTACTCCGGAGCGCTGGCCGAACGTCTGGTGAAGCTGTCCTCGCTGATTTCCAAAATCGCTCTGACGGTTCTCGTGATCGCGATGCTTGTGAGCGGCCTGGTCTTCTATAACACGATTCGCATCGGCATTTATTCAAGGCGTCAGGAGATATCGGTGATGCTTCTTGTCGGCTCGACCCGCTCATACGTGGCGTCTCCCTTCGTCCTCAACGGGATGCTGCTGGGGCTGTTAGGCGCTGTGGCCGCTGTGATCCTGCTGCATTATGGACAGTTGCATGTCATGGGGACGATCGATGCGGTCCTGCCGTTTCTGCGTCAGCAGTTGCAGTGGAGAGAGATCGTTTTGCTCGATCAGGTCCTGCTTTGCGCAGGTGTGACGATGGGGTGGCTGTGCAGCTTTATCGCTGTGCGCCATTACATAAAAAATGCGGCTGCCCCGCTTTAGAACCTGCGTCCTGCCGGTCTTGAAACGCCGCTTGCGCTCAGGAAAAGCCGTCTGGCTTTCCCTTTGTGCGGCGCTCGTTCTCGGCTCTCCGGCCTTGAGCGCGTCAAGCCTCGACGACAAGATCGCTCAGCAGAAAAAGCAGCTGGATCTGCTGAACAAACGCATTCAATATCATACTCGCGAACTTGCCGAAGCGAAGGCAAAGGAAAAGGGGTATCTGCGCGAACTGTCTGTGTTCGATCACCGCGTTCAGCAGTCCGAGGAGCAGATTGCCCTGCTTGATCTGCAGATCGAAAAGAACGAGCGGGAACTCAAAGAGGTCGGCGAAAGCATTGAGGAGCATAATAAGCGCATCGGAGCTTTGCAGGATATCCTCTCAAGACGGTGCGTCGCTATTTACAAATACGGCGGCGCGGCTGATTTGAACGCGATGCTCTCGGCGGCGGACCTGGCGGAGCTCAACAACCTGACGTATCTCATGAATCGTTTGAGTCGCCAGGACGAGAAAGACATCGAAGCTCTTGAAGCGGAAAAGTTAGCTCTGAAAAGCGACGAATTGAAACTTCAACAGACGCGCGGGCAATTGGCTCAGCGCCATAAACAGCGCACGCGGGAACAACAGGCCAATAAGCAGGCTGGAGCTCACCGCAGGGAACTTTTAGCTCGCGTGGAGAAGGATAAAAAAGCCCACGAAGCGGCGATGCGGGAGAGCGAAGAAGCCGAAAAAGCCCTGCAGAAAAAGATTGCCGAATACCTTAAGAAGAAGGCCCTTGCCGCTCGACCGGGGAAAAATAAAGGCGGCCGTATTCCCGCTTACGAAGGCAACGGCAAGTTCGACTGGCCGGTTCCAGACCGAAAGGTGACAAGCCGCTTCGGGATGCGGGTTCATCCTCGGTTCAAAACGAAACGTCAGCATACGGGCATCGATATCGCCTCTCCTCTGGGGACGCCGATCAAGACTGCCGGCCCTGGGGAGGTCATCTTTGCGGGGTGGATGAGAGGATACGGCCAAGTGGTCATCATCGATCACGGCGGCGGTTACGCCACTGTTTACGCTCATATGAGCAGGATTCAGGTCGATGAAGGGGACACCGTGAAGAGAGGGGCCACGATCGGCAGGGTCGGCATGACCGGCGTGGCGACCGGGGCGCATCTCCATTTCGAAGTGCGTGTGAATGGAGAGGCTCGCAATCCGTTGAAATATTTGTAGTGGAAGGAGTAGAAAGAGCCCTTTTGGGGAACTCATGAAAATACTGAAAAAATATCGCGATGTGGCGCTGGGGATTCTGATCGGCGCGGTCCTCATGACTCTTATCCCCGTGGTGTACGCCAGCAAGGGGGAATTGTCGCAGGTCGCTCCTTTCTCGACTGATTCGCTGTGGCTCCTGAAACAGGCGCGCGTTATTGTCGAGGCGTATCAGGTCGATGCGGCAAGCAACGACATCGATGAGAGTGAAATGGTCCATGGGGCCATGCGCGGAATGCTGGGCGCGTGGAAAGACCCATATACGCGTTTTCTCGATCCTCAGCAGTTGGAAGACGAGAAAACTTCCTTGGAGGGATCCTTTGGCGGTTTGGGAATCAATATCGCCAGCCGCGACGGGAAAATCCTCGTCATAAATCCCATTGAAGGAACGCCCGCCGATAAGGCCGGGCTGCGTCCCATGGACGAAATTGTCAGAGTGAACGATGATATCGTCATCGGCTGGGACCTCGACAAGGTTGTGAAACTGCTTCGCGGCGATCCCGGCACGGAAGTCTCCGTGGGGATCCGTCGCGCCGATACGGCCAGGCTGATCGATTTCAAGATCGTGCGGGACACGATCAAGATCGAGACCGTGCACGCGGAGATCCTCAGCGACGATATCGGTTACATTCGCCTGCGCCAGTTCATCAAGACCAGCGCGCCGGATGTGGGCAAGGCCGTCATCGATCTCAAAAACAAAAAAGCGAAGGGATTGATTCTCGATCTCAGGAATAATGGCGGCGGTCTGCTCGACTCAGCGCGCGATATCTGCGACCTGTTTATCGACGGAGGACTTGTCGTTTCGACGAAGGGGCGCGTTGATTCGGCGAACGAAGAGTTCTATGCGCATGAAGGCGTCCTGACTCAATTGCCCCTGGTCGTGCTGATCAACGAGGGCAGCGCCAGCGCTTCCGAGATCGTCTCCGGCGCTCTGCGCGACCGCAACGGTACGCTTCTGATCGGCGCCAAGAGTTTTGGCAAGGGATCGGTTCAGGTCCTCTTCAATCTTTCCGATGGCTCGGGGATGTTCGTGACGACGGCTCGCTATTTCACTCCGAAAGGAGTCCGCATTGACCACGTCGGCCTTTCTCCCGATATTTACGTGAAATCCCTGTGGAGCGACGAAGATCGCGACAAGGCGGATTCAAGCCAGGGAGACAAAGGCGAGGCGGAAGGAACTGGAACGCCGAATGGGAAAGCGAAAAACGGGCCGTCAGAAGAAAAATCCACAAAAGACGCCAGCCCCCGCGATCCCCAGCTGGACAAAGCGAAAGAGACGCTCTTGAAACTGATTGCGGGAGAAAAACCGGAAACGCTGAGGGATCCCATCCCTGAGCCCGTGTCTTCCGACGTTTCCGTCATTTCCGCAGATCAGGGCAGCGATGACGCTGCAGTGAAGAGCGAACGCGACGATAAGAGTTCGAATCCCGACAAGAAACCCGTTCTTGGCAAATGAAGAATCCCTTCTGGGTTCTGGCGGCGGTGATCTCCTTTGCCGTCGTTTGCGTTTTTACGAACATGATGCACAATGGAGAGAGCGTACGGCGTCGAGAGGCAAGAAAAGCGGAGAACGCGGTCGTCTTGTCGGCGGAGGAGCGGCTGTGGCGTCCAGGGGCGTTTCTTTCTCTGGAAAAAACGCTGTCCTCGACGAAGAAAACGATTCTCGTGGCGGCCTCTTGGGTGGCGAGGCTCCAGTCGGCGGCGCTGCCAAAGAAAGGGAAGCCCGCCGCGGCGTCCCGCCCTCGTCTGGCCCTTGTTATTGATGATTTCGGCTATAATTACGGCATGGCCGAGCGCATCGCCCAGTTGAGACTGCGCGCGACGTGGGCGATTATTCCCGGTACGCCGCACGGTCACAAGATCGCCGAATATGCAGTCAGACAGGGGCAGCCCTTTCTGCTGCACGTGCCGATGCAGGCGATAGGAGATCCGGACGGCGGGCGTAGTTACGTTGTCGGAGTCGATGTGCCGGAAGAGAAAATGACCGTGTACCTTGCGTCGCTGCAGAAAGATTTTCCGCATGCGATCGGCATCAACAATCACAGAGGTTCAAAAGCGACTTCCGACGCGCCGACAATGCGCCGCTTTATGAAAGCGCTGTCGGCGACCCGGTGGGGCTTTCTGGACAGCCGCACCAGCGGCAGGACAGTCGCCGAAAAAACGGCTCGGAACTATCATATCCCGACCGCTCAGAACAAAGTGTTTATCGATGGGACAACGGATTTGCCCACGATGAAGGCGCGCTTCAACGCGGCGCTTCATCTGGCGAGAAAATATGGCAACGCTGTCGCGATTTGCCATGCGCGCGAGAAAACGTTGCCTTTTCTGGCCTACCTGAGCACACTTGACCCGAATCCGGTGGAGCTGGTGACGGTAGACGAGATCTGGAATTCGCAGCAGCCTGTTAAGGAGGAAAAACAATGAAGGGCAAGATCGAGGCGCTTATCGGCGCTCAATGGGGAGACGAGGGAAAGGGCCGCGTTGTCGATTCCATCGGCTCGAGAGTGGATGTTTTCGCCCGTTATCAGGGCGGAGCGAACGCCGGCCATACCGTGTACGTCGACGGGGAGAAATACGTGTTTCGCCTTTTGCCTTCGGGAATGCTTTATCCCGGCAAAACCTGCGTGATCGGCAACGGCGTCGTCATCGACCCCGAGCAGCTGCTGAAAGAGTTGGGCGAACTGCGCGCCCGGGGGAAAGACCGCGCGTGCCTTCGCGTCAGCGGAGCGGCTCACGTGGTGATGCCGTACCATAAGCTTTTCGACCAGCTCCAGGAGGAATCCCGCGACAGCGAGCATAAGATCGGCACGACCGGGCGCGGCATCGGTCCTTGCTATGCCGATAAATACACGCGCATTGGCATCCGCGTGGAAGACCTCCTGGACGAACATGTGCTGCGCGAAAAACTCGGCGTCGCTTTGGCCGAGAAGAACCGGATCCTTACCGGCGTGTACGGCAAAGAACCGTTGGCTCTCGGCCCCATTTATGAGCAGGCGTTCCAATGGGGCAAGGAGCTCTCGCCTTATGTGGCGGACGTTTCGCTTGAGGTATACAACGCGCTCGAGAACGGACAGACGGTGTTGTGCGAAGGCGCGCAGGGCACGTTGCTCGACGTCGACCACGGCACCTATCCCATGGTGACGAGTTCCAATCCCGTTTCTTCGGGCGGCTGCGTCGGTCTGGGGATCGGCATGAAGTACGTGGACCGCGTCATCGGCGTGGCCAAAGCCTATCTGACCCGCGTCGGTTCGGGCCCGTTCCCGACGGAGGATTGCGGCCCCGACGGCGAAGAGATCCGCCGCAAGGGCGGCGAATTCGGCGCCGTGACCGGACGTCCGCGCCGCTGCGGCTGGCTCGATCTCGTCGCGCTCCGTTACGCCGTGCGGGTGAACGGCTTCACCTGTCTGGCTCTGACCAAGCTCGATATCCTGACCGGCTTCAAAGAGCTGAAAGTTTGCAATTCTTATAAAGTGGGCGACAAGATCGTCGCGGATTTTCCCTCCGCCATCGCCAAGCTGGCTCAAGTCGACCCCGTGTATTACTCGCTGCCCGGCTGGAGCGAAGACATTTCGGCGGCGCGTGCTTTCGAAGATCTGCCGGAAAACGCCCGCGAATATGTGCGGCACATCGAACAGGTCATCGGCATCCCCGTCGTTCTGATCGGCGTCGGCCCGGATCGCGAGCAGCTTGTGCTGCGCGGATTGTAAAAAACTCGTAAAAACAAAAATGGAATGAGGAAACGAATTTTCGTTTCCTCATTCCATTTTTGTTTTTTGAAGATCAGCGCAACGCTTCTTCGGGGGCCATGGGCAAGTCGGCGAAGACCTGGGCGTCGCGGCGCGACGAGCGCACCTTGGCCGCTTTCTCGTCGGCGTAGGACTGCAGCTTCTCAGCGACGGCGCCGTCATGGGCGGCGACGATGCGCGCCGCCAGCAGCGCGGCGTTGGCAGCGCCGTTGATGCCGACGGAGGCCACGGGCACTCCGGGCGGCATCATCGCCGTGGAGAGCAGCGCGTCCATGCCGAGCAGCGTGCCCGACTCGACGGGGATGCCGATCACTGGCAGCGTCGTCTGGGCGGCGACGGCGCCGGGAAGAGCTGCGGAAAGGCCGGCTACGGCGATGATCGCTTCCAAGCCGCGAGAGCGCGCGCTTTGAGCGTAATGCGCCGCGTCTTCGGGCGTGCGGTGAGCCGAAGCGACCGTAACCTCGAAGGGGATGCCGAGCTCGCGCAGCGTGGCGCCGATTTTCCGGGCGTGCGGGGCGTCGCTGGCGGAGCCGAGGATGATGCCGATTCTGGGATGGTTCATAAACGTTCTCCTTTAAACGGAATTTTTCTCGAAAACCTGATGGCCGATGTCGTTTCGATACTGCATGCCTTGGAAACGGATTTTGCCGACGGCCTCGTAGGCGCGTCCCCGGGCCTGCTGCAGCGTATCGCCGGTCGCCGTGACGCAGAGCACGCGGCCGCCGGCCGCCATGATTTTGCCGTCCTGGGCGGACGTTCCCGCATGGAACACGGTCACGCCCGCGACGGCGCCGGCGGCGTCAAGGCCGTGGATTTCCGCCGCAGCGGATGCGGCGGCGGGGTAACCGGCGGAGGCGAGGATCACGCAGAGGGCGTTTTTCTTTTCCGTGCGCCACGGGAAGGACGCCAGCTCGCCCCGGGCGACATGCCAGCACAGATCGACCCAATCTCCCTCGAACAGGGGCAGGAGCACTTCCGTTTCGGGATCGCCGAGGCGCACGTTGTACTCCAGCACTTTGGGCGTGCCGTCCGGGGCGATCATCAGGCCGACGTACAGAACGCCGCGATAGTCGAGCTTTTCTTTCCCGAGCGCGGCGACGGACGGTTCGATGATCTCGCGGCGGACGCGGTCCATCAGCTCTTCCGTGACCCACGGCGCGGGGGCGTAGGCGCCCATGCCGCCGGTGTTGGGGCCGCGGTCGCCGTCGAGAAGGCGCTTGTGGTCCTGGCTGGTGCTGAGGAGCCGGTACGTCGTGCCGTCGGTGACGACCATCAACGACAGCTCGCGTCCTGGCAGCGCTTCTTCGATGACCAGCGTCTCGCCGGCGGCGCCGAGCTTTTTGCCGACGAGCATCCGACGCGCCGCCTCGCGCGCGCCCTCGAGCGTGGGTTCGACGAAAACGCCCTTGCCGGCGGCCAGACCGGAAGCTTTGACGATATAGGGACTGGAAAAGTTGGAAAGCGCGGTTTCCGCTTCCTCCATCGTGCGGCACACGTAAAAGTCCGCGGTGGGAATACGATGGCGCGCCATGAATTTTTTGGAGAACTCTTTGCTCGCTTCGAGCTGCGCGCCCGCGCCGGACGGGCCGAACACGGCCACGCCGCGGGCGCGCAGCGCGTCGGCGACGCCGGCGGCAAGCGGCCCTTCGGGACCGACGATGGCCAGGTCGATCTGATGATCCAGACAGAAGGCGGCCAAAGCGGCGCCGTCCGTGACGTTCAGCGCATGGCACTCCGCCTCCTGGGCGATGCCGGGATTGCCGGGGACGGCGTAGAGTCTGCCGCAGCGAGGCGAGCGGGCGCAGGCGGACACGAGCGCGTGTTCGCGCCCGCCGCTGCCGATGACGACGACGTTCAGTCTGCTGTCCATGGCTTAATGGCGGAAGGTTCGGTGCCCGCTGATGAACATGGACACGCCGAGTTCCTGGGCGCGCGCGGCGACTTCTTCGTCGCGCACCGAGCCGCCCGGCTGGATGATGGCGGCGATCCCGGCGGCGGCCGCTTTTTCGACGCCGTCGGGGAACGGGAAGAAGGCGTCGGAAGCCATCACCGCGCCTTTGGCCTTTTCGCCGGCCTGGCGCGCCGCGAAATCGACGGCGAAGACGCGGCTGCAAAAGCCCATGCCGATGCCGACGGCCTCGCCGTCTTTGACCATGGCGACGGCGTTGCTCTTCGACACGGCCGCGACTTTCCAGGCCAGCACGAGATCGTCCCAGAGATCGGGGCGGGGCGCGCCGACCCACTGTCCCTTGCTTTGATCGGGCAGAGGCGCCAGTTCGTCGTCCTGCATCAGCATCCCGCACCAGGTCGAAACCATCTGCTTGTCGAAGGCGCGTCCGCCCTTCCACGTCATGACGCGCAGATTTTTGCGCTTTTCGGTCAGGAGCTTCAGCGCCGCGTCGTCGATGGAGGGGCACAGCAGCACCTCGGTGAAATGTTTGGAAATGGCTGCGGCCGTTTCGAGATCGATGTGGCGGGTGACGCCGACGACGCCGCCGAACGCCGACAGCGAATCGCAGGCGAAGGCGCGGTCGTAGGCTTCGGCGACCGATTTCCCGACCGCCATGCCGCAGGGCGTGGTGTGCTTGATGACGACGGCGCCGACGTCGCTTTGCAGCATGGCGGTGGCGCGCATGGCCGCGTCGAGGTCGAGCAGATTGTTGTAGGAGAGTTCCTTGCCGGCCAGCTGCGTCACGGGCGAGTCGGCCAGCGGCGGAAGATAGACGCCGGCCCGCTGATGGGGATTTTCGCCGTAGCGCAGTTCCTGCGTGCGCACGAGCGGCAGCGTCACGGAATCCTCGCCGGATTTTTCGCCCAGCTCGCGGCGCAGTCCGTCGCCGATGGTCGCGTCGTAGCGGGCGGTGGCGTCGAAAGCGCGCAGCGCCAGGCGGCGGCGCGTCGCGGGCGTCACGTCACCTTCGGCCTTGAGCTCTTCGAGAACGGGAGCGTAGTCGGCCGGATCGGTCATGACCGTCACGTAGCGGTAGTTCTTGGCGGCCGCGCGGATCAGAGCCACGCCGCCGATGTCGATGTTTTCGATCAGCGCGTCGAGGGCGGCGCCGGAGCGGGCCGTCTTTTCGAACGGATAGAGATTGACCGCCACCATGTCGATGCCGGCGATGTCATGATCTTTCATGTCCTTGACGTCGGCGGGCAGATCGCGGCGGGCCAGGATGCCGCCGAAAACGAGAGGATGAAGCGTCTTCACCCGTCCGCCGAGGATGTGGGGGAACTTTGTCAGATCGGAAACTTCGACGACGGGGACGCCCGCGTCGCGGAACATCTTCGCCGTGCCGGAGCTCGACAAAATCTCCCAGCCCAGCTCCGCGAGAGTTTGCCCGAGCTCAAGCGCCCCCGATTTGTCGGCCACCGAAATAAGCGCTCTGCGTTTCATGTACAGACCTCCTATGAAATCCGCTTGATGTAGTCTTTCAACGCCTGCCAGTAGAGCTGATGCTCCACGGCGTGGATTTTGGCCTCGAACGTCTCGATCGTGTCTCCGCTTTCGCGGGCCACTTCGCGCTGCGCCAGGATCGGGCCGTGATCCATCTTGTCGTCGACGAGGTGGACCGTGACGCCGCTGACCGGTTCGCCGCTTTTCCAAAAGTCCTCGATGCCGTGCGCACCGGGAAACTTCGGCAGCAGCGCCGGATGGATGTTGAGGATCCGTCCTTCGTGGCGGCCGACGAACTTGCCCGTCAGCAGGCGCATGAAGCCGGCCAGGACGAGCAGGTCGATCCCGCGCTCCTGCCAGAGCTTTTCGACGGCCGCCTCGCCGGCGGCGCGTCCGTCTTCATAGGGCAGCACGGCCGTGGGAATGCCGCGCTGCCGGGCGAGGCGCAGCCCCGCCGCGGAAGCGTTGTCGCTGGCCACGAAAAGCACCTGCACGTCGGCTTTTTCCGCGGCGACGTGAGCGACGATGGCCTCCATGTTCGTGCCGCGGCCGGAGATGAGAATGCCGATCTTGCAGGTCATGCTCTGACGACGCGCCCGACGCGGCGCGGTTTTTCGCCGAGCGATTCGAGGACCGCGGCGACCTCGGCCTCGTCTTCGGGCGAGACGATGAAGACGTAGCCGATGCCGAGGTTGAAGACACGGCGCATCTCCTCTTCGGAAACGCCCTTGGAGGCGATCAGATCGAAAACGGCCGGGCGCGGCCAGTCGTAGCTCAGCTTGCAGACGCAGGGAGAGGGAACGACGCGGTTGATGTTGTCTTCGAGACCGCTGCCGGTGATGTGCGCCATGGCCCTGACCTTGCCCGTCTTCGTCGCCGCGATGGCCTGGGGAACATAGAGGCGCGTCGGCTTCATCAGCGTCTGTCCCAGCGTTTCGCCCGCGACGGGGCCTTCTTTGTCCAGACCGTGGGCGATCTCCTCCGCCAGCGCCGAACGGACCAGCGTGTAGCCGTTGCTGTGGATGCCGGAACTGTGCAGGCCGATGATGACGTCCCCCTCTTTGACCTTGGAGCCGTCGATGATCTCCGATTCTCTGAGCGTGCCGACGGCGAAGCCGGCCAGATCGAAACTTTCCCTGCCGTAAACGCCGGGCATCTCCGCCGTCTCGCCGCCGAGCAGCACGCAGCCGCAATATTCGCAGGCCTCGACGACCGACGTGACCACGGCGGACATCATCTTTTCGTTCAGCGCGCCGCAGGCGATGTAATCGAGAAAGAAGAGCGGCACGGCGCCGCCGGTGACTAGATCGTTGACGTTCATGGCCACGAGGTCCTGTCCGAGGCCGTCGTAGATCCCCGAGGCGCGGGCGATCTCGACTTTTGTCCCCACGCCGTCGCAGCAGCCGGCGATCAGCCGGTCCCCGTCGAGGCGCATCAGCCCGCTGAATCCGCCGATGCCGCCGACCACCCGCGGGTCGGATTTGCGGCGTTTCATAATGCCCTTGATCGTTTCAACCCAATGGTCGCCGCCCTTGATGTCGACGCCGGCCTTTTCGTACGTCAGATTGCCCATGATCTTCTGTCCTCCAATTAGTCAAAGCCAGATATTTCGATTGCAGACGGTTCAGCCGCGTCCGTCAGCCCAAACTTCGGCGCGGCGCGAAAAAACGCCGTGGTCACACGAGCCGCTGCCGATGAAAGGACGCGGCTTGCACTTGAATTTTAAAGATTTCTGAACGCCTTGTTCAGCTCCTCGACGCTGCGAAGGCATTTCCCGCCGACGGCGAGGCATGGACCGCCGACAACGCCGATCTCCTCGAGAGGCACGTCCTTCCAGCAGCGGCGGAATTCTTCGACCTTCGCGGTCGGCACGGCGTAGATCGCCGCGGTCGCTCCTTCTCCGAAAAGATCGGCGGCGCTGTAATCCTTCTCTTTCAGATCAACGCCGACGCCGCTCTCGATCGCCTCTTTGGCGACGACGACGAGCAGTCCGCCGCCGATGATCGGGCGGGCGCTGTCTGCCGCCTGGGCTTTCGCCGTGGCCAGCGCCGCGGCGTTGAAGGCCCGCTCGCGCTCGGGCACGAAGGGAACGGGACGGCCGGCGAAGTCGCGCGCGTAATGGCGTTGATAGACGCTCGCCGCCAAAGTGCCTTCGTTCCAGCCGGCCAGGAAGAGCACGTCGCCTTCCCTCCACTGGCCGCATTTCATCACCGCCGGCGCTTCGACGATGCCGACCACGCCGAGCAGCGGCGTCGGCAGGATCGCCGTGGCGGACGTTTCGTTATAGAGGCTGACGTTGCCGGAGACGACGGGACAGTCGAGCTCGCGGCAGGCGGAAGCCATGCCCTCGACGCTGTGCGAGAGCACCCAGAAATGCTGCGGGTTTTCCGGCGACGGGAAGTTGAGGCAGTTGGTCAAACCGCCGGGAACGGCGCCGGCGACGGCCAGCGCGCGGCAGGAACGGGCCACCAGATTGGCGGTCGCCCGCTCCGGATCGAGCTCGCAGCCCCAGGGATCGGCTTCCATGCTGACGGCGCACAGCCGTCCCGAGTCGGCGACGCGGAAGACGCTGACCGGCGATCCCGGGCCGACGACGGTGTTCGTCTGCACCATCGAGTCGTACTGGACGTAAATGTCTTCCTTGCAGTGCAGATTGGAATCTCCCAACAGATCGACAAGGGCCTGTCCCGGGCAGGGCGCGTCGAATTTCAGATCCTCGTTCCAACGGGCTTCGAGATCGGGGCGCTGCTGCGGCCAGTCGATGGTGGGGCAGTCGCTGCCGATCGTCGTCGCGGGAATGTCGGCGGCCAGCGCGCCCTTCCAGTAAATGCGGTAATGGTCGCCCTCTTCGGTGCGGCCGATCTCCGTGGCGTCGAGCCCCCACTTCTCGGCGATCGCGTAAATTTCGGGCATCTTCGCGTCTTCGACGATCAGCAGCATGCGCTCCTGGGACTCCGACAGGGCGATTTCCCACGGCTCCATGCCTTCCGCCCGCAGCGGCACCTTGTCGAAGTCGATCGTCATGCCGACGCCGCTCTTGGCGGCCACTTCCGACGAGGAAGAAAGGATCCCGGCCGCGCCCATGTCCTGCATCGACACGAACAATCCGGCGTCGCGCATCTCCAGGCACGCTTCGGTGAGCAGCTTTTCGACGAACGGATCGCCGATCTGAATCGACGGACGGCTTTCCTTGGTGTTGTCCTTCAGTTCCGCGGAGGCGAACGCCGCGCCGGCGATGCCGTCGCGTCCCGTTTTGGAGCCGAGGATGACGACCGCCTGGCCGGGTCTGGCCGTCTGTGAGCTGACGATCTTGTCGAGACGGACCGTGCCGATGTTCATGGCGTTGACGAGCGGATTGCCCTCGTAGGTGGGATCGTAACAGGTCTTGCCGCCGATGGTGGGCACGCCGATGCAGTTGCCGTAGCCGCCGACGCCCTTGACGACGCCGTCGTGGACCGGCGACTGCTCGGAGCCGAAGAACAATCCGTCAAGCGAGGCGACCGGCCGAGCGCCCAGAGCGATGATGTCGCGGATGATGCCGCCCACGCCGGTTGCCGCGCCCTGATAGGGTGCGACCGCCGAGGGATGGTTGTGGCTCTCGACCTTGAAGGCGATGCCGATTCCTGCGCCGCCGTCGATGATGCCGGCGTTTTCCCCCGGACCGAGGACGACGTACTGCCCTTCCTTGGGCAGTTTCTTGAGCAGCGGGCGCGTGGATTTGTAGCTGCAGTGCTCCGACCACATCACGCCCATGATGCGCAGTTCGAGTTCGTTGGGCTCGCGCCCCAGCGTTTTCTTTAAAGAAAGATATTCGGACTCGCGGAGTCCTGCTTCTTTGTAATTCATCGGCGAAGGCCTCCTTCAAGCCAGCTTTTTACGGAAGTCCAGAATCCGGCGCCGTCGTTTCCGCCCAGCAGCGGATCGCTGTAGCGTTCGGGATGCGGCATCAGCCCCAGCACGTTGCCGCGATCGTTGACGATGCCGGCGATGTTGTTCAGCGCGCCGTTGGGATTGCTTTCCGGGGTGATATTGCCCCGCGCGTCGCAGTAGCGGAAGGCGACCCGTCCTTCGCCTTCCAGGCGTTTCAGGCCTTCGGCGTCGATGTAATAGCGTCCCTCGTTGTGGGCGATCGGGATCGTGAGGACCTCGTTTTTCTTGTATCGAAGCGTGAAGGGCAGATCGTCGCGCTCGACGCGGACAGTTATGGGCTTGCAGACGAAATGCATGCAGTCGTTGGCCAAAAGCGCGCCGGGGAGCAGACGGCTTTCCGTCAGCACCTGAAAGCCGTTGCAGATGCCGAGAACAAGCCCGCCTTTGGCGGCGTGTCCCTTGACCGCATTCATGATCGCCGAGTTCGCGGCCATGGCGCCGCAGCGCAGATAGTCGCCGTACGAGAAGCCTCCGGGGAGGATGACCAGGTCGGTGCGGTCCGGCAGAGACGTCTCCTTGTGCCAGACCGTGACGGCCGTCGCGCCGGCGACCGAGGCCGCCGCTTTTACGGCGTCCTGGTCGCAGTTGCTGCCGGGGAAAACGACAACGGCAGTCTTCATGCGCGGGCCGCCTCTGGTTCGATCGTGAACTCTTCGATAATATCGTTGACAAGCAGATCGTCGCACATCTTCTCAACCTGCGCGACGGCTTCGGCCTCGGAGGCGGCGTCGACGTCGAGATGGATGTACTTGCCGACGCGCAGATTTTTCAGGCAGCCGTATCCCATGCCCTTGAGAGACGCCGCGACCGTTTTGCCCTGAGTGTCGAGCACGCCTTCCTTGAGAAAAACAAGCAGACGGATTCCGTAAGTCATCAGTTCATACCTCTTTCTGGAAATTGCATTCCAAATAATTTTCTCCTTCAGGTTCAAAAAATATCCACGGACCTGAACGCAAAATCGCACTGACATTATTCTTCATCATGAAATAAAAGTCAATAAATAGAGCGCATGATTTTTGCCGAAAGAGACCCCGTTTTTTGTTCGAGGCCGTTCATAACGATAAAACGAGTCGTTGCGCGAGCCTTGAAACCTCTTCCACAAATAATAACAGAGAAAGGGCTCTTTCGCGAAAGTTTTTAACTTTTTCGAGATGGATCGGCACTCGAAAGCGTCGAATCAAAAAGACTTTGTGCCGGCCGGAAAATCGTGTATACTAGCTTGCAGATCAGAAATCGCAATTTTTGTATCACGCACGAAGGAAGGACGATTTTTGTGACAGCCGATCCTCGAAAAATACGCAACTTTTCAATTATCGCTCATATCGACCACGGCAAGTCTACGATTGCCGACCGGCTGCTGGAATCGACGGGAACGATCGCCAAAAGAAACATGAAGGAGCAGATCCTCGACAACATGGCGATCGAACGGGAGCGGGGCATCACCATCAAATCCGTCCCCGTGCGCATGGAGTATCGTGCCGCCGACGGGCAGGCGTACGTGCTGAACCTGATCGACACGCCGGGGCACGTCGATTTCGGCTACGAAGTGTCGCGCTCTCTGGCGGCCTGCGAGGGCGCGCTGCTCGTCGTGGATTCCACGCAGGGGGTGCAGGCGCAGACGCTGGCGAACGCTTACAAGGCGGTCGATCACGATCTGACGGTGCTCCCGGTTCTGAACAAAATCGATCTGCCCTCGGCGCGCCCGGAGGAAATCCGCCGCGAGATCGAGGACGTGATCGGCATCGACGCTTCGGAGGCCGTGTGCTGCAGCGCCAAGGAAGGCACCGGCATCCGGGACATTTTGGAGCAGGTCGTCGCTCGCGTTCCCGCGCCGCGGGGGAGCGAGGGCGCCCCGCTGCAGGCGCTGATCTTCGACGCCGTTTACGACAACTACCGGGGCATCGTCTGCTACGTCCGCATCATGAACGGCGCCATGCGCCCCGGCGACACGGTGAAGATGATGGCGACGGGGGCTTCCTATGCGGTCGAAGAGGTGGGCGTCTTTTCACCGGGCTGGACGCCGGTCGACGCGCTCGGGGTGGGGGAAGTCGGATACTTTACGGCGAGCATCAAGACGCTTGACGAAGCGCGCGTCGGCGATACCGTGACGAGCGTCGCCCGGCCGGCGGAAAAGGCGCTGCCCGGTTACCAGGCGGTGAAATCGGTGGTCTATTGCGGCTTTTATCCGGTCGAGCGCGACGACTTCCCGCAGCTGCGCGACGCTTTGGAGAAACTGAAGCTGAACGACGCCTCGCTGACTTACGATCCCGAGACTTCGACGGCTCTCGGCTTCGGATTCCGCTGCGGCTTTTTGGGGCTGCTGCATATGGACATCTCGCGCGAGCGGCTCGAACGCGAGTTCGACGTCCGTCTCGTCGCCACGGCGCCCAACGTGGTGTACCGCGTCGTCAAAAAAGACGGCGAAGTCGTCGAAGCGCACCGTCCCAGCGATTTTCCTCCGGAAGGAGAGATCCAGGAAGTCCTGGAGCCGATGATCCGCCTGACGGTCTACACGCCCAAGGACTACGTGGGCAAGGTCATGCAGCTCTGCCAGGACAAACGCGGCGTCTATATCAACCTCGACTACATCACGCCCGAGCGGGCGCGGCTGGTCTATGATCTGCCGCTGGCCGAGTTCATCGTGGAATTCTACGACAAGCTGCAGTCGCTGACGCGCGGCTATGCGTCTCTCGATTACGAGCACATCGGCTTCCGGGCCTCGAATCTGGTCAAGGTGGACATGCTCATCAATCAGGAGCCGATCGACGCGTTCTCGTTCATCTGCCACGTCGACGACGCCTATCACCGCGGCCACGCTTCGGCCATGAAGCTGAAAACGCTGATCCCCAACCAGCTGTTCGAGGTGCCGATCCAGGCTTCGATCGGCAAAAAGGTGATCGTGCGCACCAACGTGCGCGCGCTGCGCAAGGATGTGCTCGCCAAGTGCTACGGCGGCGACATCTCGCGCAAGAACAAGCTGCTCGAAAAGCAGAAGAAGGGCAAGGAACGCCTGAAGCAGATCGGCAAAGTTTCCATCCCGCCGGAAGCGTTCCTTTCGTTCCTCGACGTGAACGATGAAGAGGATGGCAGATAAACGCCGCCTTTCGCTTTACGTCCACGTGCCTTTCTGCCGTTCCAAGTGCCCGTACTGCGCGTTTTACAGCTTTGCGCCGCGAAGCGGGCAGATGGAACGGTGGCTGGCGTGCGTCGCCGCGGAACTGGGAACGATACGTCGCGGGGTGTCGGAAGGAGAACGTTTTTCAACGGTCTACGTCGGCGGCGGCACGCCGTCGTATCTGCCGTCGTCTCTTTGGCGCGGACTGCTCGGCGCGCTGGGCACGATGCCGCGGGAGCTCGCCTGCGAGTTCACGGTCGAAGCCAATCCCGAGAGCGTCGACGAGGAAAAACTGGCGCTCTGGAAAGATTTTGGCGTCACTCGCGTCAGCGTGGGCGTGCAGTCCCTCGACGATCGGGAACTGAAGATGCTGGCCCGACCGCACGACAGCGCGCAGGCGCTGAGGATTCTCGAACTCTGCATGAAAAAAGGTTTTCGCGTCAGCGCCGATCTGATCTTCGGCCTGCCGCGCCAGACGCTGAGGCGCTGGCACGAAAACATGTCGAAACTCGTCGCCGAAGGCGTGACGCACCTGTCCGTCTACCAGCTCATGATCGAAGACGGCAGTTTCTGGGGGCGCCGTCGGCCGTCGGCGCTTCCCGACGGTTATCCGATGTACCGTTGGGCGCAGTATTATCTGCCGCGCCAAGGATTGAAACAATACGAGATCGCCAGTTTTGCGGTCCCGGGATTTGAAAGCCGGCACAATCAAGCCTATTGGAAGCGCAGCGACGTATATGCCGCCGGGCCCGCCGCCTGGGGCTTCCTGGACGGCGTCCGCTTCGCCAACTGCCGCAGCTTGGAGCTCTGGGCGGAGCGGATCGAGGACGGCCAAAGCCCCGTGGAATTTCGCGAGGAACTGTCCGGCGCCGAAGAGGCCTCGGAGGCGGCGGTACTGGCGCTGCGCACGAGCGAAGGCATCCATTTCGAGGAGTTTGCCGCGCGCTATGGCAAAAGGTGGCTCGACGCGATAACGGAGCGCCTGCATTCCTTGCCGGAGCCGGATTTTTTATGGGGCGAAGGCCGAGTGGCTCTTTCGCCGCAGGGAATGCGCGTCGGCAATTCGATCTGGGCGGAACTGATGGATTTGGAACGGTAAAGAGACCATGGGAATGAACGATTTTTTGCCGGTCTGCCGGCACGACATGGAGCGCCGCGGCTGGGAACAATTGGACTTCTTGTTTGTCACCGGCGACGCTTACGTGGACCACCCGACGTTTGCCAACGGACTGATCGCCCGCTGGATGGAGTACCTGGGCTATCGCATCGGCGTGATCGCCCAGCCCGACTGGCGCAGCCGCCGCGATTTCGAAGCGATGGGGGAGCCGCGGCTGGCCGTCTTCGTCTCGGCGGGCAACCTCGATTCCATGCTGAACAAGCTGACCGCCTCGCGCAACAAGCGGGGGCGCGACGCCTATTCGCCCAACGGCGAAGCCGGACATCGGCCCGACCGGGCCACGATCGTCTACTGCAACCGCGTCCGCGAGATCTGGGGGACGAAGCCGTTGATCGTCGGCGGCATCGAGGCCAGCATGCGCCGTTTCAGCCATTACGACTACTGGTCGGACAAGGTGCGTCGGCCGATGCTTGCCGACTGCAAAGCGGATCTTCTGATTTACGGTATGGGCGAACTTCAGCTGAAAGAAATCGCCGCCCGGCTCGAGGCGGGCGTGCCGGCGCGTGAAATCGACTCGGTGCCGGGCACCTGCGTGATGAAAAGGTCCAAACCGGAGGGCTGCGTGGAAATCCCGTCCTACGAGGCGGTCGCGGCCGACAAGACGACTTATGCCGAAGCGTTCCGCCTGCAAAGCCTGGAGCAGGATCCCATCTGCGGCACGGCGGTGGCGCAAAAAGTCGGCGACCGCTACATGGTGCAGAACAAGCCCATGCGCCCGCTGACGACGGCAGAGTTCGATCTGGTCAACGAGCTGCCGTTTACCCGCGAAGCCCATCCCATGTACGACGCCCGCGGCGGCATCCCCGCCATTGAAGAGGTGCGCTTCAGCATCAACAGCACGCGCGGATGCTTCGGCAGCTGCGCTTTCTGCGCGATCCACGCCCACCAGGGGCGCATCGTTCAGGCGCGGAGCGAAGCTTCGATCCTGCGGGAAGCCCGCGAGATGACGCGCCACCCGAAATTCAAAGGCTACATTCACGACGTCGGCGGCCCGACGGGGAACTTCCGCGCGCCCGCCTGCGAGGCTCAGCTGCGCCGCGGCTGCTGCCGCCACCGGCAGTGCCTTTCGCCGAAGCCGTGCCCGCATCTGCACGCGACTCATCGCGAATTCATCCGGCTGCTCGAAAAACTGAGAGCCGTTCCCGGCGTGAAAAAAGTTTTTCTCCGTTCGGGACTGCGGTATGATTATATCCTCGCCGATCCCGAGGGGAAAAAGTTTATCGAGGCGCTGTGCCGCCATCACGTCTCCGGGCAGTTGCGCGTGGCGCCGGAGCATGCCAGCCTGCGCGTGCTGCGTTTGATGGGCAAGCCGCCCATCGAAGAGTACGTGCGCTTTAAAAAGCTCTTCGAAGAGGCGACGCGGCGCGCGGGAAAAGAACAGTACGTCTTGCCGTATCTGATTTCCAGCCACCCGGGATGTACGCTGAAGGACGCGGTCGAACTGGCGGAGTTCCTGCGCGACCAGCATTTTACGCCGGAGCAGGTGCAGGATTTTATCCCGACGCCGGGCAGCCTCTCGACCTGCATGTTCTATACGGGGCTCGACCCGACGACGGGCGAAAAGCTGTACGTTCCCCGCGGCGGCCACGAAAAAGCCCTGCAGCGCGCGCTGCTTCAGTATCGAAAGCCCGAAAATCGCGACCTTGTGGCGGAAGCTCTGCACAAAGCCGGCCGCGACGACCTGATCGGCTGGGACGAGCGCTGCCTGATCCGCCCGCCGAAAAGGAACCGGCAGGAATTTTCTGTGAAACGAAAAAAATTAAGCACGTCATTCGCTTCGGGAGGAGAAAAGAGGAAATATGGCCAACACACTCGCCGAAACCCTGACTGACTCGGGATTGATCTGGAGAAACGGAGTGCCGCTGCGGAACCTGTGCCACTGGAAGATCGGCGGCCCCGCGGATTATGTGATCGAACCGCGCAGCGCGGAGGAGGCTGCGGCGGCGCAGCGCATCGCCAGAGAAGCAAACGTTCCGTTTCTTGTCATCGGTCACGGTTCCAACATGCTTTTCGACGACGCCGGTTACCGCGGCGTCATCATAAAGTTGGGCAGCAGGATGAGCCGTTGCCGCTTTTCCGGCTCGAGGGTCAGGGCGGAAGCCGGGATCTGGGCGCCGATGCTGGCGCGGGCATGCGCCGGGCGTGGCCTGACGGGACTCGAACATATCGTGGGCATCCCTGGCAATCTCGGCGGACTGCTTTATATGAACGGCGGCAGCCTGAGGCAGAGCATCGGAGACGCCGTGGTCCGCGTGGACATTTTGGACGGGCAGGGGAATATCGCCGCCGTCTCTGCTGCGGAGTGTGATTTCTCCTACCGTCATTCGGTCTTTCAGGAAAAGAAGAGCATCGTTCTCGGCGTGGAATTGGAACTTCAACAAAGCACGCCCGGTGAAGTGCGCCGAAAGATGCTGGACATTCTGAGGGAACGCCGGGAAAAGTTCCCATTGGACCTGCCCAACTGCGGTTCGGTGTTCAGCAACGAGCCCCGGCTTTACGAAGCGTACGGGCCGCCGGGCATGGTGATCGAGCAGACGGGGCTGAAAGGCGCTCGTATCGGCGACGCGGAGCTCAGCGTGCGCCATGCCAACTTTATCGTCAACCGCGGACGGGCGTCCTCGGCGGATGTTTTCGCGCTGATCAGACACGTCCGGCGGAAAGTCCTGGAGCGAACGGGATTTCTGCTGCACTGCGAGGTCTGTTATGCGGCTCCGGACGGCCGATGCGGGCGTCTTGACGCTTTCCTGTAGATAAAAAATATGGAAGCTCCTCATTCTCAGAAGAGCTTCCATCATTTTTAGATTTGCAGTTGGGAATTTATAGAGAAAGAGTATTGCAGGCAAGCAAAGTGGAAACGATCTCGAACATGTTGGAGACGATCCCGACTCCGACTTTTTCCATCAGGCCGAAGTGCTTCAGGCAGGTCCCGCAGACAAGCACCGTGCCGCCCCGCGCCACATAATCGCGAAGCGTTTCGGCGCTGGACGTGCCCCGCTCCGCAAGCGTGACGCCCTCGTTCATCAGGGCGATGACTGACGGGCGTTCGTTTTCGTCGTACTGCACCAGCGTGCCGAGGAAGGCTTTCATCAGCACTTCGCCAAGCTCCGGATCGTCGCCGCCGATCCTGCTGTGAGCGATGAAAACGGCGTTCTTCAGCTTGGCCGACGGCACGAGATTGCCGCCGCAGGCTGCGGGGGCCGGCAGCGAACCGTCGCGGGTGCCGGTCACGGTGAAATCTGTGCCTTCTCCGCTGACAACGGCTTTGTAGCCCCTGCTTTCGAAGAAGCGCGAGACGTTCTGCGTGGCCGGGACGTTGTCCACGCGCACGGCGACGGCGTCAGGATTGTCGGCGACGGCGTTCTTGGTCATGATCACGGGTTCGGGGCAGGCTTTGCCTCTGGCATCGATTTGAATCATCTTTTTTCCTCCAATTCCGATATTCGTGAGATAATAAATGACAACAATAATGATTATAGCATTCAAGGTTGAAAATGCTACTCGAAATTTACTGTGGGAGCGTGTTCATATTGGTTAAGAAGCAGCGTAAGGTCGAGTCCGTCCAGGAGTTGATGCGTTCACTCCCTTCCATGGAAAAAATCCTCACCGACGGCCGCTTGGGCGAATTCGGCGGCATTATCGACCGCGACAGTCTCAAGCATCTGTGCCGCGACGCTCTGGAACGCTGGCGCGACATGATCCTCGACAGAGAGGTGCTGAATTTTGACGACGACGTTTTTTTTGCGGAACTGCGTCAGGAGTTGAAACGCCGGCTGCGTCCCAGTCTGCGTCCCGTGCTGAATTGCACCGGCGTCGTGGTGCACACGAATCTCGGACGCTCCTGCCTTTCCGCCGAAGCGGCCGAGGCGGCGCGCGCCGCCGCCTGCGGGTACAGCACGCTCGAGTACAATCTCGAAAGCGGCGCGCGCGGGCAGAGAAATTTCCACGTGGAATGGCTCCTTTGCCAGCTGACGGGAGCCGAAGCCGCGCTCGTCGTGAACAACAACGCGGGCGCGGTGCTGCTGGTGCTCGCCGCGCTGGCCGGCAAAAAGGAAGCGGTCGTGTCCCGCGGGGAGCTGGTGGAGATCGGCGGCTCGTTCCGCATCCCCGACATCATGAGTTTCGCGGGGACCCGCCTGGTGGAGGTCGGCTGCACGAACCGCACTCATCTGAAGGATTACGAAAACGCGATCGGCGAAGAGACAGCGATGCTGCTCAAAGTCCATCCGTCGAATTTCCGCATCACGGGGTACGTGTCCCTGCCGCTTCGGGAGGATCTGGCCGAACTGGCCCACGCTAAGGGACTGATGATGGTGGAGGATCTGGGAAGCGGCATTCTTGTGGACGCTCAGACGCTGGGGCTCGAGGGCGAGCCGACCGTGAACGAGTGTCTGAAAGCCGGCGTCGATGTCGTCACTTTTTCGGGCGACAAGCTTCTCGGCGGTCCGCAGATCGGCGCCATCGTCGGCAAGAAAGAGATCGTCGACCGGATCCGCAAATACCCGCTGCTGCGCGCTCTGCGCTGCGACAAAATGACGCTGGCGGCCATGGAAGCGACGCTTCGCCTCTATCTTCGCGGCGACTGGAAAAAGATTCCTTCGCTCGGCATGATCGCCGTTCCCGCGGACGAACTGAAAGCCCGCGCCGTCCGGTTGAAAAAAAGGATCGATGCCGAACTGGCCGATTTCTGTCTGCAGACGAAAGTCGTGCCGGTCGAAGACGCGGTCGGCGGCGGCGCTTATCCGGAACGTCCGCTGCCGGGCTGGGCGGTTTCGCTGCTTCCGGCCAACGAGAATTTAAACGCCGGCATTCTGCAGGAACGCCTGCGCCGCTGTACTCTGCCCGTCGTCGCCGGAGCGCGCAGCAATGAGCTTTTGCTCCATATGCGCACGCTCCCGGCCGAGAACGAGAGCGTCTTGATGAATTCGCTGAGAGAAGCTCTGGTGACGGAACGATGAGCCGGCGCGAAATTTCGCTCGTGGTCGGAACCGCGGGGCACATCGACCATGGCAAAACGCAGTTGGTCAAAGCTCTGACGGGAATCGACTGCGATCGTTTGGGCGAAGAGAAAAAACGCGGCATCACGATCGAACTGGGATTCGCGCCGCTGGTCCTGCCCAGCGAGCGCGTGATCAGCCTGATCGACGTTCCCGGTCATGACCGTTTCATCCGGCAGATGGTGTCGGGAGCTTCCGGCGTCGACGCGGTCATGCTGGTCGTCGCTGCGGACGAAGGCGTGATGCCGCAGACGCGGGAACATCTGGACATCCTGTGCCTGCTTGGCGTTCAGCACGGCATCGTCGCCATCACGAAAAAGGATCTGGTCGACGAAGAGATGCTCGCACTCGTCGAAGAGGACGTCCGCACTCTGACGGCCGGCACGTTCCTCGAGGGCTGCCCGGTCGTGAGCGTCTCTTCGGTGACCGGCGCCGGCATCGACGAATTACGGCGCGCGCTGGAGCGTCTGGTGGATCAGGTAAAGCCGCGGGAGCGCAGCGGCGCTTACTTCATGCCGATCGACCGAGCGTTTCCCGTGGCGGGATTCGGCACGGTCGTCACCGGTACGGCCTACAAAGGGAGCATTGCTCCCGGCGAGGAGATCGAAGTCTATCCTTCCGGGCGGAGATCGCGCGTGCGCTCGGTGCAGGTCCACGGGAAAACCGTCGAGTCCGCCTATGCCGGACAGCGCGTCGCCATGTGCCTGAACGATCTCGATCTGAATGAGATCCGGCACGGCGACGTCGTCTGCGCGGACGGCGTCTACAAAGCGACATCGTGTCTTGACGTGATGCTCAAACTGCTCGGCTTCGTTCCCGAACCTCTGGAACATTGGCAGCGCGTCCGGCTTCACATCGGCACGTCCGACGTCCTGGCCAGAGTTTCCCTGCTCGACGAAAAAAATCTCCGTCCCGGTCAGACCGCCCCCGTTCAGCTGGTTCTGGAAGAGCCGGTGGTCGCTTCGCTGGGGCAGCGCTTTGTGATCCGCTTTTACAGCCCGCTGCGGACGATCGGCGGCGGAGAAGTGCTCGTCCCCTATGCGAGCCGCCCCTCGGGCAGGAAACGCCGCGAATCGGAACGCGACCGTCTGGTCGCGCTCAGCGGGACGTTGACCCGCGAGGAACGGGTCGGCGCGATCGTGAACTTCGAGGGGAGCCTTTCCATGAGCGAACTCATGGTGCAGGCGCAAGAGCGCCGTCAGGACCTTGCCGCGGTCCTCGAGAAGCTGGAAAGCGGCGGCAAATTGGTGCGTCTCCACGTCGGCGACGGCATGATCTTTTCGGCGGAAAGCTATCGGAACGCCGTGGAAAAACTTCGTGCCGCAGCGAAGGCGTTCCATGCCGCTTATCCGCACCAGCGCGGGATCGCGCCGGAATCGCTGATCAATCAGGTCTTCTCTGAGTCGGAACGGAAAATCGGCCGCCTGATCCTGGAAAAGGCCGTCGAGCAGAGCCGGTTCAGAGTTGACGGAGACGTGCTGGCGCTGCCGAAGTTTGCAGCCGTCGACGATTCTGCGTACAGCGAGGCGCGGAAAAAACTGCTGGATCATTGTTCCAGGTGCGGTTTTCAGCTGCCGGAAATCGAGGCTTTGCCGAAAAACCTGAACATGACGGCCGGAGATTTTAGAAAACTGCTGGATCAGCTGAAAAAGAACAATGAAGTCGTCGTTCTTGAAGGGACGTTTGTCCTCGCGGTCGAGATTCTCAATCCGCTTCTGGCCCGGCTGAGCCGGATCGAGGGAGGGTTCACGCTGGCGCAAGTGCGGGATTTGACGGGCAGCAGCCGCAAGTTCGTCCTGCCTGTCCTTGAGTACATGGACGGAAGAGGGATCACGCGGCGCGTCGGCGAAAAGAGAATTCTCTTGAAAAAAGACTAAAAAGCAGAGTCTTCTCCGGAATGAAGAGGCGCTGATTATTTCAAAAAGAGGCTCCGGCCTCTTTTTTTGTCGCAGCGTGCAGGAGGCTGATCGAGGTGGAATTTCGGAACTGCTGGGCCAAGATAAATCTGTCTTTGCGAGTTGTGGGCAGGCTGCAATCCGGTTATCATGACCTGTGCTCCGTCTTTTTCAAAATCGGGCCGGTCGATTGCTTGACAATTAATGAGGACGTAGAGGATAATGTAAGGGTAATTTTTAGCCGGACAAAGTCAGGCATCCAGGGACGCAATATTCTTTTGAAAGCGCTGGACAGGATCCGTGCTGCGGGCATCGCCGTACCGCCGCTGGACATGTGCCTCGAGAAAAGAGTGCCGCCGGGAACGGGGCTGGGCGGCGGCAGCGGCGACGCCGCCGCGCTTTTGGATTATCTGGCGTCGGCGGGGTATCCCGTGGGACGATTCGCTGCGGAGATCGGCGCCGACGTTCCGTTTCTGCTCAGCCGGGTTTCTGCGGCGCTTGCGCGGGGGCGGGGGAAAAACTCTCGCCGCTGCAGGCCTCCCCAGCCCAATGGCGAGTCGTCGTCGCCATACCGACGTGGCGTTGTGTGACGGCCGATATGTTTGCCAGACTGGACGAATATTTTCATGACGAATGGAAAAGCACGAGCGAGCGGGCGTGCTCGGAAGCGCGTCAAGTTTTTGACCGGCTTGTGCGCGGAGAGTTCTGCGGCCTGCTGCCGAACGATTTTTCCGATCTGCTTTTAAGGGAACGCGGCGAATATCGAGCGCTTTTTGCCGATTTTTATCGGACCGGGGCCATCGCCTGGGGAATCAGCGGCAGCGGCAGCTCTGCCTTTGCCTTGTGGAATAAGAACGACTTTCGCGGTTTCAGCACCGCGTTGCCCTGGGTGGAGGACGTGCTTGTTTTTTGAATCGATCGAAAAAGAAAAGGTGTGACACGACATGAAAGGTCAGCGTACGGAACGGCTTATTCGTATAACTTCCAAATTTCTTTCTTCCCCGTCATGTCAGATTTCACTGACCGGTCTGGCCAATGAGTTCGGAGTTTCGAAGACGGTGATCAGCGACGACGTGTCCATGGTGAACGACGCCCTGACGCGGGAAGGGTACGGCCGTCTGGTCGTAGATCGCGGCCGTACCGGCGGGGCTTTTCTCGTCCCCGCGTTGTCCTCGGAACGCCGCGAAGAGTTTTTGAAGAACGTCGCGAAAATCCTTTCCGCTCCCAGTCGTTTGCTGCCGGGAGGGCTGATCTATTATGCGGACATCCTCTTCAATCCGGTTTATACGGACGTCTTGGGATTGGCTTTCGCTTCGGATTTCAAAGATCTTCATCCCTCTCTGATCATGACCTCGGAGGTGAAAGGGATCCCCCTTGGACTGGCGACGGCCAGGGCTTTGGGCGTGCCTCTGGCGGTGTGCCGCTTTCGAAACCGCGCCAGCGATGGGCCGGCCGTCTGCGTGCATTATCCGACGCAGAGCGGCGAAGTCCGCTCAATGTATATGGGGACGAAAGTCCTTTCGCCCGGCGACAAAGTGCTTCTGATCGACGACTTCATGCACGGCGGCAGCACTGCTGCCGGAATGGTTCAGGTCGTGCATGAATTTCGCGCGGAATTGGTCGGTATGGGCGTGTTTATCGCCGTGGACGAGCCGGAGGAAAAAGCCGTCGGCGAATATAAAGCTTTGCTGAGGCTCTCTTTGCATGGCGAAGAGCGCGTTTCGCTCTTCTGAACTCCGGGTGGATGATGGGTTGACTCATGTCGTGGCGCTGGTTATAATTGTGCGTCGTGGGAAGGGGACTGGCTCATGTTTGTGACCCTAGATACGGAGAAGTGCATTGGCTGCGGCGTCTGCGTGCAAATCGCGCCGGACGTTTTTTCTCTCGACGAGGAGCGCGGTGTGGCGAAAGTCATTCGCCAGGAAGGCAATGCAGCGGTGGAACAGGCTGTGAAAAGCTGTCCGGTTTCGTGTATTGCGGTTGAATAACGTTCGTCGTCTGGCTGCATGATCTGAAGAGGGCCCATAGCTCAAGGGTAGAGCTGCCGGCTCATAACCGGGAGGTTCCAGGTTCGAACCCTGGTGGGCCCACCATTTGACTGTCAGTTGATTGAATTTCTCGAGAAACCTCGCTTGCGGCGAGGTTTTTTTGTTATACTGTGTGTGTCGCTTTGCGGCTCTCTCGGAACGCCGCAAGGTTCGAGTTTTTAAAAGGGACACTTTTGTCAAAAATACAAAGCTGCCGTGTGCGGCAGCGTTTCAGGGAGGCTGAAGGCATTGAATAAGTTGAAGGGGAAGGTCGGCGAGGCGCTCAAGTCGGTTACGCCTATTTCTCTCTTGGTCGTCGCTCTGAGCGCATTGATCGTCCCCATGCCTGCGGAGATACTGATGCTTTTTCTTGTCGGCGCGGTGCTTTTGATCGTGGGGATGGGATTTTTTTCTCTCCCGACTTTTAGAAATCGAAGAAGCGCAAAGACTTGCAATAACTCTTTCGGCAGGGAGTTTTTATGACTTTTGAATATACGCTTAAGAATCGCTTAATATGTTATAATACTCCTTGAGGAATCGTCCTCCCGGAGGTCAGCATGAGTTTCCGAATCAAACTGATGAAAAACAAGGGCAGACTTTACGCGGCCATCGTCGAGGAGACTTACAATCCTCTCATCAAACGCAGTTCCGGAAAAACGATCCGCACGTACGGCGACCTGAACAAACGCCGCCTCACAGAGCCGGACATCGACGAAAGAATTCAGGCGGATCTTGCTGAGTTGAGGGCAAACGCAGATCTTGCAGAACGCCTCAAAGCGCAGACGCTTAAGGATCAGGTCGCAACATGTGCACCCAACAATAAACCGGACTGTGCGGGCATTTATAACTACGGCATCGCCCTTTACCGCAGATTATGGGAACGCCTTGGGCTGGACGTCTGGTTCAAACAGTATCGACGCAATCACCGACTCAAGTTCGACTTCGACCTTGCCGCATTCTTCCTCGCCGCACTGCGCATTCTGGCGCCTTGTTCGAAAAAACGGACGCACGAATACCGCGGGAACTTTGTCTTCGATTTCTCTTCCCTCACCCAGGCGGACCTTTACGAAACTCTCGGGCTCCTGAGCGGGAGCAAGGATGTCCTGATACGTAACGTCAACAAGGGGATCGCGGATATCTACGAGCGAACGATGACTGTCGCGCTTTACGACTGCACCACGTTTTACTTCGAGAGTTTTGATTCCGACGAACTTCGCGCGCGCGGGATGTCCAAGGAGAACCGCACGAATGAGGTGCAGGTGGTGATGGGACTGCTCGTTGACGCCGACGGCATCCCTCTTGACTATGAGCTGTTCCGCGGTAACACGTCGGAGATCAAGACCCTGCTGCAGGTCGTCCGGAAGCACAAGGTAAATTCCGGACTGGGGAAAGTCACGGTCGTCGCGGATCGCGGGCTCAACTGCAAGCTCAACTTGCAGCACCTTGCGGAAGAGGGTTTTGATTACATCGTGGCCCAGAGCATCAGTCGGCTGAAAAAGGACGTGAAGGAGCGGGTTCTTTCCGAGGAGAACTGGGAGCACAGCGAACGGTTCCACGAGGACGTGTTCAAGATGAAGCGTCTGGACGCCAGAGCGGATCCCGAACGTGACGCAGGCATCATCGTCACTTGGTCGCTGAAACGGCACCACCATGACCTGGACGTTCTGGAGGAATTGTGGACGAAGGGGAAAGAACTGGTCGCGAAGGGAGCCTCAGCCGTCGAGACATCCATGAAACACGGCTCAAGACAGTTTCTGAAGAGCAAGAAAGGGAAGAAAGGCGAATACGAGGTGAACACCTCTCTCTACGAAAAGCGTAAAAAGCAGGCGGGTTTCTACGTCATCGCCACCTCCAACAAGGACGCCTCCCCGCAGGAGATCTTCGCGAACCTGCGCCGGCTTTGGCGCGTCGAGGAATGTTTTCGAGTACTCAAGAGCAACCTCGATGCCAGGCCGGTTTTCGTCTGGACGCCGGAACACATCCGCGGGCACTTCCTCGTCTGTTACCTTGCGCTGGTTCTGGAACGTCTTTCCTGTCACCTCATCCGCATGAAGGGCATCAGAGACATCTCGCCTCACAAGCTCGTTGAACTCATGCGCCAGCAGAACGTCACCGTCCTGAGCGGCAGAGCCAGGAGCACGCCCATCAGCCTTCGACTGGGACACGACGGCAGCACGCCGGAGAGAAAGAACGCGGACATCGCGTCGGCCGACGCCGTGATGCAGATATTTGGAATCGCACCCGTCAATATGATGGAAGCCTATCCCGATCTCAAGAACAAACTCGCTTGTCGACTGCCTTTTGCTGCACGGGAGGCGACAGGAGGGATTATCCGTAGATCTCGCGGTTGAAAAAAATCGCGCTTACTCTTGATGCTGCTTGAGCTTGGCTTCGATTCCCCTTGGAAAAGTCGGGATAACGTTCGTCGTCTGGCTGCATGATCTGAAGAGGGCCCATAGCTCAAGGGTAGAGCTGCCGGCTCATAACCGGGAGGTTCCAGGTTCGAACCCTGGTGGGCCCACCATTTGACTGTCAGTTGATTGAATTTCTCGAGAAACCTCGCTTGCGGCGAGGTTTTTTTGTTATACTGTGTGTGTCGCTTTGCGGCTCTCTCGGAACGCCGCAAGGTTCGAGTTTTTAAAAGGGACACTTTTGTCAAAAATACAAAGCTGCCGTGTGCGGCAGCGTTTCAGGGAGGCTGAAGGCATTGAATAAGTTGAAGGGGAAGGTCGGCGAGGCGCTCAAGTCGGTTACGCCTATTTCTCTCTTGGTCGTCGCTCTGAGCGCATTGATCGTCCCCATGCCTGCGGAGATACTGATGCTTTTTCTTGTCGGCGCGGTGCTTTTGATCGTGGGGATGGGATTTTTTTCTCTCGGCGCGGACATGGCCATGATGCCGATGGGGGAGGGCGTCGGAAAGCAGATCACTCTGCTGCGCAAACTCTCCTTTGCCGTGCCCGTCTGTTTTTTGCTCGGCCTGATCACGACGATCGCCGAGCCGGATCTGCAGGTATTGGCCGGGCAGGTGCCGGCGGTTTCGGATTTTACGCTGATCATCACGGTTGCCGGCGGTGTCGGCGTTTTTCTTGTCATCGCGATGCTTCGCCCTCTGTTGAAGATCGATCTCGCCCACGTTTTGTTGTTTCTGTATGGGGTGGTTTTCCTTCTCGCGTACTTTACGCCGCAGTCGTTTATCCCCGTCGCTTTTGACGCCGGCGGCGTCACGACGGGACCGATCACCGTCCCGTTTATCATCTCTCTCGGCGTCGGCATGGCGTCGATGCGCCACGATGAATCGTCTCAGGAGGACAGCTTCGGTCTCGTGTCTCTCTGCAGCGTCGGCCCCATCTTGACGGTGATGCTCCTGGGGATGATCTATGATCCCCAGACAACGGAGGCATCCCAAACGATTGTGCCGATGGACAAGATGACTTCGATCGACATTGCCGAAAGCTTCTTTGTGAGAATTCCCGCTTATTTGAAAGAGGTCTCGCTCGCCTTGACGCCCGTTGTCGCTTTTTTTGTCGTTTTTCAAGGGATCTTTGCCCTTTTCCGCCGTGGCTCTCTGATCCGCATCGTCGTGGGGGTCGCCTATACGTTTATCGGGCTCGTGCTTTTCCTTACCGGCGTCAACGTCGGCTTCATGCCGGCCGGGCACTTCATCGGCAAGTCGCTGGCCATGTCCGAGTACAGATGGCTGCTGTTGCCCCTCGGACTGATTATCGGTTATTATGTGGTCGACGCGGAGCCGGCCGTCCACGTTCTGAACAAGCAGGTCGAAGAGATTACCGGCGGCACCATCTCGCAACGAGCCATGCATGTCAGTTTGGCCTGCGGCGTGGCCTGCTCCGTTGCGTTTGCGATGTTGCGCGCGATTACGGGACTGTCCATTTACTGGATCATCATTCCGGGTTACGCGCTGGCGCTCGTTTTGACTTTTTTCGTTCCCCCTATTTTTACCGGGATCGCCTTCGACTCCGGCGGCGTTGCCAGCGGTCCCATGACGGCGACGTTTCTTCTGCCTTTGGCCATGGGCGCGTGCGAAGGCGCGGGCGGTTCCATCCTGACGGACGCGTTTGGCGTCGTTGCCATGGTGGCGATGACGCCGCTCATTTCGATCCAGATTCTTGGCGTGTTGTATAACATGCGTCTGAAGGCCGCTGCCAAACAGCCGCCGGTCAGTAAGGTCTACGACAACTTCGTTATTATCGAGTACACTCCGGAGGAGCTTGCCTATAATGACTGAGAAATTGCCCGTAATGGAACTCATGGTCACGATCGTTGACCGAACCAAAGCGGTCCAGGCCACAAATTTCTTCAAAGGAAAAAACGTTTCCCTGACGCTTTCCTGCTGGGGGAGGGGAACGGCGAGCACCGAGATCTTGGACATCCTGGGCATCGGCGAAAAGGAAAAAGTCGTTGTGTTCGGCTTGACCCCGCGCTCCTGGATCCCCGCCCTCATCACCCAGATCTCGGACGCCATGCAGCTTCGCAACGCCGGGCGAGGGATCCTTTTTACCATCCCGCTTTCATCCGTGAACCGGGGAATACCGCGTCGTTACCTGTCAGCCGTTCGTGAGAAAAAAAACGAGGAGCGCGTCATGTATAAGACTAACGAAAACAAATATGAATTGATCATTGTCAGCACAGAAGATGGTTTCGTCGATTCGATCATGAAATCCGCTCGGAACGCTGGCGCGCGCGGGGGGACCGTGATGAAGGCCCGCGCTGTGGGCGACGAAACTACGGAAAGTTTTTTTGGGCTGAAGCTGTATGATGAGATGGAAATCTTGGCGATACTGGTCCAACGCGAAGAGAAAGCGAAGATCATGTCCGCCGTCAGCAGAACCCTGGCGGAGAAATCTCCGGAGAAAAGCACGATTTTTTCGGTGCCGGTCGATGATGTTGTAGGGGTTGGCGCGGATCTGGAGAATCCTGCCCCAGTATAATAAAGTAAGGAGAGAGCCCAATTCGTTCGTTTTATGGGCAGCACATGAGGCGCACGGAATATTAAAACTTTTGCGCGGTCCGGCATGTCGATTTTTATGTATTAATATGCTATACTGAAGCCGCGATAACAGCGGCTCGGAGAATAAAAAAATCCGCAAGACGATTCGTCTCACGGATTTGCTGGTTCCATATGGTGGGCGATACAGGGTTCGAACCTGTGACCTCTTCCGTGTGAAGGAAGCGCTCTTCCACTGAGCTAATCGCCCTTTTTGTTTGCAACGTATGAGATTATAAATGCTCTGTGCAATTTTTGCAACCCCCAAAAGAGAAAAGTTGCTTGTATACGGCGTTTTGCTTTTGTGGTAAGATTTGAAAAGTTAGATGGATAAAATACGCTGTATGCAGTCGAATGGATACCATATCGTGCAGGAGAGTGCCCGAGATGATCGATATGTCCTACTTAACGGGTGGAAAAATTTATTGGGACGACTGGCGTTTTGTGCCATGGCAAAGTGGCAGCGCGTCGGGAGTTTATCGTCGGGTCGATTTCATAAAAGCGGGGCTGCTGGGCGAGGTGGGGCGGTATAAAGCTGATGATTATATTATCTGGAAATATGAGGATGGGGACCTTGAGTGTCTGTTTAAAAATGCCAGGCACCAAAAAGGCTTGATGCTTCAACGCTATATTTTTGTCCGCCCAGAAGGGAATACCACTTCGAGAAGCAAATCGTTCCGAATGGGATTCAACGGCTTTGTCGAGGTCTATCAGTATACCCCTCTGGGAGATTCATTGAAAAGACTGACCGATCTTACCCAGCTCATCGACGCGGCGCACAAATATGCCTTGGCTCATAAGGGGGAATCGCCGGGATAAAACACAGGGGCGACGGAATCTCATGGGGTGAGTGCCGGTGGGGAAGCAGGTCCTCCCGGTTCACGATAGAAAAACGCCCAAGACGAAAGGGCGCAAAAATTGTATGGAGGTGTGTTTTATATGCTGTTCCCAATGATGTTTGGTATTTCTGCTGTCATATTTATCATCGGCTACATCGTTTATGGGCGCTTTATGGCGAATGTGTACGGCCTTTCCGACACGAACGAGACTCCTGCTGTCAAGTTCGAAGATGGGATCGACTATTGTCCTGCCCATCCGGCCGTCTTGCTGGGGCACCACTTTGCTTCGATTGCCGGCGCTGGACCCATCACGGGGCCCATCGCCGCAGCCATGAAGTTTGGCTGGCTGCCTACGATTTTATGGTGCGTCATCGGTTCGACCTTCCTCGGCGGACCTCACGACATGGGCGCCCTGGTTGCTTCTCTTCGCCACGACGGCCAGTCGATCGGCGCGGTCGTTGAAAAATGGATCGGCAAAACGGGGAAATTCCTTTTCCTGAGTTTTACCATCCTCACGCTGATCCTTGTCGTCGCCGTCTTCCTGGTCATGTCCGCCGGCACGTTTGCGGCTGATCCTGTCGTTGCGTTTGTCAGCTCTCTTTATATCATATTGGCGATTATCGCCGGCTTCATGATTTATCGCTGGCATGTTCCTCTCTGGGTTGTCACGATCGTCATGCTCGCTTTGATCGTCGGCGGCTGCGTCAAGGTGAACGCCGAGACGGCCCCTTGGCTGATCAACACCGTTTTTGCCCATGACATCAACTTCTGGAACGCGTTCCTCGGCGTTTATATTTTCTTTGCTTCCATCCTGCCGGTGTGGATGCTCCTTCAGCCCCGCGATTACCTTGCCTCTTACTTCCTGTATTTTGCCGTGGCCATCGGCGCGTACGGCATGTTCGCCGGCAGTGCGCTTGATTCCAAGACCGTTTCCGTAGTGGCTGCCAACGTCCGCTACTTCGGTTTCTCTTCCAGCGCCATGTGGCCTGCCATGTTCGTCCTGGTTGCCTGCGGCGCCATTTCCGGTTTCCATAGCCTCGTCGGCAGCGGCACGACGTCCAAGCAGCTCCGCAAGGAGAAGGATGCCGTTCTTGTCGGCTACGGCGCCATGCTGATCGAAGGTCTGGTGGCCGTCATCTCCATCGGTACGCTGATGGTGCTTGGCCTTGAAGGCGCAAAGGGACTTTCTCCCGTGCAGATTTTCTCGTTGGGTTTCGGTAAGTTCTCGACGCTTGTGGGACTTGACGCCACGTTCGGTGCCCGTTTGGGCGCCATTGCCATCAACAGCTTCCTGCTGACTTCTCTTGATACGGCGACTCGTCTGGCCCGCTATCAAGTCCAGGAGATTACCGGCGGCAAAGTCAGCATGTATCCTGCGACGATTTTCGTTATCGTCCTCGCTCTTTGCCTGGTCTACACCAAGACTCACGATGTGAGCGGCAAGGTGATCGCGGCGTGGCTGGCGATCTGGCCGATTTTCGGCGCCGCCAACCAAATGGTCGCCGCTCTGAGCCTTCTGAGCATCGCGGCCTGGGTCAAGCTTGGCCTCAAAAAGAAGCATACTTTTGTGTATGCTCCCTTCTGGTTCATGCTTGTAACGACGGTCTTCTCGCTGATCATCGAGGTGAAGGAGCGGTTCGCGGTCGCTCAGCCCAACTATCTGCTTTCCTGCTTGGCGGTTATCCTCATCGTTCTGGGGATCGCCATGTCCATCGCGGGAATCAGGACCATGCATTCCAGCGAAAAACAAAGCGCCTGATGCAATTTAGAATTTAAACGGTACGAAAAAAATCTTCCTCTTCGGAGGAAGATTTTTTTTGTGAACGAAAAGAGTCTGTCTCATGCTCTTTCTCGGGCGAAAGACCGAATTACGAGGGGCCCCGAGACAGTCCAACCGATCGGACTGCCTCGACCGCTGTACGGTCTGCGCAGCTCGCTTTGTTGTTTTCCCTCGGAGCGCCGCAAAGTTCAATCCTTTAGTGAGAAATCGGTATAATGTCGTTTTTGGGGCAGACGCCCCAACAGTCTTTTTATGGTGAGCGATGAAGAATTTGCTCTGCGGCAAAAGATGTGTTGAAAACTGTATAGGGTTACGTGTCATGTGTTTTTTGTAACACGACTGTGTGTAAACGCGGCGCTTTTTATACTATTTCTCATTTAAAGCACCTAACAATCCATTGTCTTGCGGTAATACTCCTTATGGTCTGAGCGGTGAGATTTCTGATCGTGCGGCACAGACGCTCGACAACGTTCTCAAGCGTCGAAAAAATCTCGTTTCGAAAGCCCTGACAGCGCAGCTCTCTCCAGATCTGCTCAATGGGGTTCATCTCGGGGGTATAGGGGGGAATATGGAACAGGGTGATGTTGGCAGGAACCTGAAGCGCTTTGGACTTGTGCCAGGCAGCTCCGTCACAGCAGAGCAGAATATGGTCTTCCGGAAATCGGTGTGAAAGTTCCCGCAGGAAAACGTTCATGCAATCGCTGTCGCAGTTGGGCATGATCAGAAAGAGGCTTTCTCCCGTAAGCGGCTCTACGGCACCGTAAGCATAGCGGTATTCGCGGATGTGAAGGCAGGGAACGTTCGGTCGAATGCCTTTCCTGCACCAGCAGTATTTGGGCGTGTTGATTCTGCCGAAGCCGGCTTCGTCCTGAAACATCAGTCTGACGTTCCCTGTTGTGGATAACTCTTTTAATTCCTGAACTTGAGCGTTAATTTTTTGAGGCCTCGATGGCCTCCTCGTTCGCTTTCCTGGGGTGACGGCTGCGCGGCATGACTTTTCTCCAGCCATGACGTTTCAGGACCGCGTAAATCTGAGTCGGACTGATAGTATGTCCCACCGCGGTCTGATAGGCTTGGGCTATTTCCGCCACCGAAACGATTTCTCCTTTCCCGGCTTTCTCCAGGTAAGGAGCAAGTACGGCTTCTTCCTGCTCATAGGTCATGTTCCGATGGTTGCCGAGGTAATGGCATTGCAGCACATACGAGAGACCGCGATGGATAAACTGCGAGATGATCTTGCTGACGTTCGTGAAGTGGTATTCCGTGATTTCGCTGATTTCTTTCAGGGTTTTCCCTTCGGCGCGCAAGCTGAGGATTCTCAGTTTGGCTTCGATCTTCTTGTTGCGATTCTTTTTCCGCGCTGCTTCGATTTCCGCCTGCTGTTCCGATGTGATCTCGTATTTTACGGGCATTCTCCATCACCTCGGGTGCATTATAACTGAGGTACGGATACTTTGGCTATACTATAATGAAATAGTATTAATTAGTTTTTTATTTGCAATGTGCGTTATCTATTTGTCAGATCCTCGTGAAATGGTGAGTTTAAGAAAAGAACCATCATTTTTATACATGTTAATTATTGTATTTGACAAAGAGTGGTAATTTTGATATTATTCAAACATAAAGCGGTATTTTCTTGGTATACTGCAAAAATACTACCGGAATTTTATGATGCTCCACTCACGTAAATGGGAAGTCGTTCTTTAAATAAGGAGATTTTACGTTATGCCACACCATTGAAGGAGGGGAAATATTGCTCACTACAAAAAGGGATATTGCGTACAAAAGAATCAAAGAAATGATTCTTCAAGGAGATTTAACGTCGGAATCCACCCCTTCGGAGAAAAGTCTCGGCGATGAGCTTGGCATGAGCCGAACTCCTGTACGTGAAGCTCTTCAGAGGCTAGTTATGGAGGGATTCATGAAGGGATTTTCGCATAAAGGTTCTATGGTCAACGAGATCTCGATAGTCGAAGCTGTGGAGATCGTGGAGTTACGTATGGCTGTGGAGGAGTTCGTCATTCAGAATCTCAGTCTTCCTCTGAGCGGCGAACAATGCGCGAAGCTGCAGGCGATGGTCGATTCTCAGGAGGGGCTCGCAGCCGCCGGCAATTCGTCGGCTTTCCTTGAGAGCGACGTGGAATTTCATGACTATCTGGCAAGTCTTTACGGCAATCAGCTGCTGAGAGATACGCTTAAAAGCGCTCGAGAGCGCTTTCTCGCCCCCGGCGGGGTCATTTTGCGCAACAAACCCCAGATGCTGGAGGCACTGGAAGGGCACGTGAAAATACTTGATGCCCTGCGAAAGGGGGACTCGGAAGAGGCCAAGCGGCAGATGCACGCCCACATGGTTTTTGCGAAGCACGTGCTGATTTCCTGATGGAACGTGAGAAAACAGAGGCTCAAGGGGGGTACTTCACCTCGCGATGGAGTCCACTTCACCGAGAGGAGTCAAAAAATCGTTAGGGAGGTTGTTTGGATGAGTGCGCTTGCCATTCATAAGGAACCGACGGTTCCTGTGAGGAAGTATAGCAAAAAACTGTTGACGGAGCTCTACGGAAAGATGGTAACCATCCGGCTTTTTGAACAGACGGTCGAATCTCATTTCCTTGCGGGTGAGATCCCTGGGTTCGTGCACCTCTACATCGGCGAAGAAGCCATTGCTGCTGGTATTATGGCAAATCTAACTAATCGCGATTACATCGAAAGTACCCATCGCGGCCATGGCCATACAATCGCCAAAGGAGCCGATCTAAAACGCATGATGGCCGAAATCTTTGGCAAAGCTACGGGCTACTGCAAAGGCAAGGGTGGTTCTATGCACATCGCGGATTTTAGCATTGGCATGCTCGGGGCTAACGGCATTGTGGGCGGCGGCTACACTTTAGCAGTTGGCGCTGGATTGGCCACAAAACTTTCTGGCGAAGACAAGGTTTCCGTTGTGTTCTTCGGCGATGGCGCTTCCAATCGCGGCACTTTTCACGAGGCTCTGAACATGGCGGCCATCTGGCAGCTGCCAGTGTTATTCGTTTGTGAAATGAACCAGTGGGCTTCCACGACTCCTTACAGAACCACCACATCCGTAGAAAACATTGCCGATCGTTGCCAGGGATACTCCATTCCCGGCTATGTTGTGGACGGAAACGATGTTTTAGCTGTGTATGAGGCCGCGAAGGACATTGTCGCAGATATCCGCGCGGGGAAAGGTCCCGCCCTCTTGGAGTGCAAGACGTATCGAATCAAGGGACACTTCGTGGGTGACCCCGAGAAATACCGCACAAAAGAGGAAGTTCAGCACGAATTCGAGACCAACAACCCGATCACCCGTTTTGAGGAAAAGGTTTTGAAGGCCGGAGCCTTGACCCAGGCTGATCTCGATGCCGTCTATAAGCAGGCGGAACAGGAAATTGCCGAGGCACTGAAGTTTGCCAAGGAAAGTCCGGAGCCATCGCCTGAAGCGATTTATGAGGATCTCTACGTATAAGGAGGCTCGTCAGCCATGAAGACCATCACTTTTTCTCAGGCAACTCAAGAGGCCATGATCGAAGAGATGGAGCGTGACCCCTCCGTATTCGTCATGGGAGAGGACATCGCCCGTCAAGGAGGCATTTTCGGCCAATTCAAGGAACTCCCGGGACGCTTCGGCACCGATAGAGTCCGCGACACGCCGATCAGTGAAACGGCGATCGTCGGTGCTGCCGTCGGGGCTGCTCTTGCGGGTATGCGTCCCGTTGCCGATATGCATTTTGCCGATTTTATGCTCGTCTGCGGCGACGAGGTGTTCAACCAAATGGCTAAAGTTCATTACATGTTCGGAGCTCAAAAGACTGTTCCCATGGTCCTCCGCGCTCCTGATGGATTGATCAGCCAGGCTGCCGCACAGCATTCTCAAATGGTTGAGGGGATTTTTGCACATATTCCTGGGTTGAAGATTGTTTCCCCCTCCAATCCCGCCGATGCGAAAGGACTCTTGAAATCTGCGATTCGTGATGACAACCCCGTTATCTACTTTGAGCACAAAGCCCTCTTCAGCACCAAAGGCGAAGTCCCGGAAGACAGCGATTTTTACGTTCCTATTGGCAAAGGCCGAATTGATAAAGTCGGTACGGATGTGACGGTGGTTTCTTGGTCTCACTGTTTGCACACTACGTGCCAGGAAGTCGTTAAACTGGCAGAAAAGGAAGGTATCAGCGTTGAGTTGATCGACCTTCGTACGATCGTTCCCTGGGATAAGGAAATGGTTCTTGAGTCCGTTACGAAGACTAGTCGCCTCTGTATTGTCCATGAAGCTGTGAAGCATGGCGGTTTTGGCGGTGAAATCGCCGCTACCGTTGCTGAAGAAGCCATCGGAATGCTTGACGCGCCGATCCTTCGTTTCGGAGCTCCCTTTACTCCGGTTCCGTTCGCTCGCACGCTGGAGCAGGCCTACCGCCTTTCGCCGGAGAAGATCGTGGCTGGCATCAGGAAAATGTTCTAGTGTTCTTAGAGACATAGCGTGAAAGTGATTTTTATTATGATCACTGGCATGCTTAAGTAAATGGATGCAATGTTCCGAGTATTGCAAGGCGTTTTCAAGCTCTTTTGAGAGCTTAATCCATGCTCAAAATAATGTGAGGAGGGTATTTTATGAAAAAGTTTGCAGCAGTGTTGTTGGCACTCCTGGCTGTTGGCATTACCGTTCCTGCTATGGCAGCCTACAAAAGCGAGTACAAACTTGATATCGTTCCCAGCATTACCACCGCCTGGGGGCAGGGAGCGCAATACTTTGCGGATCTGGTTCGTACCAGGACGGACGGGCGCGTCAACATTAAGGTCTATCCCAACGCTCAGTTGACTACCGGCAAGCAGACCAACGCCTTTATGATGATCCGCAACGGGGCTATCGACTTTGCCTGTCAGTCCTCGATCAACTGGTCTCCTCAGGTGGTGGAGCTGAATCTTTTCGCTATGCCCTTCTTCGTGGCGGAGCAGCCCGATCGCTATGCCGCGATGGACGCCATCACAGGCGGCAAAAGCGGCGCCATGATCAAGACTGCCGTGGAACTCAAGGGCGTTAAAGTTCTCGCTTACGGCGAAAACGGATTCCGCGAGTTAACCAACTCGAAAAGGGAGATCCACACCCCGGAGGATTTCAAAGGGTTGAAACTCCGCGTCGTTGGCTCCAAACTGTTCCTCGACACCTACAAAGCTATGGGAGCCAATCCCATCGCCATGAACTGGTCCGACACGATGACCGCCCTGCAGCAGGGCGTCGTCGACGGCCAGGAGAACCCAATCAACACCTTCTACCCCGTAAAAGTCTACGAGTACAACAAGTACATGCTAGACTGGCACTGTGTAATTGATCCCACATTGTTCTCGGTGAACCCTGGCGTCTGGAAGTCCTTCACTAAGGAAGATCAGGCAATCATCGAGGAGGCGGCCAAGGAAGCCGCGAAATTCCAGATTGCCCTTGCCCGGATTGGCCTTGACGACGGCTGGGCCTATGATTACCTTGCCAAGATGAACAAGTTGCCCGAAGTTACCGACTGGTATAAAGAACTCGCCAAGGTCGGAATGGTCGTCACCAAGCTGACTCCGGAGCAGACCGCCGCCTTCGCCGCTCTGGCAAAGCCGGTTCGCGACGAGTGGTACAGCAAGTTCCCTCAGATCATGGATCAGGCAGTCGCAGATATGGCCGCCGTCGCCAAGAAGTAGTTCTCTCGGTATTTCATACAGAAAGGGGAGCGCGCAAAAGCGCTCCCCACTTAACTGAGCGTTTTCTCGACAGCGCAACTTTTCTGTTCCGGTACACTTTCAACGTGAAAGGAGCAGCGTTATGTTGAAAAAATTCTTCGCCTACTTTGAAGAGATCGTGGGCGCGGTTGTCCTTTTTATAATGGTTTCGATCACCTTCGTAAACGTGATGACTCGCTATGTTATTGTTTATCCGCTTTCGTTTACCGAGGAAGTGACGGTTAACCTCTTCGTGTGGCTCGTGATGGCGGGAACATCCTTGGCCTTCCGCCAGAATGCGAATCTAGCCATGACCTTTGTATATAATCATCTACCGAAGAAAGTTCGCAAGATTTGTTTCTGCTTTTCCTGCTTTCTGACGGTGGTCTTCTTCGGTCTGCTGACGTGGCTCGGAACCTCTCAGGTGATAGATGAGATTGAACTCGGATCTGTCACAGAGTCGCTCGCTATCCCATCGGCCGTGTATTCTGCTGCGGTCCCCTTCTTTTCTGTCATTATTTTGATTAGATTTTCGCAGGCTGCGCGTGATTTCGTCGCGCAGGGCAGATATTGAGAAAGGGGCGATTCTTATGAGCGAATTCTTTTCGGATTCGGCGCTCTGGACTGTCATCCTTTTCTTCATCCCCCTGCTTCTCGGCGTGCCTATCGCCATTTCCTTGGGCATGACGGCCATCGTCGTCGCCATTGGTTGGGATATGGGTTACCAGATGCTTTCCTACAGCTACTTTTCAGGCATTGCCAAGTTCCCTCTGCTCGCAATCCCTTTCTTCGTCATGGCTGGCGTCATTATGGAGAAGGTGGGGATCGCGGAACGCCTGATCGCCCTGATTAAGCAGCTTGTGGGCGACATGCCCGGCGGACTTGCAGTGGCGACCGTTCTCGTCGCCGCTTTTTGGGGGGCCGTTTCGGGATCGGGGCCTGCTACGGTAGCCGCCCTGGGACTTATCCTTATCCCCGGCATGGTCAACGCCGGATACGACAAACCTTTTGCGACGGCCGTAGTGTCGGTCGCAGCGGGGCTCGCCATCATCATCCCTCCGAGTATTTGCTTCATCGTCTACGGGGATATCATGGAGCAGTCCATCGGCACGCTGTTTGCTGCCGGCGTGTTCCCCGGGTTGGTGGTTGCCGGATGTCTGTGCGTTCTCGTTTATCTCGTATCGGTAAAACGCGGCTACCGCGGCGCTCCCCGGGGGGCTTCCAGGGAGGTGTGGAAGGCCTTCGTGGATGCCTTGTGGGGACTTATTACTCCCGTGATTATCCTCGGCGGAGTGTACGGTGGAATTTTCACTCCGACCGAAGCCGCAGCTGTGGCCGTGTTCTACGGCCTGTTTGTCGGCATGGTGGTCTACCGCACCATGTCATGGAAGATGTTCTACGATATTCTCGTCGACACGGTAGTCTCGACCGCCGTAGTCATGCTCGTGGTCACCTGCGCCGGGCTTTACGGCTGGATTGGAGCCACTATCGGCCTGATCGATAAAATTGCGGCGGTCCTGCTGTCTGTTTCTGACAGCCCCGTCATTATCCTGCTCATGATCAACGTGATCTTGCTTTTTGCGGGCATGCTTCTCGATGCTATTTCGATCTGCTACATCTTTCTGCCCATTCTGATGCCCATTATCGCTCATTTTCAGTGGGATCCCATCTGGTTCGGCGTCATGATGACCGTCAACTTGGCAATCGGGCAGGTCACGCCTCCTGTAGCAGTCAATCTCTATGTTGGGGCTCGCATCAGCAACCTGTCGATTGAAGATATAGTCCCAGACGTCCTCCCTCAGCTTTTTGCTGCTTTGATTGCGCTGTTGCTGATCACGTTGTTTCCCTCGATTACGACGGCCCTTCCTCATTGGATGGGTATGCTGTAGGTTTCTTCGGCCTTCTCCTATCCGTTCGGATGGGAGAGTTGCAGCGATGCTTTGGCTGCGTGGATGGAGAAGGCAAGAGCAAACTTTTCTGGACACTTGGTCGGTGAGCCGGAGTGTTTGAACAGGAGGCATCTTGGCATCGGATTCTTTATTATAGGGAAAGAGGGAATTGATTCATGGCAACTTTTATTACAATGCCCAAACTCGGTCTGACGATGACTGAAGGAACGATTTCGAAATGGTTGAAGAAAGAAGGAGATTCAGTTGCGACGGGAGACTCCCTGTTCGTCGTTTCTACCGACAAGCTGACCTACGAGTATCGGGCGGAGGTAAACGGGACGCTGCTGAAGATCGTCGTGCCCGAAGAGGGAACAGTTGCCGTCGGCGGCGAAGTGGGCATTGTAGGAGGAGTCGGCGAATCGGCCGAGGCCGCTCCCGCGGCGAAGGTCGTTTCCGCCAAAGTCCCGGAAGCCAGCGTAACGTTACCCGCCGCGACGGTATCGCCGCTGCAGGAGAGCGCTGTTAACGTTTCGCCCAAGGCTCGCGCCTTTGCGAAAGCCCGTGGTATCGATGTTTCACTAATCGTGGGACACGGCGAACCTCCCATGGTTCACCTCTCGGACGCCAAGGCCTATGCGGATGCCCGTACCGTCAATGCGACGCCTAAAGCGCGGAGTCTGGCGAAAGAGAGAAAGGTGGATCTTTCCGCTGTTGCCGGTCACGGAGAGCCGCCTATGATCCACATGGCCGACGTGGAAGCATGGCTTGCCGCGAATAAGGTCAAGTCATCGCCGCTCGCTGCGAAGATGGCTGCGGAGCTTGGCGTGGACATGGCTGATTTGGGGCTCGGCCGTCGTCGCGTTATGAGCGGCGATGTCATGAAAGCCGCTGGGGTCGTTCCCGCAGCTTCTGCCACCAAAGTCTCAGAGGCTGTGAAACTCTGTGAGAACGACGCGGACGCAAGACCCATGACGAAAATGCGCCAGATTATCTCGGAGCGTATGACCGAAAGCGCCGCTGCGATTCCCTCGGTCAATTACCAGACTGAGGTGGACTGCACTGCTCTCAAGGCAATGCGCAATGCGTTGAAGAACGACGGCGCCAAAATCTCCTTCAACGACATTATCATGAAGGCCTGCGCTCAGATCCTCGTGGAGATGCCCATGTGCAACTGCTCGACCGACATGGAGCACAAGCGTTATATCATGCACAGCTTCGTCAATATCGGTCTTGCTGTGGCGGTGGACGGTGGCTTGATAGTTCCCAACGTCAAGAACGTGCAGGTCAAGGGACTGGCAGAAATTTCAGGCGAGAGTGCAGCGCTTGTGGAAAAGGCCCGCAGCGGCAGTTTGATGCCCGACGACATGTCCGGCGGCACCTTTACGATTTCCAGCCTGGGCATGTTCGGCATCAAGCACTTTACACCCATCATCAACCCGCCTGAATCCTGCATTCTTGGCGTAACCATGATTGAAGACCGCGCCGTGGTACGGAATGGACAGATCGTGATCCGCCCGATGAGCACCTTCTGCCTGACTGCCGATCACCGTTCTGTGGACGGCGCCGATGCGGCAAAGTTTCTGCAGAGGTTGAAAGAGCTTCTGGAAAACCCTTACCTGATGCTGCTCTGAAAAAGCTCTGCGAGAATTTTTGGCCCCTCCTCTTGTATTTCAGATATTGCGAAAGAAGGATAAAGATAAATGGCTCAATCCATCACCATGCCTAAGCTGGGCCTGACGATGACCGAAGGCACCATTTCAAAATGGAACAAGGCTGAAGGCGACGCTGTTGCCGTCGGCGAAGTTCTTTTCGTCGTGTCCACCGATAAGCTGACCTATGAGTATCAGTCGGAGGTCTCCGGGGTGCTTCTTAAAATTGAGGTGCCCGAGAACTGCAGCATTGCAGTGGGCGGCGAAGTCGCACTTGTCGGCGAGGCCAGCGAGATCGTCTCTTCGAAGTCCGTGCCGCCGCGGGGTTCTGACGGGAAAGAGGCGCCCGTGGCTCCGGTTGCGGTGTCCTCTGCAGCGTCTTCTGTTGGCAAGAAAAAAGTCGTCGTCATCGGCGGGGGCCCCGGTGGCTATGTCTGCGCCATCCGCTTGGCACAGCTGGGGGCCGACGTCACGCTCGTGGAGAGGGAGAGCGTGGGCGGTACCTGTCTCAACGTGGGGTGCATTCCAACCAAGGCTCTCGTCAAGTCGGCCGAGCTGTACGGCGAGATGAGACACGGGGCGGATTTCGGCGTCCTCTGCAGCGACCTTCGCGTGGACTGGGACGCTGTTCAGGGTCGAAAAAACGCGGTCGTCGAGCAGCTTGTGGGCGGGGTGTCAGGGCTTCTGACCGCCAATAAAGTTGCCGTCGTATCCGGCGAGGCTCATTTTCTCTCTCCCTCTGCCGTCGAGGTGTCGGGCAGGACCATCAAGGCCGATGCCTTTGTGATTGCCGCCGGCTCGGCTCCCGTGATTCCTCCAATCCCGGGAATCACGTCGGATGGCATCGTGACGAGTACCGAAGCTCTTTCCTTCGCGAAACTGCCCGAAAAGCTCCTTATCGTGGGCGGAGGCGTGATCGGCATGGAGTTCGCCTGCTTGTATGCGACTCTGGGCGTGGATGTGACCGTCGTCGAGATGATGCCGGCGATCCTTCCGCCCGCCGACGAGGAAATGGGAGCCATCGTCCGCAAGCGTATGGAAGCCCTTGGGGTGAAAATCCATACGAGCTGCAAGGTGACCGGTTTTGACTCCGTTTCGGGCGGCGTGGTGACTCATGTGCTCGATCCTCAGGGCAGAGAGCTGAGGTTCAGCTCCGACAAGGTTCTCCTTTCCATCGGCAGACGCGCCGATACGGCGGCTTTGAACCTTGACGCCGCGGGAGTGAAGGCCGAGCGCGGCCGCATCGTCGTCAATAAAAGGATGGAAACTTCCGTCAGGAACATTTACGCCATCGGCGACTGCTGCTCGCCCATCATGCTGGCGCATGTGGCTTCCGCGGAGGGGGAGGTCGCGGCGGAAAATATCATGGGGGGCTCCTGTGATATGAACTATAAGACCGTCCCATCCTGCGTCTATACTCTTCCTGAAATGGCCTGGGTGGGCATGACCGAGAAGGCTGCTGTTGAAACGGGACGCAAGATCAAAGTCGGGAGGTTCCCCCTGATAGGGAACGGCAAAAGTCTGATCATGAACGAAACCGATGGCATGGTCAAGATCATCGCCGATGAGAAATATGGCGAAATCCTCGGCGTTCACATCGTCGGCCCCCATGCTACGGATCTGATCGTCGAAGGTGCCCTGGCGCTCAGACTTGAGGCGACTGCGGACGAGATCATTTCTACCGTTCACGCCCATCCCACGGTGGGCGAAGCGCTCGCCGAAGCGGCGCTGGATCTGCAAGGCAGAGCCATACACTTGCCGCCACAGGCATAGACAATTTGAGGATGCATTCAGCAAGAGAGGGTGATTCGTGCGACGACCATCCTCTCTTGTCTTGATTGATGCAGCGCTTCCCATAAGATGGATTCACGCTGTTTCTTATACTATTTTTTGATAGAAAGTATTAACATAGTTCTCTGGGCGCTACGGGGGAGTTCAGTCGCTTGAACATACTCGACTGCTGCGCAGTCTGCGCAGCTCGCTTTGTGAATCTCCCCCGCAGCGCCCTCACGTTCGGCTTTTTGATCAGGAAATAGTTAATAGAAAACGACAAACGAATTGTTTCGCCCCCCGAGGGAGTCCACTCGCTTGGACATGCTCGACCGCTGTGCGGTCTGCGTAACTCGCTTAGTGGCTTGACCTTGACTTTTCCTCGGAGAATTTCTGTTGTGAATGAGTGTGAATGGCTTAGAGGCTGAACTTGGCAGCTTACGGAGTCTCTGCGTTTTTACGAGGGATCACGGACTGCGGACGACGCTTAAAGACAGGAGCGGGTAGGACGATGAATTTCACCTATATATTGAACGACAATCACGATCCCCGGTACAATCTGGCCTTGGAGGAAAGCCTTTTTCTGAAGGCGCAGAGCGACAAGGAAGGTTTTCTGATGCTCTGGAGCAACGATCCCACGGTGGTGGTGGGGCGTTTTCAAAATACGGCCGAAGAGGTGAACCGGAAATTCACCCAGGAACGGAATGTCTTCGTGGTACGTCGTATTACGGGCGGCGGAGCCGTTTACCACGATCGGGGAAACCTCAATTACACGGTCATTCTTCCCACCGAAGACGCGGCCATACTGGACGTCCACTCTTTTTCGATACCTCTGCTTGATTATCTTGCGTCGCTGGGAGTCAGGGCAGAGCGTACGGGCCGAAATGACGTGACCCTCGAGGGACGCAAATTCTCCGGCGTGGCGCAGCATTCAGGCGGCGGCGTGATGCTCCATCACGGCACGATCCTCTTTGATTCTAGGCTGGAGGACGTCGCGGACTCCTTGAGGGTGGATCCTGAAAAATTTCGGTCCAAGGGCTTGAAATCCGTACGCAGCCGCGTGACGAACCTTTTGCCCTGTCTGAAAAATCCCGTTGCCATGGAAGAATTTCAATCAGGCTTTGCCGACGAGCTGATCTCCTTTTATCGGGCTGAAACGGTCAGAACGCCTTCGAACGACGAAGCAGAGAAAGCGGAAGAACTTTTCGCTCAAAAATACTCCCGTTGGGACTGGAACTGGGGGGCTTCTCCGGAGTTCGATTTTATGGACAAACGGCGTTTTCCCGGCGGAACCGTGCAGTTCTGTCTGTCGGTGATGGACGGCGTCGTGGAGAACTGCCGTTTTTACGGCGACTTTTTCAGCTATCTTGGCACGGAAAAGATTGAGCTGCTTTTACGAGGGCGTCCCTATCCTTTTGAGGGGCTTGAGAAGATTCTGCCCGACGAGCTCCTCAAAGGCAGCTTTATCGGCGTGGCTCCCTCTCAGCTTCGGGCTTTTCTCTCTGAATGACCTGGCGAGACGGCAGCGGCGAAAGTCAGACCAGTTTTTTCAGCTCCTCGGCCATCAGATGGGCCATCATTTTATGTCCTTGGGCGGTCAGATGGAGGCCATCGAGGTAGAATGAAGTTCTCCGAGGATCTGGCATTTGCGCGAACAACCCCCAGAAATCCACGAACGGGACCCGAAAAACTTCGGCATAACGACGCAGCCATACGACATACTGGCGCAGGATCTCTGCTGCCGAGCGGAAATCCGTCAGAAGAGACCAGTCGTCCCGTACCAAGCTGGGCTCGAAAGGAACAGGAAAGCCGATTACGGGGGTAATCGCGCGGGATAATGCCTGCTGGACCAACGACCCCATATTGCACCGTGCCGTACTGTCGCTTCCCGTCAGAAAAATGTCGTTGCAGCCTCCCATAAGGATCGCGACGTCCGGCTTGATCCGGGGAACGTCGACGCAAAACCTCGCAAGCATGCCCGACGTAGTGTCGCCGTTGACCCCTCCGTTGATCATCTCATGACCGGTCGCCGCGCCGACAAGGGCAGGCCAGGCTTCGCGGCGGGAGACCCCGAAGCCGTAGGTCATGCTGTCTCCAAGACAATATACGCGCATCTTCGATCCGCTCCTTTGTGATAAGTTGATACCGTTGTTTGTCACGGCGAGCCTGCCATTCAATCCACATGGAGGAAGCGCATTCTTTAAATGTCTCCCCGCTTCGCTTCCCGTTGTTTTCAACTCCTTTTTCTGAAGCTGGTTTTATTGTACTCTTAGTGGCATAGAAAAGAAAACAAGGGAACGATATGAGCCTGTCTCGAAACTCGTAAAAAACGAGAGAAGAGACAGGCTCTTTTGTTCGATTCGCAGTGCTCTTTTGCCTTTTTGTCGCCAGGCTTTTGCCTGTCATGTGTCGATTTTTTCGTGAAAGAAATTGTCATGTTGAAGAAAACTGTAAAACTATTTCAGTGCCTATAAAACGTGGTATGATTTAGCATGGAGTGTTTTTCCGAAGAGATCGTTTCTCCTTGTCTGTGATTGATGCCGGTTCTTAATGGGACGGACTCACGGCGAACCGACGACATCCCGAGAGAATCCGGCCGCCCAAGCGTATTCGATTGCTGCGCGCTCTGGAGAGCTTGCTGTGCGGCTGCGATTCAACCTTTTGGCTGAGAATCAGAATGGATCCCCTGTATAAAAATTTTTGACGTGGCTTTCTCAAATGGAGGAATTACGATGATAGTGACTGTAACGCTGAACCCTTCGGTGGATGAAGAATATCTGCTTGACGAGATTGTTTTAGGCAGCTGGTCGCGGGCGAATTCTACCCTCAGGATGCCGGGGGGCGAGGCATCAACGTTGCTCTGATGCTGACGCAATTGGGTTACAGTGCCGTGGCAATGGGGTTCCTGGCCGGTTTCAACGGCGAATACATTCGCGACGCGCTGCGCCGGGCAAATGTAACGACGAACTTTGTGCATATCCAGGGAGAGACGCGTACGAATGTTTATCTTTCCCTGAAAAATCCCGATGAGGGGACGAGCATTTACGAAAAAGGCCCTCTGGTCGACGACGAGGCGCGCAAAAGGTTTCTCATGAATTACAAGCGCATGATCAACAGAGCGTCAGCGGTCGTTATCGGCGGCTCCCTCCCGGCGGGAATGCCGAAAGAAACCTACAAGGAACTTTCGCTGATGGCCAAGGAAGCGGGCTTGCCGGTGTACATTGACGCCTATGGTTCTCCGTTTCTGATGGCTCTGGAGACGCAGCCCCGCATGGCGAAAGTTCCCGATACGCAGATCGAGCATCTGGCCGGCCGGCCGGTGGACTCTCTTGAGGCTTACGTCGAGGCCGCGCACAAAGTGCATGAGATGGGGATCCCCTGGGGCGTGGTCTCGTATCAGGTTTACGGCGATGTCTTTGCCACTTCTCATGGAACGTATCTCGCGAAGATGACGCGGGACAAGACCCAGGCCTTTCTGTTTACAGCGCGGGATGCTCTCGTCACCGGGATGGTGATCGCGGATGCCGAAGGGATGGATACGGAAGATTCGATTCGCTTCTCCATGGCTTGCGCGATTGAGAGCTCTACCCACGTGGACAGAAACGTGAAAGGGCGCGTGTCGATAGAGTCGTATCTTGATAAAGTGATGCTGGAAAAGCTGGATTAAGGCTCGGCATCGATTAAAGACATCGGCGGCGCAGGGTTTCGAAGCGAAGCAAATCCTCCCGTGGGGAGCTCCTGCGGAGACCGGCATGGAGAACTCTGTCTGAAAGAAAAGAGGGATGATCCGTGTTCAGCCACAGAAAAAGCCAACGTTTCTGCATATTCGTTTTTTTGCTGTGCGGCCTGCTTGTCTGCGGCTGCACGGAGCCGGCCTCTGCGCGCAAGAAAAAGGAGTCGGGGATCGAAGCTTCCGTGAAGCGGGAAGTTGCCATTGGCGCGCGGGTTGCCGAAGAGATTGCCAAAAACATGGAATTTGTCGAAGATCCTCTTGTGACGGCTCGCGTGAGAGGCATTTTTAATCGTTTGACGCCCTGGGTGAAACGCCCGCTTCCATACAACGTCCATGTCGTGAAAGAAAAATCGCCGAATGCGTTCTGTATCCCCGGCGGCAATATCTATGTCACGACGGGGCTGATAGATTTCGTCAGGTCCGATGCAGAGCTCGCTTTCGTCATGGCTCATGAGTTGAGTCATGCCGACGGGAAACATGGGATCATCCAAATGGAGCGAAACCAGAAGCTCTCGCTTGCGGCTCTGGCGATCGCCGTCGCTTCGCGGGGGGCGGGCGCCGCGATGGTCCTTTCCAATGTGGCGGCCGTTGCCGTTTCGAACGCTTACAGCCGGGATCTTGAACAGGAAGCTGACCTCGGCGCGGTGACCATCTCCGAAAATGCGGGATATGACCTGTCCGCCGGCGTCACGGTCATGGAAAGTCTTGCCGCGGAAGAGTTGAAGCAGCCCTGGGTCGATCCCGGCGTTTATCGCGACCACCCCAAGATCTCAGAACGTACCCGTTACATCGCCGGCGCTGTCGAAAGCAGAGGGCATAGAATTCAGCGCAAAAACGTCCTCAAACTGCTGATCCCTCGGCTCAGCGAGGAGGAGAACAGGCTTGTGCTGAGAGTCGACGATACGGTGATCGTGCAGGCCCCGGCCTCTTCCGAATCCAGGCAGCTCTTTGAGGAGGCGCGGATGGTTCTGCGGCGGGCTCTGCAAATGGAGACCCCCGTCTATGATATTCGCGTCGACGAGGCTGGCGGCCGTCCGTCGGCGGTCTATATCGGGGTGAGCTGCGTTTTACGGGAACCCTTGCCCGAAGGAGCAGATTCTTTGGGGCACGTTCGTTTACAGCTCGTAAAGGCCTTGACGGAAGCGAGAAAGAAGCATCCGATGGCGAATTACAATCTGTAAGGCGAATGGGGAGCGATCGTACAGATGTCTTGTAAAGTACTCATATAACGTGGCCCATTCTGGAGGTAGGAAAGTGTATATATCCCTCTATCGGCGGTACAGACCGCAAAAGTTCTCCGACGTCGTCGGCCAGTCCGCGGCAATCGGCGTGATCACACGCGCTATCGAAAGCGGCGCGATAGGTCATGCCTATCTTTTTTCCGGCCCGAGAGGCTGTGGAAAAACCACCGTGGCGCGTCTCTTTGCAAAGGCGGCAAACTGCCCGCACAGAACGGGGGCCGAGCCTTGCAATGAATGCGAAACGTGCCGGGCCATCCGCGAGGGGAGCTGTCTTGACGTCATTGAGATAGACGGCGCTTCCAACAACAGCGTCGACGAGATTCGCAATCTCAAAGAACACGTCGCTCTGGCGTCGTTTACTTGCCCGTATAAAGTTTACATCATCGACGAAGTCCACATGCTGTCGATCAGCGCTTTCAACGCGCTTCTGAAGACGCTCGAAGAACCCCCTGAACGCGTGATATTCGTTCTGGCAACGACGGCCCCTCACAAAGTGCCCGTGACGATCCGTTCCCGCTGTCAGCATATTCCGTTCCACGGCATGACGTTGGAACAGATCGTCAATCGTTTGCAGCAGGTTGCGGAAGCGGAGAATCTCGATGCCCGGGATGAAGCGCTGTGGGAGATCGCCCGTAATTCGGAAGGCGGCATGCGCGATGCGCTGTCCCTGATGGAGCAGGCGATCGCTTTAGGCTCCGGCAGCGTGACGCGGGAGACGGTGGATAAACTTTTGGGGGGCGGCAGTTCGTCCTCGATCCGTCAATGGCTGTCCGGCAGTCATGCAGCGCCGGAGAATTCGCTCCCCGTTTTGGAAGGACTCTTCCGTTCGGGCGCGGAGCCTGAACGCTTCCTGTCGGTGCTGTTTGTGTGCGTACGGAATTTGTGGCTGCAAAAGCGCTGGGGCGAGAAGATCCTGCGCGCCTTGGCGCTTTCGGAAGAAGAGCGTCAGTGGCTGGCGCAGGAGAAAGATTTTCTGCCTTTGCCGCACCTTGAAGAATTAATGGCGCGGATTGCTTCTCTCTTGCCTCAGGTCCGACGCGGACTTTCGATCGATGTTCTGTGCGGGCTGTTGGTCAGCTGGACTCTGAAGAGCGCCGCCTCTGAAGTGCCGCCGGATGGAAAGACTGTCTCGTCGGCGACGGCGGTCTCTTCTGGGGGACGCGCGGCGCGGCTTCGAAGCGACGCGCGCGATACGGTCGTTCCCGCGTTCGCTCCGGCACGGAACGGTCCGTCGGAGAGCGCGGCCTCGGCGGCGCAGAAGATCCAGACCGCCCCTGAAACAGGGATACCGTCTTGCGAAAAAGCCGCCGACGCGGAGAGCGGCGGTTCCCCTTCTGCGGCGGAGGCCCCTCCTGCGGAGAGCATCGGCAGTCCGGTCCCTCTTCACAATAACGTGAAAGACGCTCTTCTTTCCGCCGTGGAAAAACACCCCAACGTCGCGGTGCCGTTATGTCTTGCGGATATCGTGTATGACCGGGAGAGACGGGAATTGGGCGTCCTCCTGAACGAAGACGACGTTCAGGCATACGAGACGCTGAACAGCGAGCGCATGGCCAAAGCGGCTCAGTCGGTCCTGCGGCTGGACGATCTGGCGATTCAGTCCATAAAACTCCAATGTGGAAGCCGCGTCGAGCGTTTCGATCATCTCGATGCGGGTTCTGTCCCCGAGAATGCGCCTCTGCAGCTGGCGCTCGCGGAGGATCAGCCCGGGAAGGACTCGCCGTATGCGGATTTTCTGCGCCATGACGCGGAAACGGCCGCTTCGGAGCGTCTTGAGAAAAAGAATCTCGTCCCGACAAAGCAGCCCCTTCTCCTTCGAGGAACAGTACGCTTGCGGAGTATCTGCGGGGAACTTTCATGGATGGAGATCTGCTGTACTGTCGTCCCAACGAAAAGACCGACGACGCCCCCGACGGGAATGATTCCTGAGAAGCGGAAAGCCGGGCGTTCGAACGTGTTTGTATGACATGAAAGGAGATCTTTATGCCCGCAGAGAAGAATTTTGTTCATCTGCACGTACATACCGAATATAGCCTTCTCGATGGCGCCATACGCTGCGCCGACCTGGCCAAGCGCTGCGCCGAGTGGGGAATGCCGGCGGTGGCCATGACCGATCACGGCGTGATGTATGGAGCCGTCGAATTTTATCAACAGTGCAAAAGCGCGGGCGTCAAGCCGATCATCGGCTGTGAAATGTATGTCAGCCCCGATGGCATCGACAATAAAGAAAAAAAGTACAACCACCTCCTGCTGCTTGCCGAGAACGATGAAGGCTATCACAACCTGATCAAACTTGTGTCGATCGCCAATACGAGAGGTTTTTACTACAAGCCGCGCGTTGACCATCAGCTGCTGGCCCAATACAGCAGGGGGTTGATCTGTTCTTCCGCCTGTCTGGCCGGCGAAATTCCCCGTTTTTTGCTTGAAGGGAACGAAAAAGGGGCGCTGGAACGCGCCCAGATGTACCGTGATATTTTCGGGCCGGAGAATTTCTTTCTGGAGATCATGCCCAATCAACTCCCTGAGCAGGTGGCGGTCAACAAACTGATCATCGAGATGGCGCGAAAGAGCAATTTCCCGTTGATTGCGACGAACGACGCCCATTATTTGGACAGCGGCGATTACGACTGGCACGAACTGCTGCTGTGCGTCGGCACGAAAAAGGTCATCACGGATCCTGGGCGCATGTCCTTCAAGGTGAATGACTTCTATTTCAGATCCGCGCAGGAGATGTGGGGGTATTTCGGCAGCGAAGCTCCCGACTCCCTGGAGAATACGCTGCGGATCGCGGAGCGGTGCAACTTCGATTTTGCCCTGAACACCGGGGATTATTTACTGCCCAAGTTCGAAATCCCGGCAGGGATGACGCTCGACACGTACCTTGGAAAGAAAGCGCGGGAAGGCTTGAAAGAGCGCCTTGGGGTCGAAGCGATTCCCGATGAATACGAAAATCGTCTGAGTTATGAGTTGGGAATCATCAAGCAGATGAGATTTCCCGGCTACTTTCTGATCATCGCGGACGTGATCGGCGCCTGCAAATCCCACGGCATCCCGATCGGCCCCGGACGCGGCTCTGCGGCCGGGTCTCTGGTGGCCTACGCCATGAAGATCACCGAACTGGATCCGCTCAAGTTTGGCCTGATTTTCGAACGGTTTCTCAATCCAGAACGAGTCTCCATGCCCGACATCGATACTGACGTTTCCGACAAAGGGCGCGATCGGCTGATCAAGTACGTGGTTGATAAATATGGCGTGGAAAACGTTTCGCAGATCATCACTTTCGGCCGCATGAAATCCAAGCAGGCCATCAAGGATGTCGGGCGCGCCATGGGAATGCCTTATGCGGACGTCAACAAGGTCGCCAATCTGGTGCCTGACGGCGCCAAGAGCATAAAGGAAGCCGTGGAACAGACGCCGGACCTGCAGGATCTTGAAAAGAGCGATCCGCAAATATCGAAGCTGCTGGCTTCCGCGAGCAGCATGGAAGGGCTGGCGCGTCACTGCTCTCAGCATGCGGCGGGAGTGGTCATCACCCCCAAGCCATTGACGGATCTCGTTCCGGTGCGTCAGATCGAAGAAGGGCAGGTCGCGACCCAGTTTTCCATGGATCCCGTTGCCAGTCTCGGCCTTGTCAAAATGGATTTTCTCGGCCTGCAGACGTTGTCGATCCTTGAAGAGGCGGTTGCCAACGTCAAGCGCAACGGCACGACGCTCGGCGATCTGAACCGTCTGCCGCTCGACGACCCCGAAGTCTATCGGCTGCTGCAAAACGCGGATACGTTGGGCATATTTCAGCTTGAATCGTCGGGGATGCGCCGCCTGATCAAAAAGATGCGGCCCGACCGCTTTGCCGATCTCGTCGCCATTTTGGCGCTGTATCGTCCCGGCCCTCTGGAAAGCGGCATGGTCGATCAGTACGTAAACTGCAAGCACGGCGAAGAAGTCCATTACTTGCATCCGATGCTCGAACCGGTTCTCAACGAAACATACGGGGTCGTGCTTTATCAGGAGCAGGTCATGAAATGCGCTTCGACGCTTGCGGGCTATACGCTGGGAGGCGCAGATCTGCTGCGCCGCGCCATGGGCAAGAAGAAAAAATCCGTCATGGACGAGCACCGCAGCATCTTCATCAACGGCGCGGCCAAGAACGGCATCGATGCCGAGAAGGCCGCGGAGATCTTCGATATTATCGAGAAATTCGCCGGTTACGGATTCAACAAGTCTCACAGTGCCGCTTATGCCCTCGTCACCTATCAGACGGCATGGCTGAAAGTACATTACCCCAAAGAGTTTATGGCGGCGTATCTGTCCAGCAAGATCGGCGCGAAAAAGGAAGTCATGGCCGGGTACGTGCGCGAGGTCCGCGCTTCGGGCATCGACGTTCTGGCGCCGGATATCAATCAGTCTTATGCGGATTTTACGGCGACGAAGAATGAAATTCGCTTCGGGCTTGGCGGCGTGACAAAAGTCGGGGAAGCGGCCTTGAGCTCGATTTTCAAAGCCAGAGAAGAAGGCGGCCCTTTTAAGGGTTTTTGGGATTTCATCGTTCGCGTCGACAAGCACAGCGTCGGCAAAGCCGTCATCGAAAGCCTGATCAAGGCCGGCGCCTTCGACAGCCTGAACTCGAACCGGAAGCAGCTTTTGACGTCGCTGGACAACCTGTTCGAAGTCGCTTCGAGGCGGGATTCGCAGGGCGATCAAGGGTCGCTCTTCGGCGATATGACGTCCGAAGATCAGCCGGAGCTCGCCGAAGTTGGCGACCTGAACGCGACCGAAAAGCTGGAAATGGAAAAAGAAGCGTTGGGCATGTATATCTCGGGACACCCTTTCGATGGATTCCGCCCCCTAGCAGCGCAAAAGGCGAACGCCCGTATCGCCGACCTTCCTTATTGGAAAAGCGACACCACGACGCCGACCTTTGCGGGGCTTCTGTCGGGATGGCAGGAAAAAATGACGAAGCGGGGCGACGCCATGGGAATCTTCAGCATCGACGACGGCGAGGACGAGATCAAGGTGATCTGTTTCCCCAAAGCGCGCAACGGAAAGTCGTGGCTTGAAATAAAGCCGACGTTGTTCGAGGGCAAGCCTTACCTTGTCACCGGGCGGCCGGACGACCGCGGTGAAAGATCGATCATCGCGACGGACGTTCAACCGCTTGAACATGACGCGTCAGACCACGAGTATGTGGAGATCTGCCTGTCGCTGGACGCTCTGCGGGAGATCCCGCAGAAAAGGTTCCTGGCGTTGCTGAAAGAACACCGCGGCAGGCAGACGGTTATTCTCAAGGTCGATAACGACGTCGAAACCGCGGCCATCGCGCTGCCGAATGTAAGAGTGACCTCGTCCAGAGCGCTTGAGGACGATCTTGCCTCGCTCTTTGGAAGAGGGGAAGCGCGGATCAGCGCTTCATTTCTCGGCGACAGAGAGGAGACGCCAGCCTATGGAGCATAAAGTTAAAATCGTCTGCACCCTTGGTCCTGCAAGCCTCAACAGGGAAATTCTCGGCGGCATCGTGGATGCCGGCATGAACGTGGCCCGGCTGAATTTCAGCCATGGAACGCATGAGAGCCATCTGGAAGCGCTTCGTTTGGTGCGGGATGTCGCCGCGGAGAAAAAAACGTCCGTAGCGGTCATGCTCGACACCAAAGGCCCGGAGATCCGCACGACGCTGCTCGAAAACGATCAGCCGGTCGCGCTGCAGCAGGGACAGCTCTTTGAACTGCGTCCCGATGACGGCAGCCGCGGCTGCGACAAATGGGTCGGCGTGAGCCATCCGACTCTGGCGCGCGAATGTGCGGTGGGGCAGGACGTTTTTATCGACGACGGCACGATCCATCTTAAAATCGTCGAGATCCGCGGCGACGTGCTTATCTGCAGGGTGATCGTCGGAGGCCTGCTGTCGAACCGAAAGGGGATCAACGTTCCCGATGCGGAGATCAGCCTGCCGACGCTTTCCGACAAGGATAAGGCCGACATCCTCTGGGGCGTGGAAAACGACGTCGATTTTATTGCCGTTTCCTTCGTGCGGAATCGCGACGACGTCTTGGCGGTCCGCCGTGTCGTCGAAGAAGCCGGCGGCGACATCAAGCTGATCGCGAAAATCGAGAGCCGAAAAGCGGTCGAGCGCCTCGACGAGATCGCCGACGTCGTCGACGGCATGATGGTGGCACGCGGCGATTTAGGGGTGGAGATCCCGACGGAAGACGTGCCCTTGGTTCAGAAACAGATCATCGACATTTGCCGCAGCCGGGGAAAGCTGACGATCGTGGCCACGCAAATGCTGGACTCGATGATCCGCAATCCGCGTCCCACGCGGGCGGAGGCGAACGACGTCGCCAACGCCGTTCTCGACGGCGCGGACGCGGTGATGCTGTCCGGTGAATCCGCGGCCGGAAAATATCCGGTCCGCGCGGTTGAGACCATGGCGCGGATCGTCCACCGGGCGGAGGAAGGCCTCGTTCGCTGGCAGAGGCCCTTTGCCGTTCCGACGCTGGAGGACAGCGTGCCCGACGGCGTGAGCATGGCGGCCGTCGAACTGGCGCGAAAATTGAGGGCGCGCGCGATCGTGTCGCTGACGCGCAGCGGTTCGACCGCCACCATGGTCAGCAAATACCGCCCGGAATGTCCGATCCTGGCCGTGACGCCGTCGGAAAAAAGCTGCCGGGAAATGTGCCTGTATTGGGGAGTTTTCCCTGTCATGTGCCCGGAAGGGGGCACCGAGGAGCAAACGATCAAGGACGCCGTGCGGACCGTCGTGCAGCGGGGCTACGCCGAAGAGGGCGATATGCTTGTGATCACTGCCGGAATGCCGCTGGGCGTTTCCGGGACGACGAACATGCTGCGCGTTTATACGATCGGCCAGATTGTGGCCAGAGGGCTGCCGGTGCTGCCGGGCGTCGTCACCGGACGGGTTCTCGTCGTCAAAAAGGTCGAGGATCTGGTGGGAATTCAGAATGGAGATGTTCTGGTCACCGGCAGCACGACAAAAGACTACGTCAAATATCTTGATAAAGTCTCGGCCGTGGTGACGGAAGAGGGCGGTCTCACCAGCCATGCGGCGATTGTTTCTCTGGAGCTGGGGTTGCCCTGCATCGTCGGCGCCAAGGGGGCCGTTGCGTCGCTCCGGACGGGAATGGTTGTGACGGTCGACACCAAAGCGGGACTTGTCTATAAGGGCGTCGTCAATACCGGCGCACGGACCGGCGCGTGATTTTGAGCGAAGGGGCGATGTTTTTGCGACGGGTTGTGTGATATGATTTAGCGGTTCTTCCAAAAATATCACAAAAATGAGCCGGAAAAGGAGTGTTGTTCTTGTCCGTAGGCGTGCTGAAATTTTTCAGATGGCAGGATGTCATCGATATAGCACTGGTAACCTATATTATTTATAAGACGCTCAGTCTTCTGGTCGGGACACGAGCGATACAGCTGGTCAAGGGCCTTTTCCTGCTTGTTGTTCTCTCTTTTGCCGCGCGCTGGCTCAATCTGGATACTTTTTCATGGATCTTGACCCAAGGATTCAGCGCGCTGCTCATCATCGTGCCGATCATTTTTCAGCCCGAACTGCGTCGCATCCTCGAAGAGCTTGGCCGCGGCAGCATGTGGCGGCGGAGCAAAGCGTTGAAACGGGCCGAAGTCGTCGCCGACGAAGTCTCCAAAGCGCTGATGTATTGCTGCGCGCATAAAATCGGCGCGCTGATCGTCCTGCAGAGGGGAACGGGGCTGAAGGATTACTGGCGGAACGCCGTGCTCCTCAACGCGGATATCACTCAAGAGCTGATCATCGCCATTTTCTGGCCGAACAACCCGCTTCATGACGGGGCCACGATCATCGACACGGAGCAGATCATTTCCGCCGGGTGCTATCTGCCTCTCACGGAAAATGCGGATCTGTCCCGCTGGCTGGGAACGCGGCATCGCGCCGCGATCGGCGTGACCGAAGTCTCCGACGCGGTGTCGTTGATCGTTTCCGAGGAACGCGGCGAGATCTCGCTGGCGATCGGCGGAAGAATCTCGAGAAATTTGAAAGAGTCACAGCTGAAAAAATATCTTGTCCACTATTTTTCCGGGCAGGATCAGGAGCAGCAGGGCGTTCTGGAAAGTCTCAAGGAAGAGCTGCGCTCTTTTGGCGGCAACGATTAGGTGATTGGCGATGAAAAAGAATCAGCGTGTCCGTCTTGACGATTGGCTTTCTTCCAGAAGTTTCCTGGTTGTTGTTTCGTTGATCCTCTCGTTTGTTTTGTGGTTCTACGTCGTCGGCAATCGCAACGAGGAAATTGCCAAGACGTATGAAGTGCGCCTCGATTTTTTGAACCCCCCCGCGGACCTCGCGCTTTTCCCTTCCGTGAGGACGGTTGTCGTCACGTTGAACGGCGAGCGTCGGGCGATGAACGTCCTGCAAAACTCCCAGCTCACCTCCGAAGTCGATCTGAAAGATCTGAGCGCCGGGCGTCATACCGTGCCCATTCATTTCAAAGCGCCGTCTCGTATGAACGTGGCGCAGATCGTTCCCAAGGACGTCGAAATCGAGCTGGCGCGCATGATCGACAAAGAGCTCAAGGTCAAGATCCTGCCCCCGGAGAACATGCCGGAAGGATACGTCATGGACGGCGCCGCCGCGGATCCAGGCGTGGTGATGGCTCATGGACGCGAAGATCAGCTTTCCTCGATCTACGAAATTTCCGTGCGGCCGACGTTGGAGGAACTTTTCCGCGGCGGCGCCTGGCGCATCCCGCTCAGATCCCCCAGCGGGGTGGCGCTGGATTTCTCGCCTGCCGACGTGACCGTGTCCGCAACCTACTATCAGGGAATACCGCGCAAAGAACTCCCCGTGGAAGTGAGGACTCGCGGCACCCTGCCGCCAAGCCTTCGCCTCCTTTCCGCGAAAGCGGTTCCCGAGGCCATTCTCGTCGAAGGGAGGGCGGAAGCGTTCGCTCAAGTTGCCAAGCTTTATACAGAGCCGATCAACCTGGCGCGGCTTTCCAAGAGCGCTTCCATACAGACGAAGATCGCGGAGGTCCCCGCCGGCCTGTCGCTGCTTTCTTCTCCGGCCGTGACGGTGAACGTGGAGGTGAAAACGCTGAACGATACCCGCGACTATGAAGAGATCCCCGTTTCGGTGACGGGAGCGTCCGCTGATGCGCGCTGGGCCGTTGAGCCGGCGACGGTGACCGTGTATGTCGAGGGAACCGCCGGCGTTTTGCAGGACTTGACGCTGGAAGATCTTGAACTGACGGCGTTCGTCGACGTTTCCAATATCGTCGCTCCGTCGATGCGCCTGCCGGTCCATCTGAAGCGAAAAGAAATCGCCGGAGTCGAATCGGTCGGCGTCGAACCGTTAACCGTAAAGGTGACGCGGCAGTCTCAATAATCTGCTCCGAGGGAGGAAAAACGAATGGATGTTAAAAGCACATCGGCGCCGCGTTGCCGCTGTCTGTTCGGCACCGATGGGGTGCGCGACATTGCCAACAGGGGATCTATGACTCCGGAAATGGCGCTCCGTCTGGGGAGGGCGTATGTCCTGTTTTTGATTCAGCGCGGCACGCCGCGTCCCAAGATCGTGGTCGGGCGCGACACGCGGCGTTCGGGCAGAATGCTGGAATCGGCGCTTGTGGCGGGGATGATGTCGGCGGGAGCCGAGGTTATTTTGCTGGGCGTCATCCCGACGCCGGCCGTAAGCTACGGCGTCCTTTTCTTCAAGGCGCAGGGCGGAGCGGTCATCAGCGCTTCCCATAATCCGCCGGAATACAACGGCATCAAATTTCTCAGCGGCGAGGGACAAAAGCTGCGCGACAGCGAAGAGCTGGAGATCGAGGACTATCTCGGGGACGACCTGATCGACGACTGGCGTCCGTCCGGAGCTTCCATCGGCGAGATGGCTTCGGAAGAAGGCTTTGCGATCATGTACGCCGACCGCGTGCTCCAGGTCCTCGACAGCGATCGCCTTGCCGGCATGAAAGTCGTCTTCGACTGCGCCAACGGCGCCGCTTCGACAGTCATTCCGCTGATCGCGCAAAAGCTTGAGTGCGAGAGCGTGCTGATTGGCGCCGAACCCGACGGACTGAACATCAACGAGAAAAACGGCGTCATGCATTTGGAGGCTTTGACCGAGGCGGTGCGGGCAAATGACGCCGACGTCGGCATCGCTTACGACGGAGACGCCGATCGCGTCCTGCTGGTCGACCGGCGGGGCGCGGTCATCAACGGCGACATCGTGCTCTGGGTCCTGGCGCGCTGGCTGCAGCGAGAAGGCATTCTCGGCAGCGGCGTCGTCGCGACGGTGATGAGCAACGGCATTCTGGAAAATCACCTGCGCAAGGAGGGAATTCAGGTTTTCCGCTGTGCCGTGGGCGACCGGTATGTCCTTGACATGATGAAAAGCACGGCTTCCGGACTGGGCGGCGAACAATCCGGGCACGTGATCATCGACCATTACGTGAGGACGGGCGACGGACTCTGCACGGGCTTCGCTTTCCTGCGCGCGTGCCGCGAGTTGGGGGAAGTGCCTGAAACGCTGGCGGAACGTTTCGATCCGTTCCCGCAGGAATTGACGAACATCACCGTCTCGGACCGGGATAAGGTTATGCAGGACGCGGACTTGAGAAATGCCATCGAACAGACGAATCGCGAGTTGGGGACGAACGGCCGCGTATTTTTGCGTTCTTCGGGGACGGAACCGCTGATCCGTCTGCTGGTGGAATGCAAGGACCGCGGTACGCTCGCGTCGCTGTCGAAGAAGTTCGGCGCGATGATCCGCGCTCTTTAGAGTTCGCCGCGCTCGTCGCATGGGGAGGACTGAACCGTACGGTTCAATCCTCCCCGTTTTTGTGATAAGATAAACGCCGGGAGGAGCGTACGAGCGGAAGCGCCAGGACTGAACCGTTTCTCATTCAGCGGCGACAGTCGACGAGGACGAAAGCGATCGAACCATTCGGCGGATGCTTTCGTGGCGGGCGAAGGGGAGCCATGAACCTCTGTCACAAAACCCCGGGGCGACCCGGATACAAACGGCAGAGGCCCTTCAATGCTGAGGAGGTTGCTCAGTATGTGTGGAATTGTTGGTTATGTCGGCGGCAAGAATGCCTGCGAGATTATCGTTCAAGGGCTGGAGCGCCTTGAATATCGCGGCTACGACTCTGCGGGAATTGCCGTCTGCGAGAAGGGCGTCTTCAAGACGGTCAAAACCGTGGGCAAGGTGGCGAAGCTCAAAGAACTTGTCGGCGCCGACGGGCTGAAGGGAAACGTGGGCATCGGGCATACCCGTTGGGCCACTCATGGCGGCGTGACGACGGCGAACGCCCATCCTCATACCGATGAAAAGCATTCGGTGGTTCTCGTCCATAATGGAATCATCGAAAACTATAAGGAACTTCGCGACGAACTCGTCGCCCGGAACGTGCACTTCAGCTCGGAGACGGATACGGAAGTTGCGGCGCAGCTTCTTGCCCGGCTCTATGACGGAGAGCCTGTCAAAGCTCTGTGCCGGCTTTTCAAGAAGTGCCGCGGAGCGTTTGCCTTTGTGCTTGTTTTCGGCGACCGTCCGAACGAGCTCTACTGCGTGAGAAAAGGCGCGCCGCTGGTCGTCGCGCTGGGAAACGGCGAAGCGTATTGCGCGTCGGACGTGCCGGCGATCGTCGAGCATGCGGACAAAGTGATCTTTTTGAACGAAGGCGAGATCTGTCGTCTGAGCACGTCGGGCGCCGAGTTCTGGGATCTTGACGGCGTGGCGCATCAGCGCCGCACTGTTTCCGTAGACGTGGACGCGGCGATGATCGACAAAGCCGGTTACCCGCATTTCATGTTGAAAGAAATCAACGAGCAGGGCTCCGTCCTGCGTCGCGCGCTTTTTGGCCGCACCGCAAGCGACCTGATCGACCTCAGCGGCGAATGGGGGATCACGCCTGAAAAAGCCAGGGCATTCAAGCGGCTGGATCTCGTCGCCTGCGGCACGTCCTTCTATGCCGCGACCGTCGCGCAGCGGGTGTTGGAGAAATATCTGAAGGTCGACATCCGCGTCGACATCGCTTCCGAATACCGTTACCGGCCGCTTAGAGCCGGCGGGGATACCATGGCGGTTTTCGTGTCCCAGTCGGGAGAAACGCTCGACACGCTCGAGGCGCTTCGGCATGTAAAGGCGTTGGGCGCCTACACCGTCGCCGCGACCAACGCGCCCAATTCGTCGATCGCGCGCGAAGTGGACGACGTGATCCGCCTGAACGCCGGCATCGAAATCGGCGTGGCGGCGACGAAGACGTTCACGGCGCAGATGGCGGTGCTGATTTTGGCCGGGCTGTATCTGGCCAAACTTCGCGGCGAACTGCCCGGCGCGGACGAAGAGCGCCTCGCCGAAGCGATGAAGGATCTGCCGTACAAGGTCGAACAGACGCTGCTTTTGAAAGACGTCATCCGCTCTTTGGCCCGCAAGTTCGGCACAGCGCGGGATTTTCTGTTCCTGGGAAGAGGCGTCTCGTATCCGGTGGCCATGGAAGGCGCTTTGAAGCTGAAAGAGATCTCCTACGTTCATGCGGAGGCGTATGCCGCCGGGGAGATGAAACACGGTCCCATCGCTCTGCTCGATGAAGAACTTCCGGTCGTCGTCGTCGCCCCGGCGGACGAGCTGCTGGAAAAGACGCTTTCCAACGTGGAGGAAACGCGCGCCAGAAAGGCGCCGGTGATCATCGTCACCACGGAAAACGTCCCCGACGTGAACGATGTGGCGGGGACGATCAAGGTGCCGGCGACCGAAGCCGAATTGACGCCTTTCCTGACGGTTCTGCCGCTGCAGATCTTCGCTTACGAATCCGCGCTGCTGCGCGGCTGCGACATCGATCAGCCGCGCAACCTGGCAAAGAGCGTCACCGTCGAATAGAAACGATCGTTCGGAATCGAGCCCGTTCCGAACGATCTTTTTTTGCGGAAATTTTACGGCGAAAACGGTTTGCGCACGCGCGCTCTTTTCTGTACAATAAACCCAGTTTTTGCGAAGGGATGAGCGCACCATGAGAAAGAGCGTGTTCCTGATGGCCGTCGCGGGCGTTTTCATGGGCTTCGGGTGGCGCGCCGACCACGCCGTGAAAATGCGGAAAATGGAAAACGTCGAAACGGTCGCGGCGCGGTACGTGGCGGAGCGCGCCGGACGGAAGGACTTCTTCGTCGTGGATTTGCGCGGCGCGTCTCCGGGGGGCGGACAGACGGCGGCTTACGAAGTCTTTCTGACGCCGGCTCAGCTCGAAAGCTCCGATGCCGCCGCGCGGCTCAAACGCGCGGGGATCACTTCCGACGCCGAGATCGTACTGCGCGGCGGCTCGGAGGAGCAGACCGCCGCCGCGGCGAAACGGCTTCTGACGCTGCTGAACTGGAACTCGCTGGTCGTGAAAAGACTGGCGACGGAGCCGTAAAAAAGAAAGGGAGCGGCCGGATGAGGATGACGCGCGGCGAAACGGAGATCATGCCGTTCCGGGCGGGCGACGAGCGCGAGATCCCCGCTCTGGTACGGTCGGTGTACGGAGAAAACTATGACCGGCGCTTTTACGAGCCGTCGGCGATCGCGCGCATGGTCGACGACGGTCTGTTCCTCGTCGCGGCGCGCCGGGGCGGACGCCTTGCGGGCATGACGGGATTCCGCGCCGAAGGAAGTTCCAACTGTCGGCTGTTCCGCACCTACCGCCGCATGGTCGCGCCCGAAGCGCGCGGGCTGGGGCTGGCGCGCGCCATGGAGGAACTGGGCGAACGGCTGCTGTTCGAACGGGATCTGGCCGACGCCGTTTACGCCCAGATCGAAGCGAACAGTCCGTCCAACCGGTTGCTGGCCGGGGGCGGATTCGCGCTGACGGCGGCGGAACCGGCCGCGGAGGCGCGCGCCGCCCAGACCTTTTTGTTCAAAGAGTTGGAGCCCGTTCGCGGCAGACTGAACGAAAACGGCTCGCTGACCGCGGCGTATGCGGCGGCGAACGGCCCGCTGGCACAAAGGATCGACGCCGCCCGAGTCGGGCGCGGACTGTTCGACGCGCTCGAACGGCTGTGCCGCGAAGGCAAAACGTTGGAGCTTTTTATGCCGCCGCCGAGCGCGGAAGATCGCGAGAGGCTGCGCGCCCTCGGATTTTTCCGCTGCGGCGTCGCGCGCCGCTGGAGGCCGGACGGCGACAGCGAGATCTTCATGAAAGTCTTCGCGCGCGCCGAGTTGCCCGCCCCGCCGCTGCGGGACGAACGGACTCTGGCGCTGTGGGAAGCCGTGCGCCGCGGTATGGAACGCGCCGTTTTATAAAAAAGCGAATGGGGAAGCCGGACGCTCCGGCTTCCCCATTCGCTTTTTTCTAGGCGAACCCGTGAAATTCTTTGTCGAAAATCACGGTGAAACGGCTGCCCGAACCGGGCGTGCTGGTCAGCTCTACGGACGCGCCGTGAACCGCAGCGGCGTGTTTGACGATGGCCAGCCCCAGGCCGGTGCCGCCGGTTTCCTTGCTGTGGCTCTTGTCCACGCGGTAGAAACGCTCGAAGACGCGGTCCTGATGTTCCGGCGGGATGCCGATGCCCGTGTCCTGCACGGTCAGCGCGACGTTTTCGTTCCCTTCGGCAACGTCGACGAGAACGGAGCCTCCCTCTCTGTTGTACTTGACGGCGTTTTCGATCAGGTTGAACGCCATCTCGTCGAGCAGGGGACGAATGCCCCAAACGCAGGCATGACAGCCTGTCAGTTCGATCAGCACGTTTCGCGCTTCGGCCGAAGGGGCGAGTCGCGACAAAATTTTTTCGCAGAGCTCGAAGAGGTCGACGTTTTCTCGGGGCGGCAGAGCCGCTTTCTCGTCGAGCTTCGACAGCTCCATGATGTCGTTGACCAGCGCGATCAGGCGGCTGGCTTCGCCGTGGATTTTTTCGGCGAAGCCGCGCAGGTCTTCCGGTTTGGCGAGTCCCGAGGCCATGATTTCGGAGTAACCGGCGATGGATGTGAGCGGCGTGCGCAGTTCGTGCGACACGTTGGCGGTGAATTCCCGGCGCTGTCGTTCCGCCTGCTGGCGGGCCGTGACGTCGAGCAGCAGCACGACCATGCCCGCTTGTTTTTGTTCACCGGCGACGGTCACGGGCGTGGAGAGAAGACGATAAACGCGGCCGTTGACCTCGAGCAGCGCTTCGCCGCTGCGCCCCGCCTGCGCGGCCTGGACGACGCTGTGCAGTTCGGCGCTGCGGCTGACGAGGAGGATGTTCTGACCGACGTATTGAGCGGGATCGACCGCGAAAATTCTCGCGGCGCTACGATTGATGGCCAGCACCGTTCCTTCTTTGTCGATGTGGAGCAGCCCTTCGCGCATGTTTTCCGTGATGGCGGCCAGTTCGCGGCGTTGGTTTTCCAGTTCGTCAAGCTGGCTGCGCAGCGTCTCGTTCTGATTTTCGAGGCGGAGCAGAAGCGGCGTCAGCTCGTCGTAAGCGTCGTTTTCCAGCGGTTCGGCGAGGTTGAGCCGGCTGATCGGAGCGGTGATGCCGCGGGCCAGAGCGCGCGAAAGAAACAGCGCCAGCAGCGCGGTCAGGGCTGCGGCGAGAGAAAGCGGCAGCATGAGACGGCGCGCCAGTCCGGCGATCGTGCCGCGGGTGACGGCGACGCGCAGAATACGCCCGTCGTCCAAGCGGACGGCGCAGTAATGCGTTTTTTCCGTGAGCGTGTTTGAATAGCGGTAACTTTCGCCGCGGCCGTCGCGAAGCGCTTCCTGTACCTCGGGGCGGGCGCGGTGATTTTCCATTGCGCCGCTGGGCGCGTGATTGTCGTAAAGGACCTGCCCGTCGGCGGAGATGAGCGTGACGCGGCGGCTGTCGGGCAACGCGCTCAGATATTCTTCGGCGTTGCGCAGAAGCGGCAGCGTCGCGGCCGCGGATCGGGCTTCGGCGCGGAGCTCTTCGGCCGCGCGCGCGTCGATGCTTTTGTAGGAGGCCCGGGCCGTAAACAGCCCGACGATGAAGACTGCGGCCAGCGCGGTGAGAAAAATGCTCCAAAAAATTCGCCGCTGCATTCGTCAACCTCCCAGTTTGTATCCCACGCCGCGCACCGTCTGGATCAGCGCAGCGCAGTCGCCGAGTTTGCCGCGCAGCGTCTGGATGTGCACGTCCACGGTGCGCGTGCCGCCCTCGTAACTGTAATCCCAGTTGCGTTCCAGAAGCTGTTCGCGCGTGAAGGCCACGCCGGGATGCCGCATCAGCAGTTCCAGCAGGGTGAATTCTTTCAACGTCAGCGCGACCGGGCGGCCGCCGGCTGTAACTTCGTGGCGCCGGCTGTCCAGTTTCAGCGCGCCGTAGCTGAGGACGGATGCGTCCTTTTCTCCGCCTGCCGCACGGAGGCGGGCTTTGGCCCGCGCCACCAGCTCCATCATGCCGAAAGGTTTGGCGATATAATCGTCGGCGCCCAGGTCGAGTCCCCGCACCTTATCGTATTCGGAACCTTTGGCGGTGACCATGACCGTCGGGACGCTTTTCAGCGAAGCGTCCTGACGGATGCGTTTGAGGACGCTCAGGCCGTCCTCGCGCGGCAGCATGATGTCGAGCAGGATCAGATCGGGCTTCCGTTCGGCGCAGGCGGCGTAGAACGCCTGACTTTCCGCAAAGCCGCGGGCTTCGAGCCCCGTCTGGTTGAGCGTGTAGACCACCAGTTCGCGGATGCCCGAATCATCTTCAACGTAATAGATCATTCTTTCTCTCCGTTTTTATGGACGCCCGTGAGGGAGAACTCCACCCATTCGGCGATGTTTTGCGCGTGGTCGCCGATCCGCTCGAAATACTTGGCGATCATGAGCTGGTCGATGGCCTGCTCGCTGCAGGAGGCGTCTTTGTGGATCAGTTCCACCAGCTCGTTCTTGACGATGCGGAAAAGTTCGTCGACCAGATCGTCGAGCTCGAAGATGCTCTTCGTTTTTTCGAGATCTTTCTGCACGAAGGCGTCGATGCTGCCGGTAACCATTTCGATGGCTCTGGCGGCCATCTGCGGCAAATGAATCAGCGGTTTGATGTAAGTCTGCCCGCGCAGGCGCAGGATGATTTCCGCGATATCCGCCGCCTGGTCGCCGATGCGTTCCAGATCGGTGATCATTTTCAGCGCCGCGGAGATCAGACGCAGATCTCCGGCGACGGGCTGCTGTTCGAGCAGGAGTTTGAGACAGAGCGACTCGACGGCGCGCTCCTGAGAATCGATTTCCCGTTCAAGCTCGATCGCCCGTCTGGCGGCGTTCTCGTCCTGCTCGGACAGCGCCCGGACGGCGCTTTCGATCGCCTGTTCCGTCAGGGCTCCCATTTCCAGCAGATTGTTGTCGAGCTGGTTCAGCTGCTTGTCAAATCGGCTTCTCATTTTAACCAAACCTTCCCGTAATGTAATCTTCGGTCCGCTTGTCCCGAGGATTGGAAAAGAGGCGATCGGTCTCGTCGTACTCGACGATCTCTCCGAGCAGGAAAAACGCCGTTGTGTCCGAGACGCGCGCCGCCTGCTGCATGTTGTGCGTCACCATGACGATCGTGTATTTTTCCTTCAGCGTCGTGACGAGATCTTCGATCCTAGCTGTGGAAAGCGGGTCGAGGGCGCTGGTGGACTCGTCCATCAGCAGCACCTCCGGTTCCACCGCCAAAGCCCGGGCGATGCAGAGGCGCTGCTGCTGGCCGCCGGAAAGGCCAAGCGCGCTGGATCTGAGACGGTCTTTCAGTTCGTCCCAGATGGCGGCGTCGCGGAGGGATTTCTCGACCACGGCTTCGAGGCGGGCGCGGCTGCGAACGCCGTGAGTGCGCGGCCCGTAGGCGACGTTGTCGAAAACGCTCAGCGGAAAAGGGTTGGGCTTTTGAAAGACCATGCCCACGCGCTTGCGCAGCGTCGTCGTCTCCATTGTATCGTAAATATCCTCGCCGTCGAGAAGCACTTTGCCGGTGATTCGGCAGCCTTCGACCAGATCGTTCATACGGTTTAAAGTTTTCATCAGCGTGCTCTTGCCGCAGCCGGAAGGGCCGATGAACGCCGTGATCCGACGTTCGGGAATGGAAAGGGAAACGTTTTTCAGCGCGTGGAATTTATCGTAATGCAGATTGAGATTTTCGACGTCAAACCGAGCCATGGGCGAATCTCCTTGCCGCAAAAGAGGACAACGCGTTGATGCCGGCGGTGATGATCAGCAGCATAACGGCGGTGGCATAAGTCTGGTTCATGTACAAACCTTCGCTGGACAACGTGTACATGTGTACGGCGAGCGTGCGCGACGAATCGAAAACGCTGCAGGCAACCTCGGCGACCGTACCCGCCGTGTAAATCAGCGCCGCCGTCTCGCCGACGATGCGTCCGATGCCGAGAATGACGCCGGCGAGAATTCCGGGAACAGCCGACGGAAGCACGACGCAAAACACCGTGCGCAGACGTCCCGCGCCGAGACCGAAGCTGGCCTCGCGATAACTGTCGGGCACGGCCCGCAGCGCTTCTTCCGCCGTGCGCATGACCAGCGGCAGAATCATCATCGCCAGCGTCATCGCTCCCGCCAGCAGCGAGATGCCCATGCGGCAGGCCGTGACGAAAAAGAGCAGCCCGAACAGCCCGTAAATAATGGAGGGGATGCCCGACAGCGTTTCCGCCGTGATGCGAACCGCTTTCACGAAAAAGCGCCCGCGCGCGGCGTACTCCGCCAGGTAGATAGCGGCTCCAAGACCGGCCGGAACGGCGGCGAGAAGCGCCAGCAGCGTCATTGACAGCGTGTTGATCAGCGCCGGCGTCAACGAAACGTTGACGGAATCGTACTTCCATGCGAAAAGATCCGGTGTCAGGTGTGGGACGCCGTGGCGCAGGATATCCGCGACGATGACCAGCAGCACGGCGACGGTAAAGAGCGAGGCGGCGTAAACGAGGCATTTCGTCAGCAGCGATTTCAAGCGGTTTGTTGTCACGCCTGCGACCTCCTTCGCAGCAGGGAAAAGGTGAGATTGACGGTCAGAATGAACGCGAAAAGCACGACACCCGTCGCGATCAGCGCCTCGCGGTGCAGGTCGGCGGCGTAACCCATTTCCATGACGATGTTGCTCGTCAGCGTGCGTACGCCGCGGAACAGGCTTGTGGGGATCACGGCGCGGTTGCCGGCGACCATCATGACTGCCATAGCCTCGCCGACGGCGCGTCCGACGCCGAGGATCATCGCCGCGATCACGCCGGAACGGGCGGCGCGAAGCACGACGCTGAACACGGCGCGTTCGTGGGTGGCCCCGAGCGCCAGCGCTCCCTCGTAATAACTCTGGGGCACGGCGTTCAGGGCCGCCTCGCTGACGGCGATAATCGTCGGCAGGATCATGATGCCCAGAAGCAGCGCCGCCGCCAGCAAACTTGAACCGCTGCCGCCGAAATACCGGCGGATCAGCGGTACGATCGTCGTTACGCCCCAGAATCCGTACACGACCGACGGGATTCCCGCCAGCAGCGAGACGGCCGGACGCAGGATGCGCGTCATGCGCGGCGAGGCGAAACGCGACAGATAGACGGCCGTCAATAAACCGGCGGGAGCGCCGATAAGCAGCGCTCCCGCGGTGACGTACAGCGATCCGAGAATCATGGGCAGGATTCCGTAGATATCGTTTCCCGGCCGCCAGCGAGTTCCCGAAAGGAACTCCCAGACGCCGATCTTCATTATTCCGGGAATGCCGCCCGCGAAGAGGAAGACGCAGATCAGCGCTACGGCGATTACCGACGCCGTCGCCGCCGCGGCGAAAATCCACTTCGCAGCGTTCTCTTTGGCCTGAGTCATCGTTTTATTTCAAAGCTTCCCAGTTTTCGGTTTTGCCCGTATAGATATCGCGAACCTGTTCCACGGTCAGCCCCTCCAGCTCGTTGGCCTTGTTGACGATCACGGCGATGCCGTCCATAGCGATCACGATCGGAGTCAGGCCGGCTTTCAGCTCGCTTTCCTTGAGGCCGCGCGAAGCCATGCCGAGGTCGCAGATGCCGGAGATGGCCGAGGTCATGCCGGTCGTGGAGTCGCTCATCTGCACTTCGATCTCGGCGGCGGGGTTCACAAGCAGATAGGCTTCCTTGAGCTTTTCCATGATTGGCGTGATGCTGGACGAACCGGCGACGACCACCTTGCCCACAACGCGCTTGGCGGCGAAAGGAACCGCTTTTTCATTGACGGCGATATAGCCGTTATCGGCGACGACTTTCTGCCCCTGAGCGCTCATGATGAAGTTGAGGAAAGCTTGCGCGGCGGGGCGGAGCTGTCCTTTCGCAGCGACGTTGAACGGACGCGCGATCTTGTAATCGCCCGTGCGGATATTTTCGACCGTAGCCGCCGCGCCGCCGATAGCCAGAGCTTTTACATCCGCTTTTTTGAGCGAGCCCATCGACGCGTAGCCGATGGCGCTGGGATTGCCGGCCACCATCGTCATCATGACCGAGGTGCTGTTGGTGATGTCGGCGTTGTCGGTCGTCATGTCGACCTTTTTGCCGCCGGCGTCTTTCTGCTGCACGCCGAAGAGCTCGATGAACGCTCCTCGCGTGCCGGATCCTTCTTCGCGGGAAATGACGCTGATCTCGCTTTTCGTTGCGGCAAACGCCGCCGCGCAGCTTACGCTCATAGCCAGAACAACTGCCGCCACTTTCTTTCCACTCATTTTTTATCTCCTCTTTCCTTTCGATTTTGTGCCTCGAGGATAACGCCGCTTTGTCAGGGGAAAATATTGGGCACGTAAAGAGATTGTAAAATCGTTTACGTCTCTTTCGCGAAAGCGGATGGCGTGAGGAGACACCGAAAGGACAAAAGGCCGTTCGCGCACCGGGACGATTTCCCGGCGTGCGAACGGCCTTTTCAGCGGGACGTTTTTAAGCGCGCGTCACGTGTCTCTCAAGCGAGAGCAGTTTTTCGAAAGGTTACGCCGCGGCGAGCGACGTCATGCCGAGGGCGTAAAGGACGACGGCCAGCAGCGCCATGCCGAACAGCAGAATCTGCGGATACTTGCGCAGGAACGGCACGGCGAAGTAGAGCGCGGCGCTCAGTCCCGCAAAGGCCCAGAGCTCGCGGCGATGGAGCACGGGCAGCGCCACCGTCCACAGCGCCACGGCCAGCAGCCCTACCACGACGGGGCGCATGGCGACGCGGATGCGGTCGACCCAGAGACGCGCCGTGCCGGAAGCGTTCTCGAAGATCCACACCAGCGCCATCACCACCAGCAGCGGCGCGACGACGACGGCCACCGTGCCGGTGATGGAGCCGGCGAGACCGGCAAAACGGTATCCCAGGAGCGTGGCCGAATTGAGAATGATGGGGCCGGGCGTCATCTGCGCGAGCGCGACGGTCTCGCTGAACACGCCGGCTGTCAGCCAGGCTCTTTCGGTGACGAAGACCTCGTAAAGGAACGGCAGCGACGCCAGGCCGCCGCCGAAGGTGAGCAGACTGACCTTGGCGAAGATGAAAAACAGGACGATCAGATCCGTCATGCCTTTTCCCCTTCTTTCTCGAGAAGCAGGTTGACGATCAGCGTGACGATCGTGCCGCCGATCAGTCCCCACACCGCGGAGACCTTGAAGACCAGCACCGCGGCGGCGACCAGCAGGCAGATGACCGTGTCCTTGACGCTGACGAGAGCGTTCTTCTTGCCCAGCTTCCAGACGATGGCCCCGAGCACGACCACCAGGGCGGCCGTGGCGCCGCTGAAGAACGCGGAAATGTAGCCCGAGCCCATGTGCGCCAGCAGCCAGCTGGAGAGCACGAGAATAGCGATGAAGGGCGGCAGCGCCATGCCAAACACGGCCGCCGCCGCGCCGGCGGGGCCGCCGAGCGCCAGCCCCGCCTGGTAGGACATGCTGATGCCCATCGCGCCGGGGGCGGCCAGCGAAAGCGCCAGCATGTCGGCCGTTTTTTCTTCGGGGACGACTCCCGTGCGGTTCACCGCTTCCTGGATCAGGCCGATGAGCACGGCGCCGCCGCCGAGCGTAAAGGCGCTGATCTTGAAGATCATCATGAAGATCGAAAAAAGCCCGAGCTTCTTTTCTTCTGCCTGTCCTTCTATCCGTGATTCCACCGTAGGACGCCTCTTTTCTCGAAATTGGAAACGCCGCGGGAAAAACGGCGAATTCGTATGGCCAGAACGGTAGCAGAATTGTCGTGCCCTGTCAATGAAAATGTTTCTCTTGTGCCGCGGTACGAAACTGGGGATCCGTGCCGACGAAAGAGTCTCGGTTGGATTATGTAATTAAGATGGCGTTGCGAAATGCCCCCGCATCAGTTAAAATTTATTACTAGCCATTAAAACCAAGTCATAAAGTCTGTGCGGCGGAAACGTTTTATGATAGAGGAGGAAGTGAGCGTATGAACAGAGGTATGTCAATCGGAGGGATTTCCTGGTGCCTGCCGGAACGGTTCGAGACCAACGAGGATCTGGTCAGGGAATTCGGCACGTGGACGCCCGAAAAAATTTATAAGAAAACCGGCATCGTCAGGCGCCATATTGCCGACGCCGACAAGCCGGTGTCCCACTATCTGGCCTTGGCGGGCGAGAAGTTCTTTGCCGAACATCCGGCAGTTTCCCGCGACAGCATCGACATGCTGGTGGTCTGCTGCGAGGCCCGCGATTACATCGCGCCTGCCACTGCGTGCGTGGTTCATCACAAGCTGGGGCTGCGGAAAAGCTGCGGCGCCGTGGACTACGAACTGGGCTGTTCCGGTTACGTGTACGGCCTTTCCATCGCCAAAGGCTGTATCGCTGCCGGAATTGCCGACCGCGTGCTGCTGATCACCGGCGATCAGGTGACGCGCTATGTCAACAAGCAGGACAAGGCGATCCGCACCATTTTCGGCGACGGCTATACGGCGACGCTCCTGGAAGTCAGCGGGCGCGATCGCGTCACCGGTTTCGCTCTCGGGACCGACGGCTCGGGGCTTCGTGATATCATCATCGAAGCGGGGGAGACGGCGCTGCCCCGTTCGGAAAGCACGGCCGCAGAGCGGGTGAACCGCTTCGGCAATGCGCACAGCCAGGAAAATGTGCTCATGGACGGCCGCAAGGTGCTCGAGTTCTCCTTGAGAGAAGTTCCCGGTTCGGTGCAGCGTTGCCTGGAGCGCGCCGGCGTCAGAAAAGAGGATCTTGACCTGATCGTTTTCCATCAAGCGTCCCGGCTTCTGCTGGAGCAAGTGCGCGACGAAATGCGGTTCCCCGAGGACAAGTTCGTGATCAACCTTGAAGACAAGGGGAACACGGTCTCTTCGACGATTCCGATCGCGCTGGGGGAATGCGCGGAGCAGGGGCGGCTGAAAGCGGGCATGAAGGTCCTGTTGTCCGGTTTCGGCGTTGGCTTATCGTGGGGAACGGTGTTGGTGGAGTGGGGGACGGATGACGGCGCAAAATAGCCGGCGAAAATCGTCGAGGCAGCGCCCAGTAAACCATGGTAATGCTTTTTATCAAGAAATAGTATAAATTCGAGGCGACGCATTGTATGGCGTCGCCGTTCATGACGAAAAGACGGCGCCTCGTTTTCCCGGGGGCCGCCTTTTTTGTTTTTGAGGCCGCAGCGCAGAACGAGAACGCCGGCACCGGCCTAAGTATCTTTTATCGGGACTTGAAAATTTGTGAAACTTTTCTGCTGGCGTTTAACTTCTCTTAGCCTTTTTTGTCTTGACGCTGAACCTTTTTTCCGTTATTCTTATTCGCATCGTGTCTATGTTGAAGTTTTTTAATAGCTTGTATTTATTGGTATCCAATAGTTTATTCTTTTGGAGGTGAACGGAATGGTCTTTGACGGCATGAGCGGGGCTACGGCTCTCTCGGCGATCGCGTTCAGCGTGGTGTTTCTCGTGCTCGCGGGACTGACCGGCGTGATTTACGCGATGCGTATCGTCAGCACCGGCCGCAAGTAAAGGCTTGCGGAGGGCGTAAAACGGTTTAAAGCGGCTCGAACCGCATCATCTTACGATTTTCCCAAGGAGGAAAAATTATGAGCGTTGTTTCTGAAGCGTTTGCCCGCATTGTCGGCGAATCCGGCTTTGCGGGACTGACGGGCGGCAACATTGTCATGTTGCTGGTGGCGTTTGCCTTGCTGTACTTGGCCATTGGCCGCGGCTTTGAACCGTTGCTGCTGATCCCCATCGCGTTCGGCTGCCTTCTGGCCAACCTGCCTCTGTCGGGCATCACCTCCGGGCCCGTGCTCGATGCGCTGGGCAACGAGACCCAGGCCGGCGGGTTCCTGTATTACATGTCCTTCGGCACGGTCAAGGAGATCTATCCCGTCATCATCTTCATGGGCATCGGCGCCATGACCGACTTTACCCCGCTTCTGGCCAACCCCATCACGTTCCTCCTCGGGGCCGCCGCCCAGCTGGGCGTTTTCATCGCGCTGTTCGGAGCCATGATGCTGGGCTTCAACGTGCAGGAAGCCGCTTCGATCGCCATTATCGGCGGCGCCGACGGGCCGACCAGCATTTATCTGTGTTCGAAACTGGCGCCGCAGATTCTCGGCGCCGTGGCCGTGGCTTCATACAGCTACATGTCGCTGGTGCCCCTGATCCAGCCTCCGATCATCAAGCTGTGCACCAGCAAAGCCGACCGTGCCATCACGATGGACAAGCTTCGTCCCGTCAGCAAGCTCGAAAGGATCATGTTCCCCATCGTCGTCACCGTCGTCACCGGGCTGATCCTGCCCATGTCGGTGCCTCTCGTCGGTATCCTCATGTTCGGTAACCTGATTCGCGAATGCGGCTGTGCCGACCGTCTCAGCGACACGGCTCAGAACGCGATCATGAACACCACCACGATCTTCCTGTCGCTGACCGTCGGCGCCACGATGGAAGCCGACAAGTTCCTGACTCTCGGCACGATCAAGATCATCGTCCTCGGACTGGTCGCCTTCATGGCCAGCACGGCCGGCGGCTGCGGCTTCGGCCAGCTTCTCAAGATCCTCAGCGGCGGCAAGATCAACCCGATGATCGGCGCTGCCGGCGTATCCGCCGTTCCCATGGCGGCCCGCGTCGTTCAGGTGGTCTGCCAGAAGGAGAACCCCGGCCATTTCCTGCTGATGCACGCCATGGGACCCAACGTGGCCGGCGTCATCGGCACGGCCGTCGCCGCGGCCGTCATGCTGACGCTGTTGTCTCACTGAGTTCTACGATCTGCACAAAATCCTCTCGTTCGCGAACGAGAGGATTTTTTGTGGACTGTCAATCCGTTTCCGGAGCCATGGTCGGGAACGCCGTCTTTCCCCGTAGAAAAGGCGGCCGACGGTAGGGCAAGACAACGCGGCGCCAAAGCACAGAAGTTTGCTGTGCGCTTTCATGGGATGTCTTCCCTTCCGTTGGAAACGATTTGTTTGGTATCATGGAGAAAAAGGTTTTTATGCGATTCGAGGTGTACAATGTCAACGTGCGACGTCGCCGTTTCTGAAGGGCGGTGACGGTCTGCAGGTTATCCTGCCGCCACGGGCGCGCAGGCATTTTTCTCGTTCGGGAGAGAGAGCATATGAGGCTGCCCTCTTATTTTCACAGTATTTTCACGCTGACGTTTTGCGCCCATAGCCTGGTTTCTGCCAGCTACGTGCTGCCGTCGCTGCTGTTGCAGATGGATTTCGGTTCGTGGCGGATGGGCGTGGTCATGAGCGTCTTTTACGTTGGTGCGACCTGTGCCCGTCCTCTCGGGGGCTGGATGGTGGAGCGCGTCGGCGTCCGCGGGGCCGTGACGGGGGCGGCGCTTTTGGGGGCCGCCGCAGGGCTGGGGTATCTGTCGCGGAATTTTTGCGCGCTGATGCTGGCGCGTTTTCTTGTCGGCATGGCTTACAGCGTGGTGTATGTGGCGATCACGGCGTATCAGGGGCTGGTTATCCCCGCGGCGGAACGCGGCCGGATTTTCGGTTATCTCTGCCTTGGCTCCATTCTTCCGCAGTTTGTCGTAGTGCCGTTGTCCGAATTCCTGATTGACCGCGGTTTCATCCGTCTGTTCATGATGCTTTCCTCCGCTATTTTGACAGCGCTGGCGCTTTATGCCCTACGCATGCCTCGCGCCGGAAAAGGGGCCACGGGGCAGGCGGTCATGGGCGTGGCGTGGGGAAGCTGGGGCGAACTGATAAGGCGCCGGGAGACGTGGGCGCTGCTCGCTTCGATTTTTACGGTTTCGCTGACGGCTACGGCGGCGATTCAGTACGTACCGAACCTGATGCGCGGGCTCGGCTTCAGGGGAACATGGTTCACGTGGGCGTTGACGCCGGTCAGCGTACTCGTGCGCGTGACTCTCTGCGCCTGGCTGCTGACGTCTTTCGATCGACGAACCTCCTTCTGTTTCTGGGCTGTGGGTGAGGCGCTTTCGCTTTTGCTGGCCGCCTCGTCGAAACAGATCCCTTGGTTCGTGGCGGCGGGCATGCTTTTCGGACTGAGCCACGGCGTCGATTATCCCGCCATCAGCGCGCTGGTACCGGACGTGTTTCCGCCGCGGCTGCTTCCCAAGGGATCGTCGTTGTACCTCCTGGCGAATGATCTGCCGCCGATTCTGCTGCCGTTGCTGATTGGCGCTCTTTCGGAACGTATGGGACTGGATGGAGTGCTGGCGGCTATCGGTTGTTTCGCGATAGGAACTTTTCCCGTGATCTACGCGACGCTGTGGCGTCATCCGCCGCTACGCGCACAAACGAACAAGGAGGCGAGAGCCTGATGATTCGAGGCCATTTTGACGGCGCCTCGCGGGGCAATCCTGGCGACGCCGGTGCCGGCATGGTGATTTACGACGGCGAGCGGGTGATCTGGCGCCGTGCGCTGCCGTTGGGCATGAAGACCAACAACGAGGCGGAGTATATGGCGCTGAGTCTGCTGCTTGACGAGCTTGAACGCCGCGGTCTGAAGAACGCGGAAATCTGCGGCGACAGCAAACTGGTGATATCGCAGGTAACGGGGCAGTGGAAGATCAAAGAACCCCGCCTGAAAGCGCTGGCCGAGCCGATCATCGAGCGTATGCGCGCTCTGCAAGCGCGCTGCCGCTGGGTGCCGAGGGCCCGGAACGCCGAAGCCGACCGCCTGTCCAACGTGGCGCTGGACAAGGGCGAATTCATCGAGAGCGTGCCTTTGGATCCCGGCGAGCCGATTCTTGAAAAGCAGGCTGATAATTTCGCCGCAGCCCGAGGGCTGTCGGCGGGAAAGGCCGGCGGCCCCGAACTTCGGCGGGTCGGAGCAAAGGTATGGCTCGTGGAGGAAAACGGCGAAGAATTTGCCGTGGACGTGGAGCATCGCTGTTGTACCTGTGAAGAGGGGCGTAAAACCGGCCGTTGTCGTCATATTGAGCGTGTTTTAATGGAAGATCCGTTTGTGCTGTAGTATCTTTTTCGATGATTTGTGGCGAGCCGTTTCTGCTGTTTGGGCGTGATTCATCCGATGAAATCAGGCAAGTTGCCGAAAATATGACGGGACGACGCGGATCGCCCTACATTTTTGTTCATAAAAATCTCAAAATCTTGAGACGAATAAATGAAAATGAGCTCCACAAAAATGCCGAAAGTGGTATTATAATACATGTTGGAATGCGTCTATATGACTTAAAAGTTTTTTCGTAACGAAATAAAATTTCGTTACGAAAGATCTCTGATAAACTTGTCGGCGAAAAAAACTTGCCTTAATTCCCGTCAAAATCAGGCAGATACGCCGCAATTACACAATGTCCGGGAGGAGACACATGCTTAGACCTATTGCTCAGGAACTTGCGGAAAACATTTCCCGCGTCATCGGATACGACGTCGTCATCACCGATACCGACGGAATCACGATCGGCTGCAGCGACCTCGACCGCGGTATCGGCACGCTGAACGAGGCGTGCGCCATTGTCGGCCGCACGGGCCAGTCCCGCTGGGAAACGGAAGAGGACGCCCGCCGTCTGAAAGGCGTCAAGCCCGGCGTCACCTATCCGATCCTCGATACTGAGCAGCATGTGATCGGCACGATCGCTATCACGGGCGATCCCGAAAAGGTCAAGCCGTTCGCTCAGCTCGTCAAAAGCCAGGCTGAGCTGTACCTGAAAGAGCGCATGATCACGCGCGAACTGCTGGAACGCGAGCGCAACCTGCAGGCGTTGGTGGCCGACATCGCCCTGTTCCGCCCCGGCATCAACGATCCGCAGGTGATCGAAACCAAGGCGGCGCTGATGGGCTACGACAAGACGCTGGCCTATTCGGTGATCGAGATCGACACGTCGTCGCAGAGCAGCGAGGACGGCGACTATCCCGAACGCGACCGTACGCTGATGGACATCCGCCAGATCTTCAACGCTCCCGGCGACGTTTCCGGCAGCGTCGGCCCGCACCGCTACGTGGTCTTCCGCAGCGCCATGCGCGGGCGCGAGTTCAATCGCGACAAGTTCTACGTGGCGGTGCGCGAGCAGTGCCTGCAGCTGACCGACCAGCTCAAGCGCCGCGGTTTTTCCGCCGCGGTCGGCATCGGCAGCGTGCAGGACGGCATTCCCGGCCTAGTCTCGTCGTATCGCGAGGCGCAGGTCGCCTTGGGCGTCGGCAGCAAACTGCTCCCGCGCGATAAAGTCCACATCATCACCGATTTTCGCGTCGAGGAACTGCTGCTCTGTTCCGAGCCCCGCCTGCTCGACAGCATGGTGGAGCGCGAACTGGCGCCGCTTTTCGTGCGGACTGACGGCGAGGAACTGCAGGAGACGATCGCGGCCTGGTGCGAAAGCGGCTTCAGCGTCGTGCGCGCCGCCGAGCTGCTGCACGTGCATCGCACCACGGTGGATTACCGCCTTGAAAAGCTGGAGAGCATCCTCGGCGTCAAGCCGCGCGATTTCCGCGAAATGAGCCGCTTCTACTGGTCCGTGATCCTGTGGCGGAACGGCAAGGGCAATCCCAAGACGATCAAAAACAAACGCTGAAAACTCACAAAACGAAAAGGGTCGGTCGCGTGACCGACGATGTCCTCCGCAGGACAAACCAAGCGGCCGGGATCTGATGATTCAAATGAATGCATCAGTCTCGGCCGCTTGGCGTTTGTGTGTTTCTGAGCGGAGAAGGGCGACTCGTTTTACCAGGCGGCGACGCAGCCGTCGGTGCGCGGCTCGGTGGCGCCGATGAGCACGCCGTCGTCGCCGCGCAGGATCATCTGACCGCGTCCGAAGCTGAGGAAGTCGCTGGTGACGGTCACTTCGTGACCGCGTTTGCGCAGCCCTTCGGCCACGGCGGGGTCAAAGCCGGCTTCCAGTTCCACCTTCCTGCCGCCGATCCACTGCCAGCGCGGCGCGTCGAGAGCTTCCTGGGGATTGAGGCCGTAATCGATCATGTTCATCAGCACCTGCACATGGCCCTGGGGTTGCATGAAGCCGCCCATGACGCCGAAGGGACCGACGGCCCGGCCGTCCTTCATCAGGAATCCGGGAATGATGGTGTGATAGGGCTTCTTGCCCGGGGCAATGCAGTCGTCGGACCGCGGGTCGAGCTTGAAGCCGTTGCCGCGGTCGTTCAGCGCGATGCCGTAGCCGGGGATGACGATGCCGCTGCCGAAGCCGCGGAAGTTGCTCTGGATGTGCGAGATCATGTTGCCCTCGCTGTCGGCGGCGCACATGTAAACCGTGCCGCCGCACTGCGGATCGATGGGTTTCGGCAGCAGCGCCTCTGCGCCGATTTCGCCGCTGCGTCCCGCGGCATAGGCGTCGCTGAGCAGAAAATCCGTCTTCATCTTCATGAAGCGCGGATCGGCGATATAAGTCTGTCCGTCGGTGAAAGCCAGCTTCATCGCTTCCAGCTGTTTGTGGACCGTCGGCTCGGCGTCGCGCCCCAGAGAAGTGTCCAGCTTCTGCAGTATGTTCAGCGTCATCAGCGCGACGATGCCGTGACCGTTGGGCGGAATTTCGCAGACTTCGTAGCCTTTGTAGTTGGTCGTGATCGGTTCGACCCATTCGGCCCGGTACGCCGCCAGGTCCTCGGCGCGCAGGAGGCCGCCCGTCTCTTTCGAGAACGCGTCGAACGCCGCGGCGATCCGGCCGCGGTAAAAGCTCTCGCAGTTCGTCTCGGCAAGTTCGCGCAGGGTCCTGGCGTGATCGGGGAGCTTGACCAGGCTGCCGATGGCCGGGGCGCCGTTTTTGAGGAACGTTTCGAAGAACGGACGGAATTCCGGCTTGTCCTTGAACGGCATGAAGACTTTGGCCGCATCGTTCCAAAGACGGCCGACGATGGGGTGGACGGGATAGCCGTTTTCGGCGTAGTCGATGGCGGCAGTGAACAGGTCTTTGAAGGGCAAGCGTCCGAAACGTTGGTGCAGTTCGCTCCAGGCCGATACGGCGCCGGGCACCGTGACGGAGTCCCAGCCGCGCTGCGGCATGGAATCGTAGCCTTTGGCCTTCATCTTCTCGAGGGTCTGAAGCTTCGCGGCGCCGCCGCTGCCGTTGAGCCCGTAAAGTCTGCCGCCGAACCAGACGAGGTCGAACGCGTCCGAACCGAGCCCGTTTCCCGTGGGCTCCAATACGGTCATGCAGATCGCCGTGGCGATCATGGCGTCGACGGCGTTGCCTCCCTTTTTCAGAATGTCCAGTCCGGCCTGGGCGGCCAGCGGCTGAGAGGTGCAGACCATGCCTTTGCGCCCGTAAATGACGCTGCGGCGAGACGGATAACGATAATTCAGCATGTCGAATTTCATGATTTTTCCCTCCGGCTTTCCTTGAGTTGTGGGCGGACTCGCACGGCGCCTGACGGTGCAGAGCGTTTTTTCGAGGCCGCCGCTATTATAAAACAGATCCGTCGGTTTCGTTCGTGTTTTTCGTGGCCGGATTTACGGCGCCGGGAACAGATGCAGGAAAGAGGCGAAAATCCCCGCCATGATGATCGAGAACGTCGTCACGGAGACGAAGCCCGACACGACGAAGGCCGGCGTCAGCTTCTCGACGACGTAGTTTTTCTCGTCGTCGTTCCGCGCGACGGCCGTCGCCACTTCGTTGACGATCAGGAACGTGGCGGGGAATCCCAGCAGCTGCGACATGGCGATGCCGACCACCATGTTGCGCGAGCCGATGAACTTCCACAGCGGCAGGACGTAGAGCAGCAGGAAAGTACCGATCAGCACCGCCCCGAATACCAGCGCCAGACTGACGGCCATGCTGCCCATGTCGGAGAGCTCGATCTTCGCCAGGGCGGGGATCAAACTGCAAAACGTCGCCGTCATGAACAGCCCGCTCGACTTTCCCCGGTCGAGGATACGCGAAGGGATCAGATGCAGCTGATTGAGCAGCATGCCGAAAAGCAGGCACCAGATCGAAGCGGCGATGCCCGTGACCCTGGCGATCAGGCTGCTGACGTAGGCGACTGCGGCTGCGATGCCGAGCGTCATGTAGACGGTGTAATATTTGTCGTACCGGACGCAGAACGGAACTTTCTTCGGTTGAGCGTCCGTTTCCTGGTGGCCCTGCGGCTGAGCGGCCTTTAAAAGATCGATGCCCTGGGCCTTTTTCTCGCGGTAGTCGCTGACCAGCAGCTTCGCTTCCTTGAGGCCGAAGTGCGAGGCGGGGATGGTGCCGACGAATTTCTGCACGGCGAATACCAGCGTGCCGAGCGCGGCGGCCAGGCCGAATCCTTTTTCGAGAGCGGCGGCGGTCATGATCTGCGTGGCGACGATGCCGCCGTTGACGATAGGAATGCACACCAGAGCGCTCTGCATGCCGATCAGCGGCGCGACGGCAAGTACGGAGACGACGGCGACCAGCATCGCCGCCAGCGACATGACGACGACTTTCCATTCCCTGCGCATCTGCGACAGGTTGATGGACGAGCCCATGGAGAAAACGAGAAACGGCGTCGCCATTTTAGCCAAATCGGTGAGTCCGGCGATCTTAATTAGATCCTGAGGCAGAACGCCGCTCAGAAACAGCACCAGAAAGCACATCAGGGCGACGAACACGGAGGAGAGGCGAGCCTTCGAGACGACGCCAAGGTAATCTCCCAGCGCGAAGATGCCGAACACGACGAGAAGAGCCCAATACATGAAGAGAACCTCCTTTTCGGGAATGAAGCGCAATGAATTCGTTTGTAAAAATAAATTCACTGCTTATTTCATTATATGGGCGTCTTGGATGCTATAAAACGACCTTAATTTGACCTTAATGCAATGGCCGCGTACAATGAAGCGGCATGTCCGAACCATGCGGAACGGGCAAGATTTCTCTATCGCGAGGGAACGATGATGATCATTGGCGTGATTGGCCCCGAGACAAGTCTGAGAATCCTGCAGAAAAGATCGGCTCGGTTTTCCGTACAGCTGATGCCTCTGGCGTATCGGGATTTTCACGAGGCGATAAAACTGATCGAAGAAAACGAGAGGAAATGCGACGCTCTGCTTTTCACGGGACAGACGCCTTATCTGTACGCGACGTCTCTGCTCCAACCCGCGGTCCCGTGGGATTTTATGCCGCGCAACATGCTGTCGACCATGTGCGCGCTCGTCAAGGCGGGACTGAAATACAAAAACAGGATCCAGAACGTCAGCATGGACGGTTTTGACGATGAAATCATCGAAGAGATACGCGAAGAGCTGAAGGGGACCGAAGAAAGCGTGCGGCTTTACAATACCCGCTTTGACATCATGGCCGAAGATTATTTTCAGCAGGTCGTTCAATATCACGCGGAAAATTACCGCACCGGCAGGGCGGATCTGTGCGTGACGGGACTGGAGAAGATCTACGAAAAACTTCGGGCGATGGGGATCCCTTCGATCAAGACCGGTCCGAATTTTTCTCTTCTGCAGCAGAAGCTCCAGTTTTTGCTGCTGAGACATCAGATCACCGTTGCCGAAAGAAACCTTCCCGCGGTGGTCGTGATCCGGCCGGAATTCCAGCTGAGCCGCGAGATGCACATGTACAGCGAGCTGCAGACGCTGAGACTGCAGGCGCAGATCGGCGAGTCCGTCTGCTATTTTGCGCAGCATCTCGGCGGCGCCGTGTTTCAGACGGACATGGCTGACTATTACGTGGCGTGCGATCTGAGGACGCTGATGGCCGAGACGGGGAACTTCACCGGTCTCAGTCTGCTGCACATGCCCTTTCAAAATCCCTGTCTGGAGAAGATTTCGGCGGGCATCGGCATCGGGTATACGGCCCGGGAGGCCCGTTACGCGGCCGACAAGGCGCAGCAGAGAAGCCGAAGAAGCCCGGCATCTTGCTGTTACGGTCTTGACGAGAGAGGGCATTTTTTCGGCCCGATCTCGCTGTCGGGCGATCCCGACGCGAAAGGGCTGTTCAACGAAAATCTGCGCCAGATCTCCGTGCAGACCGGGATCGGGATCAGATCGCTGAGCAAGATCGAGCAGGCCCTTCTGCAATACCGGACCGACACGGTCACTTCGTCCGAACTGGCGCGTTACTGCTCGCTGTCGCTGCGCAGCATGAACAGGCTGCTGCAGAAGCTGGAGGAGTTTCGCTATCTGACCGTGCTGGGAAAGGAGCCGCAGGCCGCGGCAGGCCGTCCGCGGCGGATCCTGCGCATCGATCTGCGCTATCACGACTGATGGTGAGTCCCAATTAAATTTTTTAAGTAAAATCGGCATCGAGTTCGTTTTCACGCGGATACGAAAAAAGAGACCGTCTCGGCCCGCTGCAGGCCGGGACGGTCTCATCTTGTATCTACGAGGCTGGAAGGACGCCGTCGATAGCGTCTTTCAGTTTTTCCCACTCGGGAATGCCGCGGAAGATCACCTTGCCGTTCAGCACCCAGGTGACTTCGTCGCCGCGCAGGCGATAGCGCAGCGTGTCGAAGAGAAATACGAAACAGCGCGGGTCGTAGAAGTTGATGTCGAGGCGGGGACCATACTCTTCTTTGAGCTTCATGTAAAGCTGCCCAACCGCGACGCGGTTGGCTGCACCGGGAAAATGTTTCAACTCGTTCTCGGTGTAGATGGCGGTGCTTCAGCCGCAGCCCATAATGGGACGTTCGCGATAGATCTTGAGTGCCGGAGTTTTCATGGGAAGCTCCTTTCTGTTCTTTCATCGTCAGGATGGAAGAAGGGGCGGAAGATCACGGCTGAGGGGGCTCTTTCTTGACGGCCGCTTTCTGTCCCTGGGTGTATTCTCGCAGCGTTTCCGGGGCGATGGGAAAGAAAGCGTGGTCGGTGCCGGCCGCAGCCCAGACAATGGAAAAATTCCACAAATCCTCGTCCAGCAGCGCGGGCAGCGTCCGCGGATAGCCGAGGGGCGGCACGCCGCCGATTCTGAAACCGAAGTTCTCGAAAACGTAGTCGGGCGAAGCCATAGTGACGCGATGTCCCTGGCTGAGCCGCTTGATCTTGCCCGAATGGACTTTGTTCGGACCGGACATGAGCACGAGCCAGGGCTGTCCGTCGACCATGAAGATCAGGCTCTTGAGGATCTCGCCCGGCGTGACGCCGATCGCTTTGGAAGCGTCTTCGACGGTGAAGATGGTGGCGTCGCTGTGGATGATGCTCCCTTCGTAGTGAAGTTCGTCGAGAGCCTTTTGCACTTTTTCAACGGGATCGGTCATGACAGTCTCCTTACATTTTCCATTGGAAGTCGGGCAGTCCGGCGCGAAGGATGCGGGCGCGGATGTCGGCGGCGATCTGGTCGCGCTTCTCGGGCGTCGTGCCTTCGCACCTGACGGCCAGCACGGGCTGGGTGTTGGAGGCGCGGATCAGCCCCCAGCCGCCGTCGTAGAGGATGCGCACGCCGTCGACGGTGATGGCGTCGTGGTCTTTGAGCGCCTGCGCGGTGATCTGCTTCATCTCCTCGAACTTGCGCTCGTCGGGGCAGTCGATGCGCATCTCCTCGGTGTGGCAGTAGGCGGGGATCGAGGCGCGCATCTGCGCCAGCGTCTCGCGGCCGGCGGCGACGAGGCGCAGCAGCCGGGCGGCGGCGTAGAAGGAATCGTCGTAGCCGTAATATTCATCGGCGAAGAACATGTGTCCCGAATATTCGCCGGCGAAGGGCGCGCCGATGCGCTTCATCTCGGCCTTGATCAGCGAATGGCCGGCTTTGTAATAATAGGGTTTGCCGCCGAGGCGGCGCACTTCTTCTTCGAGCGCTTTGGAGCATTTCACTTCGATGATGGCGGTGGCGCCGGGATGTTTGGGCAGGATCTCGCGCCAGAACAGGGCCATGAGAATGTCGCCGCCGACGATCCCGCCTTCGTTGTCGACGACGCCGATACGGTCGGCGTCGCCGTCGAAGCCGAAGCCGGCCTCGGCGCCGACCTCCACGACTGTGCGCGCCAAGTCCCGCATGTTCTCCTTCTTCTGAGGATCGGGATGGTGGTTGGGAAAGGTGCCGTCGGGCGTGTCGTACAGGGCGGTGACGTCGCAGCCGAGGGCTTTGAAGAATCTGCCGGCGAACAGCGCCGCCGTGCCGTTGGCGGGGTCGATGACGATCTTCATCGGCCGCGGCAGACGCACTTTTTCCGTCAGCATGGCGACGTATCCGTCGGCGATGTCGGCTTTTTCCAGCGCTCCCGGCGCGGCGGCGAGGTCGAAGTCGCCCGTCTGCGCCATGCGGCGGATCTTCTGGATTTCTTCGCCGAACAGCGTGGCTTTTTTGAACCCCAGCTTGAGGCCGTTCATGTCCTTCGGATTGTGACTGCCGGTGATCATGACGCCGCCGTCGACGCCGAAGCGGAAGAAGCTCCAGTAGAGCATGGGCGTGGTCACCGTGCCGAGGTCGACGACGTCGACGCCGCAGGAGCGCAGGCCTTCGATGGCGGCGGCGCGGATCCGCTCGGTGGACAGGCGTACGTCGCCGCCTACGGTGGCTTTGAGGATACCGGCGCGTTTCAAATACGTGCCGTAGGCGCGCGCGACCGCCCGCACGTTTTCGTCGGTCAGTTCGCTCTCGGCTTCGCCGCGGATGTCGTACTCGCGAAAAATGCGGGAAGGAACCGGGATCATGATGGATTTTTCCTTCTTTCTGGATGGTCTGATCGGGAATGCCGTCTCATATTTCAAGTCCATTATATCGTCTCGGGGAAGCTTCGACAATCGGATCGAAGCGGGGTTCCCTTTTTCCGCCGGAAAATTTATAATGAAAAACATTTTCCGGCGGAGGTGCTGAGGTCATGCTTGGCGGTTTTCTGTTGATCCTGCCCATCATGTGCTGCATCATGACGGGGTGGGGGTTGAAGCGCGTGGGGATCTTGAACGACGAGGGCGGCTCGCAGATGGGGCGCGTTGTTTTTTATGTGGCCGCGCCCTGCCTGGTTTTCCGCATCACGCTGTCGGTCAGCGCCCGCGGTCTTGGCGACGTCAATTTCGTCCTTGCGCTGTACGGCGGCTACTTGGGCATGATCTTCTGCGCCTGGCTGAGCGAGCGTTTTCGGCGCGGCGACGCGCGGCGCAAAGCTGCCTCGGTGATGATGGCGATCCGCTCGAACAACATGTTTATGGGCATGCCGGCTGTGGTCATGCTCTGGGGCGAAGGCGCGCTCGAATATTACGGGCGCTTCATGGCGCTTTCCGTGGCGGGTTTTGAAATTTTTTCTGCCGTCAGCGGTCTGATCGTGCTTCACGGCGGGCTGAGAAAGGATTCCCTGCGGCGCGTTTTCCGCTCGCTGAGCCGTAATCCCGTGGTGCTCAGCATCGTGTTGGGAGCGCTTTGGAATGTGGGCGTCGGCCTGCCTCTGCCGCGCTGGCTCGACCTGTCGCTGAAGATTCTCGGCGACCTCGGCACCGGGCTGGCGCTGATAACGCTGGGCATGAAGCTCAAGCCCGGCGAGCTGCGGCGCGATCTGCTTCAGGTCTGGCCCGACATGATCGTACGTCTGATCATTTCGCCGCTGATCCTCGCGCTGGGTTTTAGATTTTTCCCGTCTCAGCCCGAGATGGTGAAAACCTGCATCCTCGTCATGGCCATGCCGGTGGCCATGAACACGTTTCCAATGGCCGAAGCCATGGGCATGGACGGCGATTATACGGCCCGCGCCGTCATGGTCAGCACGATGCTGTCGGTGCTGACGCTGCCGCTGGTGATCCGTTTCCTGTTATGAGTCTAAAAAAAGGCGGCTCCGCGAAAAGGAGGCTGGCGGTTACGCTCCGATTCGGGTAAAATGAGTGACAGCATTCCGAGGAATGAAAGTTCCGGGAAGGAGACCTTCTAAAATGAAAGACATCGAGCACGCGTCGATCAACGGGGTGGAAATCCACAATCTGGCCGAGCGGGACAACGACGAGAGCCTTCTGTATTCCGGCGAGCTGTGGCTTGAAGGGAAGCCGGCCGGCAGTTTCAGGGAGCTGAACGAGAACGAGATGCAGCTCGACATCGCCCCCGAGTTCGAACAGACGATGAACGAACGCATCGCTTCCTATCTTCAGGCGCTGACGGAGGACGAGGAAGGCGCGGAGAGCGAAGGCGAACTGTCCAGCGAGATCTTCTTCGAGGACCTGATCGAGCTGGAACTGTACCTCCAGGCTTTCAAGGACGGCGTCAAGGAAGGCTACGGCTGCCTGCTCGTCAATTACACCGACGAGGGCGTGGACGTTTTCAGCGTGGAGAGCGAGGACGAGGTGGAAAACATCGCCCGCGAGAACAACCTCACCGACTTCCAGACCTTTTACGAACCCGAACACTTCATCATCAACTGCTAAGCCGCGGATCGAAAAAGGATCCCCGCTCCGGAGGAAATTTTTATCCTCCGGAGCGGGGATCCTTTCGTTTCGCCGCGGCCGTTTTCCCGCCGCGTTTTTTCTCGGCCGCCCCGATGCGTCGCGGCGCCGGGCGCGGCTTCATGCCGCCGTTGAAATAGGCTTCGCTGCGGTCGCTTTCGAAACCGTCGGCCATGGGTGTTCGCCTCCTTTGCACGAAGATTTCTCACTCGCGCTGCGCCGATTATTGTATGACACGGTATAATAAAAGGCAAAATGCGCGCGGTACGATTTCGCCGCGCAGACCTGTCTGTGAGGAGGCTGGGAGATGTTTAACGTGTTTTTCCCCGACGGAAAGAGCGTGCCGTGCGACGCGCCGACAAGCGGCGAGGAACTGTTGCGCCGCTTGGGCGGCTCGCAAAGCGGCGTGCCGGTGGTGGCGTGGCACGTCAATCATTATCTGCGTCCGCTGAACTGGATCGTGGACAAGAACGCCCGGATCAGCTGGGTCGACTTGGCCTCGGCGGAGGGCGTGAGCGTCTTTCAGAGCTCGCTGAGCTTCGTGCTGACCATTGCCGCCCGTCGCGTGCTGGGGCGCGGGCTGCGCGTCACCCATTCCATTTCCGAAGGCACGTTCTGGGAGCTTATGCCCCGTCCGGGGGAACGGCTTAACGGCGAAGACGAGGAAATCCCCGCGGACAAGGTCAGCGCCATCGCCGCGGAGATGGAACGGATCATCGCCGCCGATTTGCCCATCCGCGCCGAGATGACGCCGATCGACGAAGCGCGGCGTTTTTTCGAAGAACACGAGCGCCCCGACAAGGCGAAACTGCTGGCTCATATGTGGTCCGATCTGCCCGTGGAGATGGCCTGCTGCGACGGCGAGCGCGACCACTTCTATTCGCCGATGGTTCCTTCCACCGGCTATCTTCGTCCTTACAAGCTTTCGAAACTGACGCCGGGCGTCGTGCTGCGCTTCCCGGTCGCGCTGAGCCGCGGCGGGCTGCCCGAATACCGGCCTTCGCACAAGCTTTCGACGGTATTTCTCGACTACGCCGACTGGATGCGCAAGCTCCACGTCGTCAATCTCGTGGAGATCTGCGAAGCGGTGGCGCGCGACGGCGGCAAGGAACTGATCCTCATGTCCGAAGCGCTTCACGCCCAGAAGGTCGCCGAGGTGACGCAGGATTTTTTGAGCGTCCCCGAGCGCCGCGTCATCACCATCGCCGGCCCGTCGGGCTCCGGCAAGACGACCACGTCGCACAAGCTGCGCATCCAGCTGGAAGTGGCCGGCCGGCGCCCCGTGGCGATCTCGCTGGACGACTACTTCGTGGACCGCGACAAGTGCCCGCTCGACGAGGACGGCAAGCGCGACTTCGAGGCGGTCGAGGCGGTGGACACCGAGCTGTTGAACGAGCACATCCATGCGCTGCTGACGGGAAAAACGGTACGGCTGCCGCGCTTCGACTTTTACGAGGGGCGTCGCATGGCCGGAGCCGAACTGAAACTGGAAAAGGACGACGTGCTGATCCTCGAGGGACTCCACGGGCTCAACGACAAAGTGCTGGCGGCGATCCCTCCGCAGGCGCGCTATGGCGTGTTCCTCTCGCCGCTGACCAGCCTCTGCCTCGACCAGCATTCCCGCACCAGTACGACCGACCTGCGCCTGCTGCGGCGCTTGATCCGCGACAACCGCACCCGCGGCAACTCGCCCGAGGCGACGCTGAACCGCTGGCCCTCGGTGGTACGCGGCGCGGCAAGATATATCTTCCCCTATCAGAAGAACGCCGACGTGATGTTCAACTCGTCGCTGATCTACGAGCTGCCGGTGATGAAACCTTATGCCGAAAACTTGCTGCGCTCCGTCGGCGAGGAATCGCCCCAGCGCGGCGAGGCGATGCGGCTGCTGCGCATGCTGCGCTTCGTGCCGGCCATGGATCCCCGTCTGGTGCCCAGCAATTCGCTGCTGCGCGAGTTCATCGGCGGCAGCATCATCGAGATCTGAGGCGCCCGTCATGGCTCGGGTCACGATGGCCGACGTGGCGCTCGAGGCGGGCGTCAACAAAGGCACCGTCAGCCGCGCGCTGAGGGGCGACCGGCGCATTTCCGCGGAGACGCGCGGTCGCGTCTGGAAAGCGGCAAAAAAACTGGGCTACGAACTGGACGCGGTGGCCAGCGGACTTTCCAGCAAACGCACCGGCGTCATCGGCGTGGTGCTGGAACGTATGGACGCGCCGTGGACGGGCGAGTTCCTGAGCGCGGTATCCGGCGTGCTGTCGCGCTGCAAGATGGAGCTGCTCCTTTTTGAGGGCGGCAGCGCCTCGCTGGCCGCCAACGTGCTGCGTCGCGTCGAAGGGCGCAAGGCCGACGGATTAATCTGGTTCGGCGCGCAGGCGCGGGAGCTCGGCGCGTTGGAAATCCCCGTGGTCTGCATCGGACCGTCGGCGTGCGCAGGCCAATTCAGCGTGGCGCTGGAGCGCGAGAGCGTCTCGGCGCGGGTCCGCGCGCTGGCGGGGCGTCGTCCCGTGCGCTATCGCGGCGGCCCGGCGGCCGTGATGGAGTTCCTGGCGGAACTGGAAACGGAAATGGGCGACGGCGAACCGTTCGTGATCTGGGACGGGGCGAAGAATTCGCCCGACGGCGAACGCCCCGACCTGCTCTGCGGCGACGAACGGCTGGCGCGTCTGCTGCGCGCCAACTGCCTGCGCGTGCCGGTCAGAGAACTGGGCGTGCTGGCGGCGCGCGTGCTGACCAACGCGATCCGCGGCAGCGGCGTGCGTCCGGCGGTGACGCTGGTCAAAACGACGCTCGTTTCCACGGCTGGCGAGCTGATTCTCGGATAAAACGGCGTAAAAGTGGTATGATGGGGCCGTTGAGTTTTTATTTGGGGAGGCTTGTGTTATGAGCGAGACGTGTAATGGTTCGTGCAGCAGCTGCTCGTCGGCCGGAAACTGCAATAAGATCCCCGGCCCGACGCGGCAGGGCGTCGGCCGCATCATCGCCGTCGGCAGCGGCAAGGGCGGCGTCGGCAAAAGCACCGTGTCGACGCTGCTGGCGGTGGCGCTGAACCGCGCCGGCTACCGCGTCGGCGTGCTCGACGCCGACGTCACCGGTCCTTCGATCCCGAAACTGCTGGGCATCGATCGGCCGCCGTACGTGGAGAACAACAAGATCCAAATGCCTGCCACGGCCAATGGCATCAAAGTGCTTTCCGTCAATCTGCTGCTCAAGGACGACGGCGCGCCCGTCGTCTGGCGCGGTCCGCTGATCAGCGGCACCATCAAGCAGTTCTGGGAAGACGGCGCTTGGGGCGGGCTCGACTTCGCCGTCATCGATCTGCCGCCGGGGACCGCCGACGCGCCGCTGACGGTCATGCAAAGCATCCAGGTCGACGGCATCCTGGCCGTGACCATGCCGCAGGGGCTGTCGACGATGATCGTGCAGAAGCAGATCAATCTCGGCAAGATGATGAACGTGCCGCTGCTCGGCCTGGTGGAGAACATGTCCTATGCCGTGTGCCCGCATTGCGGCGAGCGCTGGGACCTTTTCGGCTCGTCGCACCGCGAGGAGATCGAGAAGCTTTTCAGCCTCAAGACGTTGGCGCGCATTCCCGTCGATCAGAAGCTGACCGAGCTCGGCGACGCGGGACGTCTCGAGGAATACGAAAACGACGAGCTCATGCAGGCTCTGACCGCCGCAGCCGTCGGCGTGAAGGGCCGCGTGTGACCGATTTTTGAACGGGGAGGCCGGACTTCTTTTTTTGTCGATGAAAAAGAAGCCCGGCCTTTTTTGCCCGCGCGGTTTCGCGCGCGATCGTCGTATTTCCTGAAAGATATCGCCGCGAACGCGGCGGCGCCAAGAAAAAATAGGAAATGTTCCACGTGGAACGTCTTTTCGCCCTCGAAAACGGCGGCGGACGGACCGTTCACGCGGCGCGGATTTTTTTGTTATAATGGGCCGTCTTTCAGAAAAAAACGAGAATTCCGCGCCTGCAAAACGCAGGGAAAGTCATGGATTTTCCCCCTGCGTGAAAAAGGCATTGGAGGGAAGAATTTTGAATCGTGGAGACGTGGTCCTCAGACCGACGCCGGAATGCCGCCTGCCGGCCGAGCGCGAGGGCGCGCCGCGGCTGATCGAGATCGGTTTCGGCAACGGCGATTTTCTCGTCGACCTCGCGCAGAAACGCCCGGAAGCGCTGGTTTACGGCGTGGAAGTTTCCCACATGTGCCTCGAAAAAGCGCTGTCGCGCGTCGCGCGCCTGAAGCTGGGGAACGTGCGCCTGCTGTGCGGCGACGCGCGCTTCCTCGTGCGCGAGTGTTTCGCCGATAACTCGGTGGAGCGCATCTACATGAGTTTTCCCTGCCCCTGGCCGAAGGAGCGCCATGCGCGCCGCCGCGTCACCTCGGAAGGTTTTTCCGCTCTGTTGGCCTCGGTGCTGAAGATCGGCGGCGTCTTTGAGATGGCCACCGACGAAGCCTGGTACGCCGACGAGGTCGAACGGATCCTCGGCTCGCACGCGGCGCTGAAGCTGGCTGAGCGCCGCCTCAATTTCCGGCGCGGCATCACCACCAAGTACGAGCGCAAATGGCTGGACATGGGCAAGGACATTCATCATCTTTACATCGAGAAAACGGCGCCCTGGAGCGTGCCGCGAATGGTGGAAGGGAGCGTGGAGGACATGCACGTAAGAATCGCGCCGGCGGTGCCGGTCGATCTTGAACTTCTCGACCGGACGGTGACCGGCCGGACGGGCAGCGCGCAGGGGCGCCATGGCGAGGATTCGCACTGGGCTTTCCGCGGCGGTTTTTGCGCCGCCGACGGCACGCTGCTGGAGGAGACGATCTGCACCGACTCCGGCTACGAGCAGAAGTTCTACGTCAAAATCGTCAGTAAGCCGGAGTGTACGCTGGTCAAGCTGGACGGCGTCTTCGTCCCGTTTCTGACGCCGGCGGTGCGCTTCGCCGTCGAGGATGCGGCGCGGAGGATCCGGGAACAGTGAAAGAGGTCAGGCCGACCGCCGGCAAGACGCTGGGGGCGCTGTTCAGTATCCTCGGGCCGCTGTCGGGCATGAGCTTTCTCGATCTGTTCTCCGGCACCGGGCGGGTGGCGAAGGAGGCGCGCGCCCGCGGCGCGTCGATCGTCACGGTGGAGCTGCTGCGCGACCGGGCGGCGGAGATCCGCCGCGCGCTGGGTGCGGAAAATCATACCGCCCTCTGCATGGACGTGCGCAGGGCGCTGAATTGGCTGGAAAAGCGCGGGCTGAGCTTCGACGTGATCTTCGCCGATCCGCCCTATGAGATGAAGTGGATGAGCGAGCTGCCGCGGCTCCTCGGCGCTCATGCCGGACTGTTGAAGCCCGGCGGCACGGTGATCCTCGAGCGCGCCGGGCGCGAGCCGCTCGACCTGGATGATTCGCCCTGGGAGCTGGCGGACGAGCGGCGCTACGGCGTTTCGGTGCTCGATTTCCTCAAACTGAAGGAGGTCTCCGATGTACAGGCATAAGGCGGTCTATCCCGGTTCCTTCGATCCGATCACGAACGGCCACGTGTTCATCGCCGAACGCGCGGCGGCGCTGTTCGACGAGGTTGAGGTCTCCGTGTTGATCAATCCCGACAAAAAAGGAGCCTTCGCGATCGACGAACGGGTCGACATGGCTCGCGAGGCTCTCAAACACCTTTCCAACGTCACGGTGAATTCCTTCTCCGGGCTGCTGGTGGATTTTCTGCGCCAGCGCAAAAGCAGTATCGTCATCCGCGGTCTGCGGGCGCTGTCCGACTTCGAGTACGAGTTTCAGATGGCGCTGATGAACCGTCAGCTGGCGCCGGAGATCGAAACGCTGTTCATCGTCACCGACGCCAAATATTCGTTTCTTTCCAGCCATACCATCAAGGACGTGTTCCAGCTCGGCGGCGAAGTGCGCAACCTCGTGCCGCCCTATGTGTACCGCCGTCTGGTGGAGCGCTTTCACAGCGGCGCCAAAGCCGGCGCCGGTCTGGTGAGAAGCTAGCCGTTCAGGACCAGCGGCACGGCTTTTTTCTCGCGCTCCCAGTCGGGGCGGGGCACAAGACTTTCCCACAGCGCCGCGCCGCGGAATTCCAGCGTCATGATCTTTTGGGCGTAGTCGTCGCCGCGCAATCCCGCGGGTTTCGTGATCACCGGCAGCGCACTCTTTTTGCGCATCAGGCGCAGCAGCTCGCGGCCGCGGTCGTTCATCGCCAGCGGACGGATGTAGGCGGGGCCGCGGCGCTGAAAGAGCTGGTTGTCCGCTTCGCCGACGTTCAGCAGCAGCCCCATGAGCTGACGGCGGACGCGCGTGCGCGGATAGCGGCGCGTGGCGACCCGTTCGGCCAGTTCTTCGAAACTTTCGCAGCGCGGATACTGGTCGAAAAAACGGTTTTCGATGCCCTCGCTCATGTCGGCGTATCGCGCCAGCTCCGCTTTCGCGGCGCGCATGAGCAGCAGCCGCAGCGCCAGCCAAAGCGGCTTCCAATCGAGGCAGCAGCGTCCGGCGGCGATATTTCCCCGAAGAATCGCCGCGCTTTCGTCCGGCATGGCGCGGTACGCGCGCTCCGTCCGCCCGTCCAGAAGCGCTTCGCGGATCCCCGTAGCGCTCATGATCTCGCCTTCGCTGCGGTCATGGTATCCGGTTCCGACGCGCCGCACCGGCAGCAGTTCGAATTCGGCCTGCTGGCGCAGCGCCGCCTCCGCGTAAGCGAGGGCCAGCGTGTTGTTGGGCTTGCCCAGCAGCGCGCCGGCGCCGGGACAAAGCCGTTCGGCCGCCTCGGCTCTCGCCTGGGCGTAAGAAGAACCTTTTTTTAAGAAATCCTGTAAAACAGCCTTGAAAGCCGGAGGTTCCTGGACTAAAATAGCAGAGATTGCGCCGAGCAGGTCCGTTTCGTCTTCCATGCCGAAGGAAATGGCCTCGACGACGCCCGTCGCTTTCAGTAGCGCCACGGCGCCGCCGGCGAAAACGCCGGCGTTGTTGCAGGAAAACGGCAGCGGCAGCTCGAGCGCCAGATCGACGCCGCAACGCACCGCGGCGCGGGCGCGTTCCCATTTATCCTGCAGCGCGGGCACGCCCCGCTGCAGGAAGTTCGACGACAAAACGGAGATAACGGCCGCGCCGGCGTTTCTTTTTTTTATCTCCTCGATCTGGTACCGATGGCCCCGATGAAAGGGATTGTATTCGGCGACGATGCCGATGATTTTTCTCATGATGGTGATTCTCCTCTGAATTTGCCCGCGGCGCAGGGGATGAGTGACAGTTTGGATATACGACAGAGCGTCAAAAACGTCAAGGAGGTTTTTTGTAATGAAGATTCTCGTTATCAACTGCGGCAGCTCCTCTCTGAAGTATCAGGTCTTCGACATGGACAACGAGTCCGTGCTTGCCAAAGGTCTGGTCGAGCGCATCGGCATCGACGGTTCCCGCCTCAAGCACACCAAGATCGGCATGGACGCGGTGGTCACCGAGACCGCGATTCCCGATCACAAGGTCGCCGTCGATCTCGTCCTCAAGTCGCTGCTCGACGCCAAAGTCGGCGTGCTCAAGAGCCTTGACGAGCTGGGGGCCGTCGGGCACCGCGTCGTCCACGGCGGCGAGGAGTTCGCCGGCTCCGTAAAAATCACGCCTGCTGTGATGGACGCTCTGAAACGTTGTGCCCCCCTTGCGCCTCTTCACAATCCCGCCAACATCATCGGCATCGAGGCGATCACGGCAGCGCTGCCTTCGGTCCCTCAGGTCGGCGTTTTCGACACGGCGTTCCATCAGACCATGCCCGACTACGCTTTCCGCTATGCCGTGCCTGAGAGATATTACAAGGAAGACCACGTGCGCCGTTACGGTTTCCACGGCACCAGCCACCGCTTCGTATCGTCCCGCTGCGCCGAAATTCTCGGCCGTCCCATCGAAGATCTGAAGATCATCACCTGCCATCTCGGCAACGGCAGTTCGCTGGCGGCCGTCGACTACGGCAAGGTCGTCGACACCTCCATGGGCTTCACGCCGCTTCCCGGCGTCGTCATGGGCACTCGCTGCGGCGACCTGGATCCGAGCGTTGTCACCTTTATCGCCCAGAAGGAAGGCGCCGAGAAAACCGACAAGATCCTCAACAAGGAGAGCGGTCTGCTCGGCGTCTCCGGCGTTTCCGCCGACCTTCGCGACGTCGAAGAAGGCATGAACAAGGGCGACGCTAAGTGCGCGCTGGCTTATAAAATGCTGACCTACAGCGTCAAAAAGTACATCGGCGCTTACGCGGCGGCCATGGGCGGCGTCGACGCCATCGTCTTCACGGCCGGTATCGGCGAGAACAGCGCCACGACTCGCCAGATGGTCACCGAAGGACTTGAATTCCTGGGCGTGAAGATGGATTATTCCAAGAATGATTTCCGCGGCGAGGAACGCGTCATCAGCGCTCCCGATTCCAAGGTCAAAGTCATCGTCATTCCCACCAACGAAGAGCTGGTCATCGCCCGCGACACCAAGAAGATGGCTTTCTGAGCGGGGACCAGGAGCGGAGAGAGCAAGACCTATGGCACTGACCGAACGGCCGGCAGACTGGCGTTTCGTTGTGCCTTTGCCGGAAGCGAAAGATTCGCAGCTCAGGCTCTCCCAAATCTGGACGTTGGATCTGAAAGAGCCCCTGTCCTGCGGCGCTCAGGAATTCTCCTTCACCGATCCTGTCAAAGTCACCGTGGAAACGCAGCGGACCCCTGAGGGGGCCGACGTTTTGATCGGAATTAGTGGAGAAGTTGCTGCCGAATGCCGTAGATGTTGCGCGCCTTTGACGGTTGCAATTCGGCAGGAATTCATGTATTCTTACGTCTTGCAGTCGGAAGATGTTGGGAAAGTACAGGAAGAAGAGGAATTATTCTACGATTCCAACAGGGTCGTTCTGCCCGTTACGTGGCTCGGCGGCAGCGTTGACGTGACCGATCTCGTGTGGGAATGCCTTGTGGTGGCTTTGCCGCTTTACGCGACGTGCCCTGAGGGATGCATTGAGATCGATTCGCTTCTCCCCGCCGAGGATCGAAGAGATCCGCGTTTCCTGGCTCTGGCGGATTTTGTGGATGAAGAAAAGCAAAAAGGAGGGAAATGACTATGGCAACCCCGAAGATGAAAGTGTCCCACCGCAGGACCCACATGCGTTTTGCCCATTGGCTGGGCGAAAAGACCGCTCCCGGCATGACGGCCTGTTCTCACTGCGGCGAGATGATCCCGACCTACAGCGCCTGCCCTGTCTGCGGCTATTACCGCGGCCGCAAGGTGCTCAAGGTCGCCGCCGACAAGGCCGAAACCGAAGCGAAAGCCGAATAAGCTCGAGCTGCTCACAGAAAACTGAAGAGCCCCCTGCGTAAAAATGCTACGGCAGGGGGCTCTTTGCGTTTCTCTTGGAAGTCAGTGTTCATTGTCAAGAAGAGCCGGTGCGAAGCGATGAAAATCCTTTTCCTGGAGAGAACGTGCCGGCACGGCGGGATATATCATTTCTGCACAGTTTCATACGTAAAAAATATTTGGGGACGGCTGAAAGTGTCTTGACCTTTCACGGTAAAGTCTTTATACTTCGCGTAGTTCGAGAGTAGATATTAGGACTAGGTGTTAAAAGCGAGGGAGGAACATGTCACTGAAAAATGGCAAGTTGAAGCGCCACGAAAAGTTATTCGCGCTGATAGAACAGAATCCTCTCTATACCGATGAAGATCTCGCTCGGCTGCTGAAAGTGAGTCTCAGTACGATCCGGCTTGACCGCGCGCTCATGGGCGTGCCGGAACTGCGCGAACGCACCCGCCAGATGGCCGAGCGGGCCGTCAGTCGCCTGCGTTCTCTGAAGCAGGAGGAATTCATCGGCGAACTTCTGGGGCTGGAGCCAAACGTCTGGGCGCTCTCCATGCTCCAGACCACCAAGGAAATGGCCTTTCGCCACACCGACCAGGTCTGGGATCAATACATCTACGCTCAAGCGAGCACGCTGGCGATCGCCGTGGTAGAAGCCGACATGGTTGTCGTGCAGACGTTCCGCGGCCGCTACAGCGCTCCTGCGGTTGTGGGAGACCGACTGGTGGCCCGGGCAAAAGTGGGCGTCCATGAAGGCGACAAGTACATCGTGAGCGTTCATACCAACGTGGGCGACCGAGAGATTTACGTGGGGCGCTTTATCGTGCGGGCTCTGTCGAGCGGTGAAGAAAGCACGGTTTCAGCCGTGCGGGGGAACGAGGGATAAACATGATCATTGCCGTAGACGCCATGGGCGGCGATCACGGCGCGTCTGCCGTCTGTCCTGGCGTCATTGAAGCATGCAATAAAAACAGCGATCTCGAGATCGCTTTGATTGGGGACAAAACCGTCATCGAACCTTATCTGGACAAAGCTGACAGCAGCGTCCGAAGCCGCATTCGCGTGGTCCATACCGATGAAGTGGTCGATCCGAACGAGTCGCCCGCAAAGGCGATCCGCTGCAAAAAACGTTCCAGCATGCGTATCGCTATGGAAATGGTCCGGTCCGGTGAAGCGAAGGGTTGCGTCTCTTCCGGCAGCACCGGCGCGATCGTGGCCGGCGGTGTGCTTGTAGTCGGCCGTCTGAAGGGGATCGACCGTCCCGGCTTGGGGATCTTGCTGCCGACGAAGAAACCGGTGTTCCTTCTTGACGCTGGAGCCACCGTTCGCTGCAAGCCGCTGAATCTGGTACAATTTTCGCTGATGGGTTCCGTTTACATGAAGGACGTGGAAAAGCTCTCCTCGTCGCCGCGGGTCTGTTTGCTTTCCAATGGTTCCGAAGAAATCAAGGGCGACGACGTGATCGTGGCGGCTCGCGAACGACTGCGCGCCAGCGACGACCTGAATTTCGGCGGGTATGTCGAAGCCAACCGCGTTCCCATGGGCGACGCGGACGTCGTGGTTTGCGACGGTTTTTCCGGCAACGTCATGCTCAAGTCCTTTGAAGGGTTGATCAAATTCTGCAAAGAACTGGTCAAAGAAACCATCCAGGAATCTTGGCTGGCGAAAGCCGGCGCGCTGCTGCTGTATCCTTCCATGAAGAGACTTGGCGCGCGCGTCGATTATCAGCGCTACGGCGGTTCCGCGCTGATGGGCGTGAACGGCGCGGTGATCAAAGCTCACGGGCGTTCCAAAGCGCCCGCCATCGCCAACGCCATTGGCGTGGCCTACAGCTTCGTGGCACGTAACGCGCTGGAACGTATCCGTGAGGATATTGCACAGGAATTGGAAAAAGTTGCTGCCGAGGAGACGCTGTGCTGACGATCGCGCACCGTTCGCCGGAACGTTTGATGAGGTTTGAGAGGATTGGTGTCGGCAGCGCTCTGACTGCGAAAAACGAAAGGGGTTCGTTTCTTCATGCTCGGTAAGGAAATCACGGAACTTTTGGGAATTAAACATCCTGTGATCCAAGGGGCTATGGCTTGGATCGCCAATGCGGAGCTGGCCGCTGCGGTCAGCAATGCAGGCGGCCTTGGTATCATCGCCGCGGGAGCGACGCCGCCCGAGCTGCTGGAGAAAGAATTGCTCAAGATTCGCGAGTTGACCGACAAGCCCTACGGCATGAACATCATGCTTATGTCGCCGACGGCTCCCGCCGCGGTGGAACTGGCCGCCAAATATCGCATCAAAGTCATTACGACCGGCGCCGGCAGCCCCGGCAAAGTGATCGAGCGGTTAAAACCTCTCGGGGCGATCGTCATGCCCGTCGTCGCTTCCACGGCGGTGGCGATCCGTGCCGTCCGCCAGGGTGCGCAGGCTGTGGTGGCCGAGGGCATGGAAGCCGGCGGACATATCGGCGAGCTGACGACCATGGTGCTCACGCCCCTCGTGGCTCAAGCGGTGAAAGTCCCCGTTGTCTGCGCCGGTGGCATCGTCGACGGCCGCGGCATGGCGGCCGCTTTCTCTCTGGGGGCCAAAGGAGTTCAGGTGGGGACGCGCTTCGTTTGTTCCAAGGAATGCACGGTGCATCCCGATTACAAACAGGAACTTGTCAGGGCGAAAGAGCGCTGCACCGCGGTGACCGGCGCCAGCACGGGGCATCCCGTGCGCTGCATCGCCAATAAACTGACGAAGGAATTCCTTGATCTCGAGTACAACCACGCCCCGGTGGCCGAGATCGAAAAGTTGGGCACAGGCCGTCTTCGTGCCGCCGTCGTCGACGGCGACATGGAACGGGGGTCCGTCATGGCCGGCCAGTCGGCTGCGCTCGTGAGTGACATCCGTTCCTGTGCCGATATCATCGAAAGCATGGTCGCCGAGGCCAAAACTATTCTCAAGGACTTGGAAGCCAACGCTTAAAAGGAGTCGAAGCCTATGAAGTATGCGATCGTTTTTCCCGGCCAGGGCTCTCAGGCCGTCGGCATGGGAAAGGAACTTTGCGGCGTTTCCAAGGCGGCAAAGGATACTTTCGCTGAAGCCGACGAGGCTCTTGGATTTTCTCTCAGCGACATCATTTTCAGCGGTCCCGAGGACAAACTGGTCCTGACGGCCTACACTCAGCCGGCTATTCTGACCATGTCCATCGCCGTGTTCCGCGCGCTTCAGGAAAAAGGCGTGACGCTGGCTCCCGCTTTTGTGGCCGGACACAGCCTTGGCGAGTACACGGCTCTCGTCGCCAACGGCGTACTGTCGTTGGCCGACGGCGTGCGTCTCGTGCACAAGCGCGGTTCCTTCATGCAGGAGGCCGTGCCTCGGGGCGTAGGCGCCATGGCGGCGATCCTCGGGCTTGAAGCCGACGCGGTCCGCGCCGTCTGCGCAGAGGCCGCTCAGGGCGAAGTCTGCGAGGCGGCGAACTACAACACGCCCGTGCAGACGGTCATCTCCGGCCATACGACCGCGGTGGAACGCGCCGTCGCGCTGTCTTCCGCAAAAGGCGCCAAGCGTTGCGTGATGCTGAACGTGAGCGCCCCGTTCCACTGCTCGCTGATGCGTCCGGTGGCGGACCATCTGGCGGCCGAAATGGAAAAGTGCGTCTGGAACGCCGGCGGCTGCCCGCTGGTCGCCAACGTTTCCGCTCAGCCGGTCAGCGACGTTTCCGCGATTCGCGACGGACTGTACGCTCAGACCTACAGTCCCGTCAGATGGGTCGAAAGCGTGCAGACCATGGCTGCGCAGGGAGTGGAAGGATTCATCGAGATGGGGCCCGGCAAGGTGCTGAGCGGTACGGTCAAGAAGATCGCCCGTCAGGCCGCGGTGCTCAACGTGGAACAGCCGGCCGATCTCGAGCAGGTCGCTCCCTTTACGGAACGGAAGGCGGCGGAATAACGATGGCTCGCGTTGCTTTGGTGACCGGCGCCGGCCGCGGCATCGGCCGCGCCGTGGCGAAACGCCTTGCCGCCGACGGTTGTTCCGTGGCGGTGAACTATCGTTCTTCGGCGGAAGCGGCCCAGTCTCTGGTCGATGAGATCACCGCCGCGGGCGGAAAAGCGATGGCTTTTGCCGGCGACGTCTCCAGCCCCGAAGCGGTGAAGAAACTTTTCGACGACGTCAAGGAATCTCTCGGCCCCGTCGAGATCCTCGTCAACAACGCCGGACGGACGAAAGACGGGCTGCTGATGCGGATGAAGGACGCCGACTGGGACGACGTGCTCGACGCCGATCTCAAGTCCGTGTTCCTCTGCACGCGCGAAGCGGTCAAGTCCATGGTCCGCGCCCGCTGGGGCCGGATCGTCAACATCTCTTCGGTGGTGGGCGTGACGGGCAATCCAGGACAGGCCAATTACGGCGCGGCCAAGGCCGGCGTGATCGGTTTCAGCAAGTGCGTGGCGCGCGAATATGCCGCCAAGGGCGTGACGGTGAACTGCGTCGCTCCCGGTTATATCGCCACCGATATGACGAAAGTCCTGAGCGACGCCGCCAAGGAAGCGATCCTGGCGGGCATCCCGCAAGGGCGTCAGGGTGATCCCGAGGACGTGGCCAATGCCGTGTCCTTCTTCGCTCAGGAAAGCAGTTCTTACATCACAGGTCAGGTTCTCGCCGTTGACGGCGGGATGACAATGGCATAGAGCGGTTCTTTTACAAGGCCGCATATTTTTATGGAGGTGCTTTGAGCTATGACTAAAGCAGATGTTCTCGCTCGCCTGAAGGAAATCATCATCGACCGTCTTGACGTGGAAGAGGAGCAGATCCGCCCCGAGGCTTCTTTCGTGGAAGATCTCGGCGCCGATTCCCTTGACATCGTCGAGCTGATCATGGGCATCGAGGAAGAGTTCGACATCGAGATTCCCGATGAGGATGCCGAAAAGCTGACCACTGTCGGCGAAGCGATCAACTACGCCGCCAGCAAGCTTGGCATCGAGGAGTAACGAAGCTGTATTTGTCGGGAGAGGATACCAGTACGGCGGTTCCTCTCCCCCTTTTCAAAGGACCATCTAGTGTATTCGTCCACCGAGACGCAAGGAGATCTCAAAATGAATCGAAGAGTCGTGATCACCGGGCTCGGCGTGGTCAGCCCCGTTGGCATCGGCAAGGAGAATTACTGGCGCGCTCTTGAAGCGGGAGAAAATGGCGTTCGAAGCATTACTGCCTTCGACACTTCAGACTATAACGTGAAAATCGCGGGAGAGGTCATCGACTTTGACCCTGCCCTTTATATGGCTAAAAAAGAGGCCAAGCGCACCGACCGCGTCATTCAGTTCTCGACGGCGGCGGCGTCAATGGCGATCGAAGACGCGAAACTCGATCCGGCTTCCGTCGATCCCTGGAAGTTCGGCGTCTACATCGGTTCCGGTACCGGCGGATTGCACACCAGCTGGGAAGGATATCAGGATCTTTCCGAAAAAGGGCCTCGCCATGTCGGGCCTTTCGCCATCCCGATGATGATCAGCAACATGACCTCGGCCTACATCGCCATCAAGTACGGCTGCAAAGGCCCCAACATGTGCATCGTCACCGCCTGCGCTTCGTCGATCAACAGCATCGGCGAGGCATGGTACGCTGTCCAGCGCGGCGATGCCGACGTGATGCTGGCCGGCGGCGCCGAGGCCTGCGTGATGGGACTGACCGTGGCCGGCTTTGCCTCCATGAAGGCGCTGTGCACGACCCACAACGACGATCCGGAGCGCGCGTCCCGTCCCTTCGACAAAGACCGCGCCGGCTTCATCGTCGCGGAGGGAGCCGGCGTCGTCGTCCTTGAGGATCTTGAGCGCGCCCGCGCCCGCGGCGCTCACATTTACGGCGAGCTGACCGGCTACGGCGCCACGTGCGACGCCTATCATCTGACCGCTCCCGATCCCGACGGCGCCGGCGCCATGAAGGCCATGGAGTTGGCCATGAAGCAGTCGGGCTGGGACGGCGTCGATCTGGTCAACGCCCACGGGACGTCCACTCATCTCAACGAGATCATGGAGTCCAAGGCCATCAACGGACTGCTCGGCGACAAGGCGAAGGATACGCTCGTCACCTCCACCAAGTCGATCTTCGGCCACACGCTCGGCGCGGCCGGCGGCGTGGCGGTCGTGGCGGCGCTCCAGGCCTTCGAGCAGGGGATCGTCCACAAGACGCGCAACTACGAAACGCCCGATCCCGAATGCGACGTCAACGTCGTCGCCGAAACGCTGTACGACCGGGACGTCAAACGCATCCTCGTCAACAATTTCGGCTTCGGCGGCCATAACGGCGTGCTCGCGCTGCAGAAGTACGAAGGATAATGAACGGAACGGAGCCGGCGCGGGCAAAAGATCTGCTCGAGTTTCAGCGGCGCATCGGCTACGAGTTCAGCGACCCGGCCCTGCTGGAAGAAGCGCTGACTCATTCTTCCTACGCGCACGAACGGGGAGTCCCGTTCTGGAACGAACGCCTCGAGTTTCTCGGCGACGCTGTGCTGGAAGTGCTGATCAGCGAAGAACTGTTCCGCGCCCGCCCCGACGCCAGCGAAGGACAGATGACCCGCGAGCGCGCTTCGCAGGTTCGCGAAGAGGTGCTTTCCGCCTGGGGCCATTCTTTGGGATTGGACGGCCTGCTCCTTTTGGGAATGGGACAGCGCGGCAGCGCCAGCGAAAACATGATCGGCGACGCGGTCGAAGCTCTGATCGGGGCGCTTTATCTCGACGGCGGGCTGGAACAGGCCCGCGCTTTTCTGAACCGTCGTCCGCGGGAAGCGTCGCGCGAGCAGCTCGACCCGAAGAGCCGTCTGCAGATCCTCTGTCAAGAACGGAACGGGCCGACGCCTTATTATGAACTGCTTCAGCGTAAAGGGCCGGAGCATGATCCGATTTTCATCGTCCGGGCTCTGCTGGACGGCAAAGAGCTCGCCCGCGGCAGAGGAACCAGCCGCAAGGCAGCTGAGCAGGCAGCGGCGAGAGCCGCCTTGAAACTGGTCGGATCGCCAAAAGAACAGTCTTGAGAAAGATCGCTTGTCCACCTATGGACGAGCGATCTTTTTATGACGGGGCGCGATTTTATTTGCGCCTTCAACTTGATTTTGCTGCGTATTCGATTTAGAATCAATTTCCGTGAGGCGAAGGAAAGGGGAGAACCTGACGTGACGAAAAGCGATGTGCCGCGGCGCTTTCGCGGCGTCATGGAACGATGTGGCTGGCTCGGCCAGACGCCGGTGCTGCTCGGCGTTTCGGGCGGCAGCGACTCGATGAGTCTGCTCTGTCTTTTTTCCCGGCTTTACGAGCCTTCGCAGCTGATCGTGGTCCATATGGACCACGGCATCCGAGGCGCCTCGTGCGGCGACGGCGAGTTCGTGAAAAAGCGCTGCGCCGAATTGAACGTGCGCTGTGTGGACGAACGCCGTCCGGTCCCTGAATTGTCTCGAAAAGGCGAGTCTGAAGAAGCGGCGGGGCGTCGGCTTCGCTATGAGCTCTACGAGGAGACGGCGCAAAGATTCGGATGCCGTCTGGCGGCCTTGGGGCATACGCGCGACGATCTGGCCGAAAACGCGCTCATGAACATGGCCCGCGGCTGCGGGCTTTGGGGCGTGGCGGGGATGCCGGAACAGCGCGGCAACTATATCCGCCCGCTGCTTTCGTTCCGCCGCGAGGAACTGCGCGATTTTCTCCGCGCGCAGGGCTGGAGCTGGGTAGAAGACGAGACGAACGCGTTGAACATTTACCAGCGCAACCGCGTCCGCAACGAAGTGATGCCTCTGCTGGCCCGCGAGGTCAATCCCGGCGTTGTCGAGCATCTGGCCTCTCTGGCCGAAGAGGCGCAGCTTTGGCGAAAGATGCAGGAAGAGCAGTCGGCCGCGCTGTGCCGTGAGGTCTCGCTGCCGCGGCGCGGCTGGCCGTGCCTGAGTCTGAGCAAACTGCGCCGCGTCCACGAGTTCCAGCGCCGTGAACTGCTGCGCTTTGTGGGGCGTCGGCTGGGGCTGGTCGCTCTGACCAGACCCCGCGTCGAAGAGCTGGATCGCCTGACGTGCCGTTCCGGACGCTTTGTGTTCCAATGGGGCTCCGAGGTCGACGTGGAAGCGGGGGACGGCCTGCTGTGCTGGCATCCGGCGGCGGAAAAGCGGCTGGAGGCGCTCCGGCTTTCGCTTGGCGAAACGGCGCGCTGGGGCGGCTGGAAAGTTTCGCTGCGGCTGAAGGGCGCGTCAGCGGAGTCCGATTTCGGCCCCCGCTGCCCACTCGATGAGGCGCGGCCGGTCGTTCTGCAAAAAAATACTGAAAAATATGATGTGACAACGTCTTTTTTCCCGGTGATCTTCCAAAAAAATGTTTTTCGGGCGGAAAAAAAACAAAACCGATGGGAAATCCTCCGCCATAGTGTAAAATATAACATTGTTGCTCAGGTCGTTTTGAGTCCCCTTGTCGGGCGCTGGAGGGAAACTTTATGGAATTGAAAGCAGCGGAAGTCCTGATCGCCAGGGAACAGATCGCCGCGCGCGTTCGCGTGCTGGCGTCGGAGATCAGCAAGAAATACGACGGGCAGAGTCTGACCGTCATCGGCATCCTGCGCGGCGCGGTGATCTTCATGGCCGACCTGGTGCGCGAGATCTCGCCGTCGGTGAACGTCGTCATGGAGTTCATGAAGGCCGCGTCCTACGGCGCTTCGACCACGTCGTCGGGCAAAGTGACCATTTCGCAGGGAACGGGCATCGCGGTGAAGGGACGCCACATTTTGATCGTCGAGGACATCGTGGACACAGGGCTGACGCTGCAGCACCTGCGCGGATACTTCAAGGACGAGGGCGCCGCGTCCGTGGAAGTGTGCGTCCTGCTGGACAAAAGGGAACGGCGCGTCGTCGACGTGCCGGTCGAGTACACGGGATTCGTGATTCCCGATGAGTTCGTGGTCGGCTACGGCATGGATTATGATCAGAAGATGCGCAACCTGCCTTCGATCCACACGGTGCGCTCCGTTTCGGAGTGATGTTATAAATTTTAAGGAGGCGCCATTGTGCAGCGATTAATGAAGAACCTCGGCGTGTATCTGATCCTCGTGGTGCTCGTCGTCAGCGTTGTGAACATGTTTCTCACGCCTCAGACCGCGGGCCCCGAAGTGGCGGAGATCCCCTACAGCCAGTTCAGGACCGATCTGGCCGCGGGGCGGATCAAAAACTTCACGATCAACGATATGAGGGCCCAGGGGCGTTACGCCGACGGCAAAGCGTTCGTCAGCAACATCGTCGGCGTCAAGGACGTGGCCGAAGAAGCCGCCGCCCGGGGCGTGGAAGTAAAGATCGCCGAGCCGCCGGAAACGCCGTGGTGGATGACGCTGGCTTCGTCCGTGTTCCCCACGCTGCTGCTGATCGGCGTGTGGATCTTCTTCCTGCACAACATGCAGGGCGGCGGCGGAAAGGTCATGAGCTTCGCCAAGAGCAAGGCGAAAATGTTCCTCGACAACCGCCCCAAGGTGACCTTCAACGACGTGGCCGGCTGCGACGAGGCCAAGGAGGAGCTCAAGGAAGTGGTAGAGTTCCTCAAATCGCCCGATCGCTTTACCAAGCTGGGAGCCAAAGTGCCCAAGGGCGTGCTGCTGCTCGGCTCGCCCGGAACCGGCAAGACCCTGCTGGCCCGCGCCTGCGCCGGCGAAGCGGACGTGCCGTTTTTCAGCACCAGCGGCTCCGACTTCGTGGAAATGTTCGTCGGCGTCGGCGCTTCGCGCGTGCGCGACCTGTTCGAACAGGCCCGCAAGTATCAGCCCTGCCTCGTCTTCATCGACGAGATCGACGCCGTCGGCCGCCAGAGAGGCACCGGCCTCGGCGGCGGCCACGACGAGCGCGAGCAGACGCTGAACCAGCTGCTCGTCGAGATGGACGGCTTCGACGAGAAGACCGGCATCATCCTGATCGCGGCCACCAACCGCGCCGACGTGCTCGATCCGGCGCTGCTGCGCCCGGGGCGTTTCGACCGCCACGTGGTCGTGGACACGCCCGACGTGAAAGGGCGCGAGGCGATCCTGAAAGTCCACGCCAAGGACAAGAAATTCGCTCCCGACGTCGATTTCAAGGTGCTGGCCAAGCGCACGCCCGGCTTCGTCGGCGCCGATCTGGCCAACGTCATCAACGAAGCGGCGCTGCTGGCCGCTCGTGGCGGCAAAACGGAGATCGGCATGGCCGAGCTGGAAGAGGGCATCGACCGTTCCATCGCCGGCCCCGAGCGCAAGAGCCGCCTGATCGGCCCCCGCGAGAAGAAGATCATCGCCTACCACGAGACGGGGCACGCGATGGTGGCGAAGCTGATCCCCGGCTGCGATCCCGTGCACAAGATCTCGATCATCCCCCGCGGCAGCGCAGCGCTGGGCTATACGCTCCAGCTTCCGGCCGAGGACCGTTTCCTGGCCTCGAAGAACGAGCTGACCAACAACATCTGCGTGTTGCTCGGCGGCCGCGTCACCGAAGAGCTGGTTTTCGGCGACATCACCACCGGCGCCAGCAACGATTTGGAACGCGCCACGCAGGTGGCCCGCAGCATGGTCACGCAGTACGGCATGAGCTCTCTCGGCCCCGTCGTGCTGGGACGCCAGCGCCATGAGGTGTTCCTCGGCCGCGACTTGGGCGAAGACCGCAACTACAGCGACCAGATCGCCTTCGCCATCGACGAGGAAGTCCGCAAGATCGTGGAGGAGTGTTACGTCCGCGTCAAGAATCTGCTGTCGGAGAACAGGGACAAAGTCGACCTCGTCGCCGAAACGTTGCTCGAACGCGAAGTGATGGACGGTCACGACTTGGCGGTGCTGCTCGGCGAGGAAGAGCCCGTCCCCGAGAAGCCCGAGGAAAAGCCCGCCTCCGAAGGCGCCGATGTCCCCGCGCCGGAAGGAACGGCTCCGGCGGGAGAGAAAGCGACAGACGGCTTTATCCCGCGGGCGCCCGTCGTTTCCAACGAGATGGCCCCGATGACGGGAAAAGAACCGCCCTCTGCAAAAGGCGAATAAACTGGTACAATAGAAGGACGGAGTGGATCTTTTCGCTCCGTCCTTTTCTTTTCGCTTTCGTCATCCGTTTTGTCTCGTGGAGGTCCGATCATGGAGACTGAAAAATTCAAATTGTGCGCGCCCTGGCCGCCGTCGGGCGATCAGCCGCAGGCCATCGATTCGCTGCTCGAAGGCCTGGAGCGCGGCGAGAAATGCTCGACGCTGATGGGTGTGACGGGCAGCGGCAAGACGTTCACCGTCGCCAACGTCGTGGCGCAGTATAACCGCCCCACGCTGGTGCTGGCGCACAACAAAACCCTTGCGGCGCAGTTGTTCAGCGAGTTCAAACGATTTTTCCCCGAGAACGCCGTGCACTATTACGTGAGCTATTACGATTACTACCAGCCCGAGGCCTACATCCCGAGCTCGGACACGTTCATCGAAAAAGACGCTTCCATCAACACCCAGATCGAGCGCATGCGGCTCGCCACCACCAAGTCGCTGATCGAACGCCGCGACGTAATCGTGGTGGCGTCGGTCTCCTGCATCTACGGCATGGGCAAGCGCAAGAACTACGAAGACGCGATCGTCAGCTTCGCCGTGGGCGAGCGCTGGAACCGGCGCAACTTCCAGGAAGCGTTGATGAAAGCCTATTACGAGCGCAACGACTTCGACCTGCAGCCCGGCAAATACCGCGTGCGCGGCGACGTGCTGGAAGTCTATCCCGTGTACAGCGACGCCACGCTGCGCTTTTCCTTCTTCGACGACGAGCTGGAATCCATCGAGGAGGTCGATCCCGTCAGCGGGCATTCCATCGCCCGCAAACAGCACGTCTCGGTCTTCCCGGCGCAGCATTACGTCACCAGCGACGGCGCGATCGCCGAATCGATGGACAAGATCAAGCGCGAGCTGGAACTGCAAGTCGGCCGCTTCAAGTCCGAGGGCAAATATCTCGAGGCCGAACGCCTCGGCAGCCGCACCCGCTACGACATGGAAATGCTGGCCGAGGCCGGTTACTGCTCCGGCATCGAAAACTATTCGCGCTATCTCGACGGCCGCGCCGAGGGCGAACAGCCAGGCACGCTGCTTGACTTTTTTCCTCCTGACTTTTTGATGGTCGTGGACGAATCGCATATCACCCTGCCGCAGGTGCGCGGCATGTTCAACGGCGACCGCGCCCGCAAGGAAGTGCTGGTGGAGCACGGCTTCCGCCTGCCGTCGTGCCTCGACAACCGGCCGCTCAAATGGCATGAGTTCGAACATTACATGCAGCGCGTCGTCTGCTGCTCCGCCACGCCCGGCGACTGGGAAGTGGAGCATTCGAAGCGCGTCGTCGAGCAGCTGATCCGTCCCACCGGCATCGCCGACCCCGAAGTGGAGATCCGCAAAGCGACGGGACAGATCGACGATCTGCTGGCCGAGATCCAGAAAGTCCGGGGCGCGGGCGGACGCTGCCTTGTCACCACGCTCACCAAAAAAGGAGCCGAAGAGCTGGCCGGATACATGAGCACGCTGCGCGTCAAGTCCGAATATATCCATTCCGAACTGAACGCCTTCGAGCGCGCCGAGGAGATCAACCGCCTCCGCAGCGGCGACATCGAGGTGCTGATCGGCGTCAACCTGCTGCGCGAGGGCATCGACATGCCCGAGGTGACGCTCGTGGCGATCCTCGACGCCGACCGCGAGGGGTTTCTGCGCTCCTACCGCTCGCTCGTGCAGGTGATGGGACGCGCGGCGCGCAACGTCGATTCGCGCGTGATCCTCTACGCCGACGAGGTGACCGACAGCATCCGCGAGGCCGTGAGCGAGTCGAGGCGCCGCCGCGAGGCGCAGCTGAAGTACAACGAAGAACATCATATCGTGCCGCGGACGATCCGCAAATCCATCGAACGCATGCTGCCCGAGGTGGAGTTCGAGGCCGCGCCCGAAGCGAAGAACAAGCGGGCGCAGCAGCGCATCGAGCACATGGACAACGAGGCTCTCGAAAAGCTCATGTGGGAGGCCGTGGAAAAGCTCCAGTTCGAAAAGGCCGCCCGGATCCGCGACATGATCCAGGCCATGGAAGAAGGCCGGACTCCCCAAGGCGGGTTCGGCGAAGAAGAAGGAGGAACCGGTCTCCGTGCCGCGTCAGGAAATCGTTATAAGAAACGCAAGAGAGCATAACCTCAAGGGCGTCTCTCTGGAAATCCCCAAGAACAAACTCGTCGTCATCACCGGCCCCTCGGGGTCGGGAAAAAGTTCGCTGGCGTTCGACACGCTCTACGCCGAAGGCCAGCGCCGCTACGTGGAATCGCTGTCGTCCTACGCGCGTCAGTTTCTGGGCGTGCAGAAAAAACCCGACGTGGACGACATCGAAGGGCTGTCGCCCGCCATTTCCATCGAACAGAAGGGGACCTCCCACAACCCCCGCTCCACCGTCGGCACCGTCACCGAGATCTACGACTACCTGCGCCTGCTGTTCGCCCGCGCCGGCACGCCGTACTGCCCCCGGTGCGGCAAGCCCGTCCACAAGTATTCCGTGGACGAGATCGTCGACCGCATTTACCGCCAGCACGGCGGCGCCCGGCTCGAAGTGCTCGCCCCGGTCGTGCGCGCCAAGAAGGGCGAGTTCAAGAACGTCTTCGCGGCGCTGCGCAAGAAAGGCTTCATGCGCGTGCGCGTCGACGGCGAAGTCCTCTGGCTGGAAGAAGAGATCCCTCTGGACAAGAACAAAAAACACAGCGTCGAAGTGGTCGTCGACCGCATGTCGGTGCAGCCCGACCGCAAAGGCCGCATGGCCGAAGCCGTACAGACGGCCCTGCAGCTCGGCGAGGGCTTTGTGATCATCGCCGCCGACGGATCGGAAGACATGCTGACGGAACGCTTCGTCTGCCCCGACTGCGATATCTCGCTGCCCGACATCCAGCCGGCGCTGTTCTCCTTCAACAACCCGATGGGAGCCTGTCCCGACTGCTCGGGGCTGGGCAGCCACAGCCATTTTTCCGAAGAACTGGCGGTCAATCCCGACCTCTCCGTGCGCGGCGGGGCGCTGCTGCCGTTCCGCGGCAGGCAGTACATGATGTACCGTCTCGAGGAGCTGGCGAAAAAGGTGAAGCTGGATCTCGACGCCCCCTACAAAGAACTTCCGGAAGCGCAGCGACAGATCCTGCTGTACGGCTCCGACGTACGCATGCCGCTGCAGTTCGAGCGCGGCGGCGAGGTGTCGGAGTATCAGGGACGTTACGAAGGGCTGCTGCCGTGGCTGCAGCGCTATTACGACAGCACCGAGTCGGAGGCGACCGCCGAGGAGCTGGAACGCTACCGCACCGAGGACGAATGCCGGACCTGCCACGGCACGCGCCTGCGTCCCGAGGCGCTGTCGGTGCGCTTCTGGGGAAAGAACATCGACGAGCTGACCTCGCTGCCCGTCGGCGATTTTTACGAGATCGTCAAACAGCACCAGAACGATCCCATCCAGAACGAAGTCATCAGCCAGGTCATCGTCGAGCTGGAAAAGCGCCTCAGCTTCCTCGTGGAAGTCGGCGTCGGGTACCTGACGCTGAAGCGCCGCGCCGACACGCTGAGCGGCGGCGAGAGCCAGCGCATCCGGCTGGCGACGCAGATCGGCTCGAAACTGTCGGGCGTCATGTACGTGCTCGACGAGCCGACCATCGGCCTGCACAGTCGCGATACCGGCAAGCTGATCGGCGCGCTGAAGTCGGTGCGCGACATGGACAACACCGTGATCGTGGTGGAACACGACCGCGACACGATGCTGGCCGCCGATTACATCGTCGAGATCGGCCCCGGAGCGGGCAGCTACGGAGGCGAAGTGGTCCAGCGCGGCGCGGCGGACGAGTTCCGAAAGACGAATTCTCTGACCGGCCCGTATCTGCGAGGCGACCGGTGCGGCATGGTGCGTTCGGAACGTTTGACGCTCCCTAAAGAGCGTCTTGAAATTCTCGGCGCGGCCGAACACAACTTGAAAGGTGTCGATATTTCTATCCCGCTGAACTCTCTGGTCTGTCTCACCGGCGTCTCCGGCTCGGGCAAAAGCTCGCTGATGTACGACGTGCTGTACCGCGGCCTGCGCCGCAAGCTGGACGCCGATTACCGCGACCGTCCCGGACGGCACAAAGACATCCTCGGCTGGGAACAGCTGAAGAACGTGGCCATGGTCGATCAAAGCCCGATCGGCCGCACGCCGCGCTCCAATCCGGCCACCTATACCGGCGTCTTCTCGGCGATCCGCGAGCTGTATTCGCAGCTGCCCGAGGCAAAACTACGCGGCTACGCCAGCGGGCGCTTCAGCTTCAACGTCAAGGGCGGACGCTGCGAAGCCTGCGGCGGCGCGGGCGAGCGGCGCGTCTCCATGCTCTTCATGCCCGACGTGTACGTGGAGTGCGACGTCTGCCACGGCACGCGCTACAACCGCGAGACGCTGGAAGTGAAGTTCAAGGGGCACAGCATCGCCGACGTGCTCAACCTGTCGGTCGACGAGGCCATGGAGCTTTTCAAGGATCTGCCCAGGATCGCGCGCAAGCTCGAATTCCTGCAGCGCGCCGGTCTGGGCTACATCCATCTTGGCCAGTCGGCGCTGACGCTCAGCGGCGGCGAAGCCCAGCGCGTCAAATTGGCCAAGGAGCTGAGCAAACGCTTCGGCGGCAGCACGCTCTACCTGCTCGACGAGCCGTCGACCGGGCTTTTCTATCCCGACGTGGCCCGTCTGCTGCGCATCCTTCACGCTCTGGTCGAGCAGGGCAACTCGGTGCTGCTCATCGAGCACAACATGGACATCATCTGTTCCAGCGATTACGTGATCGACCTCGGCCCCGAAGGCGGCAGCGCCGGCGGACGGCTGGTCGACTGCGGCACGCCGCGGGAGCTGGCCGAGCGCGGCAGGGGCTACACGGCTGAAGCGATCCGGGAATATCTTCATGATTTTGAGAAGAACGGGAAGGTGAAGAGCGATGGAACGGCCCGCCGAAAAAAATAATCGCGGCAGGAGAGACGGCCGCGGGGCTTGGGGCGTTCTGCGCGTCCCGGCGGTAAAAAGGACTTCGCGCCCCGTCAGGCATGGGAGAATCCCGGCGGTCGTCCGTTTCCCGAACGCCGGCCCCGGCCGAAGCGCGCCGCGCCGTCCGGTTCCGAAGATCTCTGTTGGGGGCGCAATCCCGTCCTGACGCTGCTGCAAAACCGGCCTGAGCTGTGCCGCAAGGTCTTTTTGCTGGCGGGCGCGCAGGACGAGTTCCGCGACACGGTGACGCGCCTCTGCGCCGACCGGCGGATCCCGCTGGACCTGACGGAGCGGGACGATCTGGAGCGGCTGACCGGCGGCGCGGTCCATCAGGGCGTAGCGGCCCGCGTGGCGCCGATCCCGCCGGCCGATCTCGACGACGTCGTCGACGCGCTGGATCCTCAGGCGCCGGCGCTGGTCGTGCTGCTCGATCACTGCCAGGATCCTCACAACCTCGGCGCGGTGATCCGCACGGCCGAAGTGGCCGGAGCCGCCTGCGTCGTCTGCCAGAACGACCGCTCGGCGACCGTCAACGGCACGGTCGTCAAGACCAGCGCCGGCGCCGCCTTCCGTTTGCCCGTGGCGCGGGTGGTCAACGTCGGCCGCACCGTGGAACGCCTCAAGCACAAAGGCTTCTGGGTCGTGGGACTGGATCACCGTACCGACGAGACCGTGTGGAGCAGCGCGCTGCCCGAACGGCTGGCGCTCGTCGTCGGTTCCGAAGGCGACGGCATCTCGGCGCTGACGGCGAAAAACTGCGACAAGCTCGTCAGTTTCCCCATGGCGGGGCGCACCGGCAGCCTCAACGCCGGCGTCGCGGCGGCGCTGGGCATGTTCGAGTGGGTGCGTCTGTATGGCTGCGGCGCGAGAGCGCCTGAATGAATTTTGCTGGGAGGCGTGTGTCATGAACGTAAAAGAACTTCGCCCGATCGTCATCGGCGGCGGCAATCTGGGCGGCGCCGTAGCGCGCGGGCTGTCCCGCGCCGGCGTCAGGCCCGTGGTGGTCCAGCGCCGGGGAGCGAATTTCGACGCGCTGAGCGGCGACGGCGTCGAAACGGTCGCCGCTTTGGCCGAGGCTGCGCCGCTGGCGCGCGGCCCCGTGTTCGTCGCGTTGAAACCGTGGTTGATCGAAAGCTACTGCGCGGAAAACGCGGCCGTGCTGGCCGGGCGCGCGCTGGTTTCCTGCGCGGCGCTGGTCAGCCTGGAATTGCTGAAGAAAGCGGCGCCGAACGCCCGCTGGGGGCGCGTGATGCCGAACATCGCTTCCGCCGTCGGGGCCGGATTTACCGGCATCGTCCGCGGCGACTGGAGCGACGGTGACTTCGAGGAAGTTCGCGGGCTCTGCGCGCTCTTCGGCGACGTCGTAGAAGTGTCCGAAAAGGATCTGGACGGCGTCGTCTGCCTTTCCGGCTCGGCGATCGCCTATGTGCTGGAACTGCTGGAAGGATTTATCCAGGGCGGTCTGGCCGTGGGCATGAAAAGCGATCTGTCGCTGCGCGCCGGCGCGGCGACGCTGATCGGCGCCGCCGAACTGGCGCGGCAGAAGAACGTTCATCCCGCCGCGCTCAAGGATTCCGTCTGCACTCCCGGCGGCACGACCATCGCCGGGCTGCGCGCCCTCCAGCGCGCGGGATTCAAAAGCGCCTTCGTCGAGGCGCTCGCGGCCACGGTCGAAAAGGCCAGGGAAGGCGCCGCCGCGTTCGAGAAATCGCGCCGATAAAAACGCCGGAGGGCGGAGAACATGCGACGTTCTCCGCCCTCCGGCGTTTTTTTGCGACGCGGTTTTCCGGCGCGCTGCGGGCTAGCGTTTGTCGTAGCTTTCGCAAAGATGCTTGAACTCGCCGTAGCCTTCTTCGTCCAGCTTGTCGTAGGGGATGAAACGCAGCGCCGCGCTGTTGATGCAGTAGCGCAGCCCGCCTTTTTCCTTGGGACCGTCGTCGAAAACGTGCCCCAGATGGCTGTCGCCGCTTTGGCTGCGCACCTCGGTCCGGCTCATGCCGTAACTGCCGTCGTGACGTTCGACGACGACAGCCGGCTCGATCGGTTTCGAAAAGCTGGGCCAGCCGCAGCCGGAATCGAACTTCGCTTCGGACGAGAAGAGCGGTTCGCCGGTGACGACGTCGACGTACAGCCCCGGTTCGCGGTTGTCGAAATATTCGTTGGCGAACGGGCGTTCCGTGGCGGCTTCCTGCGTCACGGCGTACTGGGCCGGCGTCAGTTTTTTCCTGAGCTCGGCGGCGGACGGCTTGGCGTATTTCCTTTCGGGCGCGGGCGGCGCTTTCGCTTTCAGTCCGTTGAGCGTGCTGAAGTCGACGTGACAATATCCGCCGGGGTTCTTTTTCAGATAATCCTGATGATACTCCTCGGCCGCGGAGAAGTTTTCCAGCGGCAGCAGTTCCGTAGCGAGTTTTTGTTCGTGCTTCTTTTGCTCGGCGGCGAAAAGACGCTCGAGGATCTCGCGGTCTGCGGCGTCGGCGTAATACACGCCCGTGCGGTACTGGCGGCCGACGTCGTTTCCCTGCCGGTCGCGAACGGTCGGGTCGATGATCGCGAAAAACTGTTCCGTCAGCGTTTCCAGACTGACGAGCCGCGGGTCGTAACTGACGCGCACGGTCTCGGCGTGCCCGGTGTTCCCGGAGCAGACTTCCCGGTAGGTCGGATTTGCCGTGTGCCCGTTGGCGTATCCCGACACGGCGTCGCTCACGCCGGGAATGCGCGAAAAATATTCTTCAACGCCCCAAAAACAGCCGCCTGCGAAGTAGATCTCTTTCAGATTTTTCATGTCCGCTCCTTCGTTTTTCGTCGCGAGAGCTCCCGCTCGTGTCCCGCCTGTCGCAAAAGGCATGGCCGAAAACAACGCCGCCAGCACTACGAGAATCGTTCTTTTCATAAGTGTCTCCCTTCCGATGTCAGGTCGTTCGCCTCGCGTTTCATGCGGGCGCTGATCTTTGTGCCGAGGCTATTATACTTTATGGAGGCGAGAATAGGCGAGCCCTGCGGGGCGGAAGACGCTTTTCAGGGTTGACAGACGCGGGCGGAGAGAGTAGAATTCCTCATGTTCGGCGTCATCGGGTGATTAGCTCAGAGGAAGAGCGCTTCCCTGACACGGAAGAGGTCACAAGTTCGATTCTTGTATCACCCACCATTGTTGTCCATACGCCCCGATAAAGGGTGATTAGCTCAGAGGAAGAGCGCTTCCCTGACACGGAAGAGGTCACAAGTTCGATTCTTGTATCACCCACCATGGTTTCGAGAGCATCTTTTCAAGGTGCTCTTTTTTTGTAGAGAAAAATATAGATTGAATTTCTGTCTTGATGATTCTAATACAGTTCCAATTTGATTTTTTTTAAGTTGAAACTGTTGTAAAATAGTGCGGAGCGGTATAGTATAAGGCGGTGAAAACATGATTGCCGGTGTCGGAATGGATCTCTGCGGCGTGGAGCGCATGCGGGAAGCCTGCGAGAGCGAAGCTTTTTGTCGAAGAGTTTTTACCGAAGCGGAGTTGTCTTACGCGGCGGGGAAAAAATCGCGCGCCTGTCATCTTGCCGCGGCGTACGCGGCGAAGGAGGCCTTTGCCAAAGCGACCGGTTTGGGCTTGGCAAAGCTGGGGCTTCACAGCGTGAGCGTGCGTCACGACGCGGAAGGGCGGCCTTTTCTTGTTCTCGATCCGCAGACGCCGGCGCTGGAGCCGTACCGCCGGGCGCGTTTTCATCTTTCGCTCAGCCATGACGGCGGCATCGCGGCCGCCGTGGTGATCTACGAGACGGAAGGAGTCTGATGGCCGTGATCCCGTGGTACGCGAACGGAAAAGTGAGAGTCCTTGACGCGCGGCTGATCGAATCCGGCCTGTCGGGCCTGGAACTGATGGAGCGCGTCGGCCGCGGCATTGTCGATTTTATCCTGAAACAGCCGCTCGCTCATTCAGCGTTGATTTTGGCGGGCGCCGGGAACAACGGCGGCGACGGCTTCGTGGTCGCCCGGCTTTTGATGGAACGAGGCTGGAAAGCGACGGTGCTTCTCAGCCACGAGGCCTCCCGTTCCCAGGGCGACGCCGCCGTCAATCTGACGAGGCTCGGGAAGATGGCGGTGCCGGTCGTTGAAAGCGGCACCCTTGACGAAACGGCGCTGACGGAGCTGTTGAATTCGCACGATCTTGTCGTCGACGCGCTTCTGGGCACCGGCGCGGTGGGTGCGCCCCGCGGCGAGACCGCCCGTCTGATCGCGGCGCTCAATCGCTGCCGCTTTGGCCGTCGTGTGCTGGCGGTAGACATCCCCAGCGGCGCGGAAGGCGGCGAGGGCGTCGAAGCGCAGTGGACCTGCACGGCCGGCGGCCGGAAACTGTCGATGGCGACGGGGCGCGGCGCGGCCTTGGCGGGGGAGACGATCCTGATCCCTCTGGACGAGAACGCCGCGCCGCTGCTGGGAGTTCCCGATGCGCTGGAGCTGGAAGAGCGCGACGTGCGAAATTTCCTTCCCCGCCGCCGGATCGACGACCACAAAGGCCGCCGCGGCGGCGTGCTGATCGTCGCCGGATCAAAACGCTACCGCGGCGCGGCTCTTCTGGCGGCGCGCGGCGCTCTGCGCGCCGGCGCGGGGCTGGCGGTGCTGGCTTCGGTTCCGGAAGTTCTGAACGCTCTCGCAGTATCGCTCCCGGAAGCGATCTCTGAACCGCTGGACACTCCGGGTTCTCTTGAGGCGGTCATGCGGAAATGGCGCCCCCGCTGCACAGCGCTTCTGATCGGTTCGGGGCTCGACCGCGACGACCGCGCCCGCGAACTGTGCCGGATCGGCGCGCAATGGGACGGCCCGTCCTTGTGGGACGGCGACGGCCTGTACTGGCTGGGCGAAGATGATATAAGCCCCGCGCGGTGCTGTCTGACGCCTCACGAGGGCGAAGCGGCGGCGCTCCTCGGCGGGCGAGCTCCCGTGCGGGATCGCTTCGAGGCGGCGGGAGCTTTGGCGCGACGTTGCGGCCCCGTGCTCTTGAAAGGGTACCGCTCGCTTGTCGTCGCTCCGGAGCAGACGCCGTGGATCGTGCCGCGCGGGGATCGGACGTTGGCCGTGCCGGGGTCGGGCGACGTGCTGGCGGGGGCCTGCGCGGCCCTGCTGGCCGCGGGAGTTCCCGAGGAAAAGGCGCTGGCGTTGGGGGCCTGGTGCCACGGCGCGGCCGGAGAGACCCTGGGCCGTACGCGGGGACGAGACGGTATGCTGGCTCACGAAGTGGCCGATCGCCTGCCGGCGGTTTTGAAGGAGCTGAACGGAGCGTGCTGACGGTAAAAAAAGAACCGGACGGACGAAGCTGTTTTTCGCTCGACGGACTTGACGATACGCGGGCGTTGGGAGAAAAAATCGCCGCCGTCCTGCGTCCCGGCATGACGCTGCTGATGGCGGGGGAGCTGGGCGCCGGCAAGACGACGCTGGTGCGCGAGCTGTGCCGAGCGCTGGGCTGGAAGCGGACCTGCAGTCCGTCTTTCGCGTTGGTCAACGAATACGCGCGGGCGCGGATCCCGGTCGCGCATGCCGACCTGTACCGTCTGGAGCGCGTCGACGGCCGGGAGTTGGGCTTTGACGAGTATCTCGACAGCGGCTGGGTGCTGATCGTCGAATGGCCGGAACGCTTCGCCCGAGACGATTTCGAAGATGTCTGGCGCTGCGAGATGTCTGCCGCGGGCGAGAAACGCCGCTTCCGCGTCGCCGCTGCGGGCGAAACGGCGCGGAGCGCTTTGGCGCAGCTGGAGAAGGCGTGTTCATGAGCGACGTCCTCTTATCCATAGATTGTTCCAACCGTTGGTCCTGCCTGGGACTGGCTGTCGGCGGAAAGATCGCCGGCGAGTGCAATCTCGACCTTGGCCGCGAACAGGCGGCCCGTCTGCCCCTGCTGGCGGCGGAACTGCTGGCCGGACACGGGCTGAAAGTTCGGGACGTGACGTGCGTCGCCGTGACGGTCGGTCCCGGCTATTTTACCGGCATCCGCATCGGCATGGCCTACGCCGCCGGCCTGGCCTTCGCCCTCGGCATCGGCATCGTGCCGCTGTGCAGCTTGGAGGCGGTGCTTCGTTCCTGCCCGGGCTGGAATCGCGGCGTGAAGGCGCCGCTGATCGCCGCGTCGCGCGAGCGGGCTTTTTCCAGCGCGTACAGGGACGGTCGTCCCGTGCTGGCCCAAAAAGAACGCGCGTACGAGGAACTTTTATCGGAACTGCATGAGATTTCGCGTGATTTTGAAATGTGGTCGGTGAAAGATGCGCGCTTGTTTGCCTCGTCGCCTCGCGAGGGGGTACAATACATCGCAAACCCGAGCGGCGCGGCGCACGCGGCGCTGGCGCTGGAGCGTCTCCGTACAAGTATAAAGCCGGACGAGCTGAGAGCTCGCTATCTGCGCGAGCCCGGCCTCGGCCGTTCTTTATAGATTTCTGTTTTTTCGTTGCACGTGGGGGAAGTTTTTTTATTTTTCTGGAGGTGAAGGTGTTGGCCAAGAAGTTCGACGTATCTATCAACAAAACTTGGTGCAAAGGATGCAGTCTATGCGTTTCCGTTTGCCCCAAGAAGGTTCTTGCCCTGAACGACAGAGTGAAGTCCGAGGCTGTACATCCGGAAGAGTGCATCGGTTGCAGATCATGCGAAAATATCTGCCCCGATCTTGCGATCACTGTGCGAGAGGATGGGACGAAATAATGGCTGAGATCAAATTCTGGCAGGGCAACGAAGCCGTCGCGTTTGGCGCGCTGGCGGCGGGATGCAAATTCTACGCGGGGTATCCGATCACCCCCTCGACGGAAGTCATGGAGACGATGGCGGTCGAACTGCCCAAGATCGGCGGCGTCTTCCAGCAGATGGAAGACGAGCTTGGCGCCTGTGGCTGCGCCATCGGCGCTTCCATTGCCGGCGTCAAGTCCATGACGGCCAGTTCCGGCCCGGGCTTCACGCTGAAGCAGGAAAACCTGGGCCTGGCTTATGAAGCCGAAATTCCCCTGGTTGTCGTCGACGTCATGCGCGGCGGCCCTTCCACGGGACTTCCCACGCAGGGCGCCCAGCAGGACGTCATGCAGGCCCGCTGGGGCACGCATGGCGATCACGGCACGATCGCCCTGGCCCCCGCTTCGGTGGAGGAGTGCTATACGCTCACGGTCGAGGCGTTCAACCTGGCGGAGCGTTTTCGCCAGCCCGTTCTTATCATGAGCGACGCCGAGATCGGACACATGAGGGAAAAGTTCGTCGTGCCCGATCCCGAGAATCTGAAGGTCGTCGACCGCAAAAAACCGTCCGTCGATCCTGAGCACTTCGTGCCCTATCAGGCCGATCCCGAAGACGACGTTCCGCCCATGGCCGGCTTTGGCGACGGATACCGCTGGCACGTCACGGGGCTGACCCATAACGATTGGGGATTCCCCACGACCGATCCGAGCGACATCGACAAGAAAATGCGCCGTCTGATGCGCAAAATCGACCGTTTCCGCGACGACATCGTCAAGTTCGACACCGTCGAAGCGGGAGACGCGGAAATCCTCGTCGTGTCCTACGGCAGCGTCTCCCGTTCCAGCGTCCGCGCCGTGCGCGACGCCCGCGCCCAAGGCATCAAGGTGGGACATTTCCGCCCCATCACTCTGTGGCCGTTTGCGGACAAAGAACTGGAGCGCCTGGCCCGCCGCGTCAAGACCATCATCGTGCCCGAGCTGAACTGCGGCCAGATGGCGCTTGAAGTCGAGCGCGCCGTTCACGGCAAGGCCCGCGTCGTGCCGCTGAACCGCGTGGACGGCGAGCTTTTCCAGCCCACCGAAATTTTCAACAAGATCGTCGAGGAGGCCAAGTAAGATGCCCAGCAAAGAAGTCTTTGAATGGATGCGCCCTCGCTTTTTCCCTCATATGTGGTGTCCCGGCTGCGGCCACGGAATCATTCTCAACGCGCTGCTGCGGGCCGTCGTCGATCTGAAGCTTGATCCTGCCCAGACCGTTTTCGCGTCCGGCATCGGCTGTTCCAGCCGCCTTCCCGGTTACGTCAACGCCTGCACGCTGCACACCACTCACGGCCGTTCGCTGGCCTATGCCACCGGCATCAAGATGGCCAAGCCGCAGCTCACCGTCATCGACGTCATGGGCGACGGCGACTGCAGCGCCATCGGCGGGAACCACTTTATCCACGCCTGCCGCCGCAACATCGACATCACCGCCGTCGTCATGAACAACAACATCTACGGCATGACCGGCGGCCAGATGTCGCCGACGACGCCGATCGGCGCCATCGCCAAGACGGCCCCTTACGGCGTCACCGATCCCTCCTTCGACATCTGCAAGCTGGCGGCCGGCGCCGGCGCGACCTTCGTGGCCCGCACCTGCGTGGCCAATCCGCGCGACGTCGAAAAGACGATCACGCTGGCCGTGAAACATCACGGCTTCTCCGTGGTCGAAGTGGCCGGTTTCTGTCATACCCAGTACGGCCGCTACAACAAACTGAAAACTCCCATCGTCAACATCGAGTACCTCAAGCAGCATCTCGTGCCCGCCAAGAAGGCCGCCGAGATGTCGCCCGAAGAACTCCAGGGCAAGATCGTGACGGGCGTGTTCGTCGACACCGAGCGCGCCGAGTACACCGATCAGTACAAGGCTCTTCTTGAGCGCGTTATGGCTAAGTAGGAGGCGCTTCCATGTCCAAACGTTTCGAAATCTGTCTGGCCGGTTCCGGCGGCCAGGGCGTCATCACCGCGGCCATCATGGCCGGCGAAGCCGCTTCTATTTTCTGCGACGGCCTTTACGCCGTGCAGACGCAGAGCTACGGCCCCGCGGCCCGCGGCGGCTCGGCGAAGGCCGAAGTCGTGATCTCCGACGAACCCATCGATTACCCCAAGCCCATCAATCCCGATCTGATGATCTGTTTGACCGGCGGCGCCGCCGACAAGTACGCCGGCGACGTGAAGCACGGCGGCCGTTTGATTCTCGACAGCTTTGCCGTCGAGGAAGTGCCGGTGGTGGACGCGAACATCTATCAGCTTCCCATCATCCAGACGGCCCGCGACAAGATCGGCCGCGAGATCGTCACCAACATGGTCGCTCTCGGCATGGTCGCCCGCGTGCTTGAGCTCGAGGGCATGATGAAGCCCGAAGCCGTCCGCAAGGCTATGCTCGACCGCGTCCCCAGAGGCACGGAGGAATTGAATTCCAAGGCCTTCGACGAAGGTTACAGCATGTTCAAGGACGCTCCCGCCCATATGCAGTAAGTTCCGGGTGCAGAAGTAGAAAATCCTCCGCTCTGTTTCGGGCGGAGGATTTTTTGTGCCGTGCGCGCGTCGGCCGGGAGAATATTCCCGACGGAGCGGGTATAATGGGCGAAAGAAAAGAGAACGAGGGAGGTCCCACGATGGAACAACTTTATATCGACAGAATGAACTCCGCCGGTCAGGGGATCGGGCGTGCCGCCGACGGGCGGACCGTGTTCGTGGAGGGGGCGCTGCCGGGGGAAACGGCGGTCATCGCCGTGCGGCAGGAAAAGAAAAATTACATTCAGGCGCGCGTCGAGCGCGTCGTGGAAGCCAGTCCGGAGCGCCGCGAAGCGCCCTGTCGCTGGTACCGCAGCTGCGGCGGCTGCCAGCTTCAGCACGCCGAGTACACGTTGCAGTGTCAGATCAAAGCGATGCTTGCCGCCGACGCCCTGCGCCGCATCGGCGGCTTCGAGATCGACGGCGAGATCCCCTGCGTGCCGTCCCGCAGCGAATGGCGCTACCGCAACAAAGCGTCCTTTCCCGTGCGCGCCAGGGGACGCGCCGGCGACATCGGCTTTTTCAAACGCGGCTCGCACGAGATCGTTCCCGTCGATCGCTGCCCCGTTATCTGCGACCGCGCCAACAAGCTGTACGCTGTTATCAAGAACATGATCAACTACGGGCGCTTCTGCTGCTACGACGAAAAGAGCAACAGCGGCTGGCTGCGGCACGTCGTCATCCGCAGCGCCCGCGACGGCGAGGAACTCCTGCTGATCCTCGTCGGCGCCGCCCGTCCCGAGGGCGGCGCGCTCGAGTCGCTCGAACGGCTCTACGATCATCTCAAAGAGCGTTTTCCGGAACTGCGCGGACTTGTCGTCAACGTCAATCCCGACGAGGGCAACGTCATCATCGGCGCAGAGTCCGTGCTCGTCAAAGGCGAAGACCGCCTGACGGAGCGGCTGGGAAACTTCAGGCTGGATTACGACGGCACGTCGTTCTTCCAGGCGAACTCGGAGCAGGCGGAACAGCTCTTTGCATATGCCGCCAGCCTGGTGGAAGGGCAGAATCTGCTCGAACTTTACTGCGGCGTCGGCGCGCTGACGGCGTTTCTGTCCCGGAAAGCGAAGACCGTCACGGCGGTCGAAGTATGGCCCTCTGCCGCCGCGCTGGCGCGGGAAAACGGCGAGTTCAACCGGATCGAAGGGCTGACCGTGGTCCAGGGCGCGGCGGAAAACGTCGTCACTCCCGCCGATCTCGAAGGCATCGACTGCGTCGTCGTCGATCCGCCCCGCGCCGGCTGCGACAAAAGCCTGATCGAGACCATCGCCGCCAGCCGCGTGCCGCGCGTCCTCTACATCTCCTGCAACCCCGCCACCCTCGCCCGCGACGCCGCCCTCCTGCGCGACGCCGGCTACGCCCTCGACATGGACAGCCTCAAAGTCTTCGACATGTTCCCGCAGACGTGCCATGTTGAAACCGTCGTGAGCCTCGTAAGGTCGAACTGATCGAGATCTTGCATTTTATACACTATTCGGAGCATTTCACGTTTGGGAAGATTGCATGGTCAGAACATGGTAAAGAAGCTGGAGAGGTATGTTCACGTCAGTGTGGCGATTGAGATTGTAATAGTAGGAGCGATCGCTGCCGAAAAGAGAAACGCTTGGAGGAATTAAACAAATCGTCAGTTTATCTATCCGTCTCTCTGTACATTGCATTGCTCTGCTTACAATATTAATATTTATCCGAATCGCTCATGGAGGAATGACCAATGTATGAGTTGATACAAGTTTCTGAGCGGAATTATTACATCCAGAGTCCGGCGAAAATCGGGCTGACCAAACTAAACGACCACAATATTTGCCTGATAGACAGCGGAAACGATAAGGATGCCGGAAGAAAAGTCCGACAGCTTCTCGATGCCAACGGATGGCAGCTTACCGCGATTTATAATACGCATGCCAATGCAGACCATATCGGTGGCAATCAGTATTTACAGAGACAGACCGGGTGTAAGATCTATGCTCCGAGGATTGACTGTGCATTTACCCGCCATCCTATCCTTGAACCTTCCTTTTTGTATGGCGGTTTCCCGTGTAAGGAACTGCGCCATAAATTTCTCATGGCTCAAGAGAGCGACGCACAGGAACTGACGTCGGAATCTATACCGGAGGGATTTGAAATTATCCCGTTACCGGGGCATTTTTTCGATATGGTAGGCTTTCGCACACCGGATGATGTGGTCTATCTGGCCGACTGCTTATCCAGCCGCGAAACGCTAGACAAGTATCAAATTAACTTTATCTATGATATTGATGCATATCTAAAGACGCTTGAGATGGTAAAAACTATGCAGGCAAAGATGTTTGTTCCGTCTCATGCCGCTGCCTCTGAGGAGATTGCCAGCCTTGCTCAGTACAACATCAATAAAGTGTTGGAAATTGCAGAAAAGATTATCGATATCTGTCAGCACCCGCTCTGCTTTGAGTCAATCCTGAAAGAGCTTTTTGACAACTACGGTTTGAGTATGAACTTTGAGCAGTATGTTTTGATTGGAAGTACGGTGCGCTCATATCTTACATGGCTGAAAGACACCGGCAGACTGAATTATTTGTTTGAAAATAATATGTTGCTCTGGCAGCGGGTATAGGGGATTGTTATGGCTAGGAGTGGTAAAAGAGTACTTCTCAAAGTTTGGAATCGCACATCAGGTGAAAGAATTTGGTGTTTCCAGTGCCACCGTAGAGTTAACGGCTCGGGCGCTGAGGTGTGAACCCTGTCGAATTGCATAGACTCTTTTATTAGAAATGCGAAAGACGATACTAAACTTGAAATGAAACGTTGTCGCCACTCATCGCACGAGTCTGACGAATTGTCGTCACATAGCACAGTCGATGCACATGGTGACCGTGGCGCTGCTATCGTGGGAGACGCTTGTCTGTAACGCGCTCTCCTAAATTGCCTCTTTGGGCAGCAATTAGAGCTGTCGGGCTCCGTTGGACTGGCAATGATGGAACTTCGTTGTTCAATGGGCTGGATAAAAGTATTGCCGGAGGTGCGGTATAAGCATGACGAACGACCAAAGAGAAAAAACAGTCGAACGCTGGTTTGCTATGTGGCTTCGACAGGACGATTCCGGGATCGGCGCGGTATTCGAGGAAGACGCCCTTTACATCGAGAGCTGGGGGCCTCAATATGAAGGTCTCGAAAAGATCGGAAAATGGTTCCGCGAGTGGAACACGCGCGGGCGCGTCCTGCGGTGGGATATCAAGCGATATTTTCACAGCGGCGCCACAACGGTCGTCGAATGGGACTTCAAGGATGAAATGGCCGGCGGCAAGTCCGAAGAATTTGAGGGAATGTCTCTCATCGAGTGGTCGCCGGGGAACAAAATCGCTTTTTTGAAGGAGTTCGGCTGCAACAAAAACCGTTACGATCCTTATCGAAACGGAGAAAGACCGGTCTTTGCCGACGAAGAAGCAAAATGGTTTTGACTGGCCGCACGTCCTGAACGCAATGGAGATGAGTATATGATTCACGGGAACGAGAAAACGCAAAATCGGGTTCTTTTTTGTACGTGTACGGACGTAAAATGTCCGAACCATCCGAGTAACCATAATAGAGGGTGCAATCCGTGTATCGCCAAAAATCTTGCGCTGGGCGAGATCCCGACCTGCTTCTTTAAGAAAGTTGACCCGGAATACAGGGGACCGGGGTACTTTATGAAGGATTTTGCTGCATTGGTCATGCGTAAGAACGAAACCGAAAATGAACGCCAAGGGCCTCATACTATTTCTTGATAAAAAGCATTAACAGAGTTTGCAGGGCGCTGCGAGGGAGATCCACAAAGCGGGCTGCGCAGACCGCGCAACGGTCGAGGGAGTCCTGAACGACTGAACTCCCTCGCAGCGCCCTTGCGTTCATCCTTTTAATTGAAAAATAATATTAAGAATGATTGGAAATGAACGATGAAACAAATCAATGTCCGCAAGGATCGATAGCAAGAGCGGGACTTTCGCTTGATCCGGTGAAAGTTCCGCTCTTGCTATTGTTCCTCGTGTCGGTAGGGCAGAATATCGGTGCGGTAAAATCCCCACAGGCGTTCCATCGCCTTTTCGGGGGTGAAGAAGTTTTCTTCGAGGATGTGCGCCCAGGCTTTGTCGCTGACGCCGCCGACGTATTCCGTAAAGTCGGGATCGTTTTTCGTCAGCGCCAGTTCGAGCGTCTTCTGACGGAAGACCTTCCAGTCTTTCAGATCGCCGTTGGCGTTGTAGCCGGTTTTGCCGCAGCAGCTCATTCGAGTTGCCTCCTTTGCAGAATCATAACCACCGGCCGTGCCGGTGGTTTGCACAAGCCCCCTTGGGGCATCTTCCCAGCCGAGCCTATAGGCTCATCGAAAAGTCTGTCAGCCGCACAACTCTCACAGGCTGCCCCTAAAGGGGCTCTCTACTTGCCTTCCTGTGCCGGCTTACCCGTAAACGGGTCAACGTACTCTTTGATCGTCAACTGTTCCTCGGCATGATCTTCCTGTAATTGATTCCTGATGGAGGTCTCTATTGCATTCTTGTTGCGTCCTACCGTGCTTACGTAATAACCGCGGCACCAGAAATGTCGATTGCCATATTTGTACTTCAGATTCGCGTACTTCTCATAAATCATCAGGCTGCTTTTACCTTTCAAGTAACCCATCACCTGTGATATGCTGTATTTGGGCGGTATACTCAGCAACATGTGGACGTGATCTTTACATGCTTCCGCCTTCAATATTTCGATTCCTTTGTACGCGCACAGTTTTCTCAGCATCAAGCCAATGTCTTGTTTGATCTTCCCGTAGATGATCTGGCGGCGATACTTCGGCGCAAATACCACGTGATACTTACACTCCCACTTCGTGTGTGCTAAACTACTTATGTCAAGTTTCATCAGGACTTGATCCTCCTTTGGTTTGGCTTGGCGGCTGACAGACCGTTCTTACTTTACCAAAGGAGGAGTCCTTTTTCTCCATAGCTAAAGCCTTTTGGAACCACCGGCACTGCCGGTGGTTTTCGTTTTACAGAAAAACAGCGAGGGCGCGAAAAGCGCTCTCGCTGCAACGAACGGAAAAGAACTACTTGGCGGCTTTGGCGGTCAGATATTCGTCGATCGCCTGGGCGGCCGTCTTGCCGGCGCCCATGGCGAGGATGACGGTGGCCGCGCCGGTGACGATGTCGCCGCCGGCGTAGACGCCTTCGATGGAGGTGGCGCCGCCGGTAGCCTCGTCGGCCTCGATATAGCCGCGCTTGTTGGTCTTCAGCTCGGGCCAGGCGTTCAGCAGGACTTTGTTGGAACTCTGTCCGATGGCTTCGATGACGGTGTCGATTTCGAGCGTGAACTCGCTGCCTTCGATCGGCTTGGGGCTTCTGCGGCCGGAAGCGTCGGGTTCGCCCAGCTCCATGCGCTGGCACTTGACGCCGACCAGCTTGCCCATTTCGTTCTTGTCGTCGCCGCTGTAGGCGATGTACTCTGTCGGAGCGGTGAGGAACTCGAACTTGACGCCCTCTTCGACGGCGTGATGATACTCTTCGATACGGGCGGGCAGCTCGTCCACGGAGCGGCGGTAGAGCACCGTCACGCTCTCGGCGCCAAGGCGCAGGGCCGAGCGGGCGGCGTCCATGGCGACGTTGCCGCCGCCGATGACGGCCACGTGCTTGGACTTCTTGGCCGGCGTGTCGTAGGCGGGGAACTCGTAACCGTGCATCAGGTTGATGCGGGTCAGATATTCGCTGGCGGAGAAGACGCCGTTCAGGTTGGTGCCGGGCGTGCCGGCGAACTTGGGCGTGCCGGCGCCGGTGGCGATGTAGACGGCGTCGAAGTTCTTCTGGATCTCTTCGACGGTGACGGTGCGGCTGGCGACGACGTTGACTTCGACGTCGACGCCGAGCGCCCGGATGTTGTCGATCTCGTGCTGCACGATCGCCTTGGGCAGACGGAATTCGGGGATGCCGTACATCAAAACGCCGCCGGGCAGGTGCAGGGCTTCGAAAATGGTGACCTTGTAGCCCAGCTTGGCCAGATCGCCGGCCACGGTGAGGCTGGAGGGACCGGAGCCGATGACGGCCACTTTGCCCTTGCCGTTATAGGGAACGGGTTCGGGCTTGACGGCAGGTTGCGCCGCTTTCCAGTCGGCGGCGAAGCGCTCGAGCTTGCCGATGGCGACGGGCTCGTTGTTCATACCCGTGGCGCGGTCCTTCATGCGTCCCACGGTGCAGACGCCCTCGCACTGCTTTTCCTGAGGGCAGACGCGGCCGCAGACGGCGGGCAGGGCCGTGGACTGGCTGAGGATGTCGAACGACTTTTCGAAATCGCCGTCCTTGATCGCGGCGATGAAATCGGGGATATGGATGGCGACGGGGCAGCCCTTGATGCAGGGGGCGTTTTTGCAGTGCAGGCAGCGGGCGGCTTCCTGCATCGCTTCTTCGGGGGTGTAACCGAGGCAGACTTCTTTGAAGTTATGGGCGCGGACCTTGGGATCCTGCTCGGAAATAGGGGTCTTTTTCGGAGAAATGGCCATGTTATTCACCAACCTCGCTTTTGTACTTGTCGAGAGAGATCTTCTCTTCATCCTTGTACTGGCGCAGACGGGTCATGAACTCGTTCCAGTTCACGCCCCAGCCGTCGAACTCGGGACCGTCGACGCAGGCGAAACGGATCTTGTCGTTGACGGTGACGCGGCAACAGCCGCACATGCCGGTGCCGTCGATCATGATGGGATTGAGCGAGACCCAGCAGGGGATCTGCAGTTCCTTCGCCTTCAGCGAGGCGAACTTCATCATGATGGAAGGTCCGATGGCCCAGCAGTAGTCGATCTTTTCGCCGCGCTGAGCGAGCATGTCCATGGCCGTGGTGACGACGCCCTTGACGCCGTACGAACCGTCGTCGGTGGTGACGATCAATTCGTCGGAGTACTTAGCGCACTCGTCCATCATGATGACGAGGTCCTTGGTGCGCCCGCCGAGGATGGTGATGACTTTGTTGCCGGCTTCCTTGAGAGCCTTGATGATGGGGAACAGCGCCGCGATGCCGACGCCGCCGCCGATCATGAGCACCGTGCCGTATTTCTTGACCTCGCTGGGCGTGCCCAGGGGACCGAGAATGTCGTGGATGCAGTCGCCTTCGTTGAGCCTGCCAAGAGCCGTGGTCGTTTTGCCGACGGTCTGGAAGATCATGCGGATGCGGCCGCCCTCGCGGTCGTACTCGGCGACGGTCAAAGGAATGCGTTCCCCCGTCTCGTTCACGCGCAGGACGCAGAACTGTCCGGCACGTCCGTTGCGAGCGATCTGCGGCGCGTCGACCCAGATGTCGAATTCGTTGGCCGCAAAGGCGCTCTTGGAAAGAATCTTGAACATGTAATGTCCCCCTATCGATATAAATATTCAAGATGGCTTCAGGAATTTCCCTATAGCTGAAACAGGCCGGAATGTGTAAAATAAATGTACGTCCTCCGTGTCAGACCTGAAACAGTTATTCCCTTGTGAAAGATTATACAACGGCAGTTACGTTTTACAAGCGGGGCGAAAGCGAAATACAATTCCTCATTATGCTAAAAAACACAGCAAAAGATCAGAAGTGTCGCGTTTTGTGAGAAAAAAGAGACATCTTTTTAACGTCTCGAGGGCGGCGGATCGGTACTATTTATTCGAGAGAGGAAGGACAGAGTCATGCTGAAAATTCGTCTTACCGAGGCACAGAAGGTCGGCAACGAGCTGCCGGACGTCGGGATCGCGCTCGAGACCGCGTGGAAAACGCTTCTTGACGGCGCCCGCCAGGAGAAAAACGGCTACGGCTGGATGAACCTGCCCGGGCGGGATCTTTCCGCGCTGAAGGAAATGGCGCGCGAATTGGCGCGATTCGGGCAGATCGTGCTGATCGGCATCGGCGGCTCGGCGCTGGGCACGCAGATGCTGATGAACGCTTTTTGCGACCCGCTGTATCCGTTTTCCGAAAAAAGCGGGCGGCCGCAGCTTTTCGTCGCCGATAACGCCGACGCCCGCAGCAACGAGGCGATCTGGGCGCAGATCGAGCCGCGGCGCGCGGCGCTGCTGGTCGTCAGCAAGTCCGGCCGTACGCTGGAGACGCTGAGCAACTTTTTGTTTTTCAGGGAGAAACTGTCGGCGGCGCTTGGCGCGGACGTTGAGAAGCATATTTTTGCCGTGACGGATCCGGCGAAAGGATTCCTTCACGCCTATGCGGCCGAGAAGAAAACGCGCCGCCTCGACTTTCCCGCGGACACAGGCGGGCGTTATTCGGTGCTTTCCGCCTGCGGGCTGGCGGCCGCCGGCGCGCTGGGCATCGACGCGGAGCGGCTGCTGGCCGGCGCGGCGGCGATGAAGAAAGCGCTGCTGGCGGACACGGCCGGCAGCGCGGCGACGGCGATCGCGCGGGAAGTGCTGCGCGGCGAAGCGGCCGGCCGCAACGTGACGGTGTTTTGGTCCTACGGCGACCGGCTCAAGTCGGTGAGCGAGTGGTTCGCGCAGCTCTGGGGCGAAAGCCTCGGCAAGAACGGCCTCGGCCTGACGCCGCAGGCGGCGCTGGGTTCCATCGACCAGCACTCGCAGCTGCAGCTCTACACCTCGGGGCCGGACGATAAGTTCTTCTTCTTCCTCAGCGAAAAGCCCGGCGTGAAAGGACGCCTGACGATCCCGGCGGAGAAACTTTTCGACGAGGCGCGCTATCTCGACGGCACGTCGCAGGAACGCGTTTTGGACTGCGAACGCCGCGGCGTCGTCGCTTCCCTGAAACGCCGCGGGCGGCCGCTGTGCGAGATCGAGCTGGAACGGGCGGACGAGTTCTGCCTGGGCGGCCTGATCTTCCTGCTCGAAACGGTGACGGCGCTGGTCGGCCTGGCGCTCGGCGTCGATCCCTTCGACCAGCCCGGCGTGGAAGAGGGGAAGAATTACGCTCTGGCGCTGTGCGGCAGCGCGGATTACGCCGGTTACCTGAAAACGCTCGAAAACATCGAAACCGGTTCGAAGAGCGCGATCTTTTCAGTAGAATGATAGAGTGTATTTTCAAGAAAGACGGGCCGTCGCGAAAAATTTTCGCGACGGCCCGCCTTTCTTGAAAAAATCTCAAAGATCGGGCTGCCGCTCCGAATCCGAAACGGAACGATCCGACTCGTACACGCCCGCGTAGAGCCGCGGCGTCGCCGTCCAATGGTCGGCGGGGGCGTGGTTTTCCAGCGCGTGGAGGATGCTCTGCTTGAGGTCAGGGAAACGCGGCTTGAGCTCGGCGATCAGCGACTTGGTGCGCGAGCGCTCGGTGTCGGCGCCGTACTTGCAGCAGTGCTGGAAGGTGGCGACGCCGAGACGGTCCAGTTCGTTTCGGATCTGGAATTCGCTGAGATAGATCATGGGGCGGATCAGCCACATCTCGGCGCGGTCGTGCCAGAGTTTGGGCTGGAAGCTGCGGAAGCGCCCGTTGCGCAGCAGGTTCATCAGCCCCGTTTCGACGACGTCGTCGAGATTGTGCCCGAGCGCCAGCTTGTTGCAGCCGGCCTTTTTGGCGGCGGCGTTGAGGATGCCGCGGCGCAGATTGGCGCAGAGGCTGCATGGGGATTCTTCCCGCTTGACGTCGATGATGTGCTCGATGGCGTAAGGGATCACGTGCAGGGGCACCTGCAGCGAATCGCAGAGAGTTTGGAGCGGCGCGGGGTCCCATTGGCCGTTGGTCATGTCGACGCTGAAAGCCTGCAGATCGTATTTGACCGGGCTGTAAGTCTTGATGAATTTGAGGATGCAAAGCAGCAGCAGACTGTCCTTGCCTCCGGAAACGCCGACGGCGATGCGGTCGCCGGGCGTGATCATGTCGTACCGGTAGATGGCCCTTCCCGTCAGGCGGCGGATTTTCGCGCTGATCCGCAGCGGTTCGGGACGATTTTTCCCTTCGATTTCGTCCATGGAAACTCTCCCCCTTGTGCAGGCCAGAAAATTCTAGCATATATTTTTTGATTTTTCCCGTCGGAGTTGATATGTGTGCTAAAATTGCTACGATGTAGAGTCCATTCCTGTAGGGGGATATTATGAGATTTTTGATCGATGGAACTGAGTGGGCCTTTCCGCATATGGAATCGCTGTCGCGGGAGGAACAGCTCGAAGCGCTGCGGGAAAAGGTATCCGCCGAAGGGCGCGTGATCGTCGACATGCTTTCGGACGGCGAATCGCTGGATGACGGGGATTTGCTGACGGTCCCGGACGGCATCGACGTGGACGTTCTGACCAACACGCCCTGGGGACTGGGAGTCGAGCTCCTTGAAGAGATCAAAGATTCCCTGCTTGAAGTCTTCAAAGGATTGCAGGAGATCCTTGACGGCGCCGAAGTCTTCGCAGCCTCCATGCTGGATGGGATTTATTCTTCTCTGGACTGGGTCGGCGAGGTGGCGGACGGCTTTCGCGACGCGTATCCCGAATACGGCGGCGCGCTTCCCGACGCGGCGCCGTTGCGCCGGAGCGTGGAAACGTTCCATGCTCTTATGGCCGACGGCCGTTTTGCGGAAGCTCAGGCCTGGCATGAGAATGAGTGGAAGCGCGAGGTCCTGCCGCCCTTCCTGGACGATTTGAAGCAGCTTCGCGGCTGGTTCGAGTCGGAGGACGCCAGAGATTCCGAGACGCCGGGGGAGGACAAAGAATGAGCTTGCGAAAAGGGCTGGCGGTCTTTCTGTTCCTGACGCTGGGCGTCGGCGCGCTGATCATCTGTGTCAGCGTGGACAAGCACGCGCTTCACGCGTTTATGCACATGAGGAAGATCAACATTCTGTACGTGCTGATGATGGTCTTTCTGGCCTGGAGCTGCGACGCTTCGCGTTTTTGCCTGACGGCGCGGGCCATGGGCTACAAGATCCGTTTTGTCCGCGGTCTGGTGCTGACCTGGCTGCACTATTTCGGCTGCGCGCTGACGCCCATGCAGGTCGGCGGCGGCCCGTTCCAGGTCTACGTGCTGTACAAGTCGGGCGTGCCGGTCGGCTCGGGCATCGCCATCACGCTGATCCGCACGCTGTTCAGCACCTTTCTGCTGAGCATTGCGGCGCCGGTGGCCTTTCTGACGGTGCCTCAGCTGGCGGGCGGCGGCGTGCTGGTCAAAGGCGTGTTCTTTTACGTGGGGATCCTGTCGGTGGTCATGTGGGTCGTTTTTATCCTCAGCATCCTCAAGGCCGACGTGATCAAACGCTTCTGCTGCGCCATGTTCCTCTGGCTGAAGAAGTTCAGATGGTTCAGCCGGCTCCGCGTGCTGCGCGCCTACCGCGTCACCTGTTCCGAGATCGACAGCTATTCAGAAAACGTGAAGCGCATGGTGGGGGAGGGGCTGCCGTATTTTATCGGCGCGTTCGCGCTCTCCGTCTGCCATCTGGTGGCGCTTTTTTCCGTGCTGCCGCTGCTGATGCACGCGGTGAGACTGACGGTCAATTATCTGCATGCCGTGCTGGCGCAGGCCATGTTCATGTTCATCCTCTACTTTATCCCCACGCCCGGCGCCAGCGGCGTGGCCGAGGGCGGCGGCGCCGCGATCTTCAGCCTGCTGATGCCCGAGAACATGGCGGGGATCATGGCCGTCATCTGCCGTTTCTTCACGGAATACCTGGCCATCTTCATGGGCTGCGTCGTCGCCATCCGCATGATCGGCTGGGGCACGGCGGAGAAGATCATCAGCGGTTCCGGTGACGAACTGATCGAAGAGGAGCGCAGAAATGGAGAATGACGCTTTGCAGAAGCTTCGCGTCTGGGCGTTCAGGCAGCGCGGCGGCATTTGGACGGCGCTGTTCGTCGTGATCCTCGCCCTGGCGCGCCCGCTGCCCGGGCGCATCGTCCCCGGGCTGATCCTGGTGATCCTCGGGCAGCTGCTGCGCTTTTGGGGCGTGGGGTGCATCACGCTCTACCGCGGCGAGGAAGTCAAGGCGCAGCGCTTGGCGACGTGGGGCCCCTACGCGCTGGTCCGCAATCCGCTGTACGTGGCCAACGGTCTGCTGGGGCTGGGCTGGGCCTGGATGTCGGGCAACGTCCCCACGGTCGTGTTCCTGGCGGCGTTCTACGTGCTCTATGGCGTGCTGATCGTGCCTCACGAGGAGGCGTTCCTGGCGCGGAAGTTCGGCCGGGAGTACGAGGATTACAAAAAGCGCGTCGGGCGCTTCGTGCCGAAGAATTTTTCCCGCGAGGCCCTGTCCCATGTCCGCGCCGGCGGGTACGACGCTTCGATCCTGCTGAAAAGCGAGATCCATTCGCTGCTGGTCACGGTCGTCGGCACGGCGCTGATCCTTTCGCGTCTGTGGTGGTAAAAAAACGGCATACAAAAAATCCGCTCTTTCCGACGTGCCGGGAGAGCGGATTTTTTGTATGCCGGTCGCGGCTCAGCGGGGCAGCAGGCCGAGTTTTTTCTTGACCTTGCCCAGCGTCCGCTCGGCGATATGGGCGGCCGTTTCCGCCCCCTTGCGGTAAAGCGCTTCCAACGCCGCCTTGTCGGCCGTCAGCGCGGCGAATTTTTCGCGGATCGGACGCAGCTCTTCCGCGACGGCTTCGCCGACGGCAAGCTTGAAATCGCCGTAGCCCTTGCCGGCGAAGTCGCGTTCGATCCGGTCGTAGCTTTCGCCGGTGACGACCGAATAAATGCTCATCAGGTTGTTGATACCGTCCTTGCCTCCGCGGTAACAGACGACGGTCTCGCTGTCGGTGACGGCGCGCTTGAACTTGTTGACGATGGCGTTCGGCTCGTCGAGGATGGAGATGAACGCGTTGACGTTCGTGTCCGACTTGGACATTTTTTTCGTCGGCTCCTGCAGCGACATGATGCGCGCGCCGGCCTCGGGAATGTAGGCGTCGGGCATGCGGAACACCTCGCCGTAGATGTTGTTGAAGCGGGTCACCACGTCGCGGGTGAACTCCAGATGCTGGCGCTGGTCTTCCCCGACGGGGACGTAGTCGGCCTGATACAGCAGAATGTCGGCCGCCATCAGCGCGGGATAGGTGAACAGCCCGGCGTTGACATTGTCAACGTGCTTGGCCGACTTGTCCTTGAACTGGGTCATGCGCGACAACTCGCCGAACATGGAATAGCAGGACAGGATCCAGCTCAGTTCGGCGTGAGCATGGACGTGGCTCTGGATGAAAACCAGGCTCTTTTCGGGATCGATGCCGCAGGCCAGCAGCAGCGCAAAGGCGTCCAGCGTCTGCTTGCGCAGTTTGGCCGGCTCCTGGCGCACCGTCAGCGAGTGCAGGTCGGCGATGAAATAGGCGCAGTCGTAGTCCTCCTGCATCTTGCCCCAGTTGCGCACCGCGCCGATATAGTTGCCCAGCGTGAAAATCCCCGTCGGCTGGATGCCGCTGAGGATCACTTTTTTCCGTTCCGTCCGCGTCGCTTCGTTCACTGTCATATCCTCCTTGACTTCATGGGCCTGAATTAAAACGAGGCCATACAGCATAGAATTGTATTGCCCTTTTGATGAAGAATCAAGGATGGATTTGTATTTGTATGAGATCGTATTGCGAAATTACCGGGAAATGGTGCATAAATCCAGCAACGTCGGGGAGACCCTCCATTGTTGCTTTTCGCGACCTGATTTCATATAATGAAAAAAATGCCGGTGATTGTTGAAATGAGTGCGGCGCGATGGTATTCTCGAAGGAGTGGGGAAAATGGCGGATTCAACGAAAAGCGAGTCGACGTCGAGAACTTTGGAACATGGGCTCGACGTGCTCATGTGCTTTTTGAAAAATCATCGAGAGCTTTCTCTGACGGAGATCTCCAGGACGGTCGGGCGCAACACGACAAGCACCTATCGGCTGATCCAGACGCTGGCGGAAAAAGGATTCCTGGCCAGGAATCCCGAGAACCGCAAGTATTTTCTCGGCATGACGGTGAAAATGCTTGGCGAACTTGTGGACGATAAAGAGGAACTGCGCCTTGCGGCGCATCCTTATCTGGTCAAGGTGCACCGGGAATTCAACGAGAACGTTTCCGTGTATATTTACCATAACTTCAAGCGTCTCTGCATCGACCGCATCGAGAGCACGCATCCGCTGCGCCAGACTGTGCTGGTCGGAGAGGAACTGCCGCTGACGCTGGGCGGCGGCGGGACGGCGTTGCTGGCGTTTTTGCCGCCCAAGGTGCAGGCGGCGGTGATGAAGTCCGAACCCGGCATTTCGCCGGAGAAGCTGCGGGAAATTCGCAAAAAGGGGTACGCCGTCTCCTACGATGAGATGGGGCAGGGGAGCGTGGGGATCGGCGTTCCCATTTTCGACAAAAACGGACGGGTCCTTGCGGCGCTGAATCTCTCCGGACCGACCAACCGTTTGACGGACGACGTCGTCACACGCGGCGTGGCCCGTTTGCAGGAAATTGCGGCGCAGGTTACTTCGGAGCTGGCATCGTGAAAGGACGGCCCATTGGCCGAAAAATCTGCGATCCCTCGGCGCAAAGCGCAGGACGAGCGGGAAAATTTTCCCGCTCGTCCTGCGCTTGTTTTCGTCTACAAATCATACCCACCGGCCGTGCCGGCGGCTATGATTCCCGATGTTCTCATACTATTTCTCAATTAAAATACCGAACGCAGAGGCGCTGCGAGGGAGATTCATAAGGCGAGCTGCGCAGCAGTCGAGCTCCTTCTGAGCGACTGAACTCCCTCGCAGCGCCCTGCAAACTATATTAGTGCTTTTTATCAAGAAATAGTATTACGGCACTATTCGTTGAGGCAATTATAAAAGCAAAGGGCCCCCTCGCGAGAGGGCGTCCTTTGCTTTTATCCGAACAGATCGCTGTGCGAACCGGTGCGGCTGAGGACCAAGACCAAGTCATTATGGTCGATGGTGTAGACGAGCAGCCAGTCCGGCTCGATATGGCACTCGCGGAAACCCGACCAATTGCCGCCCAAATCGTGGTCGCGGCACTCTTTGGGGAGCACCTGCTCTTTTACGAGCATCTCGATGATGTTTTCCAGCCGCCGAATATCGTACCCCCGTTTGCGGATACGCTTGTAGTCGCGCTTGAAGGCAGACTGATATCTGAGATTAAGCATCGAGATCGGCCATCAGGTCTTTCACGGACGAGAAGGTCTTGCTCAGGCCGCGACGCGCGCGGGTGTCTTCCATGGCCGCGCGTGTCGCGGCGTTGGGGCGGTCGCGCGCGATGGCGAACGGGATTCGTCGCTCGTACACAACCTGGCGCGCGAAGATGTTAATGGCCACCGACGTATTCAGCCCGAAGTCGGCGAGCATTTCTTCGAAATCGGCTTTCAGGTTTTCGTCCATTCTTACGGTGACGTTGGTTGTCGCCATGATCATCAGCTCCTTTTTGTCTCAAATTATAGTGTACTGAATGTGCACTGTCAATACAACGCACTATTTAGTCTCGACTTCTTTTGAAGATGTATCTCAACGTTAGGGGGGGTATGGCCGGGAAATTTTATCGCCGCATTTTGCGAAAGACGAATGCGTGTGCCGCTGCGGATGCGGACTGTGCAACGTGACACCGCGGCTGTTGGCGCTGGCGATGATCGCCGTGCTGCTGATCGTATGGCTTGCGGCTTTCCGGTGGTACTCGGGCGATATCGAAGCTTGGAGAGACATAAAAGATGTCTCCGACCAAATCGTCCGGGACGTCGAGAGCATCGCCGAAGAGGCGAAGAGGCGGGAGGGAGCGATCCGTGATCGGCAAAAACGGGAAGCGAAAACTTTGCCTGGCAACAACGTGGCTGTCGGCCTTGATGCTCTGCTGCGCGATTACCGTCGGAGCCGTTGAGACTCCGCACGTTTTCCACGTCGTGCCCGGCTGGAACGCGAACGTGTCCGGCTACTTCATGGACGAACCGGCCGGGCGCGATATGCTGAGCGGCTGGACGGCGGATCGCGAGGCATTGGCGGTCTCTAGAGCCGCTTTCGAAGAAGCCCGGGAGAAAGTTGTCGCGGCGGACGCTCGAATCGCTGTGTTGAGTCGGCGTGCGAAGGCCCAGGCGCGAAGATGGCCTATCGGTTTTGGCCTCTTCGAGGGCATAAACCGGCACGGCCGGTGGGTATGATTCTATACTATTTCTCAATTAAAAAGCCGAACGCGAAAGCGCTACGGGGGAGATTCACAAAGCGAGCCGCGCAGACCGCGCAGCGGTTGAGTTCCTTCTGAGCGACTGAACTCCCCTGCAGCGCCTTGAAAACTATGTTAATACTTTCTATCAAGAATTAGTATTACAACAAAAAGGCCGGACATCGTCCGGCCTTGTCTCTATGTGACTCTTCGTGAAATTTTGTTCTGGTGGAGGCGCGGGGAATCGCACCCCGGTCCTGACATGGTGTGTATGAATGAGCGGCTACAGGCTTAGTCGATTTCTTTACTGCGCAGAAGCGGGACTGTGACCGACAAAACAGCCGCCGCCTCTCTACGTTCCGAGACCATACGCCGCTCGCAGTGATTGACCCTCACAACCTTGCGGGCGCTCTCAGTTGCTCGGGCGGTTGCTTGGTTAAGCAGCCAGTGCGTAGTTGTTGTCGTTTCTTTTTTGTGACAGGTAACGCCTGTCGCTCGGCCTGCTCTCAGACTTCCACCATACCAGTCGAACCTGATCGCCCCCAATGAATGTGGAACATCGGACGACACACAACCGGCTAATACTCTTTGCCGCGGTTGCGCAGCTCCCGTGCGATGGCGCGCTTGGCGTCGCGCGCGATGATCGCGTCGCGGCGGTCGTGCGCGCTCTTTCCCTGCGCGAGGGCCAGCGCGACTTTCGCCAGCCGTCCCTCCTTCAGGTACATGGAAAGGGGAACGAGCGTGAAGCCTTTCTCTTTGACCTTGGCACCGAGCCGCCGCAGTTCCGACTTGTGGAGCAGCAGCTTGCGGTTTTGGCGCGGATCGTGCTGGGCCCAGCTCGCTTTTTCGTACGGGGAGATGTGGACGTTCATCAGCCACAGCTCGCCGCGTTCGAACTTGGCGTAGCCGTCTTTCAAGTTGACTTTGCCGGCGCGCACCGACTTGATCTCCGTGCCGGTCAGCACGACGCCGCATTCGAAGGTATCGACGACGAAGTAGTCGTGGCGCGCCTTGCGGTTCAGCGCGACCACATGGTCTTTCTTCTTCTGTTCCATCGCCGTCACTCCTTTGCGCGTTTATTTTAATCGGAAGGTCAATTTTAGTCAATCGAATCTTTGCGGACAAAAAAAGTCCCGGCCAAGGCCGGGGCTTGTGCATCCGAAAATGGTCGGGGTGAGAGGATTCGAACCTCCGACCTCCTCGTCCCGAACGAGGCGCGCTAACCAGACTGCGCTACACCCCGGACACGACGGGAATTGTACAACATTGTTCCCGTTTCGTCAATGAGGCAATTCGGCGGATCAATCGTCGTCGCTGTGACGCCGCCGGTTTCTTCCCGCGCCGCCGTCGGAGGACGAAATGCCGGGCAGCTGCACCTTGCCCAGCGCGGCGACGGGCAGTTCCACCCACCCCCAGGGCGTGACGACGAGAAAGCGCAGCGATATGCCGTGTTCCGCCATGGCCTTGATGTGGTCGCTGTATTCGAGCACGTCGAAGGGGATCCAGCAGTCGGAGACGACCCACATGCGGCGGCATTCCTCGCGCGAAAAGATCAGGCTGTAATCGACGGCGAGGCGCATGGCGTCGGTGAGATCGACTTCGCCGAGATAGAGCACCACGGCTTCGGGGCGCGGCGCCGGCGGCGTTATGGCGGGCAGCAGGGCGGCCTGCGATTCGAGCCACGAGAGTTCGCCGAAGAACATGTCGGGATCCTCGCGGATCGCTTCCCAGTAGGGCAGATCCAGCCCGTCCAGGCGGAACGATTTGGTCAGCCAGCCTTTGACCTGGTTAAGCAGCCTGACGATGTGCGACGGATAGTCGGGATTGAGCATGCTGCGCATCAACGAGCTGACAGTCAGCGGCGTCGGCGCGTCGGAAAAATCTTTGTCCATTTTATACCTCCACAGAGCGTGAACTTTTCGATTGAATAAGCATATCACAAAAATCGACTTTGTTCTCATGACGTGAAATGTATGGGATAATAAGTCACGAGGAAATCTATGCCCCGAGGAGGAAAAACATGGAACCTGTGCGTCTGCGCGCGGAAAAATGCGTTTTTGTGATGATCGATCTGCAGGAAAAATTAGTGCCGGCGATGAGCGGGATCGAGCCGGTCTTGTACGAGGCGGAGCGGCTGCTGAAGTCGGCGGCGGTATTGAAAATCCCCGTGCTGGCGACCGAGCAGTATCCCAAGGGACTGGGAGCGACGGTGCCGCCGCTGCGCGGGCTGCTCGGTCCCGCGGCGGTGATGGACAAAACCAGCTTCTCCTGCTTCGGCGCGGACGGTTTTGCGGCGGCGCTGGCGCGCTGCGGGCGGAGGTCGGCCGTCGTCTTCGGGATCGAGAGCCATATCTGCGTTTTTTCCACGGCCATGGAGCTGAAAGAACGCGGCTGTGCCGTCGCCGTCGTCGAAGAGGCGTGCGCGAGCCGCAACCGCAGACATCACGAGCTGGCGATGCGCAACCTGCTGGCGGCGGGCGTCGCCGTGCTGCCGGTGGAAACGGTCGTCTATCAGCTTTTGGGCCGGGCAGGGACGCCGGAGTTCAAGGCGTTGCTGCCGCTGTTCAAATAAGGCCGATGACGCCCTGCTGGGTGGCCGCCCTGTGCGGAGCCGCCGCCGGAGCCTTCGTGTGCGCGCTCGCGCGCCGGACGGCGGACGATGAAAGGAAGATCCTTGCCGGCCGGCGCGCCTTCGCCGGCTGCGCCGTTCTGACGGCCGTTTCCTGGGCTCTGCTCGTTTCGGGATGGCCGCTGCGCCGCGACTGGGCGCTGGCCGCGGCGGCGCTGTGCTTCGCCGAGTTTCACGCGCTGACCGACCTGAGCGACGGCTACGTTTACGATCGGGCCGTCGCCGCTTCTCTGGCGGCGGCGCTGGCGCTGCGGCTGCCTTACGGCGTTCTGTCCGGAGCGAAGGAAATTCTTCTGGGCATGGCGGCCGGGGCCGCGCCGCTGGCGCTGATCGTCCTGGTCACGCGCGGCGGCATGGGCTGGGGCGACGTGTTCCTGATGGCGGGGCTGGGCGCGCTGCTGGGCTGGAAGCTGACGGCGCTGACTCTGTACGGCGGCATCGTCTCGGGCGGCGTCGCCGCCCTGTTCCTGCTGCTTGCGAAGCGCGTCGGGCGAAAAGACGCGCTGCCGCTGGCGCCGTTTTTGCTGATCGGCCTTCTTTTCGCGCTCTGGGCGGCGCCGCGGATCGGCCCGCGGCTGGGGACGGCGATCCGTTTTTTCGAAGAGGAGCCGGCCGCTTCCGCCCGCCTTGTCCGGGGAGAGAATCCGCCTTGAGCTTTGGCGTTTTTCTGCTATCATAGGCGAAGCGAAGTTCCGCGATCATTCAAAGGGGATATGAAAATGAATCTTACAGTGATCGATCATCTCGGCGTCGCCGTGCCCAGCATCGACGAAGCGCTCGCGTTCTGGCAGGACACGCTGGGCGTCACGTGCCACGGCGTGGAGGAGGTCGCCGACCAGAAGGTGAAGACGGCGTTCCTTCCCATCAAGGACACCGAAGTTGAGCTCCTCGAGCCGACCAGCGACGACAGCCCGGTGGCCAAGTTCATGGAGAAAAACGGCGGCCGCGGCGGCCTGCATCACGTGGCGATCCGCGTCGAGAATCTCGAAGCGGCTTTGGCCGAACTGAAGGAAAAAGGCGTTCGCCTGATCGACGAAAAGCCCCGCCGCGGCGCGGGCGGCGCGATGATCGCCTTTCTGCATCCCAAATCGACCGGCGGCGTGCTGCTCGAGCTCTGCGAACGCCGATAAACCGAGCTTGGGAATCGGACGCGCAGAGCGGCACGACTTTTTTAAGTCGTGCCGCTCTGCGTCATGGAACGTGCGAACGTAAGGAGAAGATGCGCATATGGCCCGCTTTACCGCTTCGGAACCGTTTTGGAACCTGTTTCCCCAGGCCGAGATCGGCATCGTCGTCGCCCGCGGCCTGGAAAACCACGCCGACAGGGTGAAAGACCGCTCCGCCATCGCCGCAGACCTTGAGAGCGCGCTGAACGAGTCGAGAAAATACCTCACTGGCGAAACGCTCAGCCAGTGTCCCGTCGTGGCGGTCTGGCGCGACGCCTTCAAGCTCTTCAAAACGAAAAAAGGCGCGCGCAGCTCGATCGAAGCGCTGCTGAAGCGGGTGGAAAAAGGCAAGGGTCTCGGCAGCGTCAACCCGCTGGTGGACATCTACAACGCCGTGTCGCTCACCTGGGGCTTCCCCGTCGGCGGCGAAGATCTCGACGCCTTCCGGGGAGACCTGCGCCTCGACGTCAGCGCCGGCGGCGATCCCTTCCTGGCGCTTGGCGACGAGACGGAAGAGCCGACGTTGCCCGGCGAAGTCTGCTACCGCGACGACGCCGGCGCCGTATGCCGCTGCTGGAACTGGCGCGACGGCCAGCGCACCATGCTGACCGAAGACACGGTCAACGCCTTTCTGGTCATCGAATCCGTCGCTCCGGAACGCCGCGAGGATCTGCGCCACGCGCTGGAAACGCTGGCGGAAAAAACGCGGCGCCATCTTGGCGGAACGTGCCGCGTTGCCGTCGCCGACCGCGAAAACCGCTCCGCCAGCCTTGAATAAAGCGCGAAAGCTCCTCGAGCCGCGATGTTCCACGTGGAACAATCAAAGCGGCCGGAAGCCGATGAAATCAAGATCATCGGCTTCCGGCCGCTTTTTGTATGGGGCGCGCCGCGGCTCGAAAGGATTCCTGCCGGAAAAAACTCTTTCGTCCCGCTCGTCGAGCGCCGCGGCGCGAGGCAGGCCGAGCCTTACGGCTGCTCGTCGCGCTGCCGGCGCATCCGTTTGAAAGTCCGCTGCGCGCGGCGCCGGGCGCGGTCTTTGGCCGCGTCATCCAGTTGCGGCGCGACGAAATCCAGCCCTTGCTGCGCGTCCTCGTTGCCGCAGAGTTTCGACAGTTCGAACCAGAAGCAGGCTTCCTCGAAATCGACGGGGAATCCCTCGCCGTTGGCGTACATCACGCCGAGATTGACCTGCGCGCGGCTGTTGCCCGTCAGCGCCGCGCGCTCGAACCAGGTCTTCGCCTCCTGAAAGTTCTGCGCCGTGCCGTCGCCCGTTTTGTTCAACCAGGCCACGTTGTACCATGCCGTGACGTCGCCGAGCTCCGCCGCTTTCTTGAAATATTCGAAGGCCAGCGCGTGATCGGCCGCGACGTGTTTGCCCGTGTAATACAGAACGCCCAGACGGAAGAGCGCGTTGTGCTCCCCCCGTTCGGCGGCGGCCTTGTACCATTGCAGCGCCTTCGCCGGCGATTTTTTGACGCCTTCGCCGTTTTCGCAGCGCCAGGCCAGGATATTCATGGCCTCCGAGCTGCCGTTTCGGGCCGCCTTTTTGTACCATTGCACGGCCCGCTTTGCGTCTTTCTTCACGAAGACCCCTTTTTGATAAAGCTGGGCGAGGAGCAGCTGCGCTTCGGGCAGATTCGCCCGGTCCGCCCGATTGAGAAGCTCGAAAGCCGTTCTTCTGTGAGCGGGGTTGTTCCCGTTCAGATACAGCACGGCGAGAAACTTCATCGCAAAAGCGTCGTCCTGCGCCGCGGCTTCGCTGTAAAGCGCGACGGCCCGCGCGGTGTCTTTCTCGAGCCTTTCGCCCGTTTCGTAGAGGAGCCCGAGCTCCCGCTGCGCCTGCGCATAGCCCCCGTCGGCCGCGCGGCGCAGCCAGAGCATGGGGTGGATCCCGTTCGGCGCGGCGGCCAGCCCCAATCCTGCGCGCGGGCGAGAAGCAGCTGCGCCTGGACGCAGCCTTTGCGGGCGTATTCGTCGAGGATCGGCAGAATGGCGCCGTAGGCGTCGCCGCTCTTGGGAGAAAGCGCTTTGTGACGGTTGTAAAGCTCGGTGATCCGAGAGTAATCCTGCTGCCGGTCGGAGAGAAGGATGGCCAGGGCGTGATAGGGGACGGGGTCGGGAGAGTTCTCCCGCGTGATGCGGGAAAAAATCTCTTCCGCTTCCCGCTCCTGCCCGCCAAACCAGGCCCGCAGTCCCTGCGCCGTGCGCTTGTCCGATTTCGAAACCGCCGCCGGCGCTTCCGCTTTTTCCACCGGGGCGCCGCGCGCCGGCAGGACGAAAACGACGCTCAACAGCAACGCCGCGGCGAACTTTGTTTTTTCCATGAGATCTCCTTGAGGTTCCTTCTATAAAATTATAATAAAAAATCGCGTGTGATGATGCAGAAATGAAAACGAAGACGCGTATACATTTCATTTTACCTCATCTGCATCTTCTGTGCTTCCGAATTTTGAGGGAGAATGAATCTTGCCTTCGCCTCTGAAGATGAGCGCGGGAAAAGCGTACGGCAAAAAGCCGCGTGAAGTTTTTTGCGGCGGCGCGGACGCGGACGGCAAACTCTTTTCTCTCGAAACTTGCGAAAGCTGGGTGCCCCCTTCCTCGAGGCGAAATGCGGCCGGTTTTCTTTGTGGATGCACTAAAAACATGAATATATTTTTAATTCTAAAGATTTTTTTGCCGTAAAGTATCTGTTGTAAATTCGTGAAAGAAAACGCATAATACCAGTATGATTTGTGAGCTTTTCACAACTTTCTGCCCAAAGTTTGTGCAAGGCTTTCAGTCATCTGCAGTTTCATTGCAGCACAATGTTGTTTTTATTAATTCTAGGGAGGCTTTCGTATATGGACCAACTAACGGCACTGGTTTCAAAAGCGAACGGTTTTATCTGGGGACTGTACTGTCTGATTCCTCTTCTCTGCGGCACAGGATTGTATTTTACGCTTCGCCTCAAGTTCGTTCAGGTTCGCAAATTTGGCCAGGCGTTCAAGCACGTGTTTGGCGGCCTGACGCTCTTCGGCGAGCGTGCCGGCAAGGAAGGCATGAGCTCGTTCCAGGCTTTGGCTACGGCCATCGCCGCCCAGGTCGGCACCGGCAATCTGGCCGGCGCGGCGACGGCCATCGCCATGGGCGGCCCCGGCGCCATCTTCTGGATGTGGATCGCCGCCTTCTTCGGCATGGGCACGATCTTCGCCGAAGCCGTTCTGGCTCAGACTTACAAGGGCAAGGACGATCTCGGCAACGTCGTCGGCGGCCCGGCGTACTACATTGCCGAAGGTCTTCACTGCCGGCCGCTGGCGATCTTCTTCTCCGTCGCGATCATCATCGCTCTCGGATTTATCGGCAACATGGTGCAGTCCAACTCCATCGCCGACGCGTTCAGCAACGCCTTCGGCACGAACCGTCTGATCGTCGGCTGCGTCGTCGGCGCCGTCTCCGCTTACGTGTTCTTCGGCGGCGTTGGCCGCATCGCTTCTCTGACCGAGAAGATCGTCCCCATCATGGCCGGCCTGTACCTCCTGGGTGGTCTCTATATCTTGGTCCGTTTCGGCGCCAAGATCCCTCACATGTTCTGGATGATCATCGACGGCGCTTTCGATCCCAAGGCCGCGACCGGCGGCCTGATCGGCGCGACGATCAAGGAAGCCGTCCGTTACGGCGTCGCCCGCGGCCTGTTCTCCAATGAGGCCGGCATGGGCTCCACGCCTCACGCCCACGCCGTCGCCAAGGTCAAGCACCCGGCGGAGCAGGGCCTTGCCGCGATCATGGGCGTTTTCATCGATACGTTCGTCGTCCTCAACATGACCGCTTTCGTCATCTTCGTCACCGGCGCTCTCGACGGCAAAACCAGCGGCATCTCGCTGACGCAGAACGCGTTCAGGATCGGACTTGGCGAATGGGGACTTCCCTTCGTGGCCATCTGCATGCTCTTCTTCGCGTTCTCGACCGTCATCGGCTGGTATTTCTTCGGCGAGCAGAACATCAAGTACCTGTTCGGCAACAAGGGGCTCACGCCGTACCGCCTCATCGTCGTCGCGTTCGTTATCCTCGGTTCCGTCCTCAAGCTCGACCTCGTCTGGGAACTTTCCGATTTCTTCAACGGCATCATGGTGTTCCCCAACTTGATCGCCCTGATCGGCCTGGCCAAGGTCGTTTCCAAAGCGCTGGACGACTTCGACAGCGACGGCAAACTGAAAGCCTGATCCCGAAGCCGGACATAAGTTAAGTTCGCACAGGGGCGCTGTTCGGGCGTCCTCAAAGAGAACGCCTGATCGTACACAAAACGGAGCGAGAGAAACGGTAATCGTTGCCTCGCTCCGTTTTTTTGTGGCCGGAAGGAAAAGCGCTGCGGCCGGCACCCTTTTTTGGTATACTCTCATCATCTCTGCAAAGGAGGTTTCTCGATGAACCCAAGCGTTTTTTACGTCGTCGTGGCCGCCCTGGTCGGGCTGTGGGGCGTGACCGTCTATAACCGGCTGGTGCGCCTCGGTTCGCGCCGGGACGAGGGCTGGAGCGGCATTTCCGTGCAGCTGAAACGCCGTCACGATCTGGTGCCCAATCTCGTCGCGTCGGCAAAAGGCCTGGCCGGCCACGAGCAAGAGCTGCTGCTCAGCGTTACGCAGGCCCGCGCGGCGCAGGGAAGCGGTTCGCCCCGCGAGATCGCCGCCGCCGAAAACTCCCTCACCGCCGCTTTGGGACGTTTCATCGCCGTCGCCGAAGCCTATCCCCAGATCAAGGCCGACCGCGCCTTCAGCGACCTCATGGGCGAGCTGAGCCGCCTCGAAGACGATCTGCAGCTGGCGCGCCGCTATTACAACGGCGCCGTGCGCGAGTACAACGTGGCCGTGCGCTCCTTCCCCTCGTCGCTGGTGGCGGCGCTGACCGGTTTCCGCCGCGCCGATTTCTTCGAACTGGGCGACGCCGGCGAAGCCCAGGCCCCGAAAGTGTCTTTCTGATGCGCCGGAGCGGCGAGCGGACGGACAAAAACGGCGGTCGTTTGAAAGAGAAAATGTAAAACCCACGGCAAAACACAAGGGACCGTGCGCTGAAAAAATGGCGCGCGGTCCCTTTTTTGAAAGAAATTTTTCAAGCGGCTGTCGGAAAATGGCGAAACTTCCTATAAATAAGCTGAACGGCGTTTTTCACGAAAAGATGTCCCGCGTGGACCGTCTTCGTGATGATCGACCGGACGATGGCCGACGAATGGCAGATCGAATGTGAGAAATCTATGGGCAATATGTTCAGAAGATACTTGTTTGCAGAGGTATTGTCTGGTAAAATGGTCGAAATTAAAATTGGTTGAAGTGTAATTAGGCTTGCGTCATGTTTGAACGCATCAAATTGAACTTAAAACGGAGGTCGGTACGAATGAAAAAAGGATTGAAACAAAAACGAATTGTGGGGGGGGAGCCCCCTCGATGAAAAAAGCTCTTTGCCCGTCCTGAAAAGCGGCGCGCTGGCTGCCGTGGCGCTGGGATTGATGCTGATGAAGGCCGTGCCGGGCGCGGCGGCTCCGGCCACGAACCCTCCCGGCGAAGGGCCGGGCATCGCCATCGGTACAGGTTCTTCGGCGAACCACGCGCAGAACGCGGCGATCGGCTATAACGCCACGGCCAAAGGCGCGGGAGCGCTGGCCGTGGGCGCCAACAACGCCGCCAACGCAGGCAACGCCATCGCACTCGGCGTCAACAACGTCGCCAATGTCGCCAATTCCGTGGCCATGGGCGTGGGCAATAACGCGACAGGCGGCGACAGCATTGCCATCGGACGTCTGAATACGTCAAAAGGCGCTTCCAGTGTCGCCGTTGGCCGCGAGAATGCCACGAACGGCTCGACGACTTACGCTTTTGGGTTTAAGAATGCCGTATGGGGAAATAATTCCCAGGCGCTTGGCTCGACGAACACGATTTCGGGTACGACTTCTTATGCCTTGGGTTATAACAATAAAATTGGGTCTAACAATGCCTATACCGTCGGCGAAAGCAACGTCAACACGGGCCTTCGCGCGACGGTCGTCGGCAACAATAGCAAAGCCGGCGGTCAGGACGCCTTCGTCGGCGGGTACAACAGCGCCGTCGGTTCCACCTCCAAAAACGCCGTCGTCATCGGACAGGGCGCGCGCATCGGCGTGAGCAACAGCAACGTGACTACAACGGTGGATCCGGCGACTGGCAAAGTCACCGCCACCTACAACGGCGAAGTCGACGCCACCGACAGCGTGGCGATCGGCTATAACGCCAACGTGATGGCTTTGAACGGTCTCGCTCTCGGCCGCACGGCCAGCGTCACGGCGGTCGGCAAGAACGGCGTGGCGCTGGGCAGCGGCGCCAGCGCGCAGGCGGAAGACGGCGTGGCTTTGGGGGCTGCTTCCGTCGCCAACCGCGCTTCCGGCACGGCGGGCTGGGACTTTGCGACAGGGAAAGCCTCTACGGCGACCACGGCGGCCTGGGTGTCTAAAAAAGGCGCGGTTTCTGTGGGTGCCAATGGAGCGACTCGTCAGATCATCAACGTGGCGGCCGGTACAAACGAAACTGACGCCGTCAACGTGGCGCAGGTGAAGGGACTTGCCAAAAAACTCACCGATGACGGCGTTTCCTATTTCCATGTAAATTCAACGAACGTCGCCGAGGATCCGGTAACGAACAATAAAGGCACGGTCAGCGCCAAAGCCGGCGCGGGCGGTAAGAATTCTCTCGCCGCCGGCGTCAACGCGAAAGTGCAGAAAGACGCCGACAACGGCATCGCCATTGGATATAACACGAACGCCCGGGCCGCTAACGCTATCGTGATCGGCAACAGCGCGAACGTGACGACGGCGGGCGTTTCCGGCGTGGCGTTGGGGCAGGGCGCTGCTGCTTCTGTGGACGGCGGCGTGGCCCTTGGCGCAGGTTCTTCCGCCAATCGCGCCGCAGGCACCGCGGGCACGAATACTGCTGGCTGGGATTTCGCAACGGGGCAGGCCTCCACGGCAACTACGGCGACCTGGGTGTCTAAAAAAGGCGCGGTTTCCGTGGGTGCTAACGGAACGACCCGTCAGATTATCAACGTGGCGGCCGGTACAAACGAAACTGACGCCGTCAACGTGGCGCAGGTGAAGGGACTTGCCAAAAAACTCACCGATGACGGCGTTTCCTATTTCCATGTAAATTCAACGAATGTCGCCGAGGATCCGGTAACGACCAATAAAGGCACGGTCAGCGCCAAAGCCGGCGCGGGCGGCAAGAATTCTCTGGCGGCCGGCGTCAACGCGAAAGTGCAGAAAGACGCCGAAGAAAGCACCGCCATCGGCTTCAACGCGAATGTGACGAAGAAAAATGCCGTTACCGTGGGCAACCGTTCTTCCGTTTCTGCCGAAGGCGGTTCGGCCCTTGGTTACAACGCGCAGGTCCATGCCGACGGAAAGAACGGCGTGGCGGTCGGCAGCGGTAGCTACGTTCGCTTTGAAGGCGGCGTCGCCGCCGGTTCCGGTGCGAGATCTACCGGCGAGAAGGCCATCGCCGTCGGTCCCGGAGCCATCGCGGATTCCACCAGCACCATAGCTATCGGCGACGAGGCAAAAGTCGCTTCCAATGTGGATCTGGTCGGCGGCATCGCCATCGGCAAAAAAGCCTATGTTGTCAATGGTAGCGGCCAGCAGGAATACGAATTCGGCTTCGACAAGCCTAACTGGCCCACGCAGGGTGTTGCGCCGGCCGACAAATCCCGCGTTGCCACCGGCATCGCCATCGGCGCCAATTCCTACGCCCGCACCGGCAGCGTACAGATCGGCGCCCATACGTACACGGGAACCATGGGAGGGACACAAGTAACCTCGGCTACCAACGGCGAGGGGACGCACGTTAACCAAACGACCATCGGCACCAACAGCTACAACAAAGCCATTTTCGGCACGATGATCGGCGCTTATTCCATTGCGACCGGCGATTTCACCGGCGCAGGCGGATTCAACAGTCTCTATGCGGCACAGAATTTCGGGTCCAGCGTCGTCGGTTCGCTGAACAGCATACAGACGAAAGGCTACGGTTACCACAGCGGTATCGCCAACAGTATCGTCGGATTGGCCAATATGACCAAAAACGCCAACGGCGCTTTGATTTTGGGTGCCGGCAACAACATTACCAATTCCATTCAAGATATTTCCGGCATAACCAACGGCGCAGATACGCCGGACAAAATGGCGGCCAAACTGCGTGACGCTATCCAGAACAACAACGGTGGCGGCGCGGTGCTCGTCATCGGCGGCGGCAACACGGCCGATTACGCGCAGGCGTCTCAGGTCATGGGCGTGAACAATACCCTGAAAGGGACGAGCGGGAATATCAGCAAGTATAACCTGATCGACGGCTACAGGAACGCGGCAGACAGAGTAAGCAACGTTTCCGTCATCGGCTCTGAAAATACCCTGACAAACGGCAAGAGCAACGTGGTGATCGGCGACAAGCACAAGCTGACCAACGCCTCCAACAATGTCGTCCTCGGCTCCGCCGACGCGGAAAAGGAAATCAAAGTTTCCAACGCGGTCGTTCTTGGACACAACACCGACGTCCAGAAGGCGGGCGGCGTCGCTCTCGGTAGCGGCTCCGTAGTTTCGACGGATAAGAATGTAGTGGGTTATGACGTTTTGGGGACAAATCACAATTCCGACGCCACCGGCACGTGGAAATCGACCGCGGCCGCCGTTTCGGTCGGCGATACGACGGGGAACGCCAAGGTCACACGTCAGATCACGGGCGTGGCCGCCGGCACAGAGGAGACTGACGCGGTCAACGTGGCCCAGCTGGCAGCGTTGAACTCCAAAGTCGATAATCAAAAAACGCATTACGTGTCGATCCACAGCGACGACAGCGCTGCCCCCGCCGGCACGAACTGGAACAACGACGGCGCGACGGGGACCGACGCCATTGCCATCGGGCGCAGCGCCAGCGCCAGGCTGGAGAATTCCATCGCCTGGGGACACGGAGCGCGCGTCACTCCGGAGGGCGGCGCCGGCACCAATGGGATCGCGATCGGCACGAACGCGCGTTCCCATGTGATGACCAACGGCAATCACGAGGCGATCATCGCTTTCGGCCGGGATAAAACGAAACTTTCCGGCGGCATCGCCATCGGGCATGACACGCACGCGCGCATCGGCAACGTGGAAGTCGGAAACAGGGAGTACCGGGGCGAGATCGGAGATTTCGACCTCAACGGCAAAGACAATTGGGATATCACCTCAGGGGTGGGTTCTACCATCGTCGGCGACAATTCTTTTGCCATGGGGAACTTCGAGAGCATCAGCGGCGCGTACAACGTGATTTCCAAGGCGGAAGACAAGCCGACTGCGGCATGGGTAGGGAGTATTCTGCAAAGAGGCATGAACGCCCTCCACAATGCGGGCGCGGCGGCGCAGGGCTTCGGTGCCGTAATCAGCGGCACGCTGAACAGCATCGAGGCCAATGAAGAGCTTACGGCCAATCTGGGTTCCGTACTGGGAGGAACCCCGGATCATCCGGCCACGGGATTCATGTACTCCGGCTTCGGCAACGCCATCGTGGGCACGGCGAACCGGACCAACAAGTCCAACGGGGCCTTGATTTTCGGCGTTGGCAACGAGATCACGAACTCCTATTTGACGCCGGAGAATCCGGTCATACTGGACGCTATGTCGATGAACGCGCCTATTATAGGGCATTTGGAACTGACGCCGACGATCAAAATGGATTCCGTAAAGGAGCTGTCGGAAACGCTCAGGAAATACGCGCAGGATAACCGTCTGGCCTCGGTGGGAGTGACCGGCGCCGCCAACAAGGTGGATTACGCCGTGTTTTCCTCGGTCACCGGCGTCGGCAACGAACTGAAGGGAAAGGGCATGTCCGGTTTTGCCGGCACCACGGGGACTTCCTTGGGCGAAGCGACCGGGAACGCAAGCATTTTCTCCGCCTTCAACAGCGTCCAAGGCTACGAGAACAAAGGGACGCGCGTTACGCATTCCGTGCTGACCGGCTCCTGGAACGAACTGGAAAATACGCTCGGTTCCATCGTGATCGGGAACAATCACGTCCTCAAGGGGACGGACGCCGATCTGGCGACGGGGAATATCATTCTCGGGTTCAACGACGGCAAAGACGCGAACGCGATCAAGACATCCGCCAAAAACATCCTCGCTTTGGGCAACAATACGGAAGTGACCCAAGACGAAGGGATCGCCTTGGGCAGCCAGGCAAAAGCCGACGTGGAAAAAGGAAAAGCCGGCTATGACGCGCGGACCGGCGCGGCATCGACGGAGACGAGCGCCACGTGGAAATCGACCGCGGCGGCGATGTCCGTCGGAAACAGGGAAAAAGGCATCACCCGCCAGATCGCGGGCGTCGCGGCCGGTACGGAAGACACCGATGCCGTCAACGTCGCGCAGCTGAAGGGCGTAGCCAATATGGCCAGCGCCGCGGCCAACGCGGACATGTACTTCCACGTCAATTCCGGCGCGGCGGTCGCTCCCGTCGCCACCAACAAAGGTCCCATGACGGCCACGGCGGGCGCCGGCGGTTCGAACTCGCTGGCGGCCGGCGTCAACGCCACGACAAGTAGCGGCGCCGAAAAGGCCGTCGCCGTCGGCTACGGCAGTTCTTCCGACGGCGCGGGCAGCATCGCTCTCGGCGACACGGCGAAAGTGGCGTCGAACGGCCATTCGCTGACCAGCATCGCCATCGGCAAGAACTCCTATGTCCTCAACGGTTCGGGGCAGCAGGAGTACGAGTTCAGCTTCGACAAGACCAACTGGACGACGGGCGGGAATCCCTTCAATCCGACCTATACGCCTCACGACACTTCGCGCATCGCCGGCGGCATCGCCATGGGCACGAATTCCTACGCGCGCACCGGCAGCATCCAGATCGGTTCCCATACCTACACGGGAACGATGGGCGGAACGAACGTGGCGGCTGCGACGAACGGCGAAGCCAATCTCGTCAACATGACGACCATCGGCACCAACAGCTACAACAAAGCCGTTTTCGGCACGATGGTCGGTGCCTACTCCATCGTCACCGGCGACTTCACCGGCGCCGGCGGGCTCAACAGCTATCTTTACGGCTCGCAGAACTTCGGCGCGACTGTGATCGGGTCTCTGAACAGCGTGCGTTCGAAGGGGAACGGCGGGACCAGCGGCGTCGCCAACAGCATCGTCGGCATCGCCAATACAACCGAGAACGCCAACGGCGCGCTGATCTTCGGTGCGGGGAACAACGTCAGCAATTCCAACATTTTCCCGCTGAACGTGTCTTCTGGAGCCGACACCGTGGACGAGATGGCGGACAAACTGCGCCAGACCCTCCAGGACATGGATGGCGCCGGGGCGACTTTGGCCATCGGCGGCGGCAACACGGCTGATTGGACGCGTCGGTCCCAGCTGATGGGCGTCAACAATACGCTGACCGGTACGAGCGCCAAACTGAGCGATCTCAACCTGCTCAACGGCTACAAGAACGTCGGCGAAAACGTCAGCCACATTACCGTGATCGGTTCGGAGAACACCGTCAAAAACGGCGACTTCAACATCGTTCTGGGCGACAAGCGCAGCATGGACGGCAAGAGCCACAACGTCGCCATCGGCTCGCTGGACAGCGCTGCGGCGACGGACGCTTCGAACGCCGTCATCCTGGGACATAACGCCAACGCTTCCGTCGACGGCGGCGTGGCGTTGGGCGCTTTCAGCATAGCCGACCGTCAGATGCTGTCGAACGTCTACGTGCCCGCCGGCGCCGGCGCGGCGATGGACACGCTCGTGCGCGGTACGGTAAAGGGTTCCTATGGGGCCGTTTCCGTGGGGAACGCCAACGCGACCCGGCAGATCGCCAACGTAGCCGCCGGCAGCGCCGACACCGACGCGGTGAACGTGGCCCAGCTCAAGGCGCTGGACGCCAAGATCGCCGAAACCAACACCACGGTGGATAAGGGTTTTGCCCTCTCGGCCGACGATAACGGCGTCGTCACCAAGAAACTCGGCCAAGCTGTTCACGTCGCCGGCGACGGCACGAACACCGAGACCAGGGTAGATGGCGGCAAGGTTGTCGTCGCCCTCAAGAACGAGCTGAAATTCGACGTGACGGGGACGACAAACAAGCTCACGATCAACACCGGCGGCAAGGGCACGATCAACAACCTGACCAACACGACCCTCGACGCCGGCTGGGGCGAAGGCGACAGAGCCGGACAGGCCGCCACCGAAGGACAGCTCAAGCAGGTCGCGTCGACGTCTGCCAGCGCCCTGCAGAGCTGGGACGCCCAGATCGACGGAGTGAAAGTGAAGACCGTCAGCAAGATCGACAACGTCCTCAACTTCAAGGCGGGCAGCAACATCAAACTGAGCAACGACTCCGGGGCCGTCAAGGCGAGCGTCGTCGACGCGCCCACCTTCGCCGGCAAAGTCACCGCCAAAGGCTTCGACGCGACCGGCAATAAAGTCGTCAACGTCGCCAAGGGCGAAGTCAGCCAGACCAGCGCCGACGCGGTCAACGGCTCGCAGCTCTGGGGCGTCTCGTCGAGCGTCTCCAATCACTTCGGCGGCGGCTCCACCGTCAACAACGACGGTTCCGTCTCCGCCCCCACCTACGTCATCCGCGGCGGCACGTACCATAACGTCGGCGACGCCCTCAGCGCCGTCGACACACAGTTCACCAACATCTACAACAACTTCGGTAACGTCTACAACCAGATGGGCGAACTGAGAAGCGAAATCAAGAGCACCGGCGCGCTCGGCTCCGCCCTCGCCGGACTGAAACCGATGCAGTACGACCCCGTCGAACCCAGCCAGATCATGGCCGGTTTCGGAGCGTACAGAGGCGAGTACGCGCTGGCCCTCGGCTTTGCGCACTACCTGAAAGAAGACTTCATGGTCCACGCCGGAGTGTCCGTTACCCATCACGGCGAGTCGATGGCCAACGCCGGGCTGACCTGGAAGATCGGCCGCAAGGAAGACAAGGACGCGATCCCCGAGCGCTACCGCTCCGGCCCGATCAGCAGCGTCTACGTGATGCAGAAGGAAAACGCCGAATTGCAAGCCGAAGTGGCTTCGCTGCGGCAGACCAACATGCGCCAGGCCGAGCAGATGGCCGAGATGAACGCGCGCGTGGAGAGGCTGGAGCGTCTGCTGCAGAGCGGCAGAAAAGCGAACTGACGTTCAAGGGCGAAGGGGGCGGATTGGCGGTTGAGATCCGCCCTCTTCTTTGTGGTACAATGTGATGTGGAAATTAAAATTTTTTTCTGTGTGGAGGGTTTGCGATGAGACGAGCGATGACGATTTTTCTGGCGGTACTGCTGATGGGTGCGGCGGCGGGAACGGCTCCGGCCACGGAGATCGCGGTGGTGGATGCGGAGAGGATCCTGGCCCAGTCGACTCCCGGCAAGAAGGGGCAGGAGCACCTGAACGAGGTGCAGAAAGTGCTTCAGAAGGGATACAACGACTTGGTGGCTCTGTACCGCGGCCGGGAGAACTCGCCCGAGGCGCAGGAGATCATCAGGCAGGGACAGGCTGCGCTGGAGCAGCAGATGGCGGTCGAGCGCAATGCCGTGCTGGCGGTTCTGCAGTCGGAACTGATGGCGGCAACGGAGGCGTGGCAGAAGAAAAATCCCAAGATTCAGGCGGTCGTGAGCCGTCAGCTGCTTCTTGGCGCAGTCCCCAAGCTCGACGTGACGAGCGCGGTGATGAAGGAAATGAACAAGCGCACTCCCAAGTTCGCCGCTTTGCCCACGGTGACGGTGAACAAACCGGCTCCGGCTCAGCCTGCCCAAAAGTAGAAACGATCTTTTACAGCGCTGTCTTGAAGAGCGCGCATTGAAAGTACGACGCGATCCCCGCCGCTGGATTCGGAAAAAACGAGTCCAGCGGCGGGGATCGTCTTGTTTGCCGCGCTTATCGCTTCGACAAAAAGAGCCGGGACGCAGGAGACGGAAATGTCCGCTGCATCCCGGCGTTCGTTTGTGGAGCCGGAAAGCTTATTTGACGTTCAGAGGCAGGTACTGCGTGCGGCCGTATCTGCGGATCAGCAGGGGCACACGGTTTCTCTTGGTGGAACCGATGACCTTGAACAGATCGCCGGAGTTGTTCACTTCGCGGCCGCCGGCCTGGAGGATGATGTCGCCGCGGCGCAGGCCGGAGCGAGCCGCCAGGGATTTTTCTTCCACTTCGGTGACGACCAGGCCGCTGTCGCGCTCCGAGAGCTTCAGCTCTTTGCGCAGTTCCGGAGTGATCGTTGCCACGGTGAAGCCGATTTTCTCCGCCGTGCTGGCGTCGGCGACCGTGGTATCCACTTCCGCAAGCGTCAGCGAGAAGTTCATGGTCTTGCCGTTGCGGAGCACCTCGAGATTGATCTTGTCGCCGGCCATGTGCTGGCGCACCGAAGTGCTCAGCTTGACGCTGTCTTCCACCTCTTTGCCGTCGAGCTTGACGATGACGTCGCCGCGCTTCAGGCCGGCCTTTTCGGCGGGAGAGTCGGGGACCACGTCGGCGATCAGGGCGCCCTTGGTGTTCTTCAGCTCGAAAGCCGAAGCGATGTCCTCGGTGATGGGCTGCAGATAGACGCCCATCTGGCCGCGGCGGACTTTGCCGTAGGCGACGATGTCGTTCATGACCTGCTTGGCCATGTTGATGGGGATCGCGAAGCCGATTCCCTGGGCCGAGGGGATAATGGCCGTGTTGATGCCGATCACGCGGCCCTGCATGTCAAGCAGGGGGCCGCCGCTGTTGCCGGGGTTGATCGAAGCGTCGGTCTGCAGGAAACCGTCGAAATTGAAGTTCTGCAAGTGAATGCTGCGGTTGCGCGCCGAAAGGACGCCGACCGTCACGGTGGGCTCCAGCCCCAGCCCCAGCGTGTTGCCGATGGCGACCATGGTCTCGCCGACGCGGATCTTGTCGCTGTCGCCCAGCTCGAGCGTGGGAAGGTCTTTGCCGTCCACCTTGATCACGGCAATGTCGAACGTCGGATCGCGTCCGATCACCGAAGCTTCCATGGTCTTGCCGTCGAAGAACGTGACCGTGATCTTGTCGGCGCCGTCGATGACGTGGTTGTTGGTGAGGATGCGGCCGTCCTTGGAGACGACGAAGCCGCTCCCGGCCCCTTTCATGGGAACGCGGCGCGTGTACTCGCGGAACATGTCGCCGAAGAACTCCCTGAAGAAGGGGTCGTTGGGCAGCCCCTGATTCACCGTGCGCGTGACCGTACCTTCGACGTCGATATTGACGACCGCGTGACCGACCTTCTCGACCAGATCAGCCACGGGACTGCCGGCAGTCAGCGCTTCAGGCGGCAGCGTCCCAGAAAAAGCGGGTATGCCGCCTGCGACCATGGTAGCCAGTATAATGCCTATAAGAGATCTTTTCAGTTTTCTCAGTTCCATAAAATTTCACCTCCGCAAAGAATCGGGCAGGACGCGACGGTCCCGCCTCAACGATGCACATATTACACGAAAACGGCTGTTTGCGCATTGATGTTTTATACAAAACAGCTAAACTTGAATTTATTCTTTGCTCCTTTCAAATCAATAAAGTTTATCCAAAAGACGGCACTCGGCCGAGAGAAGAATCATTTGTTTGGGAACCGACGGGCATCGCCGCGCCGTGAAAATTTTGTGACAATGTTTCAATAACGTGGATTAATTGTGTCAGATCGGATTATAAGTTCGAGAATTTGGGAGTAAAATCGTTGAATGAGCGCGAAATGTCCCGCAATGAAATCGAAAAGTCGTCGTTCAAAAAATACAGAATGCTTTTCGTAGATATGGACATAATCGCCGGTTCGCGTTAATATACGCCGTGTTGCGCGCGGGAAAGCCGTTTTTGGAAGAGAGAGAGCGGCTGGAGAGCGTGCGACGCCGTTTCTTGACAACCGAAGAGGACGAGGAAGAGAAGCCAAGCGGGAACGATCCGAGAAGATGGAACAGGTAAGGATAAAGGATTCAACGGAGAGTTTGATCCTGGCTCAGGACGAACGCTGGCGGCGTGCTTAACACATGCAAGTTGAGCGAGGATGGTTTGAGGAGACATATGTTGAATTGAATCATTCGAGCAGCGGACGGGTGAGTAAAGCACAAGGACTTGTCCGAAAGAGAGGGACACCTTCGGGAAACCGGAGCTAATACCTCATAAGCCGGAAGGTGAAAAGCAGAGATGCGCTTTTGGAGAGACTTGTGTCCTATCAGGCAGTTGGTGAGGTGAAAGCTCACCAAACCGAAGACGGGTAGCCGGACTGAGAGGTCGACCGGCCACATTGGAACTGAGAGACGGTCCAGACTCCTACGGGAGGCAGCAGTGGGGAATATTGGGCAATGGGCGGAAGCCTGACCCAGCGACGCCGCGTGAGGGAAGACAGCCTTCGGGTTGTAAACCTCTGTTGCAGGGGAAGAAGGAAGTGACGGTACCCTGCGAGGAAGCTCCGGCTAACTACGTGCCAGCAGCCGCGGTAATACGTAGGGAGCGAGCGTTGTCCGGAATTACTGGGCGTAAAGGGCGCGTAGGCGGCGCTTCAAGTCGTCTGTCAAATGGAAGGGCTTAACCCTTTTTCGCAGACGAAACTGGAGAGCTTGAGAAGCAGAGAGGCAAACAGAATTCCTGGTGTAGCGGTGAAATGCGTAGATATCAGGAAGAATACCAGTGGCGAAGGCGGTTTGCTGGCTGCATACTGACGCTGAAGCGCGAAAGCCAGGGGAGCGAACGGGATTAGATACCCCGGTAGTCCTGGCAGTAAACGATGTATGCTGGGTGTGAGACTAGCGATAGTTTCGTGCCGAAGTTAACGCGATAAGCATACCGCCTGGGGAGTACGGTCGCAAGATTGAAACTCAAAGGAATTGACGGGGGCCCGCACAAGCGGTGGAGCACGTGGTTTAATTCGATGCAAACCGAAGAACCTTACCTGGACTTGACATACACGCGGTAGAGAAGCGAAAGCGGATCGACCCCTCCGCAAGGAAGGGAACGTGAACAGGTGCTGCATGGCTGTCGTCAGCTCGTGTCGTGAGATGTTGGGTTAAGTCCCGCAACGAGCGCAACCCCTATTGCCAGTTGCTACCAGGTAAAGCTGAGCACTCCGGCGAGACTGCCATCGACAAGATGGAGGAAGGTGGGGACGACGTCAAGTCATCATGGCCCATATGTCCAGGGCGACACACATGCTACAATGGATGGTACAGAGAGAAGCGAGACCGGAAGGTGAAGCAGATCCCGGAAAGCCATCCCCAGTTCGGATTGCAGTCTGCAACTCGACTGCATGAAGTTGGAATCGCTAGTAATCGCGGATCAGCCAAGCCGCGGTGAATACGTTCCCGGGCCTTGTACACACCGCCCGTCACACCATCCGAGTCGGGTGCTCTCCAAGCCGGAGGCCTAACCGCAAGGAAGGATCCGCCTAAAGAGTGTCCGGTGAGGAGGGTGAAGTCGTAACAAGGTAGCCGTACGGGAACGTGCGGCTGGATCACCTCCTTTCTAAGGAGCACCATCAGCGAACGAGAACTCAAGCTGAACGAAACAAGCTGCACGTTTGCACGACAGAAATACCAAAACATCTTCCCCCGCTTCACGCCGCTTCTCTCCCCCTCTTCGAGTCAAGGAACCCAACCGGGCGTTTTATGCCTGGATTAAGAAAGCGCCGAGCGCCAAACGCAAAACGCCAAAGAGCAAGCGCCGAAAGAGCGCGCGGCATCCAGCGTTGGAGAAAGATCCTCGGGAAACCGGATCCCCCTCCCGCGCGCCCAGCCATTTGACAATCGAACAGGACGAAACTGAAACAGGTTAAGGTAGAAAGGGCATACGACGGATGCCTAGGCACTTACAGCCGACGAAAGACGCAGCAAGCGGCGAAACGCCGCGGGGAGCCGCAAGCAGGCCTCGATCCGCGGATATCTGAATGGGGCAACCCCACGGGTGCAGACCCGTGACTCCGTAAAGGAGAGGAACCCGGTGAAGTGAAACATCTCAGTAGCCGGAGGAAAAGAAATCGAAGAGATCCCCCAGTAGTGGTGAGCGAACAGGGGCCAGCCTAAACCCCCGCAGTGCAAGGCAGCAGCCGTTGCTGCGGAGGGAGTTGCGGGACAGTCGGGGAAGCGCTGCTGAGCTTCCGCAGAGTAAGAAAAGCTCGGGTTAGTCGAATCGTGTTGGAAAAGCGAGCCGCAGAACGTGAAAGCCGCGTAGACGAAAACCCGATCCCTCTGAAGACCGAATCCCAAGTAGAGCGGAGCACGAGAAATTCCGTTTGAATCCGGGCCGCCCATGGTCCAAGGCTAAATACTGTAAGTGACCGATAGCGCATAGTACCGAGAGGGAAAGGTGAAAAGCACCCCGGGAGGGGAGTGAAAGAGACCTGAAATCGTATGCCTACAAGCAGTTGGAGCTGGAAATACAGCGATGTATGGAAAGTGACAGCGTGCCTATTGAAAAATGAGCCGGCGAGATATTGCATGCAGCGAGGTTAAGGGATGAAGTTCCGGAGCCGAAGCGAAAGCGAGTTCGAAGAGAGCGCGAAGTTGCCTGCAATAAACCCGAAGCCTGACGATCTAGCCATGGGCAGGTTGAAGTGGGGGTGAAACCCCATGGAGGACCGCACCAGTGCCTGTTGAAAAAGTCTTGGATGACCTGTGGTTAGGAGTGAAAAGCTAATCGAGTTAGGTAATAGCTGGTTCTCCCCGAAATGCATTGAGGTGCAGCCTTGATGGATTCGTGACGGAGGTAGAGCGACTGACAGCTCAAGCGGTCCTGGGGGATTTGCGCGAGCCATCAAACTCCGAATGCCGCCACGTAGAAATCAGGAGTGAGACCGCGGGTGATAAGGTTCGTGGTCGAAAGGGAAACAGCCCAGATCATCAGCTAAGGCCCCGAAGAGCATGCTAAGTGTGACAAGGATGTAGGGACCCCGAAACAGCCAGGAGGTTGGCTCAGAAGCAGCCATCCTTTAAAGAGTGCGTAACAGCTCACTGGTCGAGGACCCCCGCGCCGAAAATGTAGGGGGCTAAGCATGCCGCCGAAGCTATGGGATAGAGCAATCTATCGGTAGGGGAGCGTAGTCAGCGGGACGAAGCGAAATTGTAAAGTTTCGTGGACAGCTGAGTAGTGAGAATGCCGGCATGAGTAACGACATATTTGCGAGAATCAAATACACCGGAAGACCAAGGATTCCTGGGGAAGGTTGATCCGCCCAGGGTAAGGCGGGGCCTAAGTCAAGGCTGAAAAGCGTAGATGATGGACAGCAGGTTGAAATTCCTGCCCCGCGATAAGTTCGCTACGACCGAAGCAGCGACGCAGAAAGCTAGACAGGCCGGCTGATGGAAGAGCCAGTCCAAGGAAGCAGGCTGGGGCGACAGTCAAGCACATCGCCCCGTCAAGGCCGAGATCCGAGAGGGAGCCTCATTTCGAGGCGAAGCTGTTGAAGCTCCGCTGCCAGGAAAACCTGCTAGGGAGAACTTATGGCGCCCGTACCCGAAACCGACACAGGTGGTCAAGCTGAGCAAGCTAAGGTGAGTGGAATAACTCTCGTTAAGGAACTCTGCAAGTTAACTCCGTAACTTAGGGAGAAGGAGTGCTGCCCCCGTCAATCGTAAGGTGAAGCGGGGAGCAGCCACAGAAACCAGGCTCAAGCGACTGTTTACCAAAAACACAGGACTCTGCATAAGACGCAAGTCGAAGTATAGAGTCTGACGCCTGCCCGGTGCTGGAAGGTTAAATGGAAGAGTGAGCCGCAAGGCGCAGCTTGGAAATGAAGCCCCAGTAAACGGCGGCCGTAACTATAACGGTCCTAAGGTAGCGAAATTCCTTGTCGGGTAAGTTCCGACCTGCACGAATGGCGTAACGATTTGAGCGCTGTCTCAACGAGAGATCCAGTGAAATTGTGGTACCGGTCAAGACGCCGGTTCCCCGTGGTAGGACGGAAAGACCCCATGGAGCTTTACTGTAGCCTGATACTGATATTTGAAATCACATGCACAGGATAGGTGGGAGGCGGAGAAGAGAGAGCTTTGGCTTTCTTGGAGCCATCGTTGGGATACCACCCTTGTGATTTCGAATGTCTAACTTTAGCGTCTGAATCGACGAAGAGGACACAGTCAGGCGGGCAGTTTGACTGGGGCGGTCGCCTCCCAAAGAGTAACGGAGGCGCGCAAAGGTCAACTCATGGCGAATGGAAACCGCCAAGAGAGCGCAAGGGTATAAGTTGGCTTAACTGCGAGAGAGACATTTCGAGCAGAGACGAAAGTCGGTCCTAGTGATCCGGCGGTGCTGAATGGAAAGGCCGTCGCTCATCGGATAAAAGCTACCCTGGGGATAACAGGCTGATCTCCCCCGAGAGTTCCCATCGACGGGGAGGTTTGGCACCTCGATGTCGGCTCGTCGCATCCTGGGGCTGTAGCAGGTCCCAAGGGTTGGTCTGTTCGCCCATTAAAGCGGTACGCGAGCTGGGTTCAAAACGTCGTGAGACAGTTTGGTCCCTATCCACCACGGGCGCAAGATATTTGAGGGGAGCTGCTCCTAGTACGAGAGGACCGGAGTGGACGTACCACTGGTGTATCTGTTGTGGCGCCAGCCGCATCAGCAGAGTAGCCAAGTACGGCCCGGATAACCGCTGAAGGCATCTAAGCGGGAAACCGCCCCCAAGATGAGATATCTCATACCAGAAGGTAGTAAGGTGTCCCCGAGACGAGGGGTTCGATAGGCCGGGAATGGAAGCGTTGCGAGACGTTGAGTTAACCGGTACTAATACACCGAGGCCTTAACCTGTTTCAGTTTCGTGCTGTTCGAGAGAAGAGAAACGAAAAAGAGAAACGAAAAAAGAACAACGAAAAGGTTTCGCTTTCGCACTGACTGTGGACGCGTCCATGGCAGTTGCGGAAGTCGAATTGAACAGAGATACTGGTGATAAATGCGGAGGGGGTCCACCCGGTCCCATGCCGAACCCGGCAGTTAAGCCCTCACGCGCCGATGGTACTGCGATTCGCTTCGCGGGAGAGTAGGTCGTCGCCCGTGTCTCTGTTTTTTCTTCCTTACTTCTTCCTTCTTCTCTTTTTCTCTTCCTTTCTCCGCTCGAAAATCTTCGCTTAAAAATCTTCGTTCAAAAATCGCCGGCCCGCTGCGGAAAATCCTTCCCGCCGCGGGCCGGCCTTTTTTGTAAACTCTGCTCGCTTCGGCCTTGTGGTGTTTCTCTTTCAACCGCCGATTGGGGAGGAAAATAAATTTCAGGGCTTCACAAATGAGAATTTTGTGGTACAATTCCTCGTGTACTCACGAAAGAGGGCCGCTAGCTCAGTTGGTCAGAGCACTCGGCTGATAACCGAGAGGTCAGAAGTTCAAATCTTCTGCGGCCCACCATGGTCGGTTCACCACGACGAAAGTCGTGGTTTTTTTTTGCTTTTTTTCGGCTGAAGCAGGATCTGTTACGGCCGTATGGGCGGCGTCGGCGAAATCCGCAGGGGGATCTTCACGCTGAATTTAAAAATAGGAGAAAATACCAATTTGTGGCGGAGCGTCCGGTTTCTTTTCGCAAAATGGCTTAAATTCTGTTATAGTTAACGCAGTGGGTCGTTCTGTCGTTTTTTCGGCGGGACGGCGAAAGGAGTTGATACCATGTTTTGCGGCGCGTTTGCCGTTGCTCATGGGCATCTTGAAATGGGGAGTTTGTTCGCGAAAGGCGGACGAACGTAAATGATGCGCGTCGATATGCATTTTCACAGTCTCTGTTCTGATGGGAGCGATTCTCCCGAAGCGCTGGCGCGCCTTGGCAAAAAACGCGGGCTGGCGGTGATGTCCCTGACCGATCACGATACGATGAAGGGCGTTCCCGCCTTCATGTCGATGTGCCGCAAGTTGGGCATCAGAGCTGTTTCGGGAGTGGAGATCTCCGCGGAATATCCGCGGACACTGCATATCTTGGGCTATAATTATGATCCTCAGGACGAAGAGTTTCGTGCGGCGCTGGCAAAGATCCAATATTATCGTGAGGAGCGCAACCGTCGGGTTCTTGCCAAGTTGAACGAACTGGGGATCCCCATAACGTTGAAGGACGTTCAGGATGAAGCGGGAAAGGGCGTTGTCGGCCGTCCGCATTTTGCCTATGCGCTGATCCGCAGGGGGATCGTCCGCGACGTGCCGACGGCCTTCTCGGAGTATTTGGGACGGCAAGGGAAGGCGTACGTTCACAAGGTCAGTTTGTCGCCTGAAGAAACGATCCGCGCGATCCATCGTGCGGGCGGCCTTTCCGTGCTGGCGCATCCGGTGCAGACGTGCCCGGATATCAAGGAACTGCCGGACATTCTGCGCTGGCTGAAATCGCTTGGGCTATGGGGGCTTGAATGTTACTCGGGGCACCACAGCAGGGAGCAGAGCGAGGCCTACAAAGCGCTGGCGGCGGCGAACGGCCTCGAGGTCACGGCGGGGTCCGATTATCATGGCAGAGGGCGCCCGGGATACCATTTCGGCGTGTCGGTTCCTGAAAATCTTTTGCCGTGGGCTCGATTGGGGTTGAGGATGTAGAGGGCGCCTGGATGAATATCGACACGGCGCGGCGTTTGCTCGAGCGCATGCTTTCTAGTGCCAAAGCCGGCGGAGCATTGGCGGCGGAATGTGTCTGGTGCGGTTATGGCAGTCGTTCGTTTTCGGTCTGCGATGAGGCGCTGGAAAAAAGTCATTCTTCGATTTCCGAGTGTCTTGGGCTGCGCATTCTGGACCGGGAGCATCGCCAGGGCGTAGCGAGCCTTTATGATATCGACGACCGCGCCGTCGCCGTGCTGTGCGAAAACGCTTTTCGCAATGCGCGGCATGGCGCCGCGGAGGACGACGTCGTCTTTGCGAGGACACAGCCGGCAGTTCCGGCGGTCGATCTGGGCATTGACGATCCTGGGTTGGTCGCGTGGGATCCTCGGGAACAGATCGAGCTCTGTCTGCAAATGAGTCGTCAGGCCCGAGCTCTCGACCGACGTGTGCGCACGGTGCGCGATGCCAGTGTTTTTATCGGCTGGGAAGAATCGTTGACGATCAACAGTTATGGCGTTTCCTGTCAAAGTCGTTCCACCGCCGGCGGGATCGGCGTCACAGTAATGGCGGAGGACGGCGAGGCCGTCGAGATTGGCGGAGCGAGTCTGGACGGACGTTCTCGGGCGGCGCTCTCTTCCCGGCTGCCGGTCGACGAGGCTGTCGCGCGCACGGTACGCCTGCTGCACGGTGAGCCTTTGCCGACGGGGCGCTATACGCTCATCCTCGAGCCGGAGGTTGTCGCTTCCTTTCTCGAGGGACTGGCAGTGCTGTTTTTCGCCTCGAATGTCTGCAAAGGGCTGACGCTTCTGGCTGACAAAATGGGGGAACAGGTGGCTTCGCCCGTCGTGACGCTTGTGGACGACGGACGGCTGTATGGCGGCATGGGAACGGCCGCCTGCGACGCCGAGTGCGTTGCCACGCAGCGGACGGTTTTGCTTGACCACGGCCGTCTTGTTTCCTGGCTGAGCAATTTGCAATACGGAAAACGTCTGGGAACGATTTCGACGGGGAACGGCAGCCGCGGGCTCTCCTCCGTGCCCGACGTCGACGTGAACAACCTGTTCGTCGTGCCCGGGAAGCGTTCGGCGGAGGAGCTTGCGGCGGCTTACGACGGCTGCTTCCGTGTCACTGAGTTGATGGGGCTGCATACGGTTGACTCGGTCAGCGGAGATTTTTCGCTGGCGGCGCGCGGGCTGTATCATAAGAACGGCGTTTCCCGCCCCGTCTCCGCGGTGACGATCGCCGGGAATCTGTGCGAATTCCTGAATAAAATTATTGAAGTCGGCGGCGATTTACGGTTCTATGACCGTTTCGGCGGCTGCACAATGGTGGTGGACGATATTGCGGTGGCTGGAAAATAAATGTTTGAACGTTGCGCTTGTCATTTTCCTTTGCCTTTGGGTCGTTTCGAGCGCCGGCGCAAGCACGTGGCAGTGGAGCGGTGCCGGAGTTTCCGGAAGCGTCGAGGTGAAGGAGTTTCATTCGCTCCGCATGGCTGCGGCGGACCAGATAGCGGCGGGGCTTGGATACCAGCCCCGGCGGGAAAAAGAGGAACTGGTCGTGCAGGCTCCCGTCGGGCTGCGCTTCGTGCGCGGCGCGGCGGTCGTGTGGATCGGGTACAGCGTCGTCGCTCTGCCGGCACGGGCGCGTATGGAAGATGGGCACTGGTGGGTTGACACTGACACGGTGCTGAGCGTGTTCTCGCAATTTCTGAAGAGAAACGGGCGGAACGTGGCCTTGCAATGGTCAGGGGCGGGAAAGCGGCAAACGCCTCCGGTGGAGCGGGGATCGGGCGATCGGAAGAAAACGCCCGCCAACGACGCGCCACAGCGGGGACCGCTCCGGCGGGAACAGCAAAAGGCGCAGGATCTTCCCCGGCTGAAAGCGCTGAGGTGGGGCGGCGATCATGCCGACGTGCGGGCTGTTATCGATCTCGAGGGCTCTGCCGAACCTTCATATACCGTTCGGGATGAAACGCTGACCGTGGTGCTTGCGCCGATGAAGGCCTCGCAAAGGCGCGGCCTCAAATCCGCGCGTTCCGACATCGCCCTGTCGGTTAAGAACGATTCCACGGCGCGGCTGGATTTTTCTTTTCCCGGCAGAACGGTCAAAGTCTTCACGTTGAGCGATCCTTATCGCCTTGTCATGGATTTCAAGCTGGACGACACAACCTCGCGTCGAAACGAAAGCGGGGAGTTTTCCGCGAGGGACGGAAGCCAGAAGGATGATAAGAAGCTGGGCGCGAAAGGCGGAGAGGACAAATCTCGTGAAAAAAAGCCGCCTTCTCCGGCGCCGCGTTCCCGCAAGGGCAAGAAACTCGTCGTCATCGACGCGGGGCACGGCGGCAAGGATCCCGGCGCCATGGCGCACGGGTATCGGGAGAAGGATCTCGCCTTGCAGATTGCCAAGCGGGTGGCGAAAGAGCTGCGTTCGCGAGCGGTGACCGTGCGCATGACCCGGGAAGGGGATACGTATCCCACGCTGCGGGAACGCACGCAAATGGCGAACGACTGGAAGGCGGACGTGTTTATCAGCATCCATCTCAACGCCCTGCCCAAAGGGCGCCATTCCAAAGGCGTGGAAATCTATATCATGGCCCTGCCGACCGACAAAGACGCCATGACGCTGGCGAGAATCGAAAACGCCGAGATAGCCGAGGACAGTTCCGGCAAGAAGGGATCGTCGGACAAGAGAACTGAGATGCTGCTGTCGATCTTGGGCAACATGCAGCAGAATGCCAAGATCGACGAAAGCACCGATCTGGCCGAGGAGCTGTTCAAAGCGGGGCAGGAGAGCCGGCTGGACATGAAGCGAGTCGCTCAGGCGCCTTTCTGGGTGCTGCGCGGCGCGGTCATGCCGTCGGTGCTGATCGAGACGGGGTTCATCACCGAGCTGTCGGAAGCGAAGCGTTTGGCGCAGCCGGCGTATCAGCAGCGGATGGCGGAATCGATCGCATCAGGTATAATAAACTTCATCAACCGTTAATTCCCGAGAGTCCTTGGGAAAGAGATCCTATTTGAGGAGTGATCGACAGTGAACGATGAGATCTCGCGCCGGCCGCGAACGCCCGACCGTGAGGAATATTATCAGCCGCGGCGGCGCGCGCCGCTTTTCCTGCGCGTGCTGGCGCAGCTGAGCGTGATGGTGATCTTTCTGGCGGCAGGTTATTACGGGGCCGATCTGTTTTTGAAGATGCTTGATCGCAAGAACGTGCTCAAGCAGGAAAATGTCGTCTCCAACACGGAGGATCTGCAGCGTCTCCTGGCGGCCGAGGATTCGAACGACAGCGTCGTGGGGCCGCGCAAAGAGCTTGCGGTCTACCCGCTTGGACGCGACGGCATGGTGAAAGCCAGCTTGAAAGTCCTGTCCGAGGTGCAGGAAGACGAGATCATCCAAGCCGTGAACGCGATCTTCCGGGAATCTTCGGAAAGCTGGGCCAACGTCATGGAGGCAAAGCATGTCTATCGCGACGGCATCGCCGTTTATCTCGATCTGCCGCAGGGGTTCGCCGCCGGCCTGGGAAAGATGTCGGAAGAGCGCGCTTTGCTGATGCTGACGGGGATCGTGCGCACAGTCGTGGAGAATTTCCTGCCGGTCAAACAGGTCTATTTCCTTCAGGAAGGCCGCTGGGTGCAGAACGTCGGCTCGATTCGCCTTTCCGACCCCTGGGGATTGGAAAACGCGAACGGCTGAGTGAGAGATCAGCGCGCGGGAAACGCTCGTGCGCGCTGATCTTGTATTTTTTCAAAATTCTCGCGGGCAGAAAAAACTGCTTATCGTTTTATTTATGGAGGCGAAAAGAGATTCATACTTTGACGAGAGAACGGGCCGACGCACTTCGCCCCGTGACCATGGAACGGAACTGGAACATTTACTCCGAAGGGTCCTGCGTGATTTCCTGCGGGCGCACCAGAGTGCTCTGCACGGCCACGGTGGAGGACAAAGTGCCGCCCTTTTTACGCGGACAGGGCAAAGGCTGGGTGACGGCCGAATATTCGCTGCTGCCGCGTTCGACGGCGGTGCGCGTGCCGCGGGATGCCGCAAAAGGGCGAGTCAACGGACGCAGCCAGGAGATCCAGCGCCTCATCGGCCGTTCGCTGCGCGCCGCCGTGGATCTCGACGCGCTGGGCGAGCGCTGCATCACGCTCGACTGCGACGTGATCCAGGCGGACGGCGGCACGCGTACCGCTTCGATCACCGGCGCCTATGTGGCGCTGGTCGACGCGCTGCGCTGGCTGCGCGGGCAGGGGGCTTTCGAGAAACTGCCGCTCAAGTCGTCGGTGGCGGCCGTCAGCGTCGGAAAGGTGCGGGGACGGCTGCTGCTGGATCTGTGTTACGAGGAAGACAGCACCGCCGAGGTCGATTTCAACGTCGTCAAGAACGGACAGGGCGATTTTATCGAAGTGCAGGGAACGGGCGAAGGCGGCGTGTTTTCCCGCGAGGAGATGGCGGGGATGCTTGATCTGGCGTCGGCGGGAATCCACGAACTGACGGCGTTGCAGCGCCGCACGCTGCAATGGGACGACGCGGAGGTCCGTTAGATGATCGTGATGGACGGGGTTTCGCTTCAAAAGCTGGTGATCGCCAGCGGCAACCGGCACAAGTACGAAGAGTTTCGCGCTCTTCTGGCGCCGCTCGGGATCGAACTGATCTTCGGCGGCGATTGCGAACGCCCGTTGAGCGTGGAGGAGACCGGCGCCACTTTTCTGGAAAACGCGGCGCTGAAAGCCTGCGCTTGGGCAAAGCATACGGGGCTGCCCGCCATCAGCGACGACAGTGGCATCGAGGTGCGCGCGCTGAACTGGCAGCCGGGCATTTATTCTTCGCGCGTCGGCGGCGAAGACGACGAAGCCTGCCGCCAGTGGCTGATCGCCAACATGGCCGGCGAGTCGGACCGTTTCGCGCGTTACGCCGCGGCGCTCGTGCTGGCTTTTCCCGACGGAAGCGTTCATTGGCAGACGTTGGCCTACTGCAACGGCCGTGTGATTCAGGAGAAGCGCGGCGGGAACGGCTTCGGTTACGACCCGCTTTTCATTCCCGAAGGATATGACCTGACGTTCGGCGAGCTGCCGGCGGAGACGAAAGCGAAATTATCGCACCGGGCCAAGGCGTCGCAGGCTTTTATCGAGATGCTGCACCGCCTGAAAAGTTGAAAATCAGGCGCGCAGACATTCCTCTTGAGGTCGCCCCGTTGGCCGATTTCCCTCCGGCGGGACTTTGTGGTACAATCATTCGGAATTCATCGGGTAAGATGGATACGAACGATTCAGCAAAAATTTTCGGAGGTGCGCTCCAGTGAAAACTTTTCTTTCCATTGTCCAGATTCTTCTTTGCGTGGTGCTGATGGCCGTGGTTTTGCTTCAGCCGCGCAAACAAGGCCGCGGCGGTATCTTCGGCGGCGCCACGCTGGCCGATCCGACGGCCAATCAGTGGGCGCGTTTCTCCGGCCTGTCCAAGATCACCGTGATTGTCTGCGCCCTGTTCATGCTCAACTCGCTTGCTTTGATCATTCTCTGATACGAAAGAGGCCCGCGATCAATGTCAACTGCAAGCATCGAAACTCTGAAAGACGTTGCGTCGGTAGAAGTTTCCCCTGACCGTCTGCCCAGCGCGACGCACGAGGAAATCCTCAACGGTCTGACCACGGACATCTATTTCATCAGGACCCGCGATCTGCTTGACCATATGGGCCTTCTGAACACTCCCGTCGTGGCGGAGGTCTTCGCCCGCCGCAGCGGCATTTTCGCCGGCGTGGAGGAGACGGCCCGCCTTCTTCGCGGGAAAAACGTCCGCATCGACGCCGTTCCCGAGGGCACGCCCTTCAAGCCGAAAGATACGCTGATGCGCCTGACCGGGCCGTACGGCGCCTTTGGCATGTACGAGACCACGCTGCTGGGCATGTTGGCGTCTTCGACCGGCTGGGCGACGGCGGCCCGCGAATGCGTCGACGCCGCGGCCGGCAAACCCGTGCTCTGCTTCGGCGCGCGGCATGTCCATCCCGCCGTCGCGCCCGTGATGGAGCGTATCGCCGTGAAAGTCGGCGGCTGCGCCGGGGCGAGCTGCATCCTCGGTGCCAAACTGCTGGGGCAGAACCCCTCCGGCACTATCCCCCATGCCGCGATCCTGATGGCCGGCGACACACTCAAGCTGGCCAAAGTGTACGACGAGATCACGCCGGCCGGCGAAACGCGCGTCGTGCTCGTCGATACGTTCAAGGACGAGAGCGAAGAAGCGCTCCGCGTCGCCCAGGCGCTCGGGCCGCATCTGGGCGCCATCCGCCTCGACACGCCCAGCGAGCGCGGCGGCGTCGGCCCCGAATTGATCCGCGAAGTCCGTTACCGCCTCGACATGGCCGGGTTTAAACACGTCAAGATCGTCGCGACCGGCGGCCTGACGCCCGAGCGGATCCGCGTCCTTTCCGAGGCCGGAGCCGACACCTTCGGCGTGGGCAGCTACATCTGCCACGGCGCGCAGATCGACATGACGCTGGATCTCAAGGAAGTTGACGGAAAACCGGTGGCGAAACGCGGCAGATTGCCCGGACCACTGGACAATCCGCTGCTGGTGAGAGTATAATATCCAATTGTGAGAAACGCGCCTCCTCGTTCGAGCTTTGGTAGAGTTGTCACACACTTCCCTACGGCCTCTGATCGATGAAGTGACGGTTGCGCTCCAAACACTGGATCCCTTGGGTTCCCCAGAGCCCGGCGGTCCGATCTCATGCAGTATTTCAAAACAAGAACGTAAAAGGAGAGTGTTTCGAATGACCGGCAACCGGACATTCATGGCTCGCAAAGAGACCGTTCAGCGGAACTGGTTCCTGATCGACGCCACCGACGTCCCCGCGGGACGTCTGGCTTCGCGCGTCGCTCTGATCCTCACGGGCAAGAACAAGCCCATCTATACGCCTCACGTCGACACGGGCGACTTCGTCGTCATCATCAACGCCGACAAGGTCGGCCTGACCGGCAACAAACTGGAGACTTCCAAGGTCCATTCCTACAGCGGCTTTCCCGGCGGATTCAAGGAAATGACCTACGGCGAGGCGATGAAGCGCAGCTCCGTGCGCCTGCTTGAGCGTATCATCAAGGGAATGCTTCCCAAACACAATCATCTGAACTTCGGGCGCAAGCTGAAAGTCTACGCCGGCGCCAATCATCCTCACGCGGCTCAGAAGCCCGTGACGATCACTCTGTAAAGAAGGAGGAGATTCGATGGCTACTTCTTATTACTGGGGTACGGGTCGTCGCAAGAACGCGATCGCCCGCGTCCATATCGCCGCCGGCGAAGGCAAGTTCCTGGTCAACGGCCGCGAGACCGCTGAGTACTTCCCCCGCCACAACTGGCTGAGCGGGGCACTGTCTCCTCTGGTCGTGACGGGGCTCGAGGGCAAGGTCGACGTGTTCGTCAACGCCCAGGGCGGCGGCCTCACCGGCCAGTCCGGCGCGATCAGCCTCGGCCTGGCCCGCGCGCTTCTGAAGATGAATCCCGATCTTCGTCCCGTGCTGAAGAAGGCGGGACTTCTGACCCGCGACCCGCGCATGGTCGAACGCAAAAAGTTCGGTCAGAAGGGCGCCCGCGCGAAGTTCCAGTTCAGCAAGCGTTAATCCTTTTTCGACGGAAAGGCAGTTCGGCACGTTCGCGCCGGGCTGCTTTTTTTATTTGCCTCTTGATACTATTTCTCATTTAAAGCACCTAACAATCCATTGTCTTGCGGTAATACTCCTTATGGTCTGAGCGGTGAGATTTCTGATCGTGCGGCACAGACGCTCGACAACGTTCTCAAGCGTCGAAAAAATCTCGTTTCGAAAGCCCTGACAGCGCAGCTCTCTCCAGATCTGCTCAATGGGGTTCATCTCGGGGGTATAGGGGGAATATGGAACAGGGTGATGTTGGCAGGAACCTGAAGCGCTTTGGACTTGTGCCAGGCAGCTCCGTCACAGCAGAGCAGAATATGGTCTTCCGGAAATCGGTGTGAAAGTTCCCGCAGGAAAACGTTCATGCAATCGCTGTCGCAGTTGGGCATGATCAGAAAGAGGCTTTCTCCCGTAAGCGGCTCTACGGCACCGTAAGCATAGCGGTATTCGCGGATGTGAAGGCAGGGAACGTTCGGTCGAATGCCTTTCCTGCACCAGCAGTATTTGGGCGTGTTGATTCTGCCGAAGCCGGCTTCGTCCTGAAACATCAGTCTGACGTTCCCTGTTGTGGATAACTCTTTTAATTCCTGAACTTGAGCGTTAATTTTTTTGAGGCCTCGATGGCCTCCTCGTTCGCTTTCCTGGGGTGACGGCTGCGCGGCATGACTTTTCTCCAGCCATGACGTTTCAGGACCGCGTAAATCTGAGTCGGACTGATAGTATGTCCCACCGCGGTCTGATAGGCTTGGGCTATTTCCGCCACCGAAACGATTTCTCCTTTCCCGGCTTTCTCCAGGTAAGGAGCAAGTACGGCTTCTTCCTGCTCATAGGTCATGTTCCGATGGTTGCCGAGGTAATGGCATTGCAGCACATACGAGAGACCGCGATGGATAAACTGCGAGATGATCTTGCTGACGTTCGTGAAGTGGTATTCCGTGATTTCGCTGATTTCTTTCAGGGTTTTCCCTTCGGCGCGCAAGCTGAGGATTCTCAGTTTGGCTTCGATCTTCTTGTTGCGATTCTTTTTCCGCGCTGCTTCGATTTCCGCCTGCTGTTCCGATGTGATCTCGTATTTTACGGGCATTCTCCATCACCTCGGGTGCATTATAACTGAGGTACGGATACTTTGGCTATACTATAATGAAATAGTATGACACGGAGCGCGTGAAGAGTATAATTTTCCCCATTCTTGATAAATTCCTCGATAGCTCAGTCGGCAGAGCGGGTGACTGTTAATCACTAGGTCGCAGGTTCAAGTCCTGCTCGAGGAGCCAGAAAAACGAAGGCCCTGACGCAAAAAAACGTCAGGGCCTTTTCGTATGCGGACCTTTCGGCGTGCGGAAATTTTTACAGTAGCGATTCCCAGTCGAGGGTGAGCGAGCCGTCTTCCCTGATCACGCAGGGAACGCCGACGAAGTGTTCTTGGCGCGCGTCGGCGAAGACTTCTTCCGTGTCGCGCAGTTTGAGAAACTCTTTCAGCGTTTTGATGTCGGCGTCGATGTCGCGGAAATCGACGCCGATGCCGCGCGCTTCGTACTCGCGCAGCGCGTCGACGGTGTCGGGACAGTTCATGGTGCCATAGACGGTGACTTTCATGGAAATTTCCTCCTTGGAATGAAATGGATGCGCTTGAACACAGAACGTCGATCTTATACTAATTCTTGATAGAAAGTATTAACATAGTTTTCAGGGCGCTGCGGAGGAGTTCAGTCGCTCAGGACTATTTCGACCGCTGCGCGGTCTGCGCAGCTCGCTTTGTGAATCTCCTCCGCAGCGCCTCTGTATTCGGCATTTTAATTGAGAAATAGTATTATTACCGGACTGGCGGGAAGAGTTCGAGCTGCTTCCGGGCGGATTGCCCGAGCGCTTTCTGAACAAGGCGCTTCAACCCGGCCGGCATGGGCAAGCCGGTCAGTTTGTCCGCGGAAACGGCATCGCACCCGGCCGGCGGCTGCGGCATGCGGCAGCTCCACAGATGAAGGCGCACCTGCCAGCGCGTGAACTTCAAAGTCTCTTCCAGCTCAAGGTCGAGACATGGGGCGGTAAGCCGCAGCTCGGCGGTCAGCCGGGAAAGGCAGCTTTCGGCGCTTTCGTCCGCCTCGCCGCAAAGCCACGGGATCTCGTAAAAACCGGACCACAAACCGCCGGCGGGACGGCGGCGCACAACGCAGCCTGGGGGACGAGAATCAGCAGCGCCGCGCCGCGGCGCCGCTCGATAACGTTCCGGCGCGTGCTGACGGGGCGCTGCGCCTGCGTGCCGGCTGTCTTGGCGGCGCACAGTCGTCCGACGGGGCACTGCGCGCATTTGCAAGTCGCCCCGGGCGTGCAGACGGTCGCGCCCAGTTCCATGAACGCCTGCGTCAGTACGTGCGGCGAACCGAGTTTGAGAATGGCCGCGGCGTGGGCGGCGATCAGCGCCGTCCCCTTGGCCTTGGCGGGGTCTTCGCTCAGATCCAGCAGTCTCGAAAAAACGCGCCTGACGTTGCCATCGACGGCCGGGACCGGCATGTCGAAGGCAATGGAGCAGACGGCGCCGACGGTGTACGGTCCCAGTCCGGGAAGCGAACGCAGGAATTCCGGGTCGGCGGGCAGCGTCGTCAGGCCGGCGTCGCGGACGAGCTGCGCGGCTTTGCGGAGGCTGCGGGCGCGGCTGTAATAGCCGAGTCCCTGCCAGCAGGCCAGAACGTCGTCTTCGCTCGCCGAAGCGAGCGACGTCAGCGTGGGGAAGCGCTCCATCCAGCGCGCGTAAAAGCTTTTCACCCGTTCCACCTGAGTCTGCTGGAGCATGGCTTCGGAGACGAGGATGCGGTAGGGGTCGCGGTCGAGGCGCCAGGGCAGGGCGCGCTTGTGGGAATTATACCATGCGGTCAGCGCTTCGGCGGCTTCGAGGTGAAACTTTTCGGCGTTCATCGGCGGAGCGCATTCCGCAGAGCGGCCGCAGCGTCGTCCTGCGAAGAAAAAAGTTGGCGGGCGGTGAAATGGCGTTTGAGCACGTGAATGACCTCTGAATAGTTTTTGGAATGAAAGCAAAACACCGCTATTATACCAGCCTCCGCGTTTCGGAGAACGATGATCTGCGACAAAACGCGCCGACGCCGCCATTTTTTTGCCGCCGTGTAGTAGAATAGACGAGTTGGGAGGTGGACTGATGCATGAGTTCTCGCTGGTGAAGGCGGTCATCGATTCCGTCGAGTCTCTGGCGGAGGAGAACGGCTGGAAGAGGATAGAGAAAGTGACGCTGCGTATCGGCGCCATGCGTCAGGTCGTGCCGGAAATCATGAGATTCGCCTTTGCGGCGGCATCCCGGGATTCGCGGCTGCAGGGCGCGGAATTGGACATCGAGCCGGTTCCGATCCTCGTCCGCTGTCCGCGCTGCGGCCGCAAGTGGGGCGAAGAGCGCATGAGCGTGCTGTGCCCCTTCTGCGGTTCGCCCGACGCGCAGATGGAGCAGGGCATGGAACTGAACATTGATTCGATCGAGGTGGAAGACGATGACGCGAAAAAAAATTGACGTACAGCAGGCCGTCATGGCGGCGGATCTTGGCTATGCGCAGAAAATCAGGGACCTCCTCGCGGAAAAGGGGATCCTGATGGTCAATCTGATCGGTTCGCCCGGCTCCGGCAAAACGATGCTGCTGGAGCGGACCCTGACCGGTCTCGATCTGAAGTGCGCGGTGATCGAAGGCGACGTGGCCACCGACCGCGACGCGCGGCGGATCAGGGCGACCGGCACGCCCAGCGTGCAGATCAACACGAACGGCGGCTGCCATCTGGAAGCGAACTGGGTGGCTGGCACGCTGGAACAGCTGCCGCTCGACGAACTCGATCTGATCTTCGTGGAGAACGTGGGCAATCTGGTCTGCCCCGCCGAGTTCGATATCGGCGAAGACTGCAAGGTGGCCGTCTCCAGCCTGCCTGAAGGTTCCGACAAACCGCTCAAGTATCCGCTGCTTTTCTCCGAAGCGGCCGCCGTGGTGCTGACGAAAATCGATCTGAAACCGTACGTCGATTTCGACGAGGCGCTTTACTGGGATGACGTCACGCGGCTCAATCCCAAGGCGCGCCGCCTGCGTCTGTCCAGCTTCAGCGGCGAAGGTTTGGAGTTCTGGATCAAGATGCTGTACGACTGGCGCGAGACGAAGAAGGCTTCCCGAAGGCCGTGATCGGACGGCGGAGAGCGCATGAGGAAGACAGATGACTGATCCCGAAAAACTGCTGAAGGGCCTGAACGAGGCTCAGCGCGAAGCCGTGAACTTTACGGGGGCGCCGCAGCTCGTGCTGGCCGGGGCGGGGAGCGGCAAGACCCGCGTGCTGACGAGCAAGATCGCCTGGCTGATCGCCGCGCAGGACGTCAAACCGTGGCGCGTGCTGGCGGTGACCTTTACCAACAAGGCGGCGCGGGAGATGAGCGAACGCGTCGAGAAACTTCTGGGCGGTTCGCTGGGCGGCGCGCAGATCTGTACGTTTCACTCGTATGGGTTGAACCTGCTTTTCCGCAACCGCGAACTGCTGCGCGACCGGGGCTACAGCCCCAGCTTCGTGATCTACGACCGTTCCGATTCCCTGACGGCCGTCAAACACGTCATGCAGGAACTGAACATCGACACGGAGAAATTCGCGCCCTCGTGGGCGCTGAACAGGATCTCGGAAATCAAATCTTCCGCCGACCCCGCCTCGGTGCAGTTTTCCGCCTACGACAACTTCATGGGCGACGTGTACGAAAAATACTCGCAGGCGCTCAGGGAGCAGGGCGCGTTCGATTTCGACGACCTGATCGCGGTGCCTCTGGCCCTGCTGAAAAGCGATCCCGAACTGCTCGAGCGCGAGCGGGGGCGCCTGCAGTGGGTGCTCGTCGATGAATATCAGGACGTCAACGGCTCGCAGTATCAGATGATGAGGCTGCTCGTCGGCGATTCGAACAACCTGATGGTCGTGGGCGACCCCGACCAGTCCATCTACGGCTGGCGCGGCGCGAATTACGCCACGATCATGAACTTCGAGCGCGATTTCCCTAACGCCAAGGTGACGTTGCTGGAGCAGAACTACCGTTCCACCGCCATGATCCTCGACGCCTCGAACCGGCTGATCCAGCACAACAAAAACCGCCGCGAGAAAAACCTGCGCACGGATCGGGAAGAAGGCCAGAAAGTCAGCGTCTGGTATCTGCGCGACGAAAAAGCGGAGGCCGATGCGCTGGCGCGTGAAATCGTCGGTCTCACCGCAGCGTATCATTACGGCGACATCGCCGTCCTCTACCGCATGAACGCCCTCAGCCGCGTGCTCGAACAAGCGCTGATCGAAGCCGGCATCCCGTACCGCATCGTGCGCGGCACCAGCTTCTACGACCGCAAGGAAGTCCGCGACGTCGTGGCGTTCATGCGCCTGGCCGTCAACCCGTGGGATCTCGTGGCCCTGAACCGCGTCGGCAACCTGCCGACCCGCGCTCTCGGGCCGAAGAGCCTCGAGAAGCTGAGCGCCTGGATGCGGGAAAACGCCAAAGGCGCGGCGGAAGACGTGTGGGGGACCGTGAAAGTAAAAAAAGGCGGCCTGACCGGCAAGGCCGCCGAGGGCGCCGCGCAGCTGGCCGGCCACATGCTGACGCTGCTGGAGCGCCAGCACAGCCTGCCGCTGGCGCTCGATTGGATCCTGAACGGCGTTGGTTACGAGAATCTGCTGATGAAAGCCGAGCCCGCCGATTGGGAAGAGCGCGTGGAAAACGTGCGCGAACTGCTCTCCATCGCGCCGGAAGGAGACAATCTCGCCGAGGTGCTGGACCAGGTCTCGCTCTACACCGACATGGACACGCAGAACGAAGCGCGCGACGCCGTCAACCTGTCGTCGCTTCACGCCGCCAAGGGGCTCGAATTTCCCGTCGTCTTCATGACCGGCATGGAGGAGGGGATCTTTCCCCACAGCCGCAGTTCCGACAGCCAGGAAGAACTGGAAGAGGAGCGCCGTCTCTGCTACGTCGGCATGACGCGCGCCGAGGAAAGGCTCTACATGAGCGGCGCGCGTCAGCGCCGTCTGTTCGGGGCCGTGCTGCGGGAGGGCTTCTCGCGCTTCCTTGCGGAACTGCCCGACGAGTGTACGGAAGTCTTCGAGCAGAAGGAGGACCCTGAACGTTATGGCTACGGTCGTTATCGCCCTTACCGGCGAGCCGGGCGCTGGTAAGTCCACGGCGGCGCAGTGGTTCCGCGCCCGCGGCGCCGCGCTGCTGGACGCCGACGGGATCGTCCGCGGGCTCTGGGATGGCGGCGAACTGCCCCAGGAGGCGCGCGCCCGCTGGGGAGGATCGGTGTTCGGCGCCGACGGGAAGATCGACAGAAAATCCGTCTCGGCGCGGGTCTTCGCCGACGAGGAGGAATACCGCTGGCTCTGCCGCGTCACCCACCCCGTCGTTTTGGCCAGGATGAAGGCGGCTCTGCCGGAAGAAGGCGTCGTCGTGGCCGAGATCCCTATGCTGTTCGAGGCGGGACGTCCCGACTGGGTGGACAAAGTGCTGTTCATGGCTGCCGACCCGCGGCTCCGCGCGGAGCGCAACCGCTTCCGCGGGCTCGACGAGACTGAACTGGCGCGGCGGGAACGGTTCTTTATGGATCGCGAGCGGCGCATGGCATTGTCCGACTGGGTGGTCTGCAACGACGGTTCCATGGAGAATCTGGAAGCGCAATTGGAAAAAATCTGGCGGGAAATCCAAGCTCTGCGATCCCGCCGCGAAGCGTAAACTGACTGTTGAAAAGGTGAATCCGCATCATGAATCGATTCTTTGCCGAAGCCGGACGGGAATTTATTTCCCTGCTGCCGGCCGTGCCTGCGATCCTGTGGGCCATTTCGTTCCACGAGTTTTGCCATGGCTGGGTCGCGCTGCGCTGCGGCGATCCTACGGCGAAAGACGCCGGGCGCTTGACCCTGAACCCCATGGCGCATTTCGACCTGTGGGGAGCTCTGTGCATGTTTCTGTTCCACTTTGGCTGGGCGCGTCCCGTGCCGATCGACCCCTACAATTTCAGACGCCCGCGCCGCGGCCTGTTCCTTGTCTCCGTCGCGGGAGTCGCGGGCAACATCCTCACCGCTGTCGCCGCCGGACTGGTGATCCGCGGTCTGATCCGTTTTTTCCCCGCGGCGCTTTTCGGCAATTACGGCCTGCAGCAGGTGCTGATCGCTTTCGTGACGATCAACCTGAACTTCGCCGTGTTCAATCTGATCCCGGTGCCGCCGCTCGACGGTTCCAAACTGCTGGCCCTCGTCCTGCCGCGGACGGCCCGTCCCGCGTTCGAATGGCTCGATCGTTACAGCCTGCCGGTGCTGCTGGCCCTGATCTATCTCGGCGTCGTCGGGCGCCTTATGTCCCCGGCCGTTCGCTGGGGGCTGCGCCTGATCCTGGGTTAGACGCAAGGCGGTTCCTGCGGAAGGATCGGAGGCTGATGATGGAAATTCTCGCTCGCTCGGCAGGGACCGCCGCGCTTTTCGCCGTCGGCTGCGCGGGGTTCCGCGGCGCAAAAAAGATGGGCTGGCCTGCCGCGGCCATGCTCGGTTCGCTGTTCCTGCTGGGGCTTCTCAACCTGTCGGGGCTCCGGTTGCCCTTTTATCAGGCGCCGGTGTCCTTCGTTTCCAAGGTCTTGAGCGGCGTCATCCTCGGGCAGCGGATCGACCGCCATATGGCGAGCGCGGTCAGAAAGATGCTTTTTCCCGTCTCGCTGGCGTCGTTTTGGATGGTCATGGCTTCCGTTGCGACCGGCGTGCTGCTGTTCGCCCTCGCCGGCGGCAGACTTTCGCTGATGACCTGTCTGGCATCGTCGGCGGCCGGCGGCATCGCGGAAATGTCGATCTTCGCGATGTCCGCCGGCGCCGACGTGGGTATCGTAGCTTTCTTTCAGTCGGTGCGCATCATCGTGCTTTACGTGACGCTGCCGTTTTCCACGGCCTGGCTGGCGCGCCGTGCGCCCGGCGCCGTCCTGCCGAAAGCGCCGGCGTCGGGCGCGGAAACGAGAGCCTCCTTTACGCCCGGCGAGATTGCCCGCTTCGCGGCCGTCACTGGCGCTCTGGCGCTGCTTTTCGAGGCGGCGCATTTTCCGTCGGCGTACATGATCGGGGCTATGTGCGGAGCCGGCGCCATGAATCTTCGCTCGGGAAAGGTGATGACCCTCCCGCCGTGGCTGCGCAGTGCCGCCCAGATCTGTCTGAGCATGACCATCAGCGTGGGGCTGTCGCCGCGCACGATCCATCTGGTGAGAGAACTCTTCTTCCCTCTGGCGTTTTCCGTGGCGCTGATTCAGGCCCTTTCCTTCCTGCTCGCCTGGATCATGCACCGCCTTGCCCGCTGGGACGTGATGACCTCCGTGCTTGCCACCTGCCCCGGCGGCCTCAGCCAAGTGGTGTTCTTTGCGGAGGATCTGCGCGCCGACCCGTTGATCGTCGGGGTCTTCCACGCCGTGCGCATGATCTCCATCGTCGTCTGCGTGCCTCTGATCGCGCGGCTCTTTGCCTGATACTATTTCTCAATTAAAAGGCCGAGCATAAGGGCGCGGCGAGCGACTGAACTCCCTCGCCGCGCCCAGTAAACTATGTTAATGCGTTTTATCAAGAAAGAGTATGAGTCGTGTACGAAAAAAATGACCTGCGCCGAAGCGACGGCGGAGATCATTTTTTTATCTGCGTTCATGCCGGATTTTTCGATCCATCCTGATTTTCGATGATGACTTTTTATTGAAAACCGGTATCAGAGAATCTCCACGACGGTGACTTCGAAGTTCAGTTCCTTGCCGGCCAGGGAATGGTTGGCGTCAAGCGTGACGGAACCGTCGTCTTTGACCGCGGCGACGGTGACGGGGCAGCGTCCCATCTGAAGCTGATCGCCGACGTGCGGCGTGTAGCCTTTGGGCATGCGGTTCGCTTCGACGGTGACGAGCATGTCGTCGCGGCGCCGGCCGTACGCTTCTTCGGGGGCGAGCCTCAGCGTTTTCGTTTCGCCGACGGCCATGCCCTCGACGCCTTTGTCGAAGCCGGCGATCATCTGGCCGGCGCCGACGGTGAACTCCAGCGGCGGACGCTTGTTGAGCACGGAAGAATCGAAAACGGAACCGTCGTTCAACGTTCCTGTGTAATGTACGCGGATCTTGTCGCCTTTTTTTACGGTTTGAGACATGACTCATTCTCCCTTTTCGATTTTTTCGATGATTTCCATCAGTTCTTCCCAGCGGCTCGTCGCGGCTTCGACCGCCGCGACGGCGTCCGCAAGGTCTTTCATGAGCGCCTGGATTCTGACGGAATCCGACAGCACTTCCGGCCGGCAGAGCTCCCGTTCGTCCTTCTTTTTGCGCTTTTCCAGGCCGTCGATGCGCTCTTCCAGCGCGGCGAGTTCGTCAGCATAAACTTTTTTACGGCGGTAAATTTCGTTGCGCCGCTGCGCTTCTTCGCGTTTTTTGTCGCGTTCGCCGCCGCGGCGTTTCACATCGGGGCCGGCGTGAGGAGCATCTTGCGCGAGCGACGCCTGGCGCTGCTCGATGAAACGGCTGTAGTTGCCGGCGTAGTCGTACAGGGCTCCGTCGCGCAGTTCCCAAACGCGCTGCGCGAGCTGGTTCAGGAAATAGCGGTCGTGCGAGACGATCAACAGCGTGCCGTCGTAGGCGAGCAGAGCCTGCTGAAAGAGTTCCCGCGTGGTCATGTCGAGGTGGTTGGTCGGTTCGTCGAGGATCAGGAAGTTCGACGGGTTCATGAGGATCTTGACGAGGGAAAGACGCGATTTCTCGCCGCCGGAAAGCACCTTGACGGGCTTGTGAATGTCGTCGCCGCTGAACAGGAACGAGCCGAGCAAGGCGCGTTTTTCCGCCTCGGACATGTCCATGTTGAGCGGACAGATCTCCTGCCAGACGGTGCGGTCGTAGTTCAGATTTTCGGCGCTCTCCTGCGAGAAGAACGCGGGCAGCACGTGGTAGCCCGTTTCGCAGTTTCCGGAAGTGGGGCGCTCTTTGCCCGAAATGAGGCGCGAAAGCGTGGATTTGCCGGCGCCGTTCGCGCCGACGAGGGCGATTTTCTGCCCTCGTTCGACAGTCGCGTTGAGGTTCTCAAAGACGCGGTGCGTTCCGTAGGCCATGCCGAGATCGGTCAGCGTCAGGACGATGTGCCCGCTGGGCGGGCAGGGCGGAAATTTCAGCGTCACGCGACGGGCCGCCGTTTCCGTGCGGATGATCTGGGTCTTTTCAAGCGCCTTGATGCGGCTTTGCACCTGCGCAGCCTTTGTGGCTTTGTAGCGGAAGCGTTCGATGAATTCTTTCGTCTTGGCGATCTCCTCTTTTTGGCGCGCGGCGGCCTGTTCGAGCTGGGCTTTCTGCTCTGCTGAGGCGCGCAGATAATCGGAGAAGTTGCCCTTATAAACGCGGATCCTGCCGGAATGGAGCTCGGCGATGCTTTTCATGACCTTGTCCATGAAGACGCGGTCGTGGGAAATGGCCACGAGCGTGCCGCGATAGTCGGAAAGCCAGTTTTCCAGCCATTCCATGCTCTCCGTGTCGAGGTGGTTGGTCGGTTCGTCGAGGAGCAGGATGTCGGGGCGCGACAGCAGCAGCCCGGCCAGCGTGACGCGCATTTTCCAGCCGCCGGAGAACTCGCCGCAGGGCCTGGCGTCGTCGCCGTCATGAAATCCCAGCCCGTGCAGCGCCTTGCGCGACAGCGCCTCAAAAGAATAGCCGCCGAGGTTTTCATAGGCGGCGGCCGCTTCATCGTGCAGCTTCATCAGACGGACATGTTCGCTTGCAGGCGCGGCGGCGAGCTCTTCGGAACATCGTTTGAGCCGTTTCTCCGCCGCCGTAATGCCGGTGCGGTCTTTGAGGTACTGCATCAGCGTGACGTCGGGCAGCTCCGCCAGATCCTGGGGCAGGTACCCGACGGTTGCGGAAAGAGGGGAGACGGTGATGTCGCCGCTGTCGGCGGTTACTTGCCCGAGTATGGCGCGCAGCAACGTGGTTTTGCCGATACCGTTGGGGCCGACGAGTCCCGTCCGGCTTGCGGTGTCGATCTGCCAGTTCAGATTATCGAAAATTTTCCGGCCGCCGGCAAAGGTCAGATTGAGGTCCCGGATCTGTATCATGGCGACGGACGCCCGTCTTTTCCCGTGGATTTCAGGATGAGCCGGCGGCGGATTTCGTCGGCGCGGAGCTCGAGCTGCTTTTCCATATCCTGCTTCAGGGCCTCGAGCGCGCGCCGGTGATCGTCGTTGAGCTGTTCGATCTGATAGTGGGCGCGGTTGAGTTCGTGCGCTTTGTCTTCGAGAACGCTTTTCAGGGTTTCCAGCTGCGACTGATACTGCTGCCCCGTTTGCAGCTGGATCAGCGACAGCTTGCGCTCGTACTCGCGCTGCTGGTCGGCGGCGCGGCGTTCCTGTTCGGAGACGGCGGCTTCGTGACGGGCCAAGTCGTTCTGCAGCTTTTCCAGCTGCTGCTTCTGTTCGCGTTTACTGCGCGCCAGTTCCTCCAGCGCCGCGTTTTTTTCGCGCTCGGCGATGCTGCCCAGAGACTGGGTCCGGGCGATGGTTTCGGCGGCGTTGCGGGCGCGGTCTTCCGCGATTTGAATGTTTTCGTGCAGGGTCACTTTCTCCTGCTCGTATTTCAAGGTCAGCGTATCGATTTCCGTTTTGTGTTTGCGGGCGGCTCTGGCCGCTTCGGTATTCAATTCTTCGATACGAGCGCGAAGGTGAGCGGCTTCTTCTTTCGCGCTCCGCTGCTGGCTTTCGGCTTCTTCGATGCGGCGGGCGTCGACGCGGTAGACGGAGAGCTGTTCCTTGATCTGTCTTACTTCGAGCCTCAGCGAGGCTTCGCTGCGGCGCGCTTCGGAAAGCTCCATCTGAGCGTCCATAAGATTTTTTCGGAGCGCTTCCAGTTCGTTCTCCCTTTCGTCGAGCCGCTTGCGAAGCGCAATCGTTTCGCGGGCGTTCTGCTCTTTTTCGGTGAGCAGAAGGTCTTTCTGACGTTCGGCGGTTCGAAATATCTGCTTGCCGAACGTTTCGATCTGCGTGAGAGCCCGGCGGAACGCTTCTTCGTCGGGGATGGGATCAACGGCGCTTGTGTCAATTTGTTCCTGCATACGACTGGCCTTCCTGTTGAGAGATGGATGGTATTGCGTTTTTCGCTTTATCGTTCGTGATCTTTCCTGAAACGGGAGAAACTGGTGAATTTTCGCGGACGCGGTTTGGAAACGCCCTGCTTGTTGCGGGGCGGTCTGCTTTCGTGATGGAAATCCCTTTCCCGGATCCGGTCTTCGTCGAACGGCCGCGCGCCGTGAAAGGGGCGCTCCTGAGGATTGCGTCCGGCATGAAAGTCGCGGTCGGTATGGCTCCGGCGATTGTCGTAAGGACGCTCCGAACGGCCGGCGTACGAAATTCGTTCGTTGCCGAAGCCGCGCTCGTAAGCGCCGCGACGTTCTCTGGCGCCGGACGTATGAGGACGGTCGGGCGGATCGGAAAAACGGGGACGCCGATTCCGCAAAGGCGAGTCGGAGCGTGTTTGATATTCGGGATCTTCGTCGCGGAATTTTTCTCGGAATGGACGCGGAGCGCGCGGCCGTTCGAAGTCGCGGCGTTCATCGCGTTCTCTGAAGTCGGAGCGGTCGAAAGGGCGCCGTTCCGAGCGTCGGGATCTTCCTTCGGCCGCCGTTTCGTGAAAGCGGGACGGTTCCGAAAAATCTTCGCGTGCGCTCCTGCCGTAAGGATGCTGGCGGTACTCATGGTGAAGGCCGTCGGTGCGGCGGAATGGGCGCGGCTCGCCGCGATCGTTTTCGAACGGACGCCGCTCTCTTTCGAACGGGCGGTCTTCGTCCCGACGGAAGGAACGACGCTCTTCCGAAAAACGCGGGCGTTCGACAAAATCCCGGCGCTCCCCGAAATCTCTGTCTTCCCGGTACGCCTTTTGGGGACGATCCGGACGATCGGCGCGCCGGAAAGGATTCTCGCGGTGACGGCCTTCGGAAGAAGGCCGCTCAAAAGAAGGCCGGCGGTCTTTTCCGAAACTGAATTTGCCGCCGCCAGCGTCCCCTTTTGTCTGTTCGGACGTCTGCCGCCTGCGGGGATCTCTCCAGCCGCAGAACTCTTTGTCGTCGGTGGGGCCGGTTTTGATCGTCATGTCTTCGGTTTTCTCCTCCTTGAATTTCTGCCGCTCCGCTTGGGAGATTTCATATCTGCGGTTGCGCGCCGCTTCCATCTGTCTGACGATGTCCTCGTCGGTGGGCTTTTTGTACCCCAGAGCTTCGGCGGCCGCGCTCCCGGCGGTAAAACCGGTGCTCCAGCATTCCTGAAGGTTGTAGCCGCCGGTCGGCCCGTCGACGTCGATCATCTCTCCGGCGAAGTAAAGGTTGGGAACGAGCTTCGAGGCCATGGTCTCCGGCTCGATCTCGTCGGTGCTCACGCCGCCGCTGGTGACGATGGCGTGCCTGAACCCAAGAAGTTCCGTGGGCGTGACGGCGAAATCCTTGATCGTGTTTCTGAGCGCGAGCCGCTCTTCGGCCGTGGTCTCGCCGCAGGGCTTCCCCATGTCGAGCGCGGCCATTTTGAGCACTTCGGGGATGATCTGCGCAGGCAGCATTTTTCTGAGCGCAAAGCGCAGCGCGTCGCCGCCGAACTCGTGGAAGTCGCGTTCGATGCGCGCGTCGAGACGTTCCGGCTCGAGCGCCGGTTTGAGGTCGATATGGACGGTCGTGCGGCCCGTCTGACGCAGGCAGTTCCCCACGCCGGCGGCCAGGTCCATGACGATGGCGCCGGAAATGCCGAACGGCGTGAAATCCATCTCTCCGAAGCGCTCGTCCACGGTTTCACCGTCGTGACGGAGCGTGACGCGCACGTTTTTGAGCTTCAGACCGGACAGCTGATCGTCGAAGCGTTCCGCGATCTTGATCGGGCACAGCGCCGGCGTCGTTTCGACGATCTCGTGGCCGGCCTTGCGGGCCCAGCGGTAGCCGTCGCCGGTGGAGCCGGTGTTGGGAAAAGATAGCCCGCCCGTCGCGAGGATGAAAGCGCGCCCTTCGATTTCCTCGCGTCCCGTGGTGACGCGGCGGACTTTGCCGCCGAGGATGTCGAGAGAGCGGACCTCTATCCCGCGCAGCACCTGGACACCGCCGTCCTTCAGCGCCGTCCACAGCGCGTTGACGACCGACGAGGCGTCCTGTCCCTCACGGGGATAGAGGCGGTGTCCGCGTTCGTGCGCCGACACCACGCCGCGGCGCAGAAAAAACGCGGTGGTTTCTTTGGCGCCGAACGTGCGAAGCGCCGGCAGCAAAAATTCCCCGCCGCGGCGGTAATCTTTCGATAAAAGTTCCGGATCCTCCTGATCGTGGGCAAAGTTGCAGCGTCCCCGGCCGGTGATCATCAATTTGCGCCCCAGCTCGCGGTTCTTTTCGAGCAAAACCGTGCGGGCGCCGTATTGGGCGGCGCGGGCCGCCGCCATCATCCCGGCCGGACCGCCGCCGACAACGACAACGTCAAATGTGCTCATCAGCAAATCTCCTTCGGCTTCTTGCGCCAGACGCATGAATGTTTTAATACTATCACGACAACCCTTTTTTGTGTGATGTTATAATATGAACGTTTCGATCTCTTTCTGCGAAGCTGCTTTTTCGAACGAAGACTTTTCGGGATGTATTTTATGGAGGTGCTCTGCATGAAAAAAACAGCGCTTTTTATTATCGACGTTCAGAATGACTTCTGCGAAAACGGCGCTTTGGCGGTACCGGACGGCAACGCGGTCGTCCCGGTGTGCAACCGGCTGATCCAGATGGCCGCCGAACGCGGCTGCCCGGTGCTGGCCAGCCGCGACTGGCACCCTGTCAATCATTGCAGCTTCAAGGACTTCGGCGGCTCCTGGCCGATGCACTGCGTGGCCGGGCAGGACGGGGCGGAGTTCCATCCCGATCTGCAGCTGCCGGTAGACGTGATGGTCTTCAACAAGGGAACGGACGCGAACGCCGAAGCCTATTCGGCGTTCGACGGCACGCAGGCCGCCGGCGTGCTCCATGACGCGGGCATCGAGCGATTGATCATCTGCGGGCTGGCGACGGATTATTGCGTCAAAGCGAGCGTCCTCGACGCGCTGCAGGCGGGGTTCGACGTGCTGGTGGTCAGCGACGGCTGCCGCGCCGTCAACGTGGATCCGGACGACGGCGAAAAGGCTTTCGCCGAGATGGAAGCCGCCGGAGCGACGATCCTGCCTCTTGCCAAGGTCGAATTCTGATGTTCCCGGGTGACTGAGCGCCTGGGGCGGTGTGAAATGTGCAAAAAACTTCTCGGTCTCGTCGCGACGGCCGTCGTTTTTCTGGGCATGCACGGACGGCTCCCGGCGGCCGTTCCAAGATACGAAAAAGACGCGATCGCGTACGACGAGACGGTGCCCTTTCAGGACGTCGAAACTCGCCGGCGCTTCCTCGATGAAATCGAATCGTCGTTTCTTAAGGATTACGACGCGCTCTGGCTGCGCGAAGGGATGAACGCCAAGCTGACGGCAGCGGCGGACCGCGTTTTCGCGGACAGCTTATCGGGCGGCCGGCTGACGGGCGCCCTTCAGGTCGCCATGGATCTGAACGGCGTTGTCCAGCGGATCCAGGACAAGATTCCCGAAGCGTTCCGCAGCGATTACGAGCGTTTCCTTGCGATCGTGGAAGACTTTTTCACCGACGCGTATCTGGATCGCCTTTCGGCGTATGACCAGGCGCTGCTGGCCTCGCGGGTGGGCGCTCTCGTCAACGCTCCGTCGGTGCGGATCTTTTTCGAGGAACAGGTGCGCCGCGCCGCCGCCCAGAGCCGCGCCGTCCTCGGCGAATCCCTGACGAAGGGGATCCGGGGGCGTCCCGAGCTTTCCCTGGCCGGTTCCGCCGCTTTTCTGGGCATGGTGCTGGGACGCAAGCTCCTGCGCCGCACGCTGGGGAGAAAAGCGCTGTCCGCTTTCGGCAAGGGGCTGGGCCGGAAAGTGCTCATGGCCGCCACCGGAGTCGGCGCGCTGTTGACGGTGGGCTGGGCGCTTTATGATGTCGGCTCCTTTGCGGTGGAAGTCTGGGAATCGCCGGCGAAACTTCGCGAGACTCTGCTCGTCCGCTACGACGGCTATTACCGAACGGAAGCGCCGCGAATTTACTGGCAGACGCTGAGAAAGGGCGTCCGCGCCGAACTCGACGAGATCCAGGGGCGTATGGCCCGCCGCGACGAAGACACGAAGGCCATTCTCGCTTCTTCGACGTTCCGCCGCATGACCGAGCGCATGTCCGAAGCCGAACAGAAGAATTTTATCGACCGCCTGATCAGCGTCAGGCCGCTCGACGGTTCCCTGAGCTACAGCTCGATCGTGGAGAATTTCGGCCGGATTCTCGTCGAAAGCGAAGCGGAGGACATCGCCGCTTTCAGGGAGATTTTGGCGCAAGGAGACGTGTTGCTGGCCCGTCAGTGGTTCGCCGTCGCGGGGAAAGAATATTTTTCTCTTTTCCGAAATCTGCCCCGGCTCGTCTGGGACAAATACCTCCCCAATGCGGCTTCGCTGCAAACGCTCAGGTGGTTCGCGCTGCGTCCCAGAGCGGTGCGGGAGGCGGCGGCGCAGCTTCCCGCCGACAGCGTGCAGTGGCTCATGAGCGAAGTGCCGCAAGCGCAGGCGGAACGTTTTTTCGCCGACGGGAAAACGCCCGGCGAGATCGCTCGGGAGATCGAACGGATGAAATCCCTGCCCAAGGCGGCGCGCATTCCATGGCAGAGCAGCTTGGCCTATCTGCTGCACAGGGCGGAAAACTATGCGCTCTTCGCGGGGCTCGTTCTGGCGCTGCTGACCGCTGCCTGGCTTTACAAAAAATATCTGCGCTGACGCCGCGTCGGCTTATCGGGGAGAGATGACGGACGATGGATAAAAAAGAGATCGCTCTTTCCACGGGGACCATTCCGCCGCCGGGCGCCGTGGAGCTCGGACTCGTGACCGGCAGCTGCGTGATCAGCACTTCGATCCTGGGCGACGCCCTGGCCGCCCTCAGGAACATGTCGGTGGGCGGCGAGCTGAAACAATACACCGAACTGCTGCGGACGAGCACCGAAAAAGCCATGGAGCGGCTTGGCAAAAAAGCGCGCGAGAAGGGGGCCGACGGGGTTTACGCGATCCAGTTCATGGCACCGCAGGTCGCCGGCGGCGCCGCCGAAGTGGTCGCGGTCGGCACCGCTTATAAGTTCGATGACAAATAACGAAGAGGCCGTCTCGCCCGTTCGGGGAGACGGCCTCTTCGTTTGCCGGATTTATTTGACCGCGCTTTTTTCGCGGGCGGCTTTTTTGCCGAGTTCCATGCGCAGGGAGATCCTGCGCCGTTTGACGTCCACGTCGATAACGTAAACTTCCACCGCCATGCCGGGATGAAGCACGGTGGAAATGTCCTTCACGTAGCGTCCCATCTGGCTGACGTGGACGAGGCCGTCCTGATGCACGCCGATGTTGACAAACGCGCCGAAGGCCGTGACGTTGGAGACGATGCCCGGCAGTTTCATGCCCGGCTCGAGGTCGGTCAGTTCGCGCACGTTGGGATCGAAAGAAAAGATCTCCAACGCGCTGCGGGGGTCGCGTCCGGGTTTTTCCAATTCGGAGAGGATGTCCTCGAGCGTCGGCAGGCCGACCTCGTCGGTGACGTAGCGATTCAAGTCGATCTTGCCGCGCAGGTCTTTGGCGGCGATCAGGTCGGCGACGGCGCAGTTCTGGTCCGCGGCGATGGCGTCGACGATGCCGTAGTTCTCGGGATGGACCGCGCTGGCGTCGAGAGGGTTCTCCGCGTCGCGGATGCGCAAAAAGCCGGCGGCCTGTTGATAGGCTTTGGGGCCCAGGCGGGGAACTTTCAGCACGTCCTGGCGCCGCTTGAAGGGACCCTCGTTTTCGCGGAATTTGACGACGTTGTCGGCCAGCGACGGCGTCAGCCCGGAAACATAGGACAGCAGTTTGGCGCTGGCGGTGTTCAGATCGACGCCGACGGCGTTGACGCACGAGACGACGGTGTCGTCAAGAGCGTTTTTGAGCTGTTTCTGATCGACGTCGTGCTGATACTGACCGACGCCGATCGATTTGGGATCGATCTTCACGAGTTCCGCCAGCGGATCCATGAGGCGACGACCGATCGAAACGGCGCCGCGGACCGTCACGTCCTGGTCGGGAAATTCCTTGCGGGCCAGTTCCGAAGCCGAATAGACGGAAGCGCCGCTTTCGCTGACGACGATGATGGGGATGTCCAGATCGAGGCCGCGCAGGAACTCTTCCGTTTCCCGGCTGGCCGTGCCGTTGCCGACGGCGACCGCGTCGGGCTTGAAACGCGCGGCCAGCGCGCGGATGGTTTCGCCGGCCTGAACGTACTGGGCGTCGGAGCGCTGGATGAAAATGACCGTGTGGTGCAGCAGATCGCCTTTTGCGTCGAGGCAGACGACCTTGCACCCCGTCCTGATCCCCGGGTCGATAGCCATGATGGGGCGGGCGCCGAAGGGCGAGGCCATCAGCAGCTCGCGGAGATTGCGGGCGAAAATGGCGATGGCGTCGGTGTCGGCGCGCTTTTTCAGCGTGCTGCGGGCCTCCGTTTCCATGGAAGGCGCCAGCAGACGGCGATAGCCGTCGGTGACGGCCGCTTCGACCTGCCTGGAATCTTCGCCGCTTCCCGTGACGTAACGCGCGTAAAGCTTTTCCAGCGCCAGCCTTTCCTTGGGGCGGATCGAGAAGGTGAGGTAGCCTTCCTTTTCTCCGCGCATCACCGCCAGCAGGCGATGGGAAGGCACGCGCAGGAGCGGCTCTTTCCAGTCGAAATAATCGGCGTACGTCGCCGCTTCCGGTTCCTCTTTCCTTTTTTCGACGACTGAGGAAGCGCAAACGCCGAAGCGGACAAAGATCACGCGCATGTCCTGGCGTACCGCCGGGTTTTCGCTGACGTTTTCGGCGATGATGTCGCGCGCGCCGGCCAGAGCGGTCTCGGCATCGGCGACGCCTTTTTCCTCGTTCACATAGCGTGCGGCCAGTTCCCGCGGGTCGCGCCCCTTTTGTTCCAGCAGGGCGTCGGCCAAAGGCTGGAGCCCCGCTTCACGGGCGGCCGAAGCGCGCGTCCGGCGCTTTGGGCGGAAGGGGAGGTAGGCGTCTTCCAGAGCGGTCATCGTCGCAGCGGCGTCGATCGTCTTTTTCAGCTCTTCCGTAAGGACGCCGCGCTCGGTCAGCGAACCCAGAATCGCCTCGCGCCGTTTTTCGAGTTCTTCGATTCGGGCCAGTCCGTCGCGGATCGCGGTGATCGCGACTTCGTCGAGGGAACCGGTTTTTTCCTTGCGGTAGCGGGCGATGAAAGGGACTGTGCACCCTTCTGCGAGAAGTTCGGCGACGGCGCCGACGCCGCTGACGGGAAGTTTCAATTCCTGGGCGATCCGCCCTGTGTAATCGGCCATAAATGAAGAACTCCTTTCGATGTGCTGTACGGAACTGCCAAAGCCACCGCATATCTTACCTAAAGCCGGCTTCGATGTCCATGCCTCGGGAACAAAAAACAAGCCCCGCACGCAACGGGGCTTTGAAGGAAATTTTCGTTAAAGCGCGGAAGACGCTTTTTTACCGGCGAAGACCTTCTGACAGAAAGTGTACAACACGAAAATCGCCACGGTTCCGCCGAGAGAGATCAGAGAACTCTTCCACATGGAGGCCAGCCCGAAGACCGCGAAAAGGACGCGGCTCCACATCGGGATTCTGCCGCCGCAATAACCGGTAAAACTGAAACCGATGCCGAACACCAACGCGACGCCGCTGATAACGGAGATGAGGTTGTGTGTCCAGTCGAGCTGAAGCAGCAGCCCGCCGTCGTAACAGAAAGCGAAGGGGATGACGAAAGCCAAAAATCCCAAACGGCAGGCGGCCCATCCCGTCTTGTTGGGCGAATCTTCGGCGATGGACGCCGCGGCGTACGCGGCAAGGGCGACGGGAGGCGTGATGTTGGAGATGATCGCATAATAAAACACGAACATATGGGCGGCGATGCTGTTGAAGTGAAGCTGGCCGAGCGCCGGAACGCTCAATGATGCCGCGAGAATGTAGGCGCTCGTCGTCGGCAGTCCCATGCCGAGGATCAGACAGACCACGGCGATCAGCAGCAGCGTGAGCACGGGAATGCCGTGGGACGCCGAAAGGACCGCGCTGACGATTTTCGGCCCGATGCCGGAAAGTGCCACGGCCCCGAGAACGAAGCCGGCCGAAGCGCAGGCGGTGCAGACCACGGGGATCCCTTTGGCTCCGTCGTGAATGGCGCGCAGGATGCCTTTTGGCCCCATGCGCCGTTTGGGATTGGGCAGCGACACGCCCCAGGCCAGAACGATGCCGGCGATGGCGGCATACATGGGCGTGTAACCGTCGAGGAGCAGATAGACGAGAAGAACGATAGGCGACATCATGTAAGCGCGTTTCAGCACGCTCCTTTTCCCGGGCAGCTCCTCGGGCGGCAGCCCCTTGAGCCCGTCGCGCTTGGCGGTCAGGTGGACCATGACGAGGACGGCGGCATAGTAAAGCAGCGCCGGAAGGATTGCGGCGACGACGATGCGGCTGAAAGGGACGTTGAGGAAGGAAGCCATCACAAAAGCGCCGGCTCCCATGACCGGCGGCATGATCTGACCGCCGGAACTTGCCACGGCTTCGACCGCGCCCGCAAAATAGGGCTTGTAGCCGATGCGCTTCATGAGGGGAATCGTGAACGTTCCCGTGCCGTACACATTGGCGACGGCGGAACCGGAGATCGAGCCGAAAAGACAGGAACTGACGACCGCGATTTTGGCGGGACCGCCGGCCTGAGTTCCCGTGAAGGCCTGAGCGAATTCCATGAAATACTCGCCGACGCCGCTGTTCTCGAGAAAGCCGCCGAAGATCAGGAAGATCATCACCAGCGTCGCCGAAACGCCCAGCGAGGACGAGTAAATGCCCTCGTCGGTCAGGAACATCTCCTCGATCAAAAGTTTGAAGGCGCCCGAGAACCAGTCGCGGAAATTGGCGAGAGTGAAATTGCCCAGCGTTCCGCTCTGCGCAGCGATGTCGGTCATCATGTAATACATGCAGTAGCCCATAAAAGCGAGCGAGACGAGAATGATGGGAAGCCCCACGGCGCGGCGGGTCGCTTCGATCAAAGCGAGAACGACGATCGTGCCGAGGATCAGCTGGATCGCCGTGATCTCATCGACGCCGATCATGCGCTCGACGATCATGTTGTAGTTGAGCATGATATAGATGCCGGGAACGGCGGAAACAACGGCGAAGCACCAATCGTACCATGGCACGGCCGTCTGGGGCTGCGCCGATTTTTTGTTTTCGGACATGGGATAGACGACGAAGACCATCGGCAGGACCCATGTGAGGTGGATCGCCCTTTGAAGGTACGCTTCAAAGGCTCCGAAAACCGCGGTATAAAGATGAAAGAGCCCCATCGCCAGTACATAAAGCCATAGGCCTTTTGCGACGACTCCATCGAGTTTTCTTTTTGTCATCGACCATCATCCTCTTTCCTGTCGGCGGCGCGATCTCACCACGCGGCAAGCATGGGATTTCGCGGGAAAATACGGAAGAAGGCAGGCCTGGAGCCTGCCTTCTGGGGGATTTTCCCGTTCGCGCTTCGATATTTTCTTTGAGACGATTTGCGGCGCGCTCCCAAGCGGGGGCCCGCTCCCTTATTGAACTTTGCCGCTGGCCTCGTTCCAGAATTTCACGGCGCCGGGATGAGACTCGAGCCCCTTGGCGGGGATGGCCGTCTTGGGATCGAGCTCGGCGATGTCTTTCACGCCCTTGGCCAGCATCTCCACGTTGCTGTACATGGATTTGCAGAGATCGTAAACGACCTGATCGTCGAGATCGCCGCGCACCACGATGCTGGTGTAATCACCGACGACTTTGACCGGCTCGGCGCTGGCGGGGACCGATTTGTAGATGCCGGGATCGATCAGGAAGGTGACGGTGCCGATCGCTTCGCCGACCTTGTCCAGCGCTTCCTGGCTCATGCCGAGCAGGACGACATCGGTGGTGCTTTCGATCTGCATGACGATCGCGGCGACCTTGCCGACGGAGAAGGCGAACACGTCAAGATGATTGTCCGCGATCAAATCCGCGCCGCCCGAATAGGAAGCGTATTCGACCGTGCCGCCCCATTCCTTGAACGCTTTGCGGTAGTCGATGTCGAATCCGGATTCGAAAACGTTCTTGACGACGAATTCGGATCCCGTGCCCGTCTTCAGCGTGGCAAAGCGGAAGGCGAGCTTCTTGTTGACCAGATCGTCGACGGTCTTGATACCGTTCTTCTCGGCGAAGTCCTTGCGGGCGATGAAGTAAGTGTATTGAGTGTACAGGTTGGCAAGGAGCTTGGCGTTGTCGCTCTTCGTTTTGAACGTGCCGAGGTCGGTGCCCTTCTGGGCCACGGCGATCATGGAGGTGTTGGAGAAGCCGAGGTCGCCTTTTCTCATGTGCGCGTTAATGATGTTGGCGACGGCGCCGCCCGTGACGCTGGTGGTGGGCATGACCTCCTTGCTCCAGAGATCGGCCAGCTCGCCCCCCAGAGCGAACCAGTTGCCGCCCGGAGGTCCCGCCATAAACTTGAGCTGCGACGGCGTGTCAGCCCAGGCAGCGCCCACCCAGAGTGCGGAAAGAACAACACACGACGCCAATAATTTTTTCATTCACACAGACCTCCTCATTGTGTTTTTATTCATACGGGATTCTCTTGCATAACTAAGCGTGGAAAACGATGAAGCCTCGAACGCCCCTCATGCGCAGTACGCGGATCTCCGTACTTTCCAAAGTATACTAGTGCTCTGGGATTTGTGTCAAGAAGCAATTTTTCAATATGTATTTTTAATTTTCGCTCCGATGCCTTCCGCGGGAAGACAATGAGAGGCAATTAGCCCGGCGAGCGAAAAAACGCCGCGGATGGTACAATGAAGGGCGTTTGGAACGGCGGCATAAATTCGGCGTTCTATCGCCGGTGGGAAAAGGAGGCGAGGCCCTTTGCTGCGGGGCATTGTATTTGATTTCGATCTGACGCTGGTGGACAGCGCCGCAGGGATTTGCGCAAACTTAAACGCTCTGGCCGCGGAGAAAAAGCTGCGGCGCCTGCAGCTTGCCGAAGTGCGCCGGACGATCGGCTGGGCGCTGGCCGACGCGATGCGGTCTTTTTGGGGAGACGGCCCCATAGAGGAGGAATGGCTGCCGCGCTACCGTTCGTTTTTTGAGGAACGAAATTACGCCGGCGTCGTGCCTTTTCCGGAGACGGTGCCGGCGCTCGAAAAGCTGCGCTCGCGCGGAGCGCTGCTGGGAATCGCCACAAACCGTCTGACCCCGTTGGGGATCGTGCGGGCGGCGGGGCTGGATACGCTCTGTCCGATCATTGTCGGGATCGAAGGATTCAGCCCCAAGCCCGATCCGGCAATCGTTCTGGAGGCGCTGTGGCGCATGGGGCTGAAAGCCGCTGAGGGCGTTTACGTCGGCGATACGGATATCGACATGAAAACGGCGGTCAATGCCGGAGTCACCAGCGTCGGCGTGACGACCGGCAATCATGGCGCATCAGCGCTGAAAGAAAGCGGCGCTTCGCATGTCATCGAGGATCTCAGCGAGCTGCCGGAGCTGTGGGAGGAGATACGATGAGTCGGAGGAGCGCCAATCCTTGGGTGAGACGGATGGGAGAAGGATCCGTCGAGTGGAAACCGTGGGACGCTGAAACGCTCCGGCGTGCCGCGTCCCTGGACCGTCCGCTCTGCCTGTGCCTGACCAACAACGGCAGCCGCTGGAGCCACATGATGAGGGCCAATTTCGAAGAACCCGAGATCATCAGAATGCTCAACAACGACTTCATTCCCGTGCTGGCCGACAGCGACGACGTGCCTCATCTCGCGCTGGCCGCCCGCGCCATGGCGCAGATCATGCTCGGCCACGCCGGCTGGCCGCTGTTCATTTTCATGACTCCGGGGAAAAAACCGATCTTTGCCTGCTCGTATCTGCCCAAACAAAGCGAGATCCCCGAAAACCCGGGACTGCTCGAGGTCCTGCGGCGCATCAAGTGGCTGTGGCTGATGAAACGGCCGCAGATCGACGAAGCGTCCGCCAGTTACGGTGCCCAGCTCGAAGAAGCGCTTTCGCCGTATACGGCGCCGCTCCAAGAGGGGCTCGAGGCGAGGGCCGCCGAGCAGCTGCTCGCGGAAATGGACCTCCCAAACGGCGGCTGGGGGACGGCCCCGAAATTTCCCCAGGCCCCGAAACTGCTTTTGTGTTCCTACCTCGGGCGGAAAAACGAAAAGCTCCGCGCCCATTTTGGCCGCTCCCTGGCGGCGCTGTTCAGGGAAGGCCTGTACGATCATCTTGATGCCGGATTTCACGACTACTGTTGCGATCGGGAATGGCAGATCCCTTATCTGGGCAAGCATCTTGCCCAGAACGCGGCCGTCCTGGAAGTGTTTATCGAGGCCCTGAGGGAAGCTCCCAGTCCCATCTACCGCAGAGTCGTCGAGGACAGCGTCGCTCTGCTGAGGTGCACCTTGAGCGAAGAAAACGGGCTGCTGTGTTCCGGGGACGACGTCCGCGATATGGGCGCCGTCGATCGCTACTATTTGTGGAGCAAAGATGAAATCGACGGGCTTCTTCACGAAGGCTCGGACGCCTTCTGCCGCGTCTATGGGGTCACTCCCGAAGGGAATTACAGCGATCCGCTGACGCAGAAAAAGACCGGCGGAAATGTTTTGCGTCTCTCTGCCATGCCTGAAAGCGATGAACAGGCTCTCGAGCTTTGGGAAAAGACCGAGAGCGCGCGGAGGATCCTGAGGGAATGCCGTTCGCGCCGTAAGAGCCCGGAAAAGGAAGCGCGCATTTCGGTGAGGGCCAACGCCTGTTTTGCGGCCGTGCTTGCGCAGGCTTCCGACGTCTTGGGACGGAAAGAGTATCAGGCGCAGGCCGAGGAGATCATGAAGAGCCTGTCGACCGTGGCGGTTTCACGGAACGACCTGTGCCATACGCTTTACGACGGCCTTCGCGACGGCGAAGGCGGGCTGGAAGATTATGCGTCGTTTATATGGGCGAGCCTGAAGGTGTATCGTGCGTCGGGCTCCGCGTCATGGCTTGAGGCCGCCGAAAAGTGGAGCGCGCGGGCCGATGAACTTTTTGGGGCTCGCGGGGCAATGCGCCTTGTCCGGGAGGGGACTCTCGAGATCCTGCCGGCGTGGGATGCCGGCGACGATTTTTTGCCCTCGGGAAACGGCATGATGGTGAACAATCTGCTCGAACTTTATCGCGCCACCGCAGACGAACGATGGCTGATGCGCGCGCGGAGTATTGTCGATGCTTTTGGCGGAGCGCTCAACGAATATCCGGCGGCGTGCGCCTCGCTCACGCTGGGAGCTTTGAGGCTGAAGGAGCTGCTTCGGAGGAAAGCGGCTCATAAGAGTCCTGTTGTGTGAACGCCTCGCAGCGAAGGGCGCTTCAGAAATGGCGCCGAAACGGCGTTCGCGTAATTTCCCCGGCACGCCTCCTTGGGGACATGCCGAACATTTCTGCCCGCCGGCGGAAGCGCAAAAATCTTTTCCGTGGTAGAATACTCAGCGTTGCTCCTCCATGCGCCGGATGATAAAAACAGAAAAGGCACGCTCTGTGCGCAAATGAAAATGGAGAAGTTCCCGGTTCCCGTCTCTTTCGGACAGGGACCGGGATTCTTTCGTTTTTTGTGTATTTAGTGTTCTTTGGGTTTAAGTCAATACTATTTCTAGTGGCATTTTTTACCGGGACGAGGTAGAATGATTTTGCCGTTTCGTAAAAGATCCGCACAGAGGATTCACTTTTAAAAATTCCACAGAACGGGAGACCTGTCCATGTATAAATCGATGAAAGAGCGCTTTCGGGATTCGCTGGATATGGGGCTGCTTGAAAACCCTCTGGTGCCGCGCCAGTCGGAGAACGCGCGCTGGCTTTTGGAGCAGCGCTATTATGCCGACCGCTACGACCCGGAGACGGGCGGGCTGCGCAAGGAGCGCAGTTTCGAGGAATTCGCGCGCCGCGTCTCGCGCATCGTCTGCACGGCCGAGAGTCTGTACCGCAAGGCCGACGACATCGAATGGCTCCGCCGGCTGGAAAAAAATCTTTTCGCCGATCTCGTGGAGGGACGCTTTATTTTCAACTCGCCGTGCCTTTTCGCTTCCGGCGCGGGCATGACCCGAGTGCCGGAGCTGGCGGAGCTGATCTACCGCTCGCCCGACGAGATGGAGCTGGCGGACTACCGGCGCCTGTACGACAACAAGACGGACAATCAGCAGCTCTTCGCCTGCTTTGTGATCGACATCCCCGACAGCATCGAGGGCATCTTCGACTCGGTGCGCGACGCCGCCATCATCAGCAAGTACGGCGGCGGCGTGGGCGGCAACTTCGGCCATCTGCGCGAGCGCGGCGCCGACATCAAGGGCGGCACCGGCGGCAAGGCGTCGGGGCCCGTCTCGTTCATGGAGACGTGGAACACCATGGGCTGTGTCGTGGTGCAGGGCGGCCGCCGCCGCGCGGCGCTGATGGGCATGCTGCCCGACGACCATCCCGACATCGAGCAGTTCATGGACGCCAAGACGGAAGAGGGCAAGCTGTCGTATTTCAACATCTCCGTCTGCGTCTCCGACGAGCTGGTCAGCGCCGCGCGCGAGAAACGCCCTTTCGCGCTCCGCTCCCGCGCCAACGGCAAGGCGGCGCGCACAGTACAGGGCGACGAGCTGTGGAACAAACTGTGTCAGAACGCCTGGCGCCGCGGCGATCCCGGCGTGTTCTTCATCGATCGCGCCAACGCCGACAATCTGCTCAAGCTCTCGGGGACTTCGACATCGAGTCCACCAACCCCTGCGGCGAGCAGCCGTTGCCGACGTACACGAGCTGCAACCTCGGCTCCGTCAATTTGGTCAAATTCGTCCGCCCCGACGAGACGGGACGCCGAAGCTTCGATATGGAAGGTTTCATGGACCAGGTGTACCGGTCCATCTACTACCTCGATCTCGTCATCGACGCCACCAGCTACCCGCTGCCGCGCATCGGCGAGCGCACCAAGCGCATCCGCCCCGTGGGGCTGGGGCTGATGGGACTGGCCGACGCCGCGATTTTGAGCGGCGACGTCTACGGCTCCGACTCGTTCAAAAGTTTCTGCGATTCTCTGGGCGCCCATATGTCCGGCGCGGCGCTGATGGCGACGGTCGATGCGGTCGCGCACATGGGCAAGGAACCTTTTTCCGAGAGTTTCGCCGTGGCGAAGCTGTTCGAGGGAGAGCATCGCGCCCACGGCGGCGAGCTCTTCGCGCGCCAGTGGATCGAGGAGATGGACCGCGACTCCTACCGCGAATTCGTCGCCCAGATGCGGTCGCACGGCCAAGTGCCCTACACGCTGCTGAACACACTGGAAATCCTGCCGGATGTGCTCGGCGCCGACGCGCTGCCCGAGCTGAAACGGCTGATGACGGCGCTGCTGGAAGGGAAGCTGCGCAACAGCCGGCGCCTTTCCATCGCGCCGACCGGATCCATTTCCATGATCTTCGACAGCTCGGCGGGCATCGAGCCGAACTTCGCCTGGCGCTGGAGCCGCAAGGTGATGAAGTCCGACGGCGACGGCTGGGAAGTGCGCGAGTATTTCCACCCGCTGATCACGCAGAAGGAAGCGGAAGAACTGCGCGGTTCGGGCGTCATTTCCGATCCGCGCTACGTGACGGCTTACGACATTTCACCGGAGCAGCACGTGGACGTGACGGGCATCTTCGCGCGCTACGTGGACAGCGGCATCAGCAAGACCGTCAACCTGCCTTCGTCGGCTACCGTGGACGACGTGCGCAAGGTCTACGAGACCTGTTACGACATGGGCTGCAAGGGCATCACGATCTACCGCGACGGCTCGCGCGACAACCAGCCCATCGAGACGAAGAAGGAAAGCGAAAAGGAGTCCAAGAGCGAAGCGCCGGCCACGGTGACGCGAGCCGAGGCGGAGGAAAAACCGAGCGCCGAGGAAGCGTCTCAGCCGGCGGGGCTGGAACGCGCCGCCGAGGAGCACGAACACGTTCCTTACAGCAGCAAGGTGAAGCAGCGCTCCACGCCGATCGTCTTCGGCAAGACGATCAAGGACCGCACGCCCTGGGGCAGTCTGTGGGTGACGCTGAACTACGACGGCAACGAGCCGTTCGAAGTGTTCGCCTCGCTGGGCAAGAGCGGCTCGGAGCTGAAAGCCATGACCGAAGCGATCTCGCGCGTGATCTCCATCGGCCTGCGTTCGGGCTGTCATCTGGAGGATTTCATCGGCACGCTGCGCGGCATTTCCGGCAAGGAATACTGGATGTTCGACTGCGACGACGACGAAATGGTGCGCTCGATCCCCGACGCCGTGGCGCTGCTGCTGCAGAAACTGATCGAACAGCGGAGCGGCGCGGCGGCGAGGAGCGCGGGCGAGCCGCGCAGCGAACTGATCTGCCCCGAATGCGGCGCGCCGATGGAAATGGTGGCCGGCTGCGCGTATTGTTTCAGCTGTGGCTATTCGCCCTGCAAATAAAAGAACACAATGAGCTTTTCCTGTCGAATCTGTAAAACTGTGCTATGATTCGATGGAAAAACTCTTTTGAGTTCCGTCTTTGAAAAGCGCCGCCGAAGGCTCGAAAGAGGCTCGGCGGCGCTTTGTTTTTGGGAACAAGTTTTTTGACTGGAGGCCATTCGATGACGGAAAAGAAAACGGTACAGTTCGACGATCTGCTTCATTTCAAGTTCCTTTCGTGCCCGCGGCTTTCGCCGGACGGCGCGCTGGCGGTCTATCAGGTCGCCCAAGCCGACCTCGAAAAGGACGGCTACAACACCAACCTGTGGTTGTACGACTGCGGCGCGGGCGTCTCTCGCCAGATCACCTTTTCCAACGCGGACAAGACCGCGCGCTGGACGCCGGACGGCAAAGCGCTGATCTTCGCGTCGAAGCGCGACGCCTCGCTGGAGAAGGATGTTACGGCGCTCTACCGGCTGGAACTTGACGGCGGTGAAGCCCGCCGGCTGGGCGTCGTACCGCTGCCCGTGAACGATCTGTGGCCGCTGCCGGACGGCAGGATCCTGCTCAATGCCGTGTATACGCCGGAAGAACCCAACCCCGAGAACGCGCAGTATAAAGTTTACACGCAGATCCCGTTCTGGCAGAACGGCAAGAACTTTACCGGCCAGCGCCGCAGCGCCCTGGCGCTGTGGGATCCCCGTTCCGGCGAGCTCAGGCGCCTCACGCCCGACCGCATGGACGCGCTCGACTGCACGCTGTCGCCCTGCGGCGGTGCGGCGCTGCTGGTGGCCGAAGAGTACGAAAAAGTCAAGCCGCTGTGCAATCACGTCTGGCGCCTCGATCTCAAAAGCGGCGCGATGGAGCGCCTCAGCGAGGGGCTTGAGTACAGCTTCAAGACGGCCGGCTGGAGCGGCGGGCGCGTCATCGTCCTCGCCAGCGACATGAAGCGTTACGGCATGAACGAGAACGCCCTGGTCTTCGAGCTGAAGGACAAAAAGCTGACCTGCCTGACGCCGGATCTCGACACCAGCTTCCACAACAGCATGGTCGGCGACTGCCGTTACGGCGTGGAAACGCAGTACGGCCTGATCGACGGCGACGGTCTGTATTACATTTCCACGCAGGGGACGAGCAGTCAGATCCACTTCAACGACCTGAACGGGCACGACCGCAACCTGACGCCCGGTCTGCTTTCGGCCGACTGCTTCGACGTGCGCGGCGGGCGCGTGCTCGCCGTGGGCTTCCGAGGTCTGCAGCTGCAGGAACTGTACGCTGTCGGAAACGACGGCGAGACGCAGCTGACGCATCACAACGACTCTTTCATGGCGCAGTTCCAGCTTTCTCAGCCCGAACACTATACGGTGGACAACGGCGAGGGGCTGATGATCGACTGCTGGTATATGAAACCGGTGGGCGCGGAGCCGGGCAAAAAGTATCCGACGATCTTCGACATCCACGGCGGCCCCAAGGCGACGTACGGCGCGCTGTATTTCCACGAGGCCCAGTGCTGGGCGGCGCTCGGCTACGCGGTGATCTTCTGCAATCCGCGCGGCGGCGACGGGCGCGGCAACGAGTTCGCGGACATCCGCGGCTTCTACGGCGTCAAGGACTATCAGGACTTCAACGCCATGCTCGACTGGGCGGTCGCGCATCTTGACTTTATCGACGCGGAGCGCCTGGGCGTGACCGGCGGATCGTACGGCGGCTACATGACCAACTGGATGATCTCGCACAGCGACCGCTTCAAGTGCGCGGCCTCGCAGCGCGGCATCTGCAACTGGATCTCCTTCGACGGCGTCAGCGACATCGGCTGGTATTTCGGCACAGACCAGCAGGGCGGCAGCGGTCCGCTGACCGATCCGGAGGGCGCGTGGAACGCCTCGCCGCTCAAGTACGTAGGGAACGTGAAGACGCCGACGCTGTTCATCCATTCCGAAGAGGACCGCCGCTGCCCGGACGAGCAGGTGTTCCAGTTCTACACGGCCTTGCAGGTCCTCGGCGTGGAGACGCGGCTGTGCTATTTCCTCGGCGAGAATCACGAGCTGAGCCGCTCGGGCAAGCCTCGCAGCCGTCTGGCCCGTCTGCGCGAGATCACCGGCTGGATGGACCGCTTCCTGAAAAAATAGGACGCGCCGGATCGCTCGCAGCCGACCATTTCACTGAAAACGCGGGGAAAATTTTCCCCGTTCTCACTATTATTTCTTGATTGAAACGCTGAATAGCAGGAGCGCCTCGCGGCAGATTCACAAAGTGATCTGCGCAGACCGCGCAGCGGTTGAGATACTCCTGAGCGGCGGAGTCCCTCGAAGACTCATTTGTCGTTTTCTATCAAGAATCAGCATTAAAACGATTCTCCCGTTTCGCGCGTGTCATGCGAAACGGGAGAATCGTCATTTCTTGGAGGGCTTTCGTGTCGCCAGAAACAGCTTTATGAAGATACAAACCGGGAAAAGAGGCGCGATCGAAAGCAGCGGAGAGACAAAAAAGAAAATGTAGGCGGCAAGCAAAAACAGAAACGCAATCACTGAAATCCAGAACGCATCGATATTCTTCTGCGTACTTTGCGGTTTCATGGCCATGAAGCCGAGAATCGAAAAAACGATCAGCATGACGAAGAGAACGATCATTGCATATGATTTGGCCGCTGAAATATTCATGAGCAGATGCCTCCGGGATTTTCTACATTCTTTGCCTTGACAGGCTTCGAGACCATGATAGTATAGACTCGTTCTTTTACGCTTTTCCAAATCTTACCATGAAAATATGAAACGAGGAAGTTATCGGACTCGCCGTCCGGCGACTTTCCGAAAGGATGATAAAATGACGCGGCCGGAGAAATGCAGCGCGTTGATATTGGCTGCCGGCAAGGGAACGAGAATGCAGAGCGCGGTCCCCAAGGTGATGCAGCCTCTCCTCGAAGAGCCGATGCTTTACTATGTTTTACGAGCGCTGCGAGCCGCCGGCATCGACGACATCGCCGTTGTGGTCGGACACGGAGGGCAACACGTCGAGGCATGGCTCGCGCAGAATGCCCCCGACGCCAAAGTGATCTGGCAAAAAGAGCAGCTTGGCACCGGACATGCGGTCATGACCGCTGCCGATTGGATCAGAGAGCGGGAGCGCATTTTGGTCGTGAACGGCGACATGCCGATGATCACCGAGCAAGAGATCGGCGCCTTTCTTGACCAGGCGGACGCGGCGGACGCGGCGTTCATGACCTGCGATCTGGACGAGCCGGCTTCCTACGGGCGCGTCGTCAGGAGCGGGGGCGGCGTCCGTATCGTGGAGGCAAAGGACGCGTCGCCTGAGCAGCTGCGCATATCTGAAATAAACGCCGGCGTCTACGTGTTCGCTGCCCCCATGCTTCTTGAGGGCCTTTCCGGCTTGACTCAGAACAACAGTCAACGGGAATATTACATTGTCGATCTCGTTTCCTGGGCCTGCCGTCGCGGCCTGAACGTCGTTCCGGTGAAGCTTGGCGCCGAGAATCTCGCCGGCGTGAACAATCCCCTCGAGCTTGCCGCGCTTTCGCTGAAAATGCGGGACCGCCTCCTCGCGAAGTGGATGCTCAAAGGGGTAAAATGCGTTGACCCGAGCACGGCGTGGGTCTCGCCGCGGGTCGTGTTTCACGGCGAAGCGTTCCTTTCCCCGAACGTCCAGATCTGGGGATGCAGCGAGATCGGCGCGGGCTGCCGCCTCGGCTCGGGAACGATCCTCCGCCGCTGCATATTGAAAGACAACGTGCAGTGTCTCGGCTATGTGGTCGCCGAGGATATCGTCGCGGAAGAAAACGTGAAGATGGGGCCTTTCTGTTTCTTGCGGGATGGCACGCATCTTCTGAGGGATTCTTTTGCCGGAAAATTCGTCGAGATCAAAAACAGCGAGATCGGCGAAGGGACGAAAGTTCCTCATCTGAGCTATATGGGGGACGCCGTGATCGGCGCGGAAACCAATATCGGCGCGGCATCCGTCACATGCAACTACGACGGCGTCAATAAAAACAAAACGCGGATCGGGGCCCGCTGTTTCATCGGCAGCGACACGATGTTCGTCGCCCCAGTGAACATCGGCGACGGCGCCGTGGTCGGCGCAGGGTCGGTCATCACTCGGGACGTCCCCGCGGGAGCGCTCGCCGTGGCGAGAAATCGTCAGGTCGTGCGCGAGGGATGGACACAAAGAAAAAAGGCTGAGCACGAAAAAAATATGGAGGCTTGAAAGATGATGTCGAGCGAGAGGCAGATCATGGTTATTTCCGGTACCGCTCATCCCGAGTTCGCGGAGAAAGTGAGCCAGGAACTGGGGATCAGGCTGGCAAACGTTACCCATTACAACTTCGCCGACGGAGAGGTGGGCTTCCGCATCGAAGAGAGCGTCCGCGGCGCAGACGTGTATGTGATCCAGCCGACGTGCAAGCCCGTCAACGACAACCTGATGGAACTGCTGATCATGGTCGACGCGCTGAAGAGAGCCTCCGCGGGAAGGATCAACCTTGTCATGCCCTATTTCGGTTATGCCCGTCAGGATCGCCAGGCCAAGGGCGGGAGCCGATCTCTGCAAAACTGGTCGCGAATATGATCGAGCACGCCGGCACCGACCGCGTCGTTACGGCAGACCTGCACGCGCGGCAGATCCAGGGTTTTTTTGACATTCCCGTGGATCACCTCTTGGGAGTGCCGCTTTTGGCCGGCTGGTTCAAAGAGCATCTTATCGGCGACCAGGACACCAGTCAATTCGTCGTCGTATCGCCCGACGCCGGCGGGGTCGTCCGCGCCCGGAAACTTGCGACCCTCCTCAGAGCGGAGATTTCCATCGTCGATAAACGCCGCCGTCACGACATGGCCAATATTTGCGAGGTCATGGAAATCATCGGCACCGACGTGGCCGATAAAACGTGCATCATCATCGACGATATGATCGATACGGCCGGCACGATCGTCAACGCGGCCAAAGCGTTGGAAAGCTTGGGCGCCAAGGAAGTCTACTGTTCGGCGACCCATGGCCTGCTCTCCGGCCCCGCCATCGATCGTCTTAGCGACGATGCCGTCACAAAAGTCGTTGTGACCGACACGATCCCATTGCCAGCGGAAAGGAAATTGGATAAAATAGTGCAAGTGTCCATGGCCCCGGTTTTCGCCGAGGCTATTCGAAGGATTCACACTGACGGTTCCGTGAGCGATCTTTTTGAGTGATTTCGGACCCGCCATTGTAAATAATTTTTTTGAGGAGGCTCTTTGTATTATGTCAGAAGCAGTTCAGATTGTTCTCGAGAATCGCGAGGGTTCGGGGTCGGCGTATTGCGGCCGTTTGCGCAAGGAAGGCTTTCTTCCCGCCGTCGTTTATGGTCCGGCCCTCGAGCAGACGTACTCCGTTAAAGTGGAGACCAAAACGATGCTGCCCTACCTGATGTCGGACGATGTGAAGAAGACCGTCTTTGCCGCGAAACTTCCCAACGGGGAAGTGAAAAACTGCGTGATCAAGTCCGCCACGAAGAATTACGCCACGGACCGGCTGCTGCACATCGACTTTTACTGCGCGAACGAATAAGCACTTGCGTCTCATTGCAGGGCTTGGCAATCCCGGCACGGATTACGCTTTAACGCGGCATAACGTCGGCTGGGATGTGATCGACTGTGTCGTGGATCGTCTGCAGGCCGGCGAGCCGTCGACAAAATTCGGCGGCGCCTGTTGGGGGCCGTTGAATGTCGGCGACGAACGGGTCGTGTTTCTCAAACCCTATACGTACATGAACAACAGCGGCATAGCCGTGGGGGAAGTCGCCCGTTTCTACAAGATCGAGCCGAGGGATATCCTCGTGGTCGTGGACGATATCAACCTGCCGTTGGGGCGTATGAGGATTCGTTCGAAAGGCTCCGCCGGGGGCATAACGGGTTGAAATCCGTCATCGCTCATCTTAACAGCGGGGATTTTCCGCGTCTGCGTCTCGGCGTCGATCCCTGCCCGTCGCGCTACGATATGGCCGCTTGGGTGACGGGGCGTTTTTCCGCTGACGATCGCCGCATCATTGACAGGTCAATTGAAAAAGCTTCAGCTTTTTGTCTGGAGTGGTGTTCGTCTGGCGCAGAAAAACTTATGAACCGCGTGAACAGTTGTGATGTACGTTCTGTAAACGGCGAAGCATGACGCTTTCGCCGTTTTTTGTTTATGATCGCCATAAGCGAAAGAGAGGTGAAGAACTCTGACTTCTCGCTTAAGTGACGTCGATTCTCGGCTTTGGGCGCGCGGCGCGTCGGTCGGCATTCCTCTGGAAGGCGCCGGGCTGGCGTGTTCCCTGCGCGGATGTGAAAAGGTTCTTGTCCTTGTGCCGACGCGCCAGGAGGCGCTGGCTCTGGATTCCGATTTGAAAGTGCTGGAGGTCGGAGAAAGCCGTCTGCTCGAAGAGCCCCCCTTGGACAGCGAGAAGCTGCGGAACGGGGATTCGTTTCTGCGGCGCGGTCATACGCTTTCGGGATGGCTCAACGCAGAGAGCGGGATGTTGGTGACCACCCCGGGAGCGTTGGTCACGCCGTTTCGCTTCGGCAAAGCGGGACTGACTTTGGCGGCCGGCGCGCGCTTGGGACGAGATGCGCTTGCGTCCTGGCTTGCCGAAAACGGCTATCGGCGGGCGGAGTTGGTGTGGCAGCCCGGCGAGTTTGCGGTTCGCGGCGGTATCGTCGATTTTTTCGATCCCTCCGAAAAGGCGCCTCTGCGCGTCGAATTTTTTGACGAGGACGTGGAATCGATCCGTTTTTTTCAGCCCCGCTCGCAGAGAAGTTTTCAAAATCTGCCGCATTTCATTGTGCGCAGCGTCAATCGCAGCGAAGACGAAGAGCGCGAAAGGGCCTGGGGCAGTTACGGAACGCTGCTGGTCCAACCCCGCAGACTCGAGGACAGCTTTGCGGCTTTTTGCGAGCTCTACAACGCGCTTGTCGAAGAAAAACAACGGCTTGCGCCCGACGCGTTCGAAAGGTTTTTGCTGGACACGGGGCGTTTGCCGCGGTTGAGAGTATCGCCTCCCGGGGAGGGAGTTCACCAGGACACCCTCGATTTCGGCGTCGTTCCTTATTTCCGGGGCGATCTGAGAGCGGCCCGCGCGTACGTCGACAGCCATCTGCAGGCGGGATTCAAGATCCATATCGCCAGCCGCAACTTGACCGGGGATTCGTTTCCTGAGCAGGTCTTTTTCCATCGGGGCAGCAGTTTAAGCGGCGGCGTCGTGGTGAAGGACCGGAACGAGATCTGGATTTCCGACGCGGAACTTTTCGGCATCAACGAAGTTGCCGAAGAAGAGATCAATCACGGCATGCCTTTGGACCTTGAGGCGAGCTTGAAGAAGGACCAATGGGTCATTCATGAAAAATATGGCGTCTGCCAGCTTGTGGGAACATCGGTTGAGAATTTTGGCGGCCAGAATTACGAAACCATCGTTCTGCGGTTCGCCGACAACGAAAGGCTGATTATCCCTACCGCTGAGCTTTTTCGCCTCACCCCGTGGAACGGTAACGGCGTCCCCGAGCTCGACAGCCTCAAGTCGAAGCGCTGGCGTTCGGCATGGAAAAAAGCGGAAGCGCAGATCGAAGCGGAAGCGCAGGGGCTCCTGAATCTCTACGCCCAGCGCGAACTGGCCGACGGGCGGGCTTTTGGACGCGACGGCGACCTGCTGAAACGCTTTGAAGAGAGCTTCCCCTACAAAGAAACCGTCGATCAGCTTCGGGCGATCCGCGACGTCAAGCACGACATGGAACGCCGCTGGCCTATGGATCGTCTCATTGTCGGAGACGTCGGTTACGGCAAAACCGAGGTCGTGCTGCGCGCGGCGATCAAGGCCGTCGAAAATGGCGCGCAGGCGGCGATTATTGCGCCGACAACGGTTTTGGCCCTCCAGCATTATCGCACCTGCGTCGCCAGAGTCGGCGAACTTCCGATCCGTGTCGAGCTGCTTTCGCGGATGATCCCTAAGAAAAAGCAGAAGGAAATTCTCGACGAAACGGCAAACGGCCGTGTCGATATCCTGATCGGCACCCATCGCCTTTTTCAGGACGACATTCGATTCAAAGACTTGGGACTGCTGATAATCGACGAAGAACACCGTTTTGGCGTCAAACATAAAGAGCGGCTGAAAGTGGCGCACCCCGGGCTGGACGTGCTTTCTCTTTCGGCGACGCCGATTCCCAGAAGCCTTTCCATGGCTCTGCGCGGCATCCGGGACATTTCCGTGATCGCCACTTCGCCGCGGGGGCGCGGCGAGGTCTTTACCGTGACCTCCCGCTGGAATCCCGGTCTGGCGCATGACGCAATTCTCCGCGAGCTCATGCGAGGCGGGCAGGTATACTATCTGCATAACCACATCGACGACATAGAACAGATCGCGGCGCGTCTTGCCAACCGTTTTCCCGGACACCGCACGGCCGTCGCTCACGGGCAAATGGGAGAGCGCGAGCTCGAGAAAACGATGAACGAGTTCTATGACGGCAGAATTGAAATCCTGGTGTGTACGACGATCATCGAAAGCGGGCTCGACGTGCCGCGGGCCAACACGCTGATCGTCGACGACGTCAGGCGTCTCGGCCTGGCACAGATGCATCAGATACGCGGCCGCATCGGGCGGCGCAGCGAGAACGCTTACGCCCTGTTTTTTTATGAATCCGAAGAAAGCGGCGGGCAGACCCGCGAACGCCTCGAAGCCCTGGGCGCCGTCGGCTCGCAGAATGGCGGTTATCAGCTGGCGCAGCGCGACCTCGAGATCCGCGGGGCGGGCGAGATCCTCGGAACGGAACAGCATGGCTTCAAGGAACGCATTGGCTACACCCTTTATCTGAAAAAATTGAAGGAGTACGTCGACCAGCTGCGAGGGATCGAAATAAAGCCCGCGCTGGTCGATTTGGCCATGCCGCTGGTGATCCCTGTGGATTATGTCCCGCAGGCGGAACTGCGCATCGGGCTGTACAGACGCTTATTGTCCCCCTTGAGCGCTCGGGAATACGAGGAAATGCAGGCGGAACTCCTTGATCGGTATGGCTCTTTGCCCGAGCAAGTTCAAGGGCTGCTTGACGCGGCTCTGGTCCGCGGCGAAGGCGGGGCTCTCGGGATAGAGAAGCTCCGGGTCTCGAAGGCTTTTGTCGCTCTTGAGGGACCTTTGCGGGAAGACCTCTTCCTGCCTCCGCGCTGGATCGCGAAAAGCGGCGCGCGCCTCGGCCCCGGCGGCGTCAACGGACTGCATGCCGCCGCCGGGGAACTGATGAAAAAATTCGTTTCCCGGCCGTGACATTTCCTATGTGAGGAGGCAAAAGAATGGACAAGGAGCTCGGTCGTTTTTCCGAACTCATAGAGACCATGAAAAAACTGCGCTCTCCAGACGGCTGTCCCTGGGACCGCAAGCAGGATTACGAGTCTCTCCGTCCGCATATCATCGAAGAAGCCTACGAGTTGGTAGACGCCATTGAACGCCGCGAGACCGACGGGAACATGAAACACGTTCTTGAAGAATGCGGGGATTTGCTGCTTCAGGTGATTTTTATCGGCACCATTGCAGAGGAAAACGGCGATTTTTCAATCGACGACATTCCGAGGATCATAACCGAGAAACTCGTCCGCCGTCATCCCCACATTTTTGGCACGCCGTCGGCCGAGGCGCACGAGAGCGCTCCGGCCGGCTGGGAGGAAATAAAACGCCAGGAACGCCAGGCGGAACAGACACGGGACGTTTCCGTTTTGACGGGAGTGCCGCGCCGTCTGCCCGCTTTGACGAAGGCTTACAGGATTCAAGAGAAAGCCGCCGGCGTAGGATTCGATTGGCCTCAAGGAGAACAGACGCCGGTCGTGGAGAAGATCAGGGAAGAGCTCGCCGAAGTCTGCGAAGTCCTCGACGCTGATAAAAAACAGGAACTCGCCGGGGAAATCGGCGATCTCCTGTTTGCGACCGTGAACCTTTCACGGCGCTGCGGCATTGACCCGGACTTGGCTTTGTCAAGGACGAATGCGAAATTCGAACGTCGGTTCCGTTATATTGAAACGCAGATTGAGCAGGACGGCAAAAAATGGAATGACCTTTCATTGAACGATTTAATATATTTATGGAATCAAGCGAAGAAAGCTTCCTTGTGATATAGTAATCGCATTGGCAATTATTCTCGAACGAAAACAAAAATTGAAATATATCTTTGTAGGAGGGAATTTACATGGTTTCAAAGAAAACACGTTCTTCAGCCGCCGTTGAGGACGAAAAAGCGGACGTCCAAGAGAAAATGCCGCCGGCCGAAGAGCCTGCCGCACAGGAGAGCGCCCGCGAAATTTCCGCAACGCGCAGGGTGGAGATCACTGAAACAGTGCTCCGCGACGCTCATCAGTCGCTGATGGCTACGCGCATGTCCCTTGATGACATGCTCCCGGTACTGGATCAGATGGACGAGATCGGCTACCATTCCTTGGAAGTCTGGGGCGGAGCGACCTTTGACGCCTGCATGCGTTTCCTCGACGAAGATCCCTGGGAAAGACTGCGCACCCTGAAGAAACATTTTAAGAAGACCAAGCTGCAAATGCTTTTGAGAGGGCAGAATCTCGTGGGATACCGTCATTACGCCGACGATACCGCCAAAGAGTTCGTGAAGCGGGCCGTTGGCAACGGTATTGACATCATCAGGATTTTCGACGCTCTGAACGACCTTCGCAACGTCGAAGTGACGGCTGCCCAGACAAAGGCGGAAGGAGCGCACCTTCAGCTCTGCATCGCCTATACGACTTCTCCGGTGCATACGGTAGAGGCCTTTGTGAAATTGGCTTCGCAGATGAAAGACCTTGGCGCCGATTCGATTTGCATCAAGGACATGGCCGGGTTGTTGACGCCGACGGCTGCCAAGGAACTGGTCTATGGCATCAAACAGGCGACGGCGCTGCCGATCCAGGTGCATTCGCACTATACGTGCGGGCTCGCAGGACTGGCTTATTACGCCGCGATCGAAGCCGGCGCCGATGTCATCGACTGTGCTTTGTCTCCCTTCTCGATGGGGACCAGTCAGCCGTGCACCGAGACCTTTGTGGCCGCCCTTGCCGGCAGTCAGTGGGACACGGGGCTCGATATCCGTCGGCTGACGCCGATTTCCAATCATTTCAAGAAGATACGCTCTAAATACGACAAGATCTTCGTAAAGGTCCAGGGCGCGAATACGGATATTCTGCTCGCGCAGATTCCCGGCGGCATGTATTCGAATCTCGTGAACCAGCTGAAAGAAGCCGGGCAGCAGGATAAGCTGTCGCAAGTCCTGGAGGAAGTCCCTTATGTCCGCGCGGCCATGGGGTATCCGCCCCTGGTGACGCCAAGCAGCCAGATTGTCGGCACGCAGGCCACGCTTAACGTGCTTTCCGGAGAGCGGTGGAAAATCATTCCCAAGGAAGTGTATAATATCTTCAAGGGAATGTATGGCCAGACGCCCGCGCCGATGGACCCGGAAATCCAGAAAAAAGTTCTTGGCGGGGATAAGCCGATCACCTGCCGTCCCGCCGACCTTATCGAGCCGGAGCTGGAAAAGGCCCGAAAAGAAGTGGCGTCATGGATCACCCAGCCCGAGGACGTGCTGACCTATGTGCTTTTCCCGGCGGTCGCCAAGGAGTTTCTGGTGAAGAAGTACGCCCGCGAAACGATGACCGATATCGGCCTGAACGAGTTCGTGGATGGTTCAGCATATCCCGTGTAAGAGCCTGAGAGCTTGCGGCGTTTGTATTTGGACTTTATAAAAAAGGAGGGGCGGCTTTTCCGTCCCTCCATACTGTGTTTGTTGTATGAAACTTTCGTGTGGAAGTGGGGGAGGTATTACCATAGACGGAGTCTATACAATGCAGTTGGAATGTTCTGATCCCGCGCTGTTGATGAGAATCTGCGGACGGGACGACGAAAACCTCGAATTTCTCGAGTCAAAGCGAAAGGTCCGCGTTCTCAGGCGGGGAGAACTGATCACCGTCGCCGGAGATGAAGAAAAAGACGTACGTCAGGCCCATGCCCTTTTGTTGCAGGTGCGCGATGCGGCGCAGGATGGCCACCAGTTTCGCCTGCAGGATTTTCGCTATATGCTTGAGACTCTGCGCAAGAACGGCCGTGTCGATATCGCTTCGCTCTATTCGGAACTGCTGTGCATCACTTACCGGGGCAAGCCTGTCAGGCCGCGTACCGCCCGGCAGCTTGAATACGTAAAGGCGATGGAGAAGAACACGGTGATTTTCGGGATTGGACCGGCAGGGACGGGGAAAACGTATCTTGCGGTCTGTCAGGCCGTGAATCAGCTTAAAAACGGAAACGTGAGCCGCGTCATCCTTGTGCGCCCGGCAGTCGAGGCGGGCGAAAGTCTGGGTTTTTTGCCCGGCGATCTTCGTGAAAAGGTGGAACCTTACCTCCGCCCGTTATACGACGCTTTTTTTGAACTTCTTTCCCCCGAAAAATTCGCCCGTTACGCTGACAAAGGGATCATTGAAATCGCCCCTCTTGCTTACATGCGGGGGCGGACCCTCAACGACAGCTTTGTCATCCTCGACGAGGCTCAAAATACAACGCCCGAACAAATGAAGATGTTCCTGACTCGTATCGGTTTTGGTTCCAAGGCGGTCATTACCGGCGATCTCACTCAGGTTGACCTGCCTAACGGCAAGCAGTCGGGACTGAGACTCGTTCAGGGGATCCTCAAAGATATCGAAGGGATTTCTTTTATCCACCTGCAAAATGAAGACGTGGTGCGGCACGAGATTGTCCAAAAAATTGTCGCTGCCTATGATCGATATGAGGCATCACAGAAGAAATAACTGCGAGGAAACAGACGATGAATATTGATCAACTGGATCGGACTCAGTGGAGGAAACTTTTTCAGAGTTCCTGCAAGTACGTTGTGAAATTCCTCCCTTATGCGATTGCCGCTTTTGTGGCCATGGTCGTCGTGCAGGTACGATGGTACACGGTTGATTCCGACTCTTACTTCATTCCCGGCGCGACCGCTCAACGGGCGTATTACGCCGTTCGCGACATGAATTACGACGACAACGAAGCGACGGAAAAGCTGCGCGAGGAAGTTGCCGACGGAATCATCGGGGTCGTCGTCAAAGGACATATGAAAAGCGAAGTCGGTTTTGACGATGAATGCGAGATCCTCTTGAACCGGCCGCTCGACGACAGGATTTTGCCCAAGGAACTCCGCGAGCTCTTGGATGCCGCGCCTCTGGACACACGGGAGCAGATTGTCGCTACCGTCCGTTCGATCCATGACGATCTTCAGCGCAACGTGAATTTGTCTGCGGACGAAAAGGACGAGTTCATATGGCAGCGTATCGGTCTGATAGAGACGAACCCTTCTTCCGCAAACATCATTTATCAGATTCTCGTCGGGCTGTCCGAAGGCGATCAAAAGGTCGACCCCGATCTGACGGAGCGTATAAAATCGCTGGCGGCCTCCGATATCGAACAGACCAAACACATATTTTATGCCGGCGACCGGATCGTCAACAAAGGGGAAATCGTGACGCCGCAGCTTGCGAGGATCTTGAAACTCCAAGGGTATCCCGAGGGGCGTTTCCCGATGACGTCCCTTGTCTTCGCCGTCATCGTGGCCTGTATAAGCGTCCTCTGGATCCGCAAGACCATGACCCACGTTTTTATAAGCACGACGTATCATGGAGACTGGACTTATTCGTTCTTTCTCTTGTTGTTGGGCTGGCTCTTTCAGATCGGCGTGATTTATTGGGGCGTCAACGGCGTCGGCGTTTTTCCCGTGATTGCGATGATCTACCTCACGCTTCCCGACATCGGCGCGTTGAATTGCGCTGTCGCCGTGACGTTGAGCGCGTCGATCATCACCTCGGGATACGATGTCACCGCGTTTGCCATCAATGCAATTTCGGGGTGCGCCGGAGCCATTTTGGGAATCTCCCTTTTCAAAAGGAATTATTCGCGCTCCGCCGTCTGGATCCATGTGTTCGTTCTCGGCATCGCGATGCTTGGGGTCGCCTCGGTGCTCCAATGGGGGTTGACCAATCTGATGAGCGTTCGTCAGGCGGCTATTATGTTTACGGCGTGCTTGCTGTTGAGCTTTATGGTTATCGTCTTGCTGCCGCTGCTGGAGATACTCTTCGATATCGTTTCTCCTTTGCAGCTCGTAGAGCTGACGCAGCCTTCCCATCCGCTGCTGAAAAGGATGCAGGTCGAGGCTCCCGGCACTTATCATCACAGCCAGATGGTGGGGAATCTGGCCGAGGCGGCGGCCGAGAAGATCGGTCTGAATCCGATGTTGCTCCGGGCGGGAGCCTGTTTTCATGACATTGGAAAGCTGAAACGGCCGCAATCGTTTATCGAGAACCAAATTTCGGGAATAAACGCTCATGATGAGATGTCGCCGGCTTTATCCGCGCTTGTGATCCTGTCGCATGTGAAAGACGGGCTGGAACTTGCCGACGAATATCGTCTGCCGTCGCAGATAAAAGCGTTTATCGCGGAACATCATGGCACGACCTGCCTGACGTATTTTTATCGAAAGGCGCTCCAGGCGGGGTTGAAAGCGGACGAGAGTCAATTCTGTTATCCCGGACCGAGGCCGCAAAGCAAGGAAACCGGCGTCCTGATGATTGCCGATTCGACGGAGGCCGCGGCCCGAGCGGAGAGCGCAAATATCAAGGGCATTCTCGATCTCACTCGCCTTGCCGACAACGTGGTGCAGTCCAAGATAAGCACCGGTCAGCTGGACGAAGTCCCCTTCACCCTGAAAGACCTCTCGGATATCAAAGCGGCGCTGGTCAGTACGTTGCGCTCGATGTATCATACGCGCGACATCAAACCGCTGAAATCGTTGCCTGAAGAGCAAGGAAAGGAGACTGACGATGCGCATGGCTCCTCGAACATTGTCGCGGTTCAAGCTAAAGCAGCGGCGGCGAAAGAATCCTGAAGTCCGCATTCTCATCGCCAGTGACATCGATCAGGATCCCCTGCTGACGTTGGCAAAAACGAATATCGCCACTTTCGAAAGGCTGGCGGCGGACTTATATGACGTACATTGGCCAGCGTGGCGCGCGCATGGGGGACTGCAGATCTCTCTGCAGTTCCTGGATGAGACGCGGATGGCCGAAGTGAACGATGAATACCGTCAGGTCCACGCCCCAACGGATGTGTTGAGCTTCCCTTTTTTTGAGAAAGAAGGCAGGTTTGCCCCCGACGCTCAGCTGCCGCCTCTTCTCCTCGGCGATATTGTGGTGTGTCCCGCGGTCGTTAGAAAGAACGCCGTGGAACATCATGTATCGGGAGAATCGGAACTGGCGCTCGTTGTTTTTCACGGCATGCTGCACCTTCTGGCATGGGATCACGACACGCCGGAGAAACAAGAGAGAATGTGGAGCGTGCAGGAACATTTCAGAGATCTTTTTCTGAAGGGACTGTCCGCTCCGGCTGCCGGTAACGCGGGGCGCGAGAAAAAATGACGTCTTTTGTCGTCCTCCTTTTGACCGTCGTCTTTCTCGTGATGCTGAGCGGCTATCTGAGCGTGGGCGAAGCGGCGATTTCTTCGGTCAGCGCAGCCAAGGCCCAGGCATTCGGCGAAGACAACGCAAAACTGGCTCCGCTGGTTGATTGGGAACTTGCTGAAAGACAAAAAGTGATTATTGCCATCTTGGTGGCGCATAATCTCTTTTCCGTCGCCGCCAGTTCATTCGCGACGGTCTTGGCGACGGACTTCTGGGGTGAAAAAGGCGTTTTTTGGGCTACGGTCATCATGACGATCCTCATGGTCCTTTTTGCCGACTTCCTGCCCAAATGTATCGGTATGGCCCTCGGTGAAAGGAATTTCAACGTCATCCTGCCGGGCTTGCGCGCGGTTTCCGTCGTCTTCAGCCCCCTTATTTGGATTTTGGAGAAGATCGTGGCCTTTTTCAGCGGCTTGTTTCACGTCGATATGACGCTGGAAAGCGCGGTCGTCACACGGGATGAAATAGAACAGCTTGTAAAACACGGAGAAGAATCCGGGGCTATCGAAGCTTCGGAACGCAGAATGATCGACGGCGTTATCGCTTTCGACGAGACCAGAGTGTCGGAGATCATGGTCCCTCGCGTGTCCATGGACGCGCTGGAGGTGAATGAGACTATCGCCGACGTCGTTTCTCTCATGCAAAATTGGGAACATTCGAGGATTCCCGTCTTTCGCGAAACGCCGGACGACATCGTCGGCGTCGTTTACCTCAAAGACATGATTCCCTATCTGCGGGCCGGCAAGATGGATACCCCTCTCAGCGCTTTTATGCGGCGGGCGCTCTTCGTCCCGGAAACGATGAAAGTCAATGACCTGTTCGGCATGATGCGCGGCAAACACGTTCATTTTGCGGTGGTCGTGGATGAATATGGCGGCACGGCGGGAATCGTCACTCTTGAAGACCTGCTTGAAGAGATTGTCGGTGATATACGCGACGAATACGACGAGGAGTCGGCCCCTATCGTGCAGTTGAACGAGAACTCGTACCGGGTGAAATGCACGGAGTCGCTCGAGGATCTCGGAGCCGTCGTGGGATACGACTTTGACTGCAATGACGTTGATTCCGTCGGCGGCTATGTTCTCGACAAGTTTATGGGGTTTCCCGAGAAAGGCGATATTTACCGCGATGATGACTGGACGATAAAGGTCACTGACGTAGGAGAACATCGCGTGAATGAAGTCATCTTTACGCGATCCGCGCATGAAGTTCAGAAGGAACGTCACACCAAAGCGCAGGAGGAATGATTTTTGGACGCTTTGCCTCAATTATGTACGGCGATAGTTATTCTGTTGTTCCTTTCGGCTTTTTTCAGTGCGTCCGAGATGGCGCTGACGGCCGCCAGCAGCACGAGAATGAAATTGCTGGCCGAGGAATATCCCTTTCTGGAACGCTTCGTAGATTGGGTCAATGAGGACCGGTATCAGGCGATTTCGGCGATTCTCGTCGGCAACAATCTTGTCAACGTGGCGGCGAGCGTTACCGCCACGGCGCTGGCGACGTCGTTGATTGACGAACACGGCGTCGCTTCCGCCGTCGTCGTGATGAGCATTTTGATCATCATTTTCGGCGAAGTGATTCCCAAGTGCGTGGCGATGGCGAAGGGCGAACGCCTGCTTGTCGTGGCTCTCCCGCTCGTGCGTTTTTTCAGCTGGCTCGTGACGCCGTTGATCTGGGGGATGGAGCAGTTTGCGAGAATAGCCAGTTACATCACGGGTTTGGACCTTTCTCTGAAAGATTCTTTCGTTACCAAAGAGGAAATAGGGCAAGTCGTGAAGATCGGCGAAGCCTCCGGCGCGATCGAAGAATCCGAACGCCAGATGATCGACGGCGTCATTTCCTTTGACGAGATCCGCGTCTCCGAGATCATGATCCCCCGTACTCAGATGCACATGATCGAATCGGAGCGGACGGTGGACGACGCGCTTCAGTTTATTGAAAAGATGGGGGATTCCCGGGTTCCCGTTTTTACGGACACCCCGGATCACATCGACGGGATCGTTCTCGTCAAGGATCTGCTTGCGGCCTTGATGAAAGGGCAAAAAAACGAGCCGGTCACCAAGTTCATGAGGACGCCGCTGTTCGTGCCCGAAACGATGTACGTGCCCAAGCTCTTCAGAATAATGCAAAACGTCCGTATGCACATGGCGGTCGTCGTCGACGAGTACGGCGGCACGGCGGGACTGATCACTCTCGAGGATCTTCTGGAGGAGATCGTCGGCGAAATCCAGGATGAATACGATAAAGAAGAACAAACGGTGACACGTCTCTCCGATGATTCTTACAGAGCGAAAGCCAGTATTTCCCTTGAAGAGCTCAACGACGTTCTGAACAGTCATTTCGTCTGCGACGACGTCGACACGTTGGGAGGGTTTTTACTGGATCAGTTCGGCGATTTTCCCCGCGAAGGGGATACCGTCGCGTTGGACGGCTGGCTTTTCGAGATCGTCAGCATGGATGGCCATCGGATTAATGACGTTGTGATCCGCAGGGACACATCGGAGGCAGGAGAATAGATCAAAGTGCAGACAGATTTTCGTGCGGGAATCGTCGCCGTCATCGGCCGGCCCAATGTGGGCAAATCGTCGCTCCTCAATAGGATCCTCAAGTACAAGCTGTCGATCGTTTCTGCGAAACCCCAGACGACCCGCGACAACATTCTGGGGCTTTACAATGGAGCGGCGAGTCAGATCCTTTTCGTCGATACGCCCGGCATTCACGCTCCTTTGAACAAGCTCGGCGAACGTCTGGTCGAGCGCGCGGTCTCGGGGCTTGAGGATGCCAATGTCGTCCTTTATGTCGTGACGATCGACGATCGTCCCGAGCAGAGCGAAAACGACCGCATCCTGAAAGTCCTTCGCGATTATCCCAGCATCCCTGTCGTGTTGGCGGTCAATAAGGTGGACCTTCCCGGTTCCAGAAGCAAAATACTGCCTCTCATCGACCGTTTTACGAAGAAAATCAAGCTGCGCGACGTCGTTCCGGTATCGGCAAAAGACGGCACCAACGGCGAAGTTCTCGTCAGAACCCTTGAGAGCTTGCTTCCTGTCGCGGCGCCGCTCTATCCGGACGATATGATCACGGACAGGACGGAGCGTTTCATCGCGCAGGAACTGATTCGCGAAAAGATCATCGCGTCCACCGACGAGGAAGTGCCGCACAGCGTCGCCGTGGAGATCGAAGAGTTCAAGTCGCCCGACGAATACCCGGAGCGCAGGGACTTGTTCGTCCGCGCCACGGTCTATGTGGAGCGGGAAGGCCAACGAGCCATCATTCTCGGCAGAAAAGGGGAAAAGATCAAGACCATCGGCACGGCCGCCCGGAAAGCGCTGGAAGAGATGACGGGACATAAAACGTATCTTGAACTTTGGGTTAAGGTTAACAAAGGATGGAGAGACTCGGAAAAGGAATTGAAAAGACTGGGATACGAATAGACCTTCCGGAGGAGACGTCTCAGCGTCTCATCAAGCGGACGGGCGTCGTGCTGCGGCGCGGAAACTACATGGAAGGCGATATCGCCGCGTTGTTGTTTTTAAAAAGCGGCGGCACGAATTGGGTGTACGTCCCCGGAGCCTCGAAAGGGTCGATGCGTTTCGGCGGCGCCTTGGAGCCTTTCGTCTGGGGACATTACCAGCTTTATCAGTCAAAAAGAAAGACGTATCTGAAGGAAATCGAAGTCACCGAGGACTTCTGGGCGCTGCGACGCTATCCGCGGGCCGTGATCCAGGCCGTTCGCTGGGCGAAGATGTTTGAACGGCACTTGATTCCCGGTTATCCCTACGACGATTTGTTGGCTCTCTTCTATTGGGCGTTGAAGGCGCTGAGCGAAGGCGCCGCGCCGGAACTGCTCGATGCGCGTTTTTTATGGCGCTGGCTCCTCAGCTGGGGGATCGCGCCTGATCTGCTCTCCTGCAGCGCCTGTGGAAAGCCTTTGGGCGGACGCGCCGTCTGGCAGGAGGGGACCTTTGTCTGTACGAACTGCGCTCACGGGCAGAGCCCGGTCGACATCGATGAATTCGCGGCTTACGCCCTTTCGAAAAGCTTTGTACCGGAGAACGGCACATCGAAATTGTTGAAACAGGCCCGAAATGTCCGGCAACTCTTTGTGAGAAACCTTGATGATAATCGATAGTTTGAATTGGAGGTCGCGTGTGGAATGAACTTTCAGGATATCATGCTGAGATTGCAACGCTATTGGGCGGATCAGGGATGCATCGTACAGCAGCCCTACGACATCGAGGTCGGGGCCGGCACGATGCATCCGGCTACGTCGCTTCGGGTCATCGGCCCCGAACCCTGGAACGTTGCCTATGTGCAGCCGTCTCGCCGTCCGGCGGATGGGCGTTACGGCGACAACCCCAACCGTCTGCAGCATTATTACCAGTTCCAGGTGATCATGAAGCCGGCGCCGGAGAACATCCAGTCGCTTTACATCAACAGCCTTGCCGCGCTGGGGATCGATCCCCGCGAGCATGATATCCGTTTCGTCGAGGACGATTGGGAGTCTGCGGCGATCGGCGCCTGGGGACTCGGCTGGGAAGTCTGGCTCGACGGCATGGAAGTGACCCAGTTCACCTATTTCCAGCAAGTCGGCGGCGTCGATATGGAAGCGGTGCCCGCAGAAATAACGTACGGCCTTGAACGTATCGCCATGTTCGTTCAGAAAGCCGACAACGTTTACGATTTGAAGTGGAACGACAAGGTGACCTATGGAGATGTCCATCATCAGGGAGAAGTCGAGAACTCCATATATAACTTCGAGGTGGCCGACGTCGCCATGCTTGCGGAAATATTTTCCCTGTACGAGAAGGAAAGCTTGCGTCTTGCCGATCAGGCTTTGGTTCTGCCCGCCTGGGACTGCGTGCTGAAGTGCTCGCAGATTTTCAATCTTCTCGATGCCCGCGGCGCGATCAGCGTCACGCAGCGCACGGGGTATGTTTCGCGCATCCGCGCGATTGCGTCGAAGTGCTGCTCAGCCTATGCACAGCAGCGGAAAGATATGGGCTATCCGCTCATGAAAAAATTTTAAAGGGGGACGGACCGATGGAAAGAGATCTGATTCTGGAGATTGGAACGGAAGAGATACCGTCCCGTTTTATGCCAAGCGCCTTGCGTGACATCGCCCAATACGCCGAGGAAGAGTTTGCTGCGCAGCGTCTCGGGCATGGGCGCATAGAGGTGATGGGCACTCCCCGCCGCCTCGTGCTGTTGGTCCGTTCCGTTGCGGAACGTCAGGAGGACCTCTCCGAAGAGCACAAAGGGCCGGCGTGGAAATCCGCTTTCGACGGCACGGGAACGCCGACTCGTGCGGCAGAAGGTTTTGCCAAAAGCAAAGGCATTGCCGTCGAACAGCTTGAAAGCCGCAACGTCAACGGCGTGGATTATGCGTTCGCCGTCATCAATCACAAGGGCGGCGCCGCGGACGCCTTGCTTCCGGACATGATGAAGCACATCGTCTCCCGTATCGTTTTTCCCAAAAACATGTACTGGTACGACCCCAGCGTTCGCTTCGCCCGCCCGATCCGCTGGCTGCTCTGCCTGATCGGAGCGAAAGTCGTCGAGTTTGAGCTGAACGGCATGAAAAGCGGCCGGACCACCTGCGGACATCGTTTCATGGGAGCGCCTTCCGTGGAGATCGAGTCGAGCGACGATTATCTGACCGTCATGTACGACAACTGGGTCATTGTCGATCAGAAGAAGCGCGAGGAGAAAATGCGCGCCGCCATTGCCGGCATCGAAAAAGAGCTTGACGGCGTCGTCGAGCTTGATCCCCCTCTGGTTCAGGAGAATCTTTATCTTGTCGAGTATCCCGTGCCCTTTTACGGCTCGTTTGACCGCAAGTATCTGGAGATCCCCGAAGAAGTCCTGACGACCTCGATGAAAGACAACCAGAAATATTTTGCCGTTCACGACCACAGCGGCAAATTGATGCCCTGTTTTGTCGGCGTCAGCAACAATCTGGTTCCCAATATGGAGCTGGTTCGGGAAGGAAATGAACGGGTTCTGCGCGCCCGCCTGGAAGACGCCGTTTTCTTCTGGAAGGAAGATCTGAAACGTCCCCTCTCGGCGCGGGTCGAGGACCTGAAAAACGTCATCTATCAGGAGAAGCTGGGTTCCGTCTACGACAAGACCATGGAAATGGTCAAGATCTCCCGAAAGATTTGCGACCTCCTCGGCAGCAAGGACGACGTCAAGCTGGTCGAACGCGCGGCCTACCTTTCGAAAGCGGATCTTGTCACCGGCATGGTCGGCGAATTTTCCGAACTCCAGGGGATCATGGGGCGTGAATACGCCCTGAAAAACGGAGAGGATCCGCGGGTCGCCAAGGCCATCGCCGAGCAGTACATGCCGACCGCGGCGGGAAACGAACTTCCTTCCGACGTGATCGGCGCCGTCGTGGGGATTGCCGAACGGGCCTTCAACATGGTCGGAGCCTACAAGCTGGGGTTCCAGCCGACGGGGTCGCAGGATCCTTACGGCCTCCGCCGCGCCATCCGCTGCATCAACGAGATCCTCTGGGGACTTCGCCTCGACCTCGATCTGGAGGCGCTGCTCGCTTTCATCGCCCAGGACCTCGAAGTTGGCGGCGAAGCTTTGAACTCGCTGCTGGAGTTCATAAGGCAGCGCACGCTCATTCAGCTCAAGGAAAAAGAATACGGCCACGAACTGATCGAACTGGCGCTCTCCGTGACAGGATCCCGTCCCCTGCAGACGCTTTATCTGCTGGGCGCGTTCGCGGAGGTGAAGCAGGAAGACTGGTTCACGAAGCTGGTCAATTCCGCGGTGCGGGTGAAGAACATCCTGACGAAGGCCGAGAACGTTTCGAGCTCCGTGGATCCTTCGCTTTGCGTCAAGGCTGCCGAAAAGGACCTTTATGCGGCCGTGAACGAGGCGGAGAAGCCCGTGGAAGCCGCTCTGCAGAAAAACGACTGGAACGGGCTGATGAACGTCCTCGCCCAGCTTTCCCCGGCCGTTTCGGCCTTCTTCGACGACGTGATGGTCATGGACGAGGACGCGGCCGTCCGCGCCAATCGTCTCGCGCTGCTGTCCCATTGTCAGAATCTCTTTATGCGCGTCGGAGATCTCAGCAAAGTCAAATAGACTGAAGGACATTTTATGACATTACGTGTTTCCATCGTTTCCGATTCGACAGGAGAGACTGCCGAAAGCATGCTCCACGCGGCGCTGGCCCAGTTCGACGGCCTCGACGTGACGATCGAGCGCCATCGGTCGGTTCGCGAAGTCGCTCAAGTCCACGGGATCGCCAGCGATTTTTATCAGCGCGGCGGGCATTTGATCGTCAGCACTCTGGTCAAATCCGACGTGTTGGCGGCGTTGGTTGCCGACACGAAAAAGTACAACTTAGGCTATGTGTCCATGATGGGCCCCCTGGTCGAAGAGATCTGCCGCCTCACGGGACGGCAGCCCATGCAGCGCCCGGGAGTGAACCGCCGCGTTGACGGCGATTACCTGCGCCGCGTCAAGGCCATCGAATTCACGCTCCGCTGCGACGATGGACAATCCCCCGAGCTGATGACCGCGGCTGACATCGTCTTGTTCGGCGTGTCTCGGGCCGGAAAAACGCCCCTCTCGATCTGGCTTGCCCTGAAAGGATACGCCGTCTCGAACGTTCCTTTGCTGCCCGGCGTCGCTCCCGATCCCCGCATCTGGAATGTGAGCGTGGAAAAGAGGGTCGGGCTCCTGATCTCGGCTGAGCGCTTAAGAGAGATCCGCTGCGAACGGATCGTCGCCATGGGGCTCGATCCGCAGCGAGCGGCATATGCCGATATCGACAAGATCAGGGCGGAACTGGACGACGCCCGTTCTTTGATGGAGAAGCTCCAGTGCCGCGTTTACGACAGCACGGACCATTCTTATGAAGAGCTGGCGCGTAATATCCTCGAAGATTTGAAAATGCTGTAGCAAAAAGCGGGCATCTGAGATATTCAGATGCCCGCTTTTTGCGCTCTTTGAACGCCGGGGAACCTCGTGCCGCACGCGGTCTAGCAGCCGAACAGCGAAGAAGCTTCTTTCATGGCGTCGATAATCGGAACTCCGAAGGGACAGCGTTTCTCGCAGCTGCCGCAGGCAATGCATTCGGAGGCGTGGTGAGGCAGCAGTGCATAGTGCTCGCGCGCCGTCTCCGGGATCTGCTCCTGGGTTTTGGCAAGATTGAGGAATTTATTGACGGAAGCGACGTTGATGCCTTTGGGGCACGGGGCGCAATGGCCGCAGTACATGCAGTGCCCTTGCCAGGAAAAACGCGTCATCCCCTGCATGACGGGCACATAATCCCGTTGCTGCGGCGTCGCCGTGCACCAGTCGACGGCGGCGCGGAGCTCCGCCTGCGTCCTGCAGCCGATCATGACGGCGGCCACGGCGGGACGAGTCAAAGCGTATTCGATACACTGCACCGGCGTGAAGGCGCGCCCGAAAGGCGAATTCCCCTCGCTGAGCAGGTCGCCGCCGCCGTAGGTTTTCATGACGTCGATCCCCACGCCTTGACGCGCGCACAGTTCGTAGAGACTCTCGCGTCCTGGATCCATGTTGTGCAGATCTTTCATATAGCTTTCATCGGCCCAGAGATCCTCCACGTTTTCGCCGGCAGGCTGCATGTCGTAGCAGGGATTGACGGCGAACAGCAACACGTCGATCAGCCCCGTTTCAACGGCCAGCGACGCGACGTGCGGATTATGGCTGCTCAGTCCGAGGAAGCGGATCTGCCCCCTCTCCTTCAGCCGCCGAGCGTATTGAATGATCTCGCCGTCGAACACCGCGCGAAAGTCCTCTTCCGCGTCGATGTAATGGATCATGCCGACGTCGATGTAATCCGTCCCCAGGCGCGCCAGCAAATCCCGGAAAGCCCTCTCCGTCCTGACGGGATCACGCGTGCGCAGGTACTGGCCGTTTTCCCAGACAGAACACAGGTGCCCCTGAACGATGAATCTCTCCCGCCGTCCTCTCAGCGCCTCCCCAAAAGCGGAGCGGAGCTGCGGATCGGAAGAATAGCAGTCGAAAAAGTTGATCCCCAAATCCTGCGCGCAGTCGAAATCCTTCCTGACGGCTTCCGGAGTTTTGCCCGTGAAGCCTTCGCACCCCAACGCGATCGCGCTGACAGAAAGCCCGGTGTGCCCGAGAGGTCTGTATTCCATAGCGAACTCCCCATGTCGATTCTGACGTGTGATATGATCTCGCGACTTCAATGTATCACATGAAGGGGGCTGCACGTCAAGCGGGAAAACTCATCCCGGGGTAAATTTTCAGAGTAAATGCAACCTCGTCAAAGTAAATGCGACGGGGTTGCATTTACTTTAACAGGACAAAAGCAGCAAGCAGTCATTACGAACACATAATAACGATCAAGATTGCGCTAACGGAACAAATTCAAGGGGATGAAAAGCTGTTACGAGGAAATTGTCCGAAAAAAGTGCATACAAAAGTGATCCTCAACTGAAAGCAAAATTTTCAGTTCAGAGTTAATGCAATCAAGAAATTAAAAAGGAGCCGTTATTTACCGGCGAGAAGAGTCCGCTTTAAACAGATATCCTGTGGCGGAATAAGTTCGAGTCCGAGTAAATGCAATACGTCCTCGCCATACAGGTTGATAAAGATCTCTGCAGGAGATTTTCCGTTAAATTTTTTCCTCCCGTATGAGTTTATATGAGACATCATCAGGTTGATATCAGTTTGGGATAAATTGTCGAAAGTTGTTCCCTTGGGAAGGATCCTTCGAATGAGAGTATGATTATTTTCAACCTTCGGTTTTTCCTGCGGTGCTTGTGGATTGCAATAGAACATATATGATTTTCTTTCTCCGTCCGGACCTTTTTCGATAGCCGTCGGATTGGAAAACTCTGTACCGTTGTCAGCAAGAAGGACCTGAAACATGGACTTATAGCGTTTCCTGCCCAGAAGAGTGAAGAGCATTGTAAAAATCTGCTCAACAGATTGAGCAGTATTTTTATCTCTCAAAAAAGCCAGCATAAAGTTGCAGTTTCTTAAGATGACAGTCAGAAGAACTTTTCCTCCTGCGGTGCCAACGACACTGTCGATTTCGGTAATAAGCATGTCCGGATGTTTCTCCGAAAAAGAGAGAAAATCATTGTAGGTACGGCCTTCACGACATTTTTTATCCACCTTCATGTTATTTCTTTTTCCCTTTCTCTTCTTAAAACGGACAGCTCGGGGCAAGTCTATTTTCCGTGCCTCTAAAATACCCGAAAGCAGGAGCCGTCTGGCGGTACTTTCAGAACAGGGAACAGTATCTCGATTATTACGGATAATATGATAGAGAGACTGCCCCTGTTTGATGAGAGGAGAGAAAAAAGAATCAATATCTGCAAGCTCGGCATCGGAGATATTGAAGCCTTCACGAGCCTCATGCAAAGTTTTCTCGTAAGAGTCATTTGCAGATTTAGCAGAATAGATCCGTTTTTTTAAAGTGCAGCGGTGACGGTTGGGGCAGCCGTTACAGACATACGGAGGAACCGAAAGCTGCGGGCAGACCTCCTCCTTAAAGTCAGGACACATCGTATTATACTATTTCTCATTTAAAGCACATAACAATCCATTGTCTTGCGGTAATACTCCTTATGGTCTGAGCGGTGAGATTTCTGATCGTGCGGCACAGACGCTCGACAACGTTCTCAAGCGTCGAAAAAATCTCGTTTCGAAAGCCCTGACAGCGCAGCTCTCTCCAGATCTGCTCAATGGGGTTCATCTCGGGGGTATAGGGGGAATATGGAACAGGGTGATGTTGGCAGGAACCTGAAGCGCTTTGGACTTGTGCCAGGCAGCTCCGTCACAGCAGAGCAGAATATGGTCTTCCGGAAATCGGTGTGAAAGTTCCCGCAGGAAAACGTTCATGCAATCGCTGTCGCAGTTGGGCATGATCAGAAAGAGGCTTTCTCCCGTAAGCGGCTCTACGGCACCGTAAGCATAGCGGTATTCGCGGATGTGAAGGCAGGGAACGTTCGGTCGAATGCCTTTCCTGCACCAGCAGTATTTGGGCGTGTTGATTCTGCCGAAGCCGGCTTCGTCCTGAAACATCAGTCTGACGTTCCCTGTTGTGGATAACTCTTTTAATTCCTGAACTTGAGCGTTAATTTTTTTGAGGCCTCGATGGCCTCCTCGTTCGCTTTCCTGGGGTGACGGCTGCGCGGCATGACTTTTCTCCAGCCATGACGTTTCAGGACCGCGTAAATCTGAGTCGGACTGATAGTATGTCCCACCGCGGTCTGATAGGCTTGGGCTATTTCCGCCACCGAAACGATTTCTCCTTTCCCGGCTTTCTCCAGGTAAGGAGCAAGTACGGCTTCTTCCTGCTCATAGGTCATGTTCCGATGGTTGCCGAGGTAATGGCATTGCAGCACATACGAGAGACCGCGATGGATAAACTGCGAGATGATCTTGCTGACGTTCGTGAAGTGGTATTCCGTGATTTCGCTGATTTCTTTCAGGGTTTTCCCTTCGGCGCGCAAGCTGAGGATTCTCAGTTTGGCTTCGATCTTCTTGTTGCGATTCTTTTTCCGCGCTGCTTCGATTTCCGCCTGCTGTTCCGATGTGATCTCGTATTTTACGGGCATTCTCCATCACCTCGGGTGCATTATAACTGAGGTACGGATACTTTGGCTATACTATAATGAAATAGTATTACATCTTGAGCACCGGAAACACAGTGAACGGCATTTCGGAGAGGTGTTACAAAGGGAAGTAACGGAGCAGTCATACCGGTGAAGGCAGCAGTTTGCTGTCCGGCCATAACAGCCTTTGAAGACAGTCTCTGCATGTTTTCTGATCTCTCTGGAGATCGTACTCGGCGACTTCAGAACTGTTGAGGCAATACTTCTGAGAGATTCTCGCCGGTTGAGGGCGCTTTCAATGGCTTTTCTTTCAGCCAGAGTCAAATGTTTGTTCATGATGATGAACTCCTTTCCGAGATCTGTTGTCTCGTAAGAAAGTTCTTTCATCAATTCAGACTAAATGCAAGCTTCTTTTAATTCAGATTTAATGCAACGGGGTACCGGATGTTGCGTTGCATTTACCTTGAAGAATTTCAAAACTCATCCCGGCGCTGACGTGGAAGCACGAGCTCTTGCAATGACGGAACGGTATGGTATAATGAATCGGTTTTAAAAACGCACACCGTACGAGGGCTGAGGGGCGGTGCCCTTCGCGAGAGGGTCCCAAGCCTGCTGGAATACGGTGGAGGATAACCGAGGAGGAATTTTTGAATGTCAGTCGTCAGCATGAAGCAGCTTCTTGAGTGCGGTGTCCACTTCGGACATCAGACGCGCCGCTGGAACCCGAAGATGAAGCCTTACATCTTCACGGAGCGCAACGGCGTGTACATCATCGACCTGCAGAAGACCGTCAAAGGTCTGGAGAAGGCGTATGATTTCGTCCGTTCGGTAGCCAAGGACGGCGGTTCGGTGCTTTTCGTCGGCACGAAGCGCCAGGCGCAGGACACGATCCGCGAAGAGGCGCAGCGCTGCGGCGAGTTCTATATCAATCAGCGCTGGCTGGGCGGCCTGATGACCAACTTCGCCACGATCCGCAAGCGCGTGCAGCGCATGATCGAGCTTGAAAAGCACGAAGCCGACAACGATTGGGGCGACTATACCAAGAAGGAGATCTCCCTGTTCCGCAAGGAACTGGCCAAGCTCGAGAAGTATCTGCTCGGCATCAAGGATATGCGAGCTCTTCCCGACGCGCTCTTCGTCATCGATCCCCGCCGTGAAGACATCGCCGTCATGGAAGCCCGCAAGCTTCACATTCCCGTCATTTCCATCGTCGATACGAACTGCGATCCGGAGATGATCGATTATCCCATTCCCGGCAACGACGACGCCATCCGCGCCATCAAACTGATCTGCGGCCTGATGGCGAACGCCGTCATCGAGGGCCGCGGCGGAGAGGACGGCGCGGTGTCTGACGCTCAGCTTCCGGATGCTGACGAGACCGCCGCCAGCGACGCTTCCATCCTCGATATGAAGGAGAAGCTGACGGAGGCCTACGGCGAAGTTACCGCCGAGGGCAACGACGAATAGTTCCGAAGGAGGTCGCCATAATGGAAATTACTGCTGCTGTCGTGAAAGAGCTTCGTGATCGTACCGGCTGTGGGATGATGGACTGCAAAAAAGCCCTGGTCGAATGCAACGGAGACGCCGAGAAGGCCATTGATTTTCTTCGCGAGAAGGGCCTTGCCAAAGCTGCCAAGAAAGCCGACCGCAACGCCAAGGACGGACGTGTTTTCTCCTACATCCACAACACCGGCAAGATTGGCGTGATGGTGGAGATCGACTGTGAGACCGATTTCGTCGCCAAGACCGACGAGTTCCAGCAGCTGGGCCACGACATCGCCATGCAAATCGCCGCGGCCAATCCCGCCTACGTGGCTCCGGAAGACGTCCCGGCCGACGTTCTCGAACGCGAGAAGAACATCTACCGCGAGCAGCTGATCGCCGAAGGCAAACCCGCCGATCGCCTTGATAAGATCATCGAGGGCAAGGTCCGCAAGTACTACGAGCAGAGCTGTCTGCTCGAGCAGGCCTGGATCCGCGACGGAGACAAGAAGATCAACGACCTCGTGATCGCCCTGATCGCCAAAATGGGCGAAAACATGAAAGTGCGCCGTTTTTCCCGTTTTTCCATCGGCGAATAGGATGTGGTGGCACAGAGTTCCTGATGAGCTCTGTGCCTTTTTATGTGCGGTTTTATTGTGAAAGTTTCGCTCTTTTGATGATTTATGTTAAAATCAAGTCGCGCGGGATGAAGGGCATATGAGCGCGGATCGCGAAGCGATGAGGAGGAGCCGTCATGAAGTTCAAACGTGTGCTGCTGAAACTGTCAGGAGAAGTCCTCGCCGGACCCCAGGGATTTGGCCTCGATTTTCGCGCCATCGACCGGATGTGCCGCCAGATCGCCCAGGTAGCGTCCGACGGCATCCAGATCGGGCTCGTCGTCGGCGGCGGCAATTTTTTCCGCGGCCGGCAGGCCGTGGATGAAGGCGTCGAACGTTCTCAGGCCGACTATATGGGGATGCTGGGGACCGTCATCAACGCGCTGGCCCTGCAGGACGTCCTGGAACGCAAAAACGACATTCCGACGCGCGTGCTGACGGCGATCGAGATGCGTCAGGTGGCGGAGCCCTACATCCGCCGCCGGGCTTTGCGCCACATCGAGAAAGGCCGCGTGGTGATTTTCGCGGCCGGGACGGGCTCTCCCTATTTCTCGACCGATACGACGGCCGCCCTCCGCGCGGCGGAGATCGGCGCCGAATGCCTCGTCAAGGCGACCAAGGTCGACGGCATTTACGACAAGGATCCTTTCAAATATTCCGACGCGGTCAAATTCGAGAAACTTTCATATATGGACGCGCTGCAGCGCCGTATCGAAGTCATGGACGCCGCGGCGTTTTCCCTCTGCATGGAAAACGGCATCCCCATCGCCGTTCTCAACGTGCTGGAAGAAGGCAGCCTGCGCGCGTTCCTGATCGAGGGCAAAAATATCGGCACCATCGTATCCAAATAAGACAAAGGAGCGGATTCAGTATGGCGGATTTCAATCTTGACGAGAAAATGGCAAAGGTGCTCGATCACCTTGACGGCGAGTTTCAGGGCATTCGCACCGGGCGCGCCCATCCCGGGCTTGTCGAGGGCGTCAAAGTCGATTATTACGGGTCGCCCATGCCCATCAAACAGCTGGCGAACATCACCGTGCCCGAAGCGCGGATGCTGATCATCGCGCCTTTCGACAAAGGGGCGGTCAAGCTCATCGAAAAGGCGATCCTGGCCGCCAACATCGGCCTGACGCCCAACGTGGACGGGAACAACATCCGTCTTGTCGTTCCGGAACTGACCGGCGAACGGCGCAAGGAATTCGTCAAAATGGCTTCGAAAGCGGCCGAGGAAGCGAAAGTCGCCTTGAGGAACATCCGCCGCGACGCCAACGACGCCTACAAGAAGCAGGAGAAAGCTTCGGAGATCACCGAGGACGATCTCAAGAAAATGCTCGACGACGCGCAGAAGACCACCGATAAATTCATCGCCCGGGTCGACGACGAGTTCAAGAAAAAGGAAAAAGAGATCCTCGAAAAATAAACGACACACAAAGCGCAAGCAGGCGTTCCGCGCGGAACGCCTGCTTGCGCTTTGTCTTTATCGAAGAAGCTTTTATTGAACGCCGAGCGGCACCAGGCCGCCCTGGGCGAGGTCGACGTAGCCCCGATCGGTCAGCTTCAGCGAAGGGATCACGGACAGCGAGAGGAAACTGAGCACCATGAACGGATTGGGGAGCGGCGTGCCGAGTCTCTTCGCGGCGTCCAGCAGCCGGCTGAAATCCCTCAGCAGCTCCTCGGGCGGAAGGTCGCTCATCAGCCCGGCGATCGGCAGCGGCAGATGGAACAAAACTTCGTTTCCGTCGGCCGCGACCAGCCCGCCCTTTTCCCGTATGGCGGCGAACGCCGTCAGCATCGACTGGTCGTCCATGCCGACGATGCTGAAATTGTGCGCGTCGTGCGCCACGGACGAGCCCAGAGCGCCGCGCCGCAGTCCCAGACCTGTGACGAACCCGCGGCCGATCCTTCGCTGCGCGGTGTTCCGGTTCACGACCGCCATCTTCGCGAGATCGCGGGACGGGCATGCCGTGAATTCACCGTCCACGGCCGCGCCGTCGACGATCCGTTCGCGGGTGATCACTTCGCCGGGAACGGTTTCGATGACGCGGAGCCTGCCCCGCGCCGGGATCCTCAGATCGTCCGCCGTCAGCGTGCAGCCGTTGCCGCTGACGCCGGGGAGATTCGCGCCGCGGGGTGATCCCCGGCGGGGGAACTCCGCGGCCCTGCCGTTCTTCCAGACCCGAAGGACGTTGAAATCCTCGAGGTCGTCCAGCAGAACCATGTCGGCGCGGTAACCGGGCGCAATGGCCCCCAGGTCGTAAATGCGGTTGAACTCCGCCGGGTTCAGCGTCACCATGCGCAGGGCGCTGACGGGGGAGATGCCGTTTTTCACGGCCAGGCGCAGGATCCGGTCCAGATGCCCTTCGTCGTGGAGCACGGCGGCGGTCAAGTCGTCGCTGACCAGCATGCAGCGGCTGGCCCGCCGTTCGTCTTCGGCGACCAGCGGCGCCAAAGCCGCCAGATTGTGTTCCGTCGCTCCCTGGCGCAGCATCACCCAGCAGCCGCGGCGGAGTTTGTCGAGCGCTTCCTCGTAAGAGCTGCATTCATGGTCGGAGTTGCAGCGCGACAGCAGGTAAGCGTTGAGCTCTTTTCCCCTCAGGCAGGGCGCGTGCCCGTTGCGGGGCTGCCCGCGCGAGGCGAGGATCTTTTCCCACGTGTCCCGGTCGCCGCCGACGACGCCGGGGTAGTTCATCATCTCGCCCAATCCCCGGCATGTCCCTTCGGAAAACATCCGCGCGATCGCGTCGGCCTCGAGGATCTCGCGCGGCGTTTCGAACGGCGAGGCGGGGACGCACGAAGGCGCGTTCAAATAGATGTCCACGGGAAGCCCCTCGCCCGCTTCGCGCATGAAGCGGAGCCCCTCGAAGGACGAGGTGTTGGCGATCTCGTGCGGATCGGCGAACACGGTCGTCGTGCCGTGAGGCAGCACCAGTTCGGCGAAGCCGCGCGGCGTCAGCATCGTGCTCTCGATATGGCAGTGCGCTTCGATGAAGCCGGGCACGAGGAATTTTCCCGCGGCGTCGAATTCCTCCCGTCCGCGGTATCCTGCGCCGACGCCGACGATCAGGCCGTCGCCGACGGCAACATCCGCTTCTTCGATCTCGCCGGAGAAGAGATTGGGAACCTTCGCGTTTTTGATGACACAATCGGCGGGGCTCGCGCCGCGGGCCTGTGACGTCAACTTCCGATAATCCACCTGCGTTCCTCCTTACGAAAATCAGTCTGGCAATACAAAAAAAGGAGGTCTGTCAAAGACCTCCTCAATACTATCATACAACGCGGCGCTTAGAACATCGCCGCGACGGCCGGCAGCCACCAGGAGCTGCTTTCCTTGGCCAGGAACAGCAGCGCCAGCAGCCAGAGGATCGGGCTGATCTCCTTGACCTTGCCGCCCAAGACCTTGGTGACGACGAACGTGAGCGTGCTGAACTCGATGCCGTTGCCGATGCTGTACGTGAAAGGCATCGTAAAGATGGCGACGGCCGCGGGGATCGTGTTGGAGAAGTCGCCGAAATCCAGGTCGCGAAGGCTCATCATCATGTAAATGCCGACCATGACCAGAGCCGGCGAAGTGGCGGCGCTGGGGACCATGGCCACGAGCGGGCTGAAGAAAACGGCCAGCAGGAAGAGGACCGCCGTCGTCAGCGCGGTGAGCCCGGTGCGCCCGCCCTGCTCGACGCCGGAAGCGCTTTCGACGAAGGACGTGACGGTCGAGACGCCGAGGACCGATCCGGCCACCGTGCCGATGGCGTCGGCCATCAGCGCCTGACTGGCGCGGGGCAGGTTGCCCTTTTCGTCCAGCATGCCGGCGCGCGTGGTGACGCCGACCAGCGTGCCGACGGTGTCGAAGAAATCGACGAAGAAAAACGTGAAGACGATGCCCCAGAACGTCGCCGTGCCGATCATGGAAAAGTCCATCTTGCAGAACAGCGGCGCGATGGAAGGCGGCATGGACACGAAGGAAGCCGGCACTTTCGTCAGCCCCGCGGGGATCGCGGCCAGCGTGGAAGCGAGGATCCCCCACAGCACGGCGCCCCTGACGCGGTGGCACTCCAGGCAGACGATCACGAGGAAGCCGAAAATGGCGACCAGAGCGGGCTTTGAAGTGAGGTCGCCGACGGAGACGAGCGTCGCCGGGTTATCGACGACGATGCCGCAGCCGATCAAGCCGATCAGGGCGATGAAAAAGCCGATGCCGGCCGCGATGCCCACCTTGAGAGTCTTGGGGATGCTGTTGATGACGGCCTCGCGGATCTTCGTCAGCGTCAGCAGGATGAAGATGACTCCCTCGACGAAGATCGCCGCCAGCGCGACCTGCCAGGAAACCTTCATCGAAAGGACGACGGAGAAGGCGAAAAAGGCGTTCAGCCCCATCCCCGTGGACAGGCCGATCGGATAATTGGCCAGGAACGCCATCAGCGCCGTGGCGAACGCGCTGGCCAGACACGTGGCCACCATCACGGCGTCGAACGGCATGCCGGCGTTCGCCATGATGTTGGGATTGACGAAAATGATGTACCCCATCGTCATGAACGTCGTGACCCCGGCCATGATCTCCGTATGGACGGAGCTGCCCGCCGCTTTGATCTTGAACAACTTCTCGAACATGCAAAATTCCTCCTGATCGCTGATATTATGGAGCTTTCGGAACGAAAATCACGGGATGAGGATACACTATTTGCCGCAAGTCCGCAAGTTCCCGCACGACATGCCGCCGTTGCCGGCGCCGCCGCGCCCGTCGGAGCGGCGGCCGAAATGAAGCAGGGGAGTATTTCATGCGGCGAAATACTCCCCTGCGGAAACGAGTCGGACCTACTCGATCTCGGACACGTACTCGGCGAAGCGGCGCAGGCCCTCGCGGATATCGTCCTCCGAGTTGGCGTAGGCGATGCGCATCATGCCGTCGGCGAAGAAGGCGCTGCCCGGCGTCACCGCCACGTATTTGCTCTTGAGCAGATCGGAGCAGAGCGCCGCGTCGTCGGCAAGCAGCGTGTCGCCATGCTTTTTCCCCAGCAGCCCCTTGAGATCGATCAGCACGTAAAAAGCCCCGTCCGGCTTGACGTACGAGATACGGGGGATCGCGTCCAGCAGGCTGAACACGAGTTCGCGCCGGGCGCCGAAAGCCTTTCTCATCACCTCGACGTCCACGTCGTCGGCGCCCTTCAGGCCGCCGAGCGCGGCGTACTGGGCGATGGAGCAGGCGTTGGACGTCAAATGTCCCTGGATGCTGCCCATGGCCTTGATGTATTTCGAGGGACCGAGCGCGTAGCCGATTCTCCAGCCCGTCATGGCGAACGCCTTGCTGACTCCGTTGACGACGATCGTGCGGTCCTTGACGGCGGGGCAGAGCGCGACGATCTCGCTGAACTTGGCGTCGCCGTAGACAAGGCGCTCGTAAATTTCGTCGTTGACGATGATCAGATCGTGATCGAGCGCCAGCTGGGCGATGCCTTTCATGGTCGCTTCGTCATAGACGGCGCCGGTCGGGTTGTTGGGGCTGTTGAGGAGGATGCACTTCGTCTTCGGCGTGATCGCGGCCTTCATGCGCTCGAGCGTCGGCACGTTGCCGGTGTCGCTGCACTCGACGAGAACTTCTTTGCCGCCGCAGAGGCGGATCTGCTCGACATAGCTGACCCAGGCGGGAGCGGGAACGACGACCTCGTCGCCTTCGTCGAGGATCGCCGCCAGCGCGCAGTAAAGCACCGGCTTGGCGCCGGCGCCGACGAGCACGTCATTGGCCGCGTATTCGAGCCCAAAATGTTTTTTGTAGTAGGCGCAGATGGCTTCGCGCAGCTCGGCAATGCCGTTGCTGGCGGTATAATGCGTATAGCCTTTGTCGATGGCGTCATGCCCCGCTTCGAGCACGGCCCGGGGCGACGTGAAGTCGGGCTCTCCCTGGCTGAAGGAAATGACCGGCTTTCCTTCGCGCTTCATTTCCTTGGCAAGGGCCCCCACGGCGAGCGTGGCGGAAGGCTTTAGGTTCATGGCTTTCTTCGACAGAGACAGTGACATGATGTACCACTCCTTGTTTTGTTTTGGTAAAGATGAACTGGAACGGATCCAATGTAGCAGAAAACGCCATGAAAATCCAGTTGACAATAACTTTTTAATATTTCTATATCAGGACTTGCCGGAATATAATTTGAGTGATATGATAAGTTTGCAACAGAGAGTGACAGAACGCACACTGGAAGGAGGAAGTATGCATGGAGATTCGTTTTTTGATGAAAAATGTTGAAGTTCCTGCTGACCTCAAGGAGTATATGGAGAAGAAACTTTCCAAGATGGAAAAGTTTTTCCCGCGCATCACCGACAGTCAGATCCTCGTGAAGATGATCAAGAACACGTATATCACGGAAGTGACGGCCAACGTCAACGGCGTGATCATGCGCGGGGAAGAGAAGGACGTGGATCTGCGCAAGTCTTTCGATCTGGGGCTCAAGAACCTCGAGCGCCGCATCCGCCGCCACAAGGAATATCTGGTGGACCGAGCCCATTTCAAGACGCACGACCGGGAGTTCTCCTTCGACGACCAGCCGGAGCTCGACGAGCTCCCGGTGGGGACGATCGTCAAGGAAAAACACTTCGACCTCTATCCGATGACGCCCGACGAAGCCGTGATGCAGATGGATCTTCTCGAACATTCCTTCTACATGTTCCTCAACGCCGAAAGCGGCAAAGTCAACGTCGTTTACAAGCGCGAGGCCGGCGGTTACGGGGTCCTGATCCCGAATTGAAACGCCGGATCACTGATAAATACCAAAAGGAGGGCCTGCGGCCCTCCTTTTTCTTTGGAGAAAAATCGCGATGACAGGGCAATCGCTTACGGAATAAGAACCCCCGTAGGGACGAGTCCCAGGACCTGCAGAGCCGTAGGAATGCCAAGCCCGCAGAGCTTGCGCTTGCTCCTCATCCCGCATTTGCATGTTTCACAGGTCTTCAGCATCTGCAAAGCGAGTTTTCGCAGAATGTTCATCACTTCCGCCGCGTTCTTCGCTCTCGCCCGACAGTCATCCTCCCTGAAGGCCATGTCCAGCATCCAGTGTAAGTTGTTCTCGATCGCCCAGTGCTCTCTCTTGATGCGCAGAAGGTCTTGCGCCCGGGCTCCTTTCAGGCTGTAGATGAAGTAATGGTCTTCAGTGCTGGTCTTGTTATCGACGTTCCGGGTGTTGTGGATCCAGGCGACGCCCGTGATGCCTCGCCAGTCTTCAAGTCCTTCGAACCAGCTCAGGTCGTCGGAGAGGTAACATTCTCTTCTCTCGATGCGCCCATGATCCTTCTCCAGGGTGCTGGCATACTGTCCTTTGGCTTTGAGTTCTCTTGTGCTTGTGTCCTGCGCTTCGCTGCGCAGGTGCCAGATGATGTCGTCGTGCAGTTTCTTCTGATTGCCTTTGACGGCGAGGACGTAATCTCCGCCCTTTTCGATGATCTTGGCGGCGATGTCCTTCTGCGTCCCCATGGCGTCGATGGTGACGACGGTGTCTTTGACCTGAAAGAGATCCAGCAGTTCGGGGATAGCCGTGATCTCGTTGCTCTTCTCGTCGGTCTTGATCTGACCGAGGACCAGCTGCGCCCGACTGGCAAAAGCGGTGAGCACGTGACTGGCTTTCTGTTCGGAACTGCCGCTGCGGCATATGGTCTTGCCGTCGATGGCGACGGTCATGCCTCTTGACTCCGCCAGCTTGCCCAGGTGGACGTACAGCTCGCTCATCCAGGCGTTGAAGCGTTCGGACAACACACGGGGATCGAGGCGGCTCAACACCTTGCCAAAGGTATCGTGAGAAGGGGTGCCGTGGCGGAAGTCGCAGAACGGCGCCAGATATTTCTTCTGATGATCGGCAAACATGGCCATTTCCGTATAGGTATCCATGTTACAGATCACGGCCAGCACGCTGACCAGAAGGATATCCTGGAGCCGATAGTGGATCGCGTTGCCTGTGCGGAAATCTTCAATTTCTGCCAGCAGTTCCAGAAATGTCTGGTTCATTCTCGTGCCTCCTGTCGGTGTTTTGGGGCGTTTTCGGTGTTTCTTTGTATTCTACCGCAGGGAGGCTTTCTTGGGATGAACTTACTTTTCTGCGTTGCGGCTTTCTTCTTCTCGTGAGCTTAATGGCAATTTTCTCGAGTGGGTTTTCGTAAGCGATTGCCCTGATCGCGATGAAGTCTTTGTGTCAATAGCCAATAAAAAAGTCACCATAACTGCTCATTAAAAAAGTCACCCCATCACACTCTCATCACAGCAAGACACCTCGAAAGAACTCCCCATCGTGCCGCCATAACAACGTCTACGCGAACGTACGTTTATCCCGACATGTGCTATGATATCCCTGCCTCTTGACGACGCCACGCCGCCAAGGGTGGTCCGGAGCGGGCTTGTGCGCTTTCACAAGCCCGCTTTTCCGTTTCTTTGCCGATGCCTCATCGGAGTCGACTCGTTTTTGACTTTCAACCTCCTTCATCTCGATCCGTCTGCCCTTGGAAACACCCCAGATCCGCCCGGTCGACGTTTCACGCACCTCAACCGTCGTTTTGGCCATCCCGAGGCAATCGTCCGCCGCCGGAACGTACCGACGACCTCCGTAGGAGATCATGCCGCCGTGATCCGTCCTGCGAGATTCGCGACGCGCAAAGAGAAAATCCAAATCGACTTTTCCTTCCGGCTTCACATAAACGTCCTCTCCCTCAGCCGGAGTGACGGCAAACTTCCGATTGTGCCTGGCGATGAGCCTCGGCAAAACCTCGTTGGCCGCCGTGATATCCGAGACGCCAAGCAGCCTCAGCTCCCCCGGCAGCCTGTCCTGCATCGTGTTCCAAAGACGTTCGACACGCCCCTTCGCCTCCGGCGTCAAGGCAAAGATCTGCCCGATCCCAAGATCCTTCAGCCCCCGTCCGAAACAACTTAACGGCTCCTCCTTCCCCGCCTCATTCCCTTCATTTTCTTCATTCCCTTCGATCCGATCCTCATCATCCTGCGCCCGTGCCTTTGGAGAGCGGAAAATCGTATGCCGGTCGCTGTAAATCGCCATCGGCAGCCCATACCCCTCGATCCCCATCCCCAGCGCGGCGACATAGCCCGCCATACATTCGTTCTCAGTGAAACAGGCGCCAGTCACGATCCCCGTCGCATCGTCAATATAAGCGTGCAGCGTCGCACGCCCGTTCCCCCTGCCAAACCATTCAAACGACGTGGCGTCAGTCTGCCACAACATCCCCGCGGCCACCTTCCGCGGTCGGGAACGGTGAAGCTTCGGCCGCCGCCGCGCACTCTTCTTGCTCCTGATCCCCTCGTCCTTCAGAATGCGGACGACACTCGAACGACTGATCCCGATCCCCTCCCGTTCGTTCAGGCATTCCGCAAAGTGAGAGAAGTTGAAATCGTAATAGACCTCCTCATACGCCTTCAGCACCGACTCCCGAACCTCATCTCCGATCCTGCGCCGAGACGTTCTGCCGCGGTTGCCGTGAACAAGCCCCGCCGCCCCTTGAGCGACGAACCTCTTCTTGATCCTGATGATTTGCCGTTGACAGAGCCCCAGCTTCTCCGCCGCCTCCCTGTTCGTCATGCGTCCCTCGACAAGCGCTCCGATAATCCTGATACGATCCAGTTCCTTTTGTGACAATGTCATTCGCTCCTGTTTCATGAACGGTATTATCTCAGAGTGACATTTTCTTGGAACAGTTATGGGTGACTTTATCACTGAACAACGACACGCGATGAAGTCTTTGTTGACGAATTCGTCGCCAACGGATAAAATAACATAGTTATTCCGCATGGCAGAGGTTGTAAACTCATTCGAGTACCTGCGCCAGCGAGAGGAGGAAAAAAACATGTACGCAATCATCGAAACAGGCGGCAAACAGTACAGAGTGGCCCCCGGCGAGAAGATCCTGGTCGAGAAACTGGGCCTTGAAGCCGGCGCGACCGTGACCTTCGACAAGGTCCTCCTGGTCGGCAAGGACGACGGCGTCTCCGTCGGCGCTCCCTTCGTGTCCGGCGCGACCGTGACGGGAACGGTGGAAGAAGAGGGCAAGGCCAAGAAGGTCATCGTCTTCAAGTACAAGAACAAGACCAACCAGCGCCGCTTCCGCGGCCATCGCCAGCCGTTCACGGCAGTGACGATCGACAGCGTCAACGCTGAGTGACGGTCATCGAAGTTTATCGCCGCGGCGGCGTCCCCACCGGCTTGCGCGTTTACGGCCACAGCGGCTGCGCGGAGTCGGGCGCCGACGTGGTGTGCGCCGCCGTCAGCGTCCTTGTGCAGACGCTGCATATCGGGCTGGCGGACGTCCTCGGGCAGAACCCGGAACGCGAGATCGACGAAGAAAACGCCTCGATCGAGCTGCGTTGGGACAATGCGGACGTCGAAAGCGTGCGCGTCCTCTCGGAAACGATCGTCCGCGCGCTCTATGAAACGGCGCAGTCGTACGGAAGCTACGTCAAATATGTGGAGGTGTCTTTGTAATGCTCTTTGAAAGAATGGACCTGCAGTTTTTCGCTCATAAAAAAGGTCAGGGAAACAGCACCAACGGCCGCGATTCCAATCCCCAGTACCGGGGCGTGAAAAAGTCGGGAGGATGCGTCGTCAAGGCCGGCAACATCCTGGTCAGACAGTGCGGCACCAAGTTCCATCCCGGCACAAACGTCGGACTCGGCAAAGACTACACGCTTTTTGCCCTCAAGGACGGCGTCGTCAAGTTTACTACAAAGGGTGCTCGAAAAGTCGTCGGAGTCGAGTAAATCCCTTTGCCGCTCTGCGGCACTCCGATTTCTCGTGGACCCTTGTATCGGCAGGGGTCCATTTTTTGTAACCGCTCCCGTTGCGTTTATTTATCGAACGATACTGATTCTTGAGAGAAAGTATTGACATAGTTTGCCGGGCGCTGCGAGGGCATTCAGTCCCTCCCCCCCTCGACTGCTGCGCGGCCCGCTTTGCGAATCTCCCCGGCAGCACCCTTATGTTCGGCTTTTCAATTAAGAAGTAGTATAAAAGAGGTGTTCACCCTGAAATTTGTCGATCTCGTGCGGATCCATGTCAAAGCCGGTCACGGCGGCGACGGCTGCGTCAGCTTCCGCCGCGAAAAGTTTGTCCCCAAAGGCGGCCCCGACGGCGGCAACGGCGGCGACGGCGGCAGCGTCATCGTCGAGGCCGCGCAGAATCTGCTGACGCTCGCCGATTATCAGTACACTCGCCGCTTCGCCGCCGAGCGCGGCGTGTCCGGCAGCGGCGCCCTGTGTTACGGCGCCAACGGCAAGGATTTGACGATCTACGTCCCCTGCGGCACGGTCGTTTACGACGCCGGCGCCGACGCGCCGCTGGCCGACCTCGTCGAACCGGGGGACCGCTGCGTCGTCGCCAGGGGAGGCCGCGGCGGCAAGGGCAACGCCCATTTCGCCAGTTCGCAGCGGCGCGCCCCGCGCTTTTCGGAAAAAGGCGAAGCGGGCGAGGAGCGGGACGTCACATTCGAGCTGAAAATGATCGCCGACGTGGCCCTGGTCGGCCTTCCCAACGCCGGCAAGAGCAGCCTACTCAAAGCCATCTCCAACGCCAACCCGAAGATCGCCGGCTATCCTTTTACGACCCTGACGCCCAATCTCGGCGTCCTCGCCGTCGACGACCAGAAGATCATCCTCGCCGACGTGCCCGGCCTGATCGAAGGCGCGCACGAGAACAAGGGATTGGGACTGTACTTCCTGCGCCATATCGAACGGACGCGGGTGAACGTCCACGTCCTCGACCTTTCGGACGGGGACTTCGATACCATTGTGAAACAGTGGAACGTCGTGCTCGACGAGTTCCGGCACTACGGCGCCGGACTGGCCGAGCGCCCCTGCCTCATCGCTCTCAACAAGGCCGATCTGCTTCCCGACCGGGACGTGATCCGGCAGCTGCGGGAGTTTTTCTCGGCCAAAGGGTTCCAGGTGATCGTCACCAGCGCACTTCGCGGCGACGGCATCGAAGAGCTCATCGGCGAGATCGTCAGAGTCGTCCGCGCCAATCCGCGCCCCAAAGGCTCGTACCGTCTCTACGACATCCCCCTCGACGTCGATTCGATTCCCGCCGGCAAGCCCCGCATCGTCAAAGAGGACGAGGGCGTTTACCGCGTCGTCCATCCCCGCATCGAAAAAGCCGTGGCCCGCTACGACTTCAGCCAGGAAGAAGCGCCGCTGCGCCTGCAGCGCCTGCTGCGGCAGTTCAAGGTGGAAGACCTGCTCGAAGAAGCCGGCGCCGCGACCGGCGACACCGTCAACATCGGCGGGACGTCCTTCACCTTCGAGCCGGAAAGGGCCTTGTGACGATGGCGGCTGAGGCTGAGGAGGCGTCGGTGCTGCGTATCGGCATCATGGGGGGGACCTTCGACCCCATCCATTTCGGCCACCTGCTCGCGGCGCAGGAAGCGCTCGTCAGGCTTTCCCTGCAGCAGGTCATTTTCGTCCCCACCGGGAATTCCTATCAGAAAACCTACCGTTCCGTCACTCCGGCCGAAGAGCGCTATATGATGACGTTCCTGGCCACGCTCGACAATCCCAAGTTCTCCGTCTCGCGCCTCGAGATCGACCGCGAGGATCCCAGCCATACCGTGGACACGCTGCGCGAAATGCGCTACTGGTACGCGGACCAGGCGGTCGAGTTCTTCTTCATTACCGGCATCGACGCGCTGATGAGCATGGACACCTGGACGGAATACGAGAAGATCCCCGAGCTCTGCACGATCGTGGCCGCCAACCGTCCCGGCTACGACTACGAACATTACAATCTCGACAACCTCCCGGAAAAGGTGCGGTCGCGCGTCCTGCGCCTCGAGATCCCGCTGCTGTCCATTTCCAGCACGGAGATCCGCCACCGCGTCGCCGCCGGGGAAAACCTCAGGTACCTGCTGCCGCATCCGGTCGAGCAGTACATTTACAAGCGCGGCCTCTACAAAGACGAAGATCCTGGAAGGGATGTGGTCCTGAAAAAATGAGACGCGGAAGCATAATCCTCACCGTCCTCATCGCGCTCGCCGCCTTCGCGGTCGGCGCCACTTACCGCTTGTATTCCCTCGTCACGGCGGACGTGGGGGAGATCAAAAAGGCCATCAACTTCGACGAACGGCACGGCACGGTGAACGTCCTGGTCCTCGGCGTCGACGAGGTCGAGGCCGTTCACCGCTCCGACACGATCATCCTGGCCAGGGTCGATATCGACCGCAAAACGGCCTCGATCATGTCGATCCCGCGCGATACGAGGGTTTCCATCAAGGGACGCAAGCAGCCGCAAAAGATCAATCATGCCTACGCTTTCGGCGGGATCGAGCTGCTGCGCGACACGGTGATCAACCTGACGGGAGTGCCCGTCAACTATTATCTGGTCCTGAACTACGCTTCCTTCCCCAAGATCGTCGACGCGATCGGCGGCGTGGACATCGACGTGCCGCGGCGCATGCAGTACACCGACCGCGCCCAGAACCTCCACATCGATTTCGCGCCGGGCAAACGCCACATGAACGGCGTCGACGGGCTCAAATACGTGCGCTTCCGGCACGACAGCCTGGGAGACATCGGCCGCATGAAGCGCCAGCAGGAATTCGCCAAAGCCTTTCTCGACAAGGTGAAATCGCCGGCGATCCTGCCGCGGATCCCCGAGCTGATCGAGCTCGTCCTTTCGGAAATCAACACCGACATCCCCGTCAAGACGGCGTTGCAGCTCGCCGGACAGCTGAAAGACATGAAGCTGGGCAACGTGCGTTTCTTTACGATGCCGGGCTCGACCGCCTACATCGACGGCCTGAGCTACTTTGTGGCGGACCTGCAGCGGGCGTCGCGGGAAATGGATCCCAATTCCGTTCTGAGCGCCGACAAAGACGCCGGGGACCGTGCGGATCCGAAAGGCACGGACGAACCGCCGACGCCCGAGACGGATCCCGTCGGCGGCTCCATCGAGCCGCCCGGAGACTTGAGCGAGATCGCCTCCCGTTTCAAAGAGCCGATCGCCATCCTCAACGGCACGGGCAGGCCGGGACTGGGGAAACAGTTCACGACGCTGTTCGAAAAGGCCGGCATCGAAGTCGCCTTTACCGGCAACGCCAAACACGCGGATTTCCGCTACTGCCTGGTCCAGTACCCGGAAAAAGGCGATTCCGGCCTGGCCAGAGAGCTGGCCAAACTGTGCGGCATCTCCGAAGGGCTCGTCCGCAAGGCGAACATCACCTATCCCGCGGCGCTGATCCTCGGCAAGAACAACAGCAAAGACGTAATGGCGCGGATCGAAGCCCTGCTGGCGAAGCGGCAGTGAGTCAAAGGAGTCATTTCATGAACGAGAATATTTACAAGGTTCAAGAGGAGATCGTCAACGCGCTCCTCGACAAAAGAGCGCTGGACGTCCTCACCATGGACGTCGGCGCGGTCACGCCGCTGGCCGACGGTTTCATCGTCGCCTCGGGCAATTCGGACGTTCACATGGGCGCCCTCGTCAACGCCGTCACCGATTGCCTCGACAGGCTGCGCGCGGATTACCGCGTCGAAGGCGCGATGAGCTCCCAGTGGACGCTGATCGACGCCGGCGACCTCGTGATCCACATTTTCAGCGTCAAAGCCCGCGAGTTCTACAAGGTGGAGCGCCTGTGGGGCGACGTCCCGGTCCAGCGTTACGAGAGCCGCGATTAGAAAACGGAAAAACTGCCGCGAGGTCTTCTGGCTCGGCGGCAGTTTTTCAATGGGAATTTTTGGGGATTTTCGGTTGTCTGTACCGTAAGGAGGAATGAGACATGCCCGCTGCTATTCGCGTCGCCGTCACGGGCAGCCGCGGCAAAAGCGGCGTCGTCCGCCTGATCCACGCGGCGCTGCGCGGCTGCGGCCGGCGCGCTTACGGCCGCATCACCGGCGTCGTGCCGCGCGAACTGGGCCCCGATTCCGAGCGTCCGATCCTGCGCCCCGGCGGCGCCAACATCTCCGAGATGAAATGGTGGCTGCGCTCGCTTCCCGCCGACGCCGAAGCCGTCGTTTTGGAAAACAGCGCCGTCTCACCGGAACTGCAGGGCCTGTGCGCCCTGTGGCTGAAACCCGCCGTCACCGTGCTCACCAACATCCGCCCCGACCACGAAGCCTTTTGGGGGCCGGGCGAGCTCGACGTGCTGCGGGCGCTGTCGCGCGCCCTGCCGCGCGGCGGGGTCGTCGCGGTCCCGGCGGAGCTGGCGGAAAATCCCGCCATGCGGCTTCTTGCGGAGGAAAAAAATCTTGCCGTCCTGCCGGCGCAAAAAATCCCCGGCCTGCCGCCGCATCTCAGCGCCAACATGGGGCTGGCGCTGGTGGCGTGCCGCTTCTGCGGCCTCTACGAAGGGCGCTGTCTCGAGTCCATGAAGCGCCTGCCGCCCGATCTCGCGGATTTCCGCGTGCTCGGCGTCGGCGGGGGAGAACTGGCTTTCGCGTTTTCGGCCAACGACGTCGTCACGACCGAAGAGCTGTTCCGCTCCACGGGCTGGCGCCGGGAAGATACGGGCGTCCTCTTCAACCACCGTTCCGACCGCGTCGACCGCTTCCGCTGCTTCGAGGGCTGGATGCGCGCACATCCCTGGCGCGAAGTGCTGATCATCGGCGACCGGCCGCCGCGCGCGCGGCTGCGCTGCGATTTCTGGCGCGGCGGCGACGTGAACGCGCTGGCCCGCCGTCTCGACGGCGCGCGCTGGCTGGGCTGCGGCAACACGGTCTACGGCCTGCCGCTGGTCCTCAAACTGACCTGCGAAGAAGGAGGGCTTCGGCTGTGAACGATCTCGGCATCCTCACCATCGGCATCGGCATCGCCGTCTCCATGATCTGCGACTGGCGCACCGGATACGGCAGCGGCGGGCTCGTTTCCGCGGGAACGATCGCGCTGACGCTGTACAGCCCGCTCCGCGTCGGCGTCAGCCTGCTCGCCGCGCTGCTGATCTGGCCGCCGCTCGATTTCGCCGTCAGGCGCTGGGGCCTGCACGGCCGCGCCCGCGTCGGCTGGGCCATGCTGATGGCTCTGGCGCTCCGCCTGGCCGCGGGGAACTTCGTGCAGCCGCTGCCGTGGCTGGGCTGGGTCATCCCCGGCCTGATCGCCGCCGACATGCAGCGCCAGGGCGTCGTGGAGACGCTTTCGGCGCTGACGGCCGTCTCCGTGCTGACGGCCTTCGCGTCGCAATGGCTGTTCCGGTTGGGGGGCGCGCTGTCATGAAGCTGGCCGGACTTGAAGAGTACAAAAAGCGCCAGCGCGCCGCCGTGCGTCGGAACCGGCTGCTCCTGCTGGCGCTGGCCGCCGTTTCGGCCGCGCTCTGGTTCTGGGCCGGCGGCGGCCTGTCGGCCCGGGAGCGCACGCTGATGAGCTCCGTGCACGAGGCGCAAAAATTTCTCTACGATCTGCGCGTGCGCGGCGGCAGCGGATTCGAAAGAAGCGACGACCCGTACCGGACCGGTTTCATCGGTCTGGAATGGAGCCCCCTCAGCACGACGCTCGGCGCCCTTCCCGCCAAGCGCACGGCCTGCGACCCGCGCTGGTCGGTGGTGGTGCGCCGCTGGATGGAATCGCTGGGCGTGCAGCCCGGCGACTGCGTGGCCGTCTATTCGTCCTCGTCGTTCCCGGGCATGGCCTTCAACGTTTTGAAGGCGCTGGAGTCGCTCGGCGCGCAGCCGCTGCTCGTGGTCTCCCTGGGCTCCTCGACCTGGGGCGCCAACGATCCCGATTTCCCGTGGCCGGCGCTCGAAAAGGAACTGCGTTCGGCCGGCTTCCTGCGCACGCAGGCGCACGCCTACACGCCCGGCGGCGGCCGCGACCTCGGCGGCGGCATCCCGGAGGAAGCAATGGCAGTCCTGCGGCGTGCGGCGGCGGAGAATCATGTGCCGCTGATCGTCAAAAATTCCCTCGAAGAAGTGATCCAGTGGAAAATGGATCTGCTCGCGCGGCACCACGCGAAGGCGCTCGTCAGCATCGGCGGTTCGGAGAGCAACCTCGGCCCCGGCAACGACATTCTGCGCCTGCGCCCCGGGCTGCACCGTTCCGGCCGCGCCGGCAGCGGCGTGATCGGCCGGGCTTTGCAGGCCGGTTATCCGGTCGTGCACCTGCTGAACATCAAGGGCCTCGCCGCCGCCACCGGCGTGCCCTTCGACGCGCCGCCCGGCGCGGTTTTTCACGGCGCGCGCAGCCTCTGGGCTTCGCTGGCCTGCCTCGCGGCGTTCGTCGCCGTCATGGCGTTTTACAAAAGATGGAGTTTTTAAAAGGGAACGGCGAGATCGGGAAAACTTTTCCCGCCCTCGCCGTTTTTTTATGCCGAGCCGCCGCGCGGCTTCACGGAGACTTCGCCGGACTGCAGATATTCTTCGGCGCCGTCCTCGTAGCGCACGTGCAGCCGGAACTCGCCGTCGATGTCCAGCGCGCGCGCCGGACGGCGCTCCGCCCCGCTGACGACGTCAACGTCCTTGCCCGACAGGAACGAGCGCTCCCGGTAACCTTGCAGGAACGCTTTTTCGCCCAGATTTTCGTAGGAACGCCAGAAGCGTTCAATGATCTCCGCAACGATCCGATTGCGCAGGACGGGATCGTAATCCGCCTCGCCGAAGACGCTGGTCACGATCGGTTCCAGCTCGTCGGGAAAGCCGCCCGCCGGCGGGCGCATGTTGACGCCGATGCCGAGCACCGCGTAGGCGAGGCGGTTCGTCTCCATGTCGAACGCCGCTTCGGTGAGGATGCCGCACGCCTTTTTGCCGCGCAGATAGACGTCGTTGACCCATTTGATCTGCGCGCGCCGTCCCGTAACGTGTTCGATGGCTTCCGCCACGGCCACCGCGGCGGCCGTCGTGACGTACAGCGACTGCGAGGCGCCGCACGACGGCCGCAGCAGCAGGCTCATGTAGACGCCGCTGCCGGCGGGGGAGTAAAAGCGGCGCTCCATGCGCCCCCTGCCGGCCGTCTGTTCCGCGGCGACGAGGATCTTCCCCTCCGGCGCGCCGCCTTCGGCCATCGTCTTGAGCACCGTGTTGGTGCTGGTCACGGTCTTGCGGACTTCAACGTCCCAGCAGGCCGCCCGGCGCGAAAAATATTTTTCGACCGCCTGCGGCGACAGCAGGTCGGGCGTTTCGTTGAGGCGATAGCCGCGCCGCGTCACGGCGTCGATGGAGCAGCCCTCGTCCTGCAGCGACTTCACCGCCCGCCAGACCGCGTTGCGGCTCAGCGAAAGCCGGCGGGCCAGAGCCTCGCCCGACACGTAGCGCCCCTGTGAAAGTTCGAGGGTTTTCAGCACTTCTTCTTTCGTCGTCATGATTCCCTCCCGTCGCAGCGCGCCGGCCGCGCCGACGCGCCGATATGCGTGCCGTTTCTCGTTTCCAGTATAAACCGAAGGCGGGGCAAAAGCCAGCGATGTTCTTCGCCCGCCGCCCCGCACGTGAAGAATTTGCCGCCCGCCGAAAAAGGGGAAAAAACAAAATGAATCCGCTGAGGATACATTGAAGAAGGCGCCGGACGTTTTCAAAATGGGAACGTCCGGCGCCTTCTTTTTTACGTTCTGAAAGTTCCGGCGGACATCTGGCATCATGCCGGATCGCGCAAGCCTGCGGGGCCGGGAGCAGAAAATGGAACAAAACGGGCTATGTAAACAATAAGACATCTTTACGCGGGGGGGGTGATGATATGATACCCTTAATTGTTAATTACAATTTGAATATACGCGAGTTATCAGTTTGCATTCGACGAACCCGTGAACGACGGATCCTCTTCTTCGAAGAGATTTGAAACAATCTCAACGGGCCGCGTCGAGAAAGTCCTGAGGACGCGGCGGAAAAATTTGCGACGGGAGGGGATCCATGCGAACGAAACCTTGCGGGAAAAACTGCCGAAGAACTTCGTTCTTCGGCTTATTTTATGATATTGCCTAAGGAGAGTGCACGTATGAACAAGATTTACAAGGTCATCTGGAGCAGGGTCAGGCGCTGCTATGTGGTCGTTTCGGAACTGGTCAGGCGCAACCACAAGAACAGCGGCGGCTGCAGCAGCGTGTCCCTGACGGGAGTGCTGTGCGCGGCGGCCGTCGCCGGCGCGGTTTGGGCGTCGCCGCTGCCGGCAGGCGCCCACGATAACGTGAACGGCACCGGCCCCGGCGTCACCATCGGCACCGGCAGTACGACGCATAGAGCCACCGACGTCGCCGTCGGCAGCAACGCGTCGGCCACCGCGCCGACCACGGGCGAGACGGACTCGGGCACCACGGCGACGGGCGTCCATGCCAAGGCGCTGGGGAAAAATTCGACGGCCTTTGGCTACAAGGCGCAGGCTTCTATTATCTATTCCGGAGCGGGCACGCAGGGGGCTATAGGCTCCACGGCCATAGGCGCGTTCTCCGTGGGCGGGGCCAATTATGCAACTGCCCTGGGGCAGGGTGCAAACGTGCAGTGGGGCGGCGACTACAGCGTCGCGTTGGGGCAGGCTTCCGTCGTCAACCGCAAGACCAACGACATCCAGGCGGGGTACCTTGCCCCGTCCGGCGCTATCGGCAGCGCGAATGAGTATATTTGGAAAGCGAATCGGGGCGTAGTATCTATCGGTTACCTCGCCGACGGTGTACATAATACCCGCCAGATCATGGGCCTGGCCGCCGGCACCGAAGACACCGACGCGGTCAACGTGGCGCAGCTGAAGGCGGCGTACACCCATTATTACAGCGTGAATTCCTCCGAACAGGGACGCGGCAGCAACTATGCCAACGACGGCGCCACAGGAACGAATTCTCTGGCGGCGGGGCCGAATGCCGCCGCTAACGGCGCGGGCGACGTGGCCGTGGGCTACGGCGCGCAAACGGACCCGGCGGCGCAGGGCAACAATATTGCCATCGGCACCTCCGGAAAGGTGACCCGTGGGGCCGACAGCGTCGCCATCGGCCATGGGGCCGAGGCCAATTCGGCCAACGGCGGCATGATCGCCTTGGGCAAAAACGCGGTCGTCGCCGCTTCCGCCCACGCAAACGCCATCGCCGTCGGCACCGGCAGTTCCGTGGCCGGGGACGGGCTGGCCCTCGGGCCTTCGGCGTCCGTGACCGCGTCTTCCACCACGGACGGCAGCGGCATCGCTATCGGTAAATCGGCCAAGGTGGACGCCAAAGAGGGCGGCATCGCCATCGGCAAAGGCGCAACCGCAACCAATACTTCCGGCAATCAGGGGGCTCCGATCGCCATCGGCATGAATTCCAACGTGACCGGCATCCAGAGCATGGCCATCGGCTACGGGGCGAAAACCGAAGGCAATCAGCAGAAAGCGGTCGCCATCGGCGCCGAAGCGAAAACGACGGGAAGCAGCCGATATGCTACTGTAGTCGGCGCGGAGGCCAATGCCAGCATGGAAAGAGCCTCTGCGCTGGGGTATCAGGCTTCGGTAACGGCCCAGGGCGGCGTGGCCTTGGGCGCGGGGAGCGTTGCGGATCGTACTCAGCATGTCAGCGCCGCGACCAACCCCTACATCCCTTCCACCGCGGGCACCGCGCAGCAGAACGCCGTCAACGCCACCAAGGCCACGGACGGCGCGGTCAGCGTGGGCGCAAAGGGCAGCACGAGCAATCCCGCTGCCCGGCGGCAGATCATCAACGTGGCCGCCGGCTCCGAAGACACTGACGCGGTGAACGTGGCGCAGCTGAAGGCGGCCATCACGGCGGCCGGTCCCGCGATCCACGATTACAGCGTCAATTCCGTGGACGCGGCGTTCGATAGCAACTACAACAACGGCGGCGCGACCGGCGCCGACGCCATGGCGGCGGGCGTGAACGCCGCGGCGCAGGGAAAGAGTGCTGCGGCCGTGGGCAAAGAAGCCAAGGCGATCGGCGACAATTCGCTCGCTGTGGGATCGACCGCCCAGGCAAAGACCGCGTTTGATATGGCCATCGGCGGCGGCGCCATTGCCAACGGCGGCCCGGCCAGCATCGGCGACGAGGGCGGTTCCGCGCTGGCCATCGGCTCCAAGGCCAAGGCGGAAGGCACGAACGCGATCAGTATCGGCAACAGCGCCCAGGCCACGCAAAAATCCGCCATTGCCGTGGGAGGCAGCGCGACTGGCGATTCTTCCACGACGCTCGGCTATGTGACAACCGCATCCGGAACAAGCTCCACCGCGGTGGGCTATTATGCCCAGGCGACCGGGAATCAAAGCACGGCAATCGGTACCACGGCTCAGGCAGGAAGCATCGGAGCCGTGGCTATCGGCAATGGAGCGAATGCCGCGGCTTCCGCGGGCGACGTCGCTCTGGGCGCCGGTTCGGAAACGGCGGCGGCAGCGGGGACTGCTTCCTATACGGTCAACGGGCAGACGAAGAACTTTGCGGGAACCAGTCCGTCTTCTACGGTCAGCGTGGGCAAATCCGGCACGGAGCGCACGATCACCAACGTGGCGGCCGGGCGTATCAGCGGCAACTCTACGGACGCCGTCAACGGCAGCCAGCTGTTCGGCGTCATCGAAGAAGTGAACAAAGGAACCAAATACGGCGGAGACACGGGCGCCGTCTTTACCCGCAGACTGGGAGAACAGACCAACGTCAAGGGCGGCAAGAGCACCGGCCTGACCGAAAACAATATCGGCGTGGTTTCCAACGGCACGGACACCTTAACGGTAAAGCTGTCCAAAGATGTGAACCTGGGCAGTACGGGCAGCCTGCAGGCCGGCGGCACCACGATCAACAGCACCGGCATCGCCACCAACCAGATCGTGGCGGGCGGCACGACGATCAACAGCACCACGTTCGACGCGGGCAACAAGCAGATCACCAACGTAGCCAGCGGCGGCAGCGTTACGAACAATGCGGCCACGATCGGCGACGTCAATACCATTGTCGGCAATAAGGCCAAATGGACCATCAAAGACGGAGAGACGCCGGCGGGCGAGAAGGAAATCAACAGCACCACCCCGTTGGTCGTCGAAGGCGACGCTTACGTAAAGACCAAAGTGGACAACTCCGGCCTTCACCTGAGCATGGACGAAACCAAGCTGAACAGCACCATCACCAACAACACGACGGTCAATCAGCACGGCGACGACATCACCGCGCTGAAAGGCGGCTTCACCGTCAGCAACGCCGCGGGTACGAAACAGGACATCACCCTCGGCGGCGCGACGAAGAAAAACATCAAATTCGAAGGCGAAGCCGACAAGATCGACGTGGCCGTAGCGGCCGATGGGACCGACGGCGCGAAAGTGACCGTGACGGCCAACGCCAACCTCGGCCAGAATATCGACATCAGCAACAACAGCACGATCACCAATCTGGATAACCGCGTTACGACGAACACCAGCAACATCACCAACAATACCAGCAACATCACCAAGCTGCAGGGCGGTTTCGACCTGAAAGCCGGAAGCACGACCTCGAACGTCGCCCTGGGCGGCGCGACGCCCCCGACCGTCGAATTCTTGACGGCCGACGACACGATGACCGTCGGTCTCTCCGGGACGAAAGTCACCTACGGCATCGACAAGACCAAGCTCGTGCAGAACATCACCGGCGACGTCATCAACCAGATCAACACCACCACCAGCAACCCGGTGACGAACATCGAAGGCAAGTTCAAGGTGAGCGACGGCACGTCCGCCAATACCAAGACCCTCACCATCAGCAAGAGCGGCGTGCCCGAGATCCAGTTCAAAGGCGAGACGAACAAGATCGCCGTTGAAGTGGCCGGAACCGATTCCGTTCCCGTCGTCACCGTCAAGGCCGACCCGAACCTCGGCCAGAACATCGACATCAGCAACAACACGTCGATCACCAACCTGTCGGCCGGGTTCAACGTGAAAGCAGGAGCGAACACCGGAGCGATCCAGGCCGGCAACACCCTTGAATTCGCCGGCAAGAACTACGTAGAAGCCGAGTACGACAGCACGGCCAAGAAGATGACCATCGGCCTCGACGACGCCACCAAGAACAAGATCGACAACCTCAGCACCACCATCAACAACGCGTCCAAATGGACCATCAAAGACGGAGAGACGCCGGCGGGCGAGAAGGAAATCAACAGCACCACCCCGCTGGTCGTCGAAGGCGACGCTTATGTAAAGACCAAAGTGGACAACTCTGGCCTTCACCTGAGCATGGACGAAAACAAGCTGAACAGCACCATCACCAACAACACGACGGTCAATCAGCACGGCGACGACATCACCGCGCTGAAAGGCGGCTTCACCGTCAGCAACGCCGCGGGTGCGAAACAGGACATCACCCTCGGCGGCGCGACGAAGAAAAACATCAAATTCGAAGGCGAAGCCGACAAGATCGACGTGGCCGTAGCGGCCGACGGGACCGACGGCGCGAAAGTGACCGTGACGGCCAACGCGAATCTGGGGACTCACATCGACATCAGCAGCAATACGACGGTGACGAATCTGATCAATATCGGCCTGAAATTCGACGCGAACGTCGGCGGAGTGCAGACGAACAAACTCGGCAGCACGGTGAAGATCCAGGGCGCCGGAACCGAAGCCGACGACAAGTACTCCGGCGAGAACGTCAAGACCAAGATCGCCCAGGATACTGCCGGCAACACCACCATCGACATCCTGCTGAACAAAGACCTGAAAGCCGCAAGCGTCACCGTCGGCAAAGACGGCAAAGACGGCAAGATCGGAGTGACGGGAGCGAACGGCAAAGACGGCGTGACCATCTGGAGCGAGGGCCCCGAGGGACAGAACGGCGTCGACGGCCACATCGGCCTGAGCGGGAAAGACGGAGCCAGCGCCGACATCCACGTGAAAGACGGAACCCCCGGCCTCGACGGAGCCCCCGGAACGACCCTGACCCGCATCGTGTACGAAGACAAGAACGGCACGACCCACGAAGTCGCCACCCTCGACGACGGTATGAAGTATGGCGCCGACAGCGGCTCCGTGATCAAGAAACATCTGAACGAACAGGTGAATGTGGTCGGCGGAATCGCTGACGCCAGAAAGTTGACCGATGACGACAACATCGGCGTGGTCTCGGATGGAAACAACGACCTGAAGGTTCGTCTGACAAAAGATCTGAAACTGGGCGCGAGCGGCAGCGTGACCATCGGCAGCAGCGTCCTGAACGCCGGCGGCCTGACCATCACCAACACGACGGATCCGACCAAGACCGTGAGCCTGACGGACGCCGGACTGAACAACGGCAACCACCAGATCACCAACGTCGCCAGCGGTGGCACCACAGAAACCAACGCCGCCAACATCAAAGACGTGAAAGACGCGATTGCTAATTCGCAGAGCGGCCTGACGAATATCGGCCTGAAATTCGACGCGAACGTCGGCGGAGTGCAGACGAACAAACTCGGCAGCACGGTGAAGATCCAGGGCGCCGGAACCGAAGCCGACGACAAGTACTCCGGCGAGAACGTCAAGACCAAGATCGCCCAGGACGCTGCCGGCAACACCACCATCGACATCCTGCTGAACAAAGACCTGAAAGCCGAAAGCGTCACCGTCGGCAAAGACGGCAAAGACGGCAAGATCGGAGTGACGGGAGCGAACGGCAAAGACGGCGTGACCATCTGGAGCGAGGGCCCCGAGGGACAGAACGGCGTCGACGGCCACATCGGCCTGAGCGGGAAAGACGGAGCCAGCGCCGACATCCACGTGAAAGACGGAACCCCCGGCCTCGACGGAGCCCCCGGAACGACCCTGACCCGCATCGTGTACGAAGACAAGAACGGCACGACCCACGAAGTCGCCACCCTCGACGACGGTATGAAATACGCCGGCGACGACGGCCAGAGCGACGCGAGCAAAGTCATCGCGAAGAAACTGAACGCCACGCTCGACATCGTCGGCGGCACGGACGCGACCAAACTGACCGACGACAACATCGGCGTGAACAACGTCGGCGGCCAGCTGAAAGTCCAGCTCGCGCAGAACCTGAACCTGGGAAGCTCCGGCAGCGTGACCATCGGCGACACCCTGCTTAACGCCGGCGGCCTGACCATCACCAACACGACGGATCCGACCAAGACCGTGAGCCTGACGGACGCCGGACTGAACAACGGCAACCACCAGATCACCAACGTCGCCAGCGGCGGCACCACCGATACCAACGCCGCCAACATCAAAGACGTGAAAGACGCGATTGCCGCTTCACAGACCACCCTGACGAACGCCGGTCTGAAATTCGCCGGCGACGGCGGGACCCCCGTCGGCAGAAAGCTCGGAGAGACCCTGAAAATCAGCGGCGGAGCGGACGTCACGAAACTTGCGGACGACAATATCGGCGTAATCGCCGATCCCGCCAGCGGCGCACTGAAAGTGAAACTGGCGCGGAACCTCAACCTGACGGCAGCCGGCAGCGTCTCCATCGGCGACGTCACCTTGAACAACGGAGGACTTTCCATCAACGGCGGCCCCTCGATCACCAAGACCAGCGTGAACATGAACGGCCTGCAGATCGCCAACGTGAAAAGCGGTTTGGACGGCGCAGACCTCTCCACCGCCAGCGGCGCTACGCTAAAGAACGCAGCCAACATCGGCGACCTGAAAAACGCGATCGAAAACGCCAGTTCCAATCTGACCGACAAAGGCTTTGCCCTCTCGGCCGACGATAGCGGAATCGTCACCAAGAAACTTGGCCAGGCCGTCCACGTCGCCGGCGACGGCACGAACACCGAGACCAAAGTCGACGGCGGCAAAGTCGTCGTCGCCCTCAAGAACGAACTGAAATTCGACGTGACCGGGACGACAAACAAACTCACCATCAACAAGGACGACAAAGGCACCGTCAACGGCCTGAGCAACACCGCCTGGAACCCCCTGAGCATCACCTCCGGCCAGGCCGCCACCGAAGACCAGCTCAAGGCCGTGGACGACAAGATCGCCGCCATCTCCACCGACACCCTGAAAAGCTGGGACGCCCAGATCGACGGAGTGAAAGTGAAGACCGTCAGCAAGACCGACAACGTCCTCAACTTCAAGAAAGGCAGCAACATCAAACTGAGCGACGACAGCGGCGCCATCAAGATCTCCGTCGTCGACGCGCCGAATTTTGCCGGCAAAGTCACCGCCAAAGGCTTCGACGCCACCGGCCACAAGATCGAGAACGTCAAAGCCGGAGCAGTGAACCAGACCAGCGGCGACGCCATCAACGGAGCGCAGCTGTGGAAGACCTCGAGCAGCATCGCCCAGCACCTCGGCGGCGAGAAATACGGCATTACCGTCCAGAACGACGGCAGCGTCTCCCAGCCGACATACCGAATGCAGGGCGGCAGCTACAACAACGTCGGCGATGCTCTGAGCGCTGTGGACAAACAGTTCACCAACGTCTACAACAACTTCGGCAACGTCTACAACCAGATGGGCGAACTGAGAGGCAGCATCAAGGCCACCGGCGCGCTCGGCTCGGCCTTGAGCGCGCTCAAACCGATGCAGTACGACCCAATCGAGCCGAGCCAGCTCATGGCGGGCTTCGGAGCGTACAAGGGCGAATGGGCGTTCGCGCTCGGCTGGGCACATTACATGAAGGAAGACTTCATGGTTCATGCAGGGGTGTCCATCACTCACCACGGCGAGTCGATGGCGAACGCCGGGCTGACGTGGAAGATCGGCCGCAAGGAAGACAGGGAAGCGATCCCCGAGCGCTATCGCAAGGGGCCGCTCAACAGCGTCTACGTGATGCAGAAGGAGAACGCCGAGCTGCAGGCCGAGGTGGCCTCGCTGAGACGTACGAACTCCCGGCATGAGGAAACCAACGCGCTCCAGAGTCAGGAGATCGTCGAACTGAAGGCGCGCATGGCGGCGCTGGAACGGATGCTGCAGAACGGCTCGAAACGGAGATAACGTAATCGCGATTCAACTTCTTGTATCGGCGGTGCGAAAAGAGGGCGGATGGTTTTCAGTCCGCCCTTTTCTTTCGGTTTTCCGGCGCGATCCGTGGTATGATATGTCACGCCGTGACGCATAGGATCCGAAAACGATTTTTTTATTTATTCGAGGAGGTTTTTCAGTGAAACGTTTGACGAAATCGATGTTTGTCTTTCTGATGCTCGCAGCGCTGGCCGGAACGGCGTTCGCTACGGAGATCGCCGTGGTGGACACGGAAAAGCTCCTGGTCCAGTCCGAACCCGGCAAGCTGGGGCAGGCCCATCTGGAGGAAGTGCAGAAAGTGCTCCAGAAAGGGTACGACGACCTGCGGGCGCTGTACCGCGGCCAGGAGAACGTGCCCGAGGCGCAGAACGCGATCGCGCAGGGGCAGGCGGCGCTGGAACGGCAGATGGAAGTGGAACGCGCGGCAGTGACGTCGGTGCTGCAGTCGGAGCTGATGGCGTCCGTGGAGGCGTGGCGGAAGAAGAACCCGAGGATCCACGCGGTGCTCGCCCGGCAGCTGTTCCTCGACGCGGCGCCCAAGCTCGACGCCACGAGCGCCGTGATGAAGGAAATGAACAAGCGAAAGCCCAAGTTCGCCGAGCTTCCCACGGTGACGGTGAAGAAACCGGAAGTTCCCGCCAAGGCGGAACGGGCCTCCGCGGAAGCGAAATAACGGCCGGTTCCTGATAGAACGGTTTAACGGCAAACGTTCGACGCTGCGGGGAAGTCCAGGCGCACAGGACGACCTCGGAGCGCCTTTGCGTTCGGCCTTTTGATTGAGAAATAGTGCGAGATTCATCAAAAACAGCAAAGAGGCCGTCTCAAAAATCGATTGAGACGGCCTCTTTTTAACGAAAGCGGGCGAACCTGTTTGCGGAAAGGGCGTATTTTCACGCTCTTTCCCGAAGGGGACGCCGCATGGTCTTCAATCTCCGTGGGAGCTCCGCCGCGCGACAGCGGGGGCAGCCGCCGGACCTTTGAAAAAAGCCCTGGGCAATGGTAAAATCGCACCGGTTCCCGGCCGGAAATATCGAATGCGCTCCACCCCTGCCGCGGGGGCTGATAATGCGAGGCGGCGGTCGGTGAGAACCCTGACAGGACGATCGTCCCGGCCTGTCAGAACAGGTCGGGACGTTTGCTGTGCGAAAAAAATGAAAAGTGGGGAACGCAAGTGGAAAAGGTAAAACGATTTTTGCGCCGCAAGGACATCGAAATTTCGGTCAGGCGATATTGCATCGACGCGCTGGGAGCGATGGCGCAGGGACTGTTTTGTTCGCTGCTGATCGGCACCATCGTCAACACGCTGGGCATCCAGTTTCGGATTTCATGCCTGACGGAGCCCATCATCGCCATCAGAGGAACGGTCTACACCGTGGGCGGGCTTGCCTCGGTCATGAGCGGTCCGGCTATGGCCACGGCCATCGGCTACGCCCTGCATTGCCCGCCGCTCGTGCTGTTTTCGCTCGTTTCGGTCGGCTTTTCCGCCAACGCGCTTGGCGGCGCGGGCGGACCGCTGTCCGTCCTGTTTGTGGCGATCGTCGCGGCCGAGCTTGGAAAAGCTGTTTCCAGGGAGACCAAAGTTGACATTCTGGTTACGCCTCTCGTGACGATCGGAGTCGGCGCCGCTTTGTCCGCGTGGTGGGCTCCGGCGCTGGGCGAAGCCGCGATGAAAATCGGCAATATCGTCATGGTCGCGACGACGCTTCAGCCGTTTTGGATGGGGATCGTCGTTTCCGTCGTCGTCGGCCTGGCGCTGACGCTGCCGATCTCGTCGGCGGCGATCTGCGCGGCGTTGGGGCTGACGGGGCTTGCCGGCGGCGCGGCTGTCGCCGGCTGCTGCGCGCAGATGGTGGGCTTCGCCGTCATGTCCTTTCCGGAAAACCGATGGGGCGGCCTGATCTCTCAGGGGCTCGGCACTTCGATGCTGCAAATGGGCAACATCGTGAAAAATCCCCGTATATGGATCGCGCCTGTGGTTACCTCGGCGATCACCGGGCCGCTGGCGACGTGTCTTTTCCGGCTGGAAATGAACGGCGCGCCGGTATCCTCCGGCATGGGCACCTGCGGGCTGGTCGGGCCGATCGGCGTTTATTCGGGCTGGGTCAAAGAGATCTCCGGCGGTGCGCGCGTTTCGGTCGCGGCAACGGACTGGATCGGGCTTCTGCTGGTCGCGTTCGTCCTGCCTGCGGTCATCTGTCCGCTCCTGAATCTGGCTCTGCGGAAGATCGGCTGGGTGAAGCCGGGCGATCTGAAACTGAACTGATCAAAGAACGTTTCGACGGTTCCCGGCGCCGGCAGCTCCCGGTTTACGTGAAGGCGGCCGATGAGGGCGGCCGGAAACGCGCCCCTCTTAAAACGGACGCAGGCGGCGCTCCCCCCTGGGGGAGCGCCGCCTGTCGTTTCATGACGCGGCGAACAGCTGCGGCACGCGGCGGTAGATTTCTTCGAGCGGGCGGCGCGAGGGCATCCCGTGCAAAAGCGGAAGGAATGGTCGCTGCCGTCGATCTCGTAATATTTTTTGTCCGCTACGGCCAGCGCGTCGAAGATCCGGCGGCAGGAATCGCTCGGGAACGTGGCGTCCTCGCCGCCGCGGAAAACGCGCGCCCAGCGGACGTTCACGCCGCGCGCGGCCTGCAGGAGACGGTCGTTTCGTTCAAGGCTGCTCAGGATCGGCAGCTTGAAAATTTCTTTGTTCTCGGGAAAGACCGCGTCGCCGCTGCCGCAGAGGATCAGCCCTTCGATGCCGCTGGGCGCGGCCCCGCCGGTCATGGCGCCGCCGGCGATGAGCAGCGCGCTCAAGCCCCCCAGAGAAAAGCCCCAAAGCGTCAGCGGCAGGCTGGAGTAGAGGGCGCGCGCGGCCTCGTAGGCGTTGTAGAAGTCCTCGAGCTCTTCGGCGTAGGTCTTGCCGTCGAAGGCGTCGTAGATCCATCGCAACGGCACGTTGGCGTAGTCGTGACGGTTGCGCACTTTGCGGCTGCTCTCGGCGAGAACGGGCATGATGCGGTTTTCCGCCAGGGCGGCGCCGATGCGGGCGTACTTGTTGCCCGGTTCCGAACTGGCGTTGCTGTGGACGCCGTGGAAAAGGAGCGCGACCTTGCGCGGGCGGTCGATGACGCCTGTGGTCAGAATCACCGTCTTGTCGCCGAAGGTGCCGTCGATGTAATTCTTTCTCCAGCGCATGACACCGCCTCCTTGGACAGGATCAATAAAGAATAAAGACGAGAAGGGCGCTCAGCCGTTGTGTTCCTCCTGCTGCGGCTCGGGAAGGGACAGCCACGTTCCCCAGTCGAAACGGACGATGCCGCTGACCAGGTAAATGGAGATCAGGATCAGCAGGCCGCGCTGGCGGGCGGCGATGAACACGATGGCGGCGAAGGCCGCCAGGCCGTAAAGCTTGCTCTTGTTCATGAAGCCTTTTTTGATGGCCTTGAGATTCCCGTACGGCACCGACGAGATCATCAGGAAGCCGTCGACGGCGGCGAGAATGCCCATCAGCCAGGCGGGGACTTTGCCGATCAGCCCGGCCAGGACGATGGAAACGAGGAACAGGCCGCCGGCGGGAATGGGCAGGCCCTGAAAGGGGCCGGGGCGGTGCACGATGTTGAAGCGGGCCAGGCGCAGGGCGCCGCACAGCGCGAAAAACGCCGCGATCAGCGCGCCGACCACGCCGGGCAGGGCCTGCAACGAGGTGGAATAGACGAGGACGGCCGGCGCGACGCCAAACGAGACCACGTCGCCGAGGCTGTCGAATTCGACGCCGAAGTCGCTGCTTACGCCCATGGCGCGCGCGACTTTGCCGTCCATGAAGTCGAAGAACACGGCGCAGGGGATCATCCACGCCGCGGGCAGATAGTGGCCGCGGACGGTGAGGATCAGCGACAGCATGCCGCAGAGCAGGTTGCCGCTGGTGATCATGTTGGGGATGTTGTTGCGGATGGGGATCCCCCTGAGCCTCTTGCGGTAGTGCAGACGCAGTTTGATCTTTTTCATTGTTGGCCTCCTTTTGAGGATTGGCGCGGATTTATTTTTGGCCGCGGACGGCGATGACCGTCTGCCCGGCCGTGACTTTCTGGCCGATCTCCGCCGTGCATTTCAGCGAGAGGGGAAGATAAACGTCGACTTTGCTGCCGAACTTGATCATGCCGAAACGCTGCGCTCGTTCGAGCCGGTCGCCTTTTTTCAGGCGGCAGACGATGCGGCGCGCGACCAGTCCGGCGATCTGCGTCAGCAGCACGGGGCCGTCCTCGGACGAATACCCCACGTACATGCGTTCGTTTTCCAGCGACGCTTTATCGGCGTTGGCGAACCATTTTTTGCCCGGCGCGTACTCGAGGTATTCGATCGTTCCGGCCGAGGGCATGCGGTTCACGTGCACGCTGAAAACGTTCATGAAAATGCCGACCTTGAGCGCCTTGCCCGTGTAGGGGTGCTCGGTCTCGCAGATCTCGATCACTTCGCCGTCGGCGGGGCTGACGAGTCCGTCTCCCTGCGGCGTGCGTTCGGGATCGCGGAAGAACCAGAACACCAGCGCCGCCAGCGGCAGCGTCACGATCAGCGTCCAGCGGCTCAGCCACGCCAGCAGCAAAGTGGCGGCGGCGACGGCGCTCATGAAGAAGGAGCCGTCGGGGGCGAATCTCATGCTTTAGTCCTCCTTTTCGGGCTCGCGGCCGGGATCGGTCGGAGCGGCGTCCGGCGCGTCGAGAACGGCGCCGGGAACGTCTTCGAATTCCAGACCGCCGGTGTCGTCATCGTCGCCGAAAGGCAGCGTCGGTTCGACGGGGCGCTGCGGGGCGGGCGCCGCTTCCGTGGCGCGAAGACTGCCGCTTTGGACGAGGTCTTCCTTGTGGATCAAAGAGACGTTGGCGACTTCGTCGCCGTTTTCGGGGCGGATCAGGATGGAGCCGGCGGCGTCGCGTCCCAGCTGCGGGATCGAGTCGACGGCGAGGCGGATGATGTTGCCGCCGGCCGTCATCAGCGCCACTTCGTCGCCGGGGAAGACGGTGTTGGCCACGGCCAGCCGGCCGGTGCGGTCGCCGATGCGCATGGCGCGCTGGCCGCCGGTGGCGCGGTGGTGGACCGAGAACTCGTCGTAGGATGTGATCTTGCCGATGCCGCGCTGGCTGACCAGCAGGATGCGGCTGTCGCCGGCGATGACTTCGCAGGAGATGATCTCGTCGTCCTTGCCGAGCTTCATGGCTTTGACGCCGCGGGCGGAACGGCCCATGGTGCGGATCTCGTCCTCGCTGATGCGCAGGCCGCGCCCCATGGCGCTGACGAGGAACAGGTCGTCGAGGCCGTTGGTGCAGCGGATGCGCGCGATGTCGTCGCCGTCGTCGAGCGTCATGATCTGGCGGCCGGCGCGCGTGAGGTTCTGCAGCTCGCTCTTGTCCATGCGCTTGGCGATGCCGCGGCGCGTGATCAGCACGACGGTGCTGCAGTTGTCGGGGAAGCGCCCGAGGATCTCCACGACCGTTTCGCCTTCGCTCAGCGAGATGAACTGTTCGACCTTGCGCCCTTTTCCGGATTTCGTCTCGGGGACCATGTGCCCCTTGATGGCGAAGACGCGGCCGCGGCTGGTGAACAGCAGCACGTCGTTGTGCGTGGTGGTGACGACCATGCCGGCGACCTGATCTTCCTCGTGCAGGTTGGCGCCGCGGCGACCCTTGCCGCCGCGGTTCTGAACGTTGTAGTCCTTGAGCAGCGAGCGGCGCAGATAGCCGTCTTTGCTCAGCGTGATGACGATGTTCTCCTCGGGCATCAGATCCTCGTAGGAGTCGGATGTGCTTTCGACGTGGAGCCGGATCTCGGTGCGCCGCTTGTCGCCGAACTTGTGGCGCAGCTCCGTGAGCTCGTCGCGGATGACGCCGTCGAGAACTTTGGCGTCGGCGAGGATCTCCTGGTAGCGGGCGATGTCGGCCAGCAGCTGCGCCATCTCCGCCATCAGCTTGTCGCGCTCCAGCCCGGTGAGGCGCTGCAGGCGCATGTCGAGGATGGCCTGGGCCTGCTTCTCGGAGAACTGCAGCTGTTCGATCAGGCCGCGGCTGGCTTCTTCGGCGGTCTGGGCGCCGCGGATGATGCGGATCACTTCGTCGATCATGTCCAGCGCGCGGCACAGGCCCTCGATGATGTGTTCGCGTTCCTGAGCTTTGGCGAGGCGGAAGGCGGTGCGGCGGCGCACGACGCCGCGGCGGTAATCGAGGAACACTTCGAGCATGCTCTTGAGGCCGAGCTCGACGGGGCGCTGGCCGACGAGCGTCAGGTTGATGACGCCGAAGGTGCTCTGCATCATCGTGCGGTTGTACAGCTGACGCTGCACCAGTTCGGGATCGCCGTCGCGGTTCAGGTCGAGGACGATGCGCAGCCCCTGGCGGTCCGATTCGTCGCGCAAATCCGCGACGCCGTCGATGGAATGTTCCTGCACGCACTTGGCGATGCCCTCGATCAGCGTGGTCTTGTTGACCATGTAGGGGATCTCGGTGATGACGACGCTGGTCCGGCGTTTCCCTTCTTCGACGACGCAGCGCCCGCGGACGATGATCTTGCCGCGGCCGGTACGGTAGGCGTCGACGATGCCCTCGCGCCCCATGATGATGCCGCCGGTGGGGAAGTCGGGGCCGGGCAGGCGGTCCATCAGCTCGCCCAATTCCGCCTCCGGGTGATCGATCAGGCAGCAGAGCGCGTCGACCACTTCGCCGAGATTGTGGGGCGGCATATTGGTGGCCATGCCGACGGCGATGCCGGTGCTGCCGTTGACGAGCAGATTGGGTACGAGACTGGGCAGCGTCAGGGGTTCCTTCAGCGATTCGTCGAAGTTCGGTCCCCAGTCGACGGTGTCTTCGTCGATGTCCTGCAGCATCAGCTCGCCGAGTTCGGCAAAGCGGGCTTCGGTGTAACGCATGGCGGCCGCGCCGTCGCCGTCGACGGAGCCGAAGTTGCCCTGCCCGTCCACGAGCGGATAGCGGAGATTCCACGGCTGCGCCAGGCGCACCATGGTGTCGTAGATCGAGGCGTCGCCGTGCGGATGGTATTTGCCCATGACTTCGCCGACGACGCGCGCCGATTTCTTGTACGCCTGATTGTGACGGATGCCCAGCCCCAGCATGCCGTACAGCACGCGGCGCTGCACGGGCTTGAGCCCGTCGCGGGCGTCGGGCAGCGCGCGGCCGACGATGACGCTCATCGCGTAGTCGAGATAGCTCCTTTTTATTTCCGGGACGAGCGGATTCGGTATGACCCGTCCCATCGCCTGTTCTTCCATGCTTGAACCTCCATTGACAGAAGCCGGGTGCGCTTCTTTTTTTCAAATCGCTCTCATGCTTTTAACCCAACCATTTTATCATCTTCAGCGGGGTTCTGCCCAATGATTTTAAATGGTTATATTTTGACGGAGCCATTTTCTTCGCCCGCGGTGATATAATGCACGTACTTGTTTTTGAGGGAGGTTTTCTTTTGGACCTGTGGCAGACGATTCCCCTGTACGGATCGGTCGTAAACGTGCTGGCGGTCGTGGCCGGCAGTTTGGCGGGCTACGCGCTGCGCCGTCATGTCAATGAGGAGATCATGAGACTGCCGATGCAGTGCCTCGGCCTGTTTACCGTTTCCATCGGCATGGGCATGGCGCTGAAGACGCAGAACCTGCTGATCGTGGTCTTCAGTCTCTGCGCCGGTTCGATCGTCGGCGGCCTGCTGGACATCGACGGCCGCATTGAACGCGCCGCCGGCGGAATACAAAAGCGCTTCAAGAGTTTGGATTCGAATTTTTCGCAGGGCGTCATGGCGGCGACGCTGATTTTCTGCGTCGGATCCATGGCCGTGCTCGGCTCTTTCGAAGAAGGGTTGGGCGGCTATCCGACGCTGCTGCTGACCAAGTCGATGATGGACGGCCTGATGTCGGTGGCGCTGGCGGCGTCGCTGGGGCTCAGCGTCGCTTTTTCGGCCGTGCCCGTGTTCGTCTATCAGGGCACGTTGACGCTCTCCGCGCGCTTCATCCAGCCGCTCATGACCGAAACGGCGACGGCGGAGATGACGGCGACCGGCGGCGTCATGCTCATCGGCGTCGGCCTGTCGGTCCTCGGCCTGGTCAAAATGAAGCTGATGAACGCGCTGCCGGCCCTCGTCGTCGCCGTGGCGCTGGCGCGGATTTTCCTGAGTTAGCGGAACTTTTTCTGGGCAAGAAAAAAGTCTGTCCCCGCAGTTTGTTTGACGGCTGTGTTACAATGAGCTTGTAATCCGACCGATTATATATTGAATGAAAAATTCGGAGGCGTTTTTCAGTGAACGAAATTTATAAACCTTTGGACGTGTCCCAATACGAAAAGTATAAAGAATTTTGGTTGCGATGCGATGAATATTCGTCGGACATGAGTTTTGTGATCCTCTGGGCCTGGCAGGATTTCTTCGGCTACGAGGCGAGCTGGGAGCCCGAACTGATCTGGATGCGCCAGACCAAGCCCGATCTAAAATGGCTGGCTCCCGCAGGCGACTGGCACCGCGCCGACTGGGCCGAACAGCTGCGGGCGCACGCGGGCGACGAAGCCGATTTCATCGACGTGCCCAAATCGCTCGTCAGGATCTGGCAGGAACAGTTGGGCGCGAAGATCGCGGCCGTAGACGACCGCGACAGCTACGAGTACCTCTACAACGTCGAAGAGCTGGCGACGCTGGCCGGCAACAAACACATGAAGCGCCGCAACCGCGTCAACAAGTTCCGCCGCGAGTTCAACGCCCAGTACAAGACGCTGACGCCGGAGATGACCGAGGAAATCAAAATCTGCAAAGATCCTGGACTCACGACGAGAACGAATTCATGACCAGGATGCTGACCGCCGAGGGCGAGGGCATCCTGCGCGTGCTCGACCACTGGCGGGAAATGGGCCTGATCGGCGGCGCCATCGAACTGGACGGCCGGCTGATCGCCTACACGCTGGCCGAACCGGTCACGCCCGAGCTGATCATGATCCATTACGAAAAAGGCCTGCCCGAGTTCCACGAAGTCTATCAGGTCATCAACAAGGATTTCCTGTTCCACGACGCCCGCAGCTACAAGATCGCCAACCGCGAGGAAGACATGGGCGACCCCGGCCTGCGCCACGCCAAGCTGGCCTATCTGCCCTGCGGCTACGTGGAGAAATGCAACGTCCACTGGAACGCCAACGCCTGAACGATAAAAACCGTCCCGAAGATCTCACGCAAGCTGAGATCTTCGGGACGGTTTTTTTATTTTTTATCGAAGGACTTGAAATCCGTTGCTGCGCGCTTTGTGGATTTTCCTCGAGGCACTCTTGCTGCCTGGTGTCTCAGTCAAGAAATAGCATGAATCGTCGTGAGCACCATCTGCGGATGGTACGCGGGGCAGCCGATCTCTTGGCAACGGCTGGAGAGCTTGTCCAGGACGAGGGGGCGACGACGGAAATGAAATCCTTTCTCATGCCTCATTGAGCACAATACGAATCGAAAGAGTCCGACTTTTCCTCCTTCTTTAGGTTTTTGAGACAGACTCTTCTATGGATCAATTCGGTTGTTTTCCTTCCGCCTGAGCGAGGAATTCTTCTAGACTGGCAGCGGAAACGTCGTCTATCACCACGCCATCGTGCAGGGCCCGCTCGCGGGCTTCGCGCTCCTTTTCGCCGTGGATCCAGACGCGGCCGCGACCTTCGGCCGTCTCGCCGTTCCGTACTTCGCGGAGGATTTCGCCGATGTGGGCGCGCAGGGCGGTGGGATCGCCGAAGATGTCGAGGCGAACGGCCGAAAAGAACATGGCGACTTTTGCGCCGACGCCTTTTTCATACGAATGCAGGCTCCATGCGCCCATCGACAGCCCGGCGGAAAGCAGCTCGACAAGCAGTCCGAGGCCGTAGCCTTTGTGTCCGCCGGTGGCCTCCTGCGTGCCTCCGAGGAAGACGAGTCCGCCAAGTCCGGGTTCGGCTTTGTAGGCGCGCAGGAACTTGACAGGATCGCGCTGACTCTGCCCCCTGCTGTCGACGGCCCAGCCCTCGGGCAGAATCTTGCCGCGGCGGGCGTACACTTCGATTTTGCCGAAGGCGGCGGTCGTCGTCGCCATGTCGAGCAGGAACATGTTTCCATTCTCTTCGGGGATGGAGACGGAAATGGGGTTGGTGCCGAACATGCGGGTACGGCCGTTGGTAGGGATGGCGTTGCACCGCGTCGTGCAGCAGGAGCAACCGATCATTCCGGCCCGGGCGATGCGTTCGGTCCAGAGACCGGCCATGCCGTAGTGGCTGGCATTGCGCACGGCGCAGAAAGCCGCGCCGGTCCGACGGGCTTTTTCGATCAGGCGCGTCACGGCGAAATCGGCGATCAGTCCGCCGACGCCGTTGTGCCCGTCGACGACGAGTGAGACGGGGGTCTCGAAAGTAATCTCCGGCGCGCGCCCGGGATGGATAAAGCCGTTGTCCAGAAACTGACGGTACGGACTCAGCCGTCCCACGCCATGCGAGGGCACGCCGCGCGCGTCGGCCTCGACGAGAACGCGGGCGGTCAACGAGGCTTCTTCCTCTGAATAGCCGAAACTGCGCAGGATTTTTTTTGTTTTCAGCAGCAGATCGTTGTATGCATACACTGCGGACATCTTTATTCCTCCTGCTTTTATCTGTGCGACAAGGCGCTCCGGCTTGGCCGGAGCGCCTTGTGTCCTATGGGCCTAGTTGTAGTTTTTGCGGTCCATCAGCGCGAAGATCTCGGCGAGCGACTGGGGCGCCGCGCCGTTCAGCTCCTTGGCGCAGCCGAAGCTGGTGGTGTGCTCCATGCGCGCCTTGGCGCCGGCGGAAACGAGCGGTTTGACGCCGACCTGCCCCATCAGTTCCATCGCTTCACCCACTTCAAAGCCGCGGCGCTCGGAATGAACAAAGTCCGATCCGGCCAGGGCGACGACGAGCTTTTCAAACGGCTGCTTGGCCATCGTGGCGCAGATCGACTGCATGAAACGGTCTTCAAGGCCGCACTTATGAGCGAACGCAAGCGCCTCCGTCAGCAGCGCTTCCAGTCCCTTGGTGAAGACACTGCGCACCAGCTTGATGCGCGAAGCGTCGCCGGCTTTGGAACCTTCGCCGACAAGCGTGATGTTCATGCCCCAGGGCGTCATCGAGTCGTGCCAAGCGTCCGAGCCTTCGCCGGAAGCGAGGATGGGGACCTTGTGACCGTAGCCGACGAGGCCGCCGAGCATCGCAGAATCCACGTAAAGCGCGCCTTTTTCGGCAAACTTCTTTGCCTCGGCCGTCTTGATGTCGGGCAGAGCCGTGGTCACGTCGATGAAGTACTGTCCTTTGCGGGCCATCGGCAGCAGGCCATCGGCCGTGGAGGGGGTAAAGCGCGCGGGCACGGCGATGACGACGAAGTCGCACTTCTCGACAAGTTCCTTTGCGGAAGCGGCGGCCGTCACGCTGCCGGCGCTGGCGACGCGGTCGAGCACCGTTTTCTTGTAAGGACCGTCCGAGCCCATCGCCACGTCGTAGGCGAGAATTCCCGTCAGCCCCTCGTCGCACAGCCCTTTGGCCATGTGATAGGCGGCTTCGCCGAAACCGATATAACCGAGAGAAACATTCTGAGCCATGTGAAAAGACCTCTTCCCTTGTAAATTTTAACGAATCATGCCGAAGAATTTCGGCAGTACCAGACTGATCCAGGGCACATAGAGAATGATCAGCGTCGCGGCGATCATCGAGAGAATGAACCATTTGCCTTTGCGCGCGATAGAGATCATGTCGATGCCCGTCATCGACTGAGCGACGAACAGGTCCATGGCCACCGGCGGCGTCACCAGGCCGACGCAGAGCGCCAGTACCATGAAGATGCCGAAGTGCACGGGATTGACGCCGATCTCCTGGACGACTGCCAGTAAAATGGGCGAAATCAGCAGCATCGAAGGAGTCGTTTCCAGGAACATGCCGACGATGAGCAGCAGGATCAGGATCATGAACAGGATCACGTAAGGGTTGGACGAAATCGAGATGAAGAACGCCGTGATCCTGGCAGGGATCTTCATATAAGCGAAAATCGAGCTCAGCGCGCCGGCGGGGGCGAACGTGAACAGCATCGCGCCGATGAAGCTGGTGTTCTTCTTGTACATCTCCCAGATGTTGCGCCACGTCAGCTCCCTGTAAATGAAACGGCCGACGATGATCCCGTAGGAGCAGCCGACAACGGAGGCTTCCGTCGGCGTGACAACGCCGGAATAGATGCCGCCGAGGATGATTACCGGCATCAAAAGAGCCCATTTGGCGTCCCAAAAAGTCTTAGCTATTTCCTTGCCGCTGAGGCGGTGATTCTTGCCCACCCAGCCGTATTTCCTGCAGGTGAAGTAGTTCACCGTCATCAGCAGACCGCCGACGACCATCGCGGGCAGAAAACCGCCCATGAACAGAGCGCCGATCGAGACGTTGTTGGTGACACCGTACACGACCATCGGCGTGCTTGGCGGCACGATCATGCCAAGACTGCCGGCCACGGCGATCAGCGCCGTCGCGTAGGTGCGGTTATAGCCTTCCTGAGCCATTGCGGGCAGCATGATTGAGCCGATCGCCGCTACTGTGGCGATCGCCGAACCGGAAACTGCGCCAAAGAACATGCAGGCGATGATCGATACCATACCGAGGCTGCCGGTGACGTTACCGATCGCCGAGTTGGCCGCCTTGACGATGCGGCGCGAGATCCCGCCGCCTTCCATGATCGTGCCGGCGATCATGAAGAAGGGTAGCGACAGCAGCGTGAAGTTGTCCAGCCCCGAGTAAAGGGACTGAGCGATAAACGTCAGCTTGGTGATCGGCGCGAAGCGGATCAGCGCCAGCATCGCGCAGGCGATGGAAACGCCGATGGGCACGCCGAGAAAAAGGAGCGCGAACATCACTCCGAAAAGGATGGCAACGCTGTTCTCCATGGTTATTTGCCTCCTCCGTCGTTTTCAGCGGTTTCCTCGTCAAGATTCGCGTCGAAGATGGAGCGGCTGGTTGTCACTTTCACGTCGTCGTCGCTCGACGTGGCGATGCGCCAGCAATCCTGGATCAGGCGCAGCGTCATCAACGCGAAGCAGAACGGCAGCACAGCATAGATCACCGATTTGGGCATACGCAGCAGGATCGTAGCGCTGTTGCGCCTCGCGAAGTTGGCGATGATCTTCATCAGCGGTGGGATCATGTAGAGGCAGAAGCCCATCGTCACCAGATCGGTGAAGATCAGTAAGGCCTTTTTCGCCTTGCCGTGTAGGCTGTTGAGGAAGCCGTCAATACGCAGATGCTTGCCCTTCAACACGCCGCCGCAGGCGCCCAGGTACGACAGCCAGATGAAGAAGACGGTGCACAGCTCTTCCGTCCAGCTGAACGAATAGTTGAACAGATAACGCGTGATCACCTGCAGCGTCAGCAGGATTGTCATCGCTGCGAAGAGCGTGGCACCGATATAGACTTCGAATTCGTTCAGGAATCTCAGAACGCTTTTTTTCAAGAGAAGCGCCTCCTTTAACTGCAAAACATTGTAAGCCGTATCACAAAACTGTTTTTCAAAAACAAGCGGCCGCGCGAAAGATGTGCGGCCGCTTGCAGGAAGCTGTGGCAAACTATTTGCCGAGGCGGGCCTTGATGGTCTCGATCTCTTTGACGATCGCGTTCCAGGCTTCGTCGCCCATTTCTTGGCGGACCATGTCGCGCACGGGCTGAGCGGCATCCTCAAACGCCTTCATCTGCTCGGGAGTGAGCTGGTTGAAGGTCATCACTTTTTTCAGCTCGCTCAAGCAGGCGTCCTCGAATTTCTGGTTGTCCTCGGCCACCTTCTGAGCGGCAGCGCAGGCCTTGTCGAACGCATCGCGCAGATCTTCGGGCAGCCCCTGATAAGCTTCCTCCGCGATGCACATGACCGCCAGCGTGTAGGCGTTGCGCGTCTCGGACAGATACTTCTGGACCTCGTACAGCTTGGAGTTGTAGATGTTCACGAAAGGTCCGTCGGAACCGTCGATCAGCCCCTGCTGCGAAGCGGTGTACAGCTCGCTGTAAGAAACCTGAATAGTAGGCGCGCCGAAGGTCTCGAACGTCTTGATCGTGTAACGATCGGAGAGCACGCGCATCTTCAGCCCTTTGAGATCCTCGGGCTTCGTGATCGGGCGAACATTGTTGATGATGTTGCGGAAGCCCAGCCAGCCGTAGAAAACGACGCGGGTATCGGTATCGGCCAGAACCTTGTCTTTGATCTTCTGGCCTTCGGGGCCGTAGAGGAACTCCTGAAGGACCTTTTCGTCGGTGAACAGGTAGGGCGTGTTCACGGGCAGGAACGCGTTGGTGTACTCGCCCCAGCTGCCGGCCACAAGGTTGAACATCTCGAACGACCCCATTTGAGCGCCGCCGACCACTTCGGAAGGCGTCTTGCCCAGCTGGCTGTGGGGAATACCTCGACCTTGAGGCGTCCGTTGCTGAGTTTGTCGCATTGCTCGACGAGCGTCGTGATGCCCAGACCGAAGGAGCTGTTTTTCAAGTCGTTTTCGCTGATGTTCGTGTTCATGCGAAGTACGACCGGATCGGCGCCCCATGCGGCGGAAACGAACAGGGCCAGACAGACGGCGGAAAGGAACGATCTGCGGAAGTTCATCATTTTCAAATACCCTCTTTTCTATAGATTAAAGTGCTGCGTTGCTGTCGGAGCAGAAAAAACTACTCGACAATCTCGCAGCCGATTTCCTTCAACTTGACGTCGACCCAGGGACGGTCGAATTTGCCTGTCTTCTTGATGTTCTCGATCCACACAGCCTCTTTTTCCGACGTGGCGCGAGCCTTAGCGGCCAGTTCCTCGGCTTCTTCGGGGTGGATGAAGAGCGCGCCGTCGCCGTCGCCGATCACGATGTCGCCGGGACGGACGACGATACCGCCAAAGGAGATCGTCGTGCCGATCTCGCCGGGGCCGTTCTTGTAGGGACCGTTCGGCGTTGCGCCGCGGGCGTAGATGGGCATGTCCATGGCAGCCAGCTCGTCGCGGTCGCGCACACTGCCGTCGACCATCAGGCCGGCAACGCCGCGCGTCTTGCAGTACTGCGCCATGATCTCGCCGAAGATGGAACGGCTGACGTCGCCGCCGGCGTCAATAACGATAACGTCGCCCGGCTGCGCCAGATCCATGGCCTTGTGGAACATCAGATTGTCGCCTTCGGCAACCTTGACGGTGAAAGCCACGCCCAACAGAGGCACGCTGTTCAACGGGCAGATCTCGGGACGCACGGCCGCCGTGCGGTTCATGCAGTCGTCGATGTTTGCCACGGGTAGGCCGCGGAACTTCTCGACCAATTCTTTGGGAGGACGGGGAAAGTTCATCACGATTTTGCAGCCAATGTTAGCCATGTAAACCACCTCAGAGAAAAAATTTTGAAACATCGCGACTTCCTGCCGCGGAAACGCTCGAAGAAAATTTGTCACACTAAAGCGTTGATTTTCGAAAACTCAATTTAACCAAATTTATTCATTACGGGTTATAATTTTGGACTACGAAAAACCTTCCGCCTGACGCGCCCGCGCCTTTGTATCGGCGTTCAAAAGGAGCTATGTCAACAATCGTAGCGGCTATTTAGTTAGTAATATTTATTGTCGACGAGGCTATCATATAAGAAATTCAAACGTTTGTCTAATTCATCTTGTTATATAATAGTCATGCCTATTTCGGAATACTTATGCGGAGGCGACAAATATGAACAATTACGATTATTTTCTGGCGATCGCCGAAACGGGAAACATCTCCCGCGCGGCGGAAAAACTGTACGTCTCGCAGCCGTCGCTGAGCAAATACCTGCGCCGCTTGGAAAATGAGCTGGGGATTGAGCTGTTCGACCGCTCTTCCTATCCACTGAAGCTGACTGAAGCCGGCGAACTGTATCGAAGTTACGTCAGGGAAGAGATTCTGCGCGGCAAGAATCTGCGCCGCAGCTTTGCCAACCTCAAGGCTCCCGACCGCGGAGAAGTTCGCGTCGGCCTCACGCCGTGGCGTTCGGCCAGTCTGCTGCCGGAGATCCTGAGCGTGTTCTGGCGCGCTTGGCCCAACATTCGCGTCAGTCTGGAGGAGGGGCCCCACCAGCACCTTGCTTCGCTGATCGAGCACGACCGCGTCGATTTCGCGCTGACGCACCTGCCCAACCAGTACCAAGGCTTCACCTGTACGCACGAATTCCTTATGACCGACGCTGCCGTGTTCGCCGTCAGCCGCAGCAATCCCATTCTCGCCGCGCTGCCGGACGAAAAAGGTATTTCGCACATCAGCGAGGAACAGTTCACGCTGTTCCAGAACGAACCTTTTGTGATGTTTCAGGAAAGCCAGAACATTTACGAAATGCTCTACTCCTTCCTCGAAAACGCCGGCGTGCTGCCCGGCGTACGGCTTGTCACGCCCAACATCCACACGGCGATGAACTTCGTGCGTCAGAATCAGGGCGTCGGCTTTGCCACGACGAGCTACGCCGAAGCTTGCGAAGATGAGAACCTGCGCTTCTTCTTCGTCGACAGCGAGCCAATGAAATGGGATGTCGTCGCTACCTACAAAAAAAGCCGTCCTCTCAGCTCGCAGGCCCGGCTCCTGGTGGACTGTATCCGCGCATGCTGTCTGGAGAAGTTCGGCGGCCGCGCGCGGGCATGAGTTCGCTCGCTTTTCGATGCAAAAAACATTTCCCCGTATCACGCCAAGCTGTGATGTGATTGCGGCACAAGCGCATCATATGATTCTCGGGCTTTGAGCCGAAACACTTTTTCTGCCGGGTATTCTCCATTTGTATGTTTTTGTTATACGAAAGCCCTCCTGACGCAGTTTTTTATTCTACGACAGGAGGGCTTTTTGTTATTGTCTCCATTGTGGGGGATACAGTCTACAAGCTGAGATCTTCGGGACGGTTTTTCTGTGATGAAATAAAATGCAACCGCGCGGGACATTCACCGCAGCGTTGCCAATTCGGCCTTGACGGCGCGGAAGAAAGCGTCGAGGTCGGCGTCGACGCGCAGGGTGATGCGCGACGGCGGCAGATAGTCGGCGGACACTTCGCCGCGGTTGACGACCACGATTTTGCCGCGGCAGAGCTGGGGCAGGAACGCCGCCGGCACGACGTTGAGCGACGAGCCGAGCACGAAGAGCAGCTCGGCGCGCGAGCAGAGCCGCTCGCATTCCGTCAGGTATTTGACGCTTTCTCCGAAAAAGACGATGTCGGGCTTGATCACGCCGCCGCAATGGCAGATCGGCACGTCGGCCGTCTCGAGCATTCGGTTGACGGCGTCGTAGCCGTAATATTCGCCGCATTTGGTACAGTGGGCGCGGCGGATCGTGCCGTGGATCTGGTAGACTGCTTTCGACCCGGCGGCTTCGTGCAGGCCGTCGAAGTTCTGCGTGACGATGCCGCTCAACCGGCCCTCGGCCTCGAGGCGGGCGAGGAATTTGTGCGTGAAGGTCGGCTCGATGTGCGCCAGCATGCGCTCGCATTCGCGGTGAAAACGATAATAATACGACGGATCGCGTTCGAAGTAGTTGATGTCGAAGAGTTTGTCGGCTTCCACGTCGGCGCGCCGGTAAATGCCCTGCGGCCCGCGGAAGTCGGGGATCCCCGCCGCGGTGGACAGCCCGGCGCCGCTGACGGCGGCCGTGTCGCGGGAATCATGGATTATTTGGGCGCACTGGCGCGCCTGTTCCTGTAACGTCATGACAACACCTCCCAGTGATGTTCCAAAACGGAAGCGGAGCGGTTATTTCTTTTCCCCGGCGGCCGGCAGCGCGTCGTACGTCGCTTCGATGAGCTTTCTGAGGAATTCCCGGTCGCTGACGTCGCGTACCATGAGCATCGGCTTCCCGCCCTCGTAGGGAAGTTCGAAGGCCGCGTCGGGCATCAGTGAGATGGCCGCCGCGACGGGCTTGACGAGGAAACGGTCGTCGTAAACGCCGCCGATGACTTTGTCCCGATAATAGAGGACGTATTCTCCCATCATCGGCCGGAAAGCGACTTCCGGCAGTTCCGAGAGTCGTTCCATGATCAAAGACAAAAACTCTTTGCTTGACGCCATGAGCCCCTCCCTAATTTCGTCTGGGCCGTTTTTCCTTCGGAACGGAGACGCGCTTCCCGCCGGACGGGAAGGAAACGCCCGCCGCCAGCGCCAGTTTTTCTTCTCGCGTCAGGCGCTTGACGCGCGCTTCGGCGCTCATGGCCGCGCCTTTGTCCGGCCACTGCCAGAGGGCGATCATGCGCACGGGGCGGCGCGAGCGCGTATATTTGGCGCCGCGTCCGGCGTTGTGGGCGGCCAGGCGCTTTTGGGGATCGACGGTGGAGCCGCTGTACAGCGTGCCGTCGGCGCAGCGGAGGATGTAATTGTAATAATTCGGCATTTTTTTCACTGCGCGGCGACGCGGGCGCGTCCCTTGTCCACGTCCACGCCGGCGAGGATCGCCATGCCGGCGATGAAGTTCAGCGCGATCACGCCCACGGCCAGCCGCAGCGAACCCGTCGCTTGGGCGACGAAGCCGCACAGCGCCGGGCCGACGATGCCGGCGAACTTGCTGGAGACGTTGTAGAGGCCGAAGAAGTGACCGCTGCGCCCGGCGGGCAGCATCGAGGCGTAGATCGAACGGCTGATGGCCTGCGAGCCGCCCTGCACCATGCCGACGGCGACGGCCATCAGCCAGAAATGCCAGTCCTGCGTGATGAACATCGCTCCGACGGCGACAATCGTATACCACGCAAGCGCGATCATGACGGCGCGCTTGCTGCCGGATTTTTCCGCCAGACGGGCGAAGACGAGCGCGAAAGGCACGCCCACGAACTGCGTCGCCAGCATGGCGCCGACGAGATGGTTCTGCGAGATCCCCAGTCCGGCGCCGAACACGGCGGCCATGCGGACGATCGTGCCGATGCCGTCGTTGTAGAGCCAGAACGAGACCATGAAACGCAGCGCCTCGGGGTACTGCTTCAGTTCCGTCCAGCTGTGCGCCAGCGCGCGCAGCGTTTGCCTCAGCCCCGAGGGCGCGTTGTTGGCCGCCGGCGGCTCGGGCACCCACGCCGTGAGCACGGCCGCGGCGGCGCTCCACCAGAGCGCGACCGACAGGAACGACATCTTCACGCCCGGCTTGCCGAAGCGGGCGATCAGGATCATGTCGAGGGCCAGCAGCACGCCGCCGCCGAGGTAGCCGACGCCGTAGCCGAGCGTGGAAACGCGGTCCATCGTGCCCGGCGGCGCGACGAACGTGAGCAGCGCGTCGTAACACACCGACGCCACCGAGAGGCCGACCGTGCCCAGCACCATGCAGGAGAGCGAGTAAAGCCACGTCCCTTGCCCCGAGAAGGCCAGCGCGGCCGAGGCGGCGATGCCGAGCGCGGCGAAGGCCAGCAGGAATTTTTTCTTCAGCGGGCGGCCGTCGACGTACGTGCCCACGACGGGCGTGAGCAGGGCCGAAAGGAGCAGCGCGACCGACGAAGCGTAGCCCCACGACGACAGCGCCCACGATCCGCCGCCGGCGACGACGTTCTGGTAGTAGACGGGCAGCACCACGGCCATGACGACGGTGGCGAAGGCGCAGTGTCCGGTGTCGTAGAGGCACCAGGCGAAGACGGAACGGTTTGCGAACATGCGATTTTCACCTCAAAAATTTGCGGCGAAGGAACGGCTCCGGAAAACTGCGTTCCGGCGCGGAAATTTCTTCGCGCTGTCAATTCCCGCTCAACTGCTTTATAATAAACCATAGCGCCGGACAGTTCAAACGATAAAAATCCGGCGCGGAAAAGTTTTTCGCGAAATTTTTTCGCGGTCTTTCGCAAAGGAGCGATCATTGGAAATGTCTTATCAGCGTCCCGACTGGGAAAGTTACTTCATGACTCTCGCGCTGGTCGCCGCGACGAGGAGCACCTGCCTGCGCCGCCAGGTCGGCGCCGTGATCGTCAGGGACGGGCAGATCATCAGCACGGGGTACAACGGCGCTCCCAAGGGCACGCCGCACTGCTTCGAGACGGGATGTCTGCGCACCAAACTGGGCATCCCCTCAGGAGAACGGCACGAGATCTGCCGCGGCTCGCACGCCGAGCTGAACGCCATCGCCCAGGCGGCGTCGGTCGGCGTTTCCACGGCCGGAGCCTCGCTGTACTGCACCCATTCGCCCTGTTCCTTCTGCACCAAAGCGATCATCAACGCCGGCATCCGCCGCGTCGTCTATCTTTATTCCTATCCCGACGAACTGGCGGAGAATCTGCGCCGCGAAGCGGGACTTACCGCCGAACACTTTCCGCCCGAACGCCTCGGCTGCATCAACGACTGCCTCGACCGGGCGCGCTTCAGCCTCGGCGACCGAAACGCCACGAAGGAGGGCTGCTCATGCTGCTGAAATTCTGCGGCGCCGCCAAAGAAGTGACCGGTTCCAATTATCTGCTCGAAGCCGGAGGGCATCGTCTGCTCATCGACTGCGGCATGCATCAGGGCGAGCGGGAAGAAGCCAACGACGATCCGTTCCCCTACGCCGCCGGTTCGATCGACGCGGTGCTGCTGACGCACGCGCACATCGACCACTCAGGCCGCATCCCCAAGCTGGTCAAGGAGGGCTTCCGCGGCAAAATTTACGCGACGCTGCCGACCATCGAACTGACCGAGATCCTCTGGGACGACTCGGTGCGCCTCATGCGCGAAGACGCCGAATGGCAGAGCGCCAAGAACGCCCGCCGCGGCCTGCCGCCCGCGGAACCGATCTACGGGCAGGAAGAAGCCGACGCCGCCAAGAAACTTTTCGCGCCCGTCAATTACGACTCGCGCCTCGAAATCCTCCCCGGCGTGTCGGTCCGCTTCCGCGACGCCGGACACATCCTTGGCAGCGCCATTTTGGAAATCCTCATCGAGGAAGAAGGGCGTATCGTGCGCCTTGTCTTCTCCGGCGACCTCGGCCCCATGCAGACCGTGATGGGACGCGCGCCGGCGGAGATCACCGACGCGGATTACGTCGTCATCGAGTCCACCTACGGCAACCGCGAGCACAAGGACAACCGGCAGACCCGCGAAGAATTTCAGACGCTGATGAAGGACATCTTCGCCAAAAAGAAAGGCAAAGTGTTCATCCCTACCTTCGTGGTCGACCGAGCCCAGCGCATCATGTACGAGCTGGAGCTGCTGCGCGGGCAGGGCGTGGGCGGCGGCATGCCGGTGTTCTTCGATTCGCCGATGGGCGTCAAAGTCAGCAAACTCTACGAGAGTCATCTCGACCTGCTGTCGCAGGAGATCCAGGCTTACCGCCGCGACGGCGGCAATCCCTTCTCCAGCGAGGACATCCGCTACGTCTCCACGCGCGAGGAGTCGCAGGCCGTCAATAACCTCGGCTTCGGCGTGGTCATGGCCGGCAGCGGCATGTGCAACGGCGGGCGCATCGTCCATCATCTCAAGAACGGCATCTGGAACCCCGACAACCACGTCGTCTTCGTGGGCTACCAGGCGCACGGCACGCTGGGACGCCGCATCGTCGACCGCGCCAAGACCGTGCGCATCGCCGGCGAAGTCGTCAACGTCAACGCGCAGATCCACACCATCGGCGGCTTCTCGGCCCATGCCGACCGCACCGACCTGCTCGGCTGGGCCGAACGCTTCCGTCCCACCATGCCGAAGTTCTTCGTCACCCACGGCGAAGCCGAAGCCGCGCAAAGTCTGGCCGAGGCCCTGAAAACGCGTGGCTTCGAGGCGCTGGTGCCCGAGCTCGATCAGGAAGTGGCGCTCGTGCCCCGCGAAGCCGGCCAGAAGCTCAGCGAGGCGATCGCCGACGCCAAGGCCGCGCCGCTTCCCGAGAAGATCGCCGAGACCGAGACGCCCGCCGATCCCGGCGGCGCGGCCGTCGCCGAGGAAAAAGGCGCGCCCGTTGCGAAAGTCGAAACGGCGCCCTCAGTCTCCGTTGCGGAGAAAACGCTGACGAAGGAGCAGAAGAAGACGGCCGAGAAAAAGGCGCGCCGCGCCAATCGCCGCGCCGTGAAAGCCCTCGAAAACATCAGCGACCAGATGCGCGAGATCTACGAAAAGGCCGGCAGCGGCGAGATCGCGGCCGAATCTCAGCCCCTGCTCGACGCCGTCGCCGTGCTGCTCGACTCGATCATCGCCCAGTCCGGCAAGGACGCGGCGAGAAATTAGAAAATTGCGTTGTCATCTGCTATAATCTGAACGAAATTTCAAACAGGGCGCGGCGGGGCTTCGCCTGAAAAAATCTCTGGTGGGGGAAAGGAATGGATACGATGGAAAAGTCACGGAAGTATTTGTTCGGCGGTTTAGCGGCGCTGACGGCCGCCTTCGTGCTGTTGCTTGTGGCCGGACGCGGCCAGGACGTCAAGGTCAAGGCGGAGCCGCGGGACGCCGTCGTGCTTTACACGAACGACATCCATTGCGGCATCGACGGTTACGCGAAGCTGGCGGCCTATCGCCGGCAGATGATCGAGGCCGGTTACGAGACGGCCGTCGTCGACGCCGGCGACTTCATTCAGGGCGAGATGGCCGGTTCGCTGACCAAGGGCGCCGACATCGTTGCGCTGATGAACGCCGTTCCCTACGATCTGGCGGTGCCGGGCAATCATGAATTCGACTACGGCACGGCGAACTTCCTCGCGCTCGTGCAGAAGTTGGCCGCGTTCCCCGTGCTGAGCGCCAACTTCGAGGACCTGCGCACGCACAAGCCGGTGCTGCCGCCCTGCAAGATCCTGACGCTGGGCGGTCGCCAGGTCGCCTTCGTCGGCGTCTGCACGCCTTCGACCTATACCTCGTCGACGCCCAGATACTTCGAAGACGAAAACGGCCGGCAGATCTACGGCTTCGGCGAAAAGGACTTCGTCGCCAAAGTCCAGGCGGCCGTGGATCGCGCGCGCAAAGAGGGCGCCGAGATCGTGATCCTGCTGGCGCACCTTGGCATCAACGGCATCAACGAAGGCTGGCGCTCCATCGACGTGATCGCCCGGACCCGCGGCATCGACGCCGTGATCGACGGCCATTCCCACGAGGCTTTCGCCGGCGAAGTCTACAAGAATGCCGACGGCAAGGACGTGCGTTACAGCCAGACGGGCAGCAAGTTCATGTTCTTCGGCAAGATGACGTTGGCCAAAGACGGCTCCATCCGCACCGAGCTGCTTCATCCCGGCGACGTCGACGAGAAAAAGAGCGAGGCGTCGCAGAAAGCGTACGCCGACGTGCAGTCCCTGATCGACCGGTGTCACGAAAAAGTGGCCTATCTGAACGAAAAGCTCGGCGTCGCCGAAGTGCCGCTGGCGATCGACGACCCCCGCACCGGCACGCGCCGCGTGCGCCTGGGCGAGTGCAGCATGGGCGATTTCGTGGCCGACGCCTACCGCGCCGTGCTCGGCGCCCAGATCGCCGTCGTCAACGGCGGCGGCGTGCGCGCTTCCGTCGACGGCCCCGACGTGACCCGCCTCGGCCTGATGAACGTCAATCCCTGGAACAATCCGACCTGCGTCGTCGAGATGCCGGGACAGACCCTGCTCGACCTGCTCGAGTTCAGCTGCCGCCATCTGCCCGATGAGGAGAACGGCGGATTTCTGCAGGTTTCCGGCTTGAGTTTCGAGGTCGAGCCGTCCCTGAAGAGCCCCGTCAAAATTGACGACAAGGGCGTCTTCGCGGGCGTCGACGAGACGGTGCCGCGCCGCGTGCGCAACGTGCGCGTGGGCGGCGGGCCGCTGCGCCCCGAGGCGGCCTACACCGTGGCCAGTTCGAAATACGTGCTGCTCGAAGGCGGCGACGGCAACGGCGCGCTTGCGGGCGTCAAAGTCCTGAAGGCCGAGGGCCTGCCCACCGACGCCGAGTGCCTGGTCAAATATTTTACCGAGGATCTGCATGGCAAGGTGAAGATGGAGAAGTACGGCAATCCGCTTGGCAGCGGCCGGATCACGATCGTCGAATAGCCGGCGCGGCGTGCCGGGGCACTGCTCGCTGGAACAAAACGACAGGAACGAAAATAAAAAGAGCGCGAACGACCGGATCTCATTCCGGTCGTCCGCGCTCTTTCCGTTTGAGACATCTGCCGCTGTTTCTTGATTGAAAGGCCGAACGCAAGGGCGCTGTTCGCGAGATCGTCCTCAGCGACCGGACTCCCTCGGGGCGCCGGGCGCTCACGGTTGAGCCGTTCTATCGAGAATCAGGGGCAGTATCCTGGCGGCAGCTTTTGTTTCCCCGCTCATCGCCGCCGAAGAGATCGCTGAAGATCTCTCTCACGGTCTGGATCTTGTTGACGCGCCACACGTTGGTGCCGCAGAAGAAGAGCCCTTCCTCCCAGTTGCCCTGGAGCGCCTGGATCAGGGCGCGGGCGATGCAGAACGTCTTGTGCGTGGCGCGGTAGACGCAGTGCGCCAGGCAGTTTGCGATGCAGGGGTCCTGGCGGTCCTCGTGACGGAGATAGCGCTCCACCATCGGGCTGCGCAGCGCCCGGCCGGGCAGCCCGCAGGGGCTGTTGATCAGCACCACGTCCTCGGGCTTGGCGTCGACGTAAGCCTGTTTGAAGACGTCGGAGGCGTCGCCCTCGGCGCTGGCGGCAAAGCGCGTGCCCATCTGCACGCCGCTGGCGCCCAGTTCGAAAGCGTGCAGCATCTCGGTGCGGTCGAAGATGCCGCCCGCGGCGATGACGGGAATGTTGAGCTTGATCTCTTTCAGCCAGTTCACGAGCTGCGGGATCACCGTCTCGAGCGAAAGCTCCTTGTCGTCGACCTGTTCGATCTTGGCGGCGCCCAGATGCCCGCCCGCGGCGTTGGGCGTTTCCACGACGAAGGCGTCGGGCGTGCGCCCGTAGTTCTTCACCCAGCGCCGCACGATGATCGAGGCGGCCTTGAGGCTGCTGACGATCGGTACGAGCGCCACGTTGGGGAAATCCTTGGTCAGCTCGGGCAGCTTGAGGGGCAGCCCGGCGCCGGAGATGATGATGTCGATGCCGGCTTCGCAGACGGCGCGCACCTGCTGCTCGTAATCCTGAAGCGCGCACATGCAGTTGGCGGCGAGGATGCCGCCTTTCGCCTTTTCGCGGGCCTTGGCGACGAAATCCTTGAGGGCTTCCACGTTCTTCTTGAAAAAATTGTCCACGTTGCAGGTCATGGTCGCCATGCCGATGCCGACGGTGGCCAACGTGCCGATGCCGCCTTCGGCCGCGACGGCGCCGCTGAGGCTGGGCCCCGAAATGAGGACGCCCATGCCGCCCTGGATGATGGGGAAGCGCGGCGTGTACCGGCCGATCTTCAAAGTTGGCAGTTTATCGAGAACCATACTTTTCTCCTTTCTCCGCGAAGAGGGGCGCGCGGAGTTCCATATGCCGTGCGAGACGGTTTTATAAATATAGGGCCTTTTGGCAGATTGTGCAAGCTCTTTCGTGTCGTTTCCCGCCGTGGCGGAGAAAAAAGTGCCCCCGCGCGGCGCGGGGGAGGAAAAACGTTCCGTGGACGGCCGCTCAGTCGACGACGCGGACTTTTCGCCCTTCGCGCAGGCCGCGCGCGCCGACGGTGACGATCTGATCGCCGGGCGCGAGTTCGCCGGTGATCTGGATGCGGCTGCCGCGAAAATCGCCCAGCGTCACGGGAATGCGGGCGATGTTGCCGCCGCGCCCGCAGCGCCAGACCCATGTGCGCCCCGACACGTCGCCCACGACCGCCTCGAGCGGAACGTAGAAGTTCGGATCGCCCGTTTCCCCGCCGATCAGGCTGGCCGTGACGTTCACCGCCATGCCCGGCAGGATGCGGGCGCTCTTCGGCTGCGGCATGGTGACGGTGACCGGATAAGTCTGCGTGCGCGGGTCGGACTGCGCGCCCACTTCCTTGAAGGCGACGCGGAACGACTGCCCGGGCAGTTCGTCGAGCGTGGCTTCCAGGTCGAGGCTGACTTTTTCGGAAAGGCGGAACATCCTGTTTTTTTCGTCGGCGACGGCGATGTTGGCGATGTCTTCTTCGGAGACGCGGATCACGATCTCGACCGTGTCGAGGTTCTGCAGGCTGGCTACGGGCTGCTTGGCCTGCACGTCCTGAAAGTTTTCCGCCATGCGGGCCACGATCACGCCGCCAAACGGGGCGCGCAGCTCCGTGTCGGCGAGCGCGTCCTGCGCGGCGGCGACGCTCGCTTCCGCCGTTTTCAGCGCCGAACGCGCCACGTCCAGCGCCGTCTTGTAACGATCGTACTGGGCCTGAGAGACGGACTGTTTTTTGTAAAGTTCGTCGTAGCGCCTGAAGTTGTTCAGCGCTTCGCCGTAGCGCGCCTGCGTTTGAGAAAGCCGGCTTTGGGCGTCGCTGAGGCGCGTGCGGAAGTCGCGCGGGTCGATGCGGCCGATCAGATCGCCCTTCGCGACGCGCGAGCCCATCTCGACGGGAAACTCCATCAGCGGCCCCGGCACGCGGAACGACAGGTTCACGCGCTGCGAGCCCTGGACGGTGCCGTAATAATGGCGCTGGGGATGCGAGCGGGCCGAGCCGAGAAACAGCGTCTTCACGGGAAGCGGCGGCTCCTCCGCGGCGGTCGGAGCGGCAAGGAGACTCAGCGCGGCGATCGCCGCAAACGTTTTGATGAAGGGCGTCCTCGTTTTCATGGTGAAGAAACTCCTCTTCCGTAGAAATGTCGATACGGCTAAGTCTAGCACGACCGGCAGCGCTTGTGAAGGGCCGCCGCTCCGCGTCCCGAAAACGGGGGGATCCGTCCGGACGGTCGCGCCGGGAACGCCGTTCCCTTTTGACAAAGCGGCGTTCTTGCCATACCATTGTGCTGTGAGCGAAGAGGGGGGGAAGCTGCGTGGCCTTTGACGATGACGAACGAGTGACTGCCGGCCCGTCCGCGGTCCGTGAGCGGGCGGTCGAAGCGGTGCGCCGGGCGCTGCCCGACGAAGAGAAGCTGCGGAAACTGGCGGAATTCTTCAAAATTTTCGGCGACCCGACGCGGATGCGCATCCTCTGCGCGCTGAAAGCGTCGGAACTGTGCGTTTACGACCTGACCCGCCTGATGGGCGTCTCTCAGCCGGCGGTCTCGCATCAGCTGGGGCTGCTGCGCGCGGCTCATGCGGTACGGGCGCGGCGCGAGGGCAAGACGGTTTATTACTCGCTCGACGACGAGCACGTCAGCGCGCTGCTCCGCGTCGGCCTCGAACACATCGGCCATCGTTTCTCCGGCGGCCGCTGACCGCGATCGCTCTTTATGAAGAAGGGAATACGATGCGCCGACACGAAGACATTGCCAGAGTGACGCCCTGTTCCTGCGGCTTTTCTCCTGAAGGGGCGAACGCGTCGTTTCATCGGGCGGGGGAGTTCCCGTGCGCCGCGGGATGGTGTATGATGGGGCGCGAGGTGATCGAAGTGGCGAAAACGCCGAAGACGAACGCCGTCCGCGAGGCGGAGCGGCTGCGCATCTCCGTGCTCGTGATCGAGTACGAAGCCGACGAGAGCGACCTCAGCGCCGCTCACGCCGCGGCCAGCTGCGGGGTGCCGCTGGAACGCATCTACAAGACGCTGGTGCTGCGGGGCGACGGGCGCGCCAAAGAGCTGCTCGCGGCCGTGATCCCCGGCGCGATGGAGCTGGATCTGAAAAAGCTGGCGGCGCTGTCGGGATACGATAAAGTGGAGTTGATCCACGTGAAGGAGCTTTTCGGGCTGACGGGCTATGTCCGCGGCGGCTGCTCGCCGTTGGGCATGAAAAAAAAGCTGCCCACGTTCCTCGACGAGTCGGCGCTGCGGCACGAACGCATCGCCGTCAGCGCGGGACGGCGCGGCCTGCAGATGGAACTTGATCCCCGCGATTTACAGAGAGCCGCCGGCGCGACGATCGGCGCGATCTCGCGCGAAGCGGCGAAAGAAGAGGAGAAAACATGGTGAAATGGGTTGTACTGGCGTTTCTGGCCGTCATGAACCTGGGCGCGTTCGCGGCCTACGGCATCGACAAGAAGATCGCCGAGCGCAACGGCCTGCGCGACGACGACGCGGACGCGCGCCGCATCAGCGAAAAAGCCCTGTTCCTGTGGGCGTTGTGCGGCGGCTCGCTGGGCGCGCTGCTGGGCATGAAAGTCTGGCGGCACAAGACCAAGCACTGGCACTTCGTGTGGGGCGTTCCCGCGGTCCTGATCGCCCAGCTGGCGCTGGGCGTGTGGCTGATCTGGAAATTCTAGGAGCCCGCCATGGAAGCCAAAGGTGAAAAACGGTCTTACACGTTTCGCGTGCGTTACGCCGAGACCGACCAGATGGGCATCGCCCATCACAGCAACTATTTCGTCTGGTTCGAGGCGGGGCGCTCCGATTACTGCCGCGACCTCGGCGTGCCCTATCCCGAATGGGAGCGGCACGGCGTTTTTCTGCCGGTCGTCGAGGCGCGCTGCCGCTACAAATCGCCGCTGCGCTACGACGAGCTGGCGACGCTGGAAGTCTTTCCCGTCGAGTGCGGCGCCGCGGCCATGACCTTCGGCTATCATCTGCGCCACGCCGACGGGCGGCTGGCCGCCGAGGGCTGGACGAAGCACGCCTTCGCCGATGCCGAGGGCAGGCTGATCCGCGGCGGGAACGAGTTCATCGAGCGGCTGAAGAGCGCGATCTTTTCCGCCTGAGGGGCGAAAAGCCGCGCGCAAAAATTTATATATTGTAAGACGACAGACACAACAGGGGGAATCCGAAGTGGCGGAAAGAACGCTCATTGCGGTCGCGTGCAATCTTGATTGTCCGGGGACGACGCCCATCGTCGGCGTGTACAATTCCTACACGGGAGCGCTGACGGAGGCGGGCGGCGCGCCGTTCGTCGTGCCGGACTCGACGGACGAGGCGCTGCTGGCGCAGTATCTGGACATGGCCGGCGGGCTTTTCGTGCCCGGCGGCATCGACGTCTGGCCGATGCTGTACGGTCAGGGGCCGGACGCCAAGCTGGGGCGGCTCGATCCCGGGCTCGACCTCTATCAGATCGCGCTGATCAAGCTGGCCCGCGCGCGGCGGATGCCGGTTTTCGGCGTGTGCCGCGGCGTTCAGATCATGAACGTGGCCCTCGGCGGCACGCTGATCCAGCACCTCGGCAACGACCCGGTCAGATTCGGCCACCAGCAGAACATGCCCGGCTGCTGGCCCAGCCACGAGGCGACGGCCGAAAAAGGCTCGCTGGTTGGCGCTCTTTTCGGCGAAAAATTTTCCGTCAACAGCTTCCATCATCAAGCGCTGGACGCCCTCGCGCCGGGATTCAGGGCCACCGCCTGGGCGCCCGACGGCGTGATCGAAGCGTTCGAGGCGGAGGACGGCTCGTTCTGCATGGGCGTGCAGTGGCACCCCGAGCGCATGATCCACGATTTCCCCGCCGACCTGAACCTCTTCCGGCGCTTCGTGGAGGAGGCGGCCAAATACCGCGCCGTCCGCCGCCGGGCGAATGGGAACGAAAACTGATCGGAAACAGATCGAAAACAAGAAGCGGCCGGAAGCCGATGAAAACTGACTCATCGGCTTCCGGCCGCTTTCGTTGTTCCACGTGGAACATTTACGATCGGTGAGTATCTCGCGCGATCTTTTGATACTAATTCTTGATAGAAAATATTAACATAGTTTCCGGGGCGCTGCGGAGGAGTTCAGTCGCTCGGGACTCCCTCGACCGCTGCGCGGTCTGCGCAGCCCGCTTCGTGAATCTCCTCCGCAGCGCCTCTGTATTCGGCATTTTAATTGAGAAATAGTATGACGTGCAGTCGAGCGTTCTCCTGGGAATTGGCCTCGCGAAGTATTTTTTTTTCGCTTTTCTTTGCGACTCCGCGTCCCCGCGGCGGCTTTCGTTTTGCCTCAGCTTATCATTCCTCCGCGATCTCGAAGCGCTTTTTGAGCTCGAAGGAATTTTTGCGGAAGGCGATCAGCCCTTCCTTCTGCATCCTCGACAGCTCCGCCGAGAGCGCGCTGCGGTCCGCCGCCAGATAGTCGGCCAGCCCCTGCCGGTCGAGCGGGATGCGGAAACTTCGCGCTTCCGCTTCCTGCGCGCAGTACGACAGGTAAGTCAGGATCTTGTCGCGGAGCGTGCGTCGCGAGATCACGGCGAGGCGCTGCAGCAACAGCAGATTTTTCCGCGCCAGGATGTGCATGAGATTGTCGAGGATCTGCCGCCCCTCGCGGTCGGGCGCGCCTCCCTCCAGCAATCTGGCCGGATCGCCGAAGAGCGCGCGGGATTTTTCCGCGGCGACGACGCCGACGGGCATTTCCGCGACGCCGGCGCAGGAGAACGCTTCGGCGAAAAGATCGCCGGGGGCCAGCGCTGCGACCACGGTGCGCACGCCCCAATAGTCTTCCTTCACGATCAGAGCGGCTCCCGACAGCAGGATGCCGAGCCCGCGCGGCGCTTCCCCCTGAAGCAGGATGGTCTGATCCCTTTCGTATTCCGCCTGGCGCGGCGACAGAGCCGCCACGGCGCGTTCCAGACGGTCCGCGGCGATCCCGGCGAACAGCGGACACTGAGCGAGCGCTTCGTAGTTCATCTTCGTCACCTCTTTGTTGTAAAAACAACAGACATCGTTGCCTCATCATAGTACACTGAGCGCACGATGTCAAAAGACGAGCGCCCGTTTTCGGACGGCGCGCGACGAATGGATCCGGGGGGATTTTCATGAGGAGAAAAATCGTCAAGATCGACCGCGACAAGTGCAATGGCTGCGGCGCGTGCGCCGGCGCCTGCCAGGAGGGCGCCATCCGGATGATCGGCGGCAAGGCGGCGGTGGTCCGCGAAGATTACTGCGACGGGCTGGGGAACTGCCTGCCGCATTGCCCGACGGGCGCCATCGCCATCGAAGAGCGAGAGGCCGTTCCCTTCGACGAGGCCGCGGTCAGGGCCGCTCAGGAAGCTCAGGCCGCGAAAAATGCCGAGCCCGCACGCGGCGGCTGTCCCGGCTCGACCGCGCGCGCCATCCTTCGGCCGCTGCCCGGCGGGGCCCCGCACATGTGCCCCGGCTCGATGACGCGCGCCGTTCAACGCGCCGCGGCGGAAGCGCCCGAAGCGGCGGGCGTTCCGGCCGACCTGCGCAGCCGCCTCGGCCAGTGGCCCGTGCAGATCAAGCTGGCGCCCGTCAGCGCGCCTTTTTTCAAGGACGCTTCGCTGCTGATCGCCGCCGACTGCACGGCGTACGCTTACGGCGCCTTTCATCGCGATTTCATCAAAAACCGCGTCGTGCTGATCGGCTGCCCCAAGCTCGACGAGGGCGACTACCGCGAGAAGCTGACCGAGATCATCAAAAACAACGAGATCAAGAGCGTGACGATCGTACGCATGGAAGTGCCCTGCTGCGGCGGCCTCGAAAAGGCCGCCCGCGCCGCGCTGATGGACAGCGGCAAGTTCATCCCCTGGCAGGTCGTGACCATCGGCGTGGACGGCCGCGTGATCGAATAGCTTTTTCGCCGAAAAAAATATCGCCGCAAAGCAAAGACGGCAGAGACGCCTGAACGAATCAGCGCGACTCTGCCGTCGCGTTTTTTGCCGTGGAGCGCTTCATGATGACGATAAGTAAACTGTCCTTTTTGACTTTCGTGAAGTCTGGTTGTATATTTGTCGCGATTTAAGCACTCTTTTTGATAAAGTCGGAGAAGGCTCCTTCTTCCGACGCTCAAGACCTCACAAGAGGAGAAAGGATCACAGTCAGTGGAATGCGAACGATGCGCTGCGAGCAAAGAGCAGCTGAACGAAATCGCCCTGCGTTTTCTGCCGCTGGCGAGAAAAATTGCCTGGCAGTATACAGGCCGCGGCGCCGAATACGAAGATCTGGTGCAGGAGGGCATGATCGCGCTTTTCGAGCTGGTGCGGCGCTACGACGAGGAACGACCGGCCCAGCGGCTGAGCCTGTTCATCTGGTACCGCCTGCGCGGCCGGGTGCGCGACGCCGCCGCGAGGCTGCGCCGGGATGGCGCCCACGATTCGCTGGAGCAGAAATTCGAGGACGACGGTTTCGACGTCCCTTGTGAAGAGGGCGGCTACGCCGTCTTCGAACTGCTCGAAAGCCTGCCGCCCCCCGAGCGCGAGCTGGCGCGCGGTCTGGCTTCCGGCCTGACGCAGAAGGAACTGGCCCGCCGCTGCGCCGTCAGCCAGCAAGCGCGTGAGCCGCCTGCGCGACAAGGTGCGGCGCGCTCTGGCAAGCTGAAAATAAAGAGACGGAACGCCGGCTTTCGATAGGTCTGATTATGAAAAAAATCGAGGCTGGCTTTGAGTTTTCATATATTGGTAAATTTTCAGAGTAAATGCAACCTCGTCAAAGTAAATGCGACGGGGTTGCATTTACTTTGACAGGACAAAAGCAGCAAGCAGTCATTACGAACACATAATAACGATCAAGATTGCGCTAACGGAACAAATTCAAGGGGATGAAAAGCTGTTACGAGGAAATTGTCCGAAAAAAGTGCATACAAAAGTGATCCTCAACTGAAAGCAAAATTTTCAGTTCAGAGTTAATGCAATCAAGAAATTAAAAAGGAGCCGTTATTTACCGGCGAGAAGAGTCCGCTTTAAACAGATATCCTGTGGCGGAATAAGTTCGAGTCCGAGTAAATGCAATACGTCCTCGCCATACAGGTTGATAAAGATCTCTGCAGGAGATTTTCCGTTAAATTTTTTCCTCTCGTATGAGTTTATATGAGACATCATCAGGTTGATATCAGTTTGGGATAAATTGTCGAAAGTTGTTCCCTTGGGAAGGATCCTTCGAATGAGAGTATGATTATTTTCAACCTTCGGTTTTTCCTGCGGTGCTTGTGGATTGCAATAGAACATATATGATTTTCTTTCTCCGTCCAGACCTTTTTCGATAGCCGTCGGATTGGAAAACTCTGTACCGTTGTCAGCAAGAAGGACCTGAAACATGGACTTATAGCGTTTCCTGCCCAGAAGAGTGAAGAGCATTGTAAAAATCTGCTCAACAGATTGAGCAGTATTTTTATCTCTCAAAAAGCCAGCATAAAGTTGCAGTTTCTTAAGATGACAGTCAGAAGAACTTTTCCTCCTGTGGTGCCAACGACACTGTCGATTTCGGTAATAAGCATGTCCGGATGTTTCTCCGAAAAAGAGAGAAAATCATTGTAGGTACGGCCTTCACGACATTTTTTATCCACCTTCATGTTATTTCTTTTTCCCTTTCTCTTCTTAAAACGGACAGCTCGGGGCAAGTCTATTTTCCGTGCCTCTAAAATACCCGAAAGCAGGAGCCGTCTGGCGGTACTTTCAGAACAGGGAACAGTATCTCGATTATTACGGATAATATGATAGAGAGACTGCCCCTGTTTGATGAGAGGAGAGAAAAAAGAATCAATATCTGCAAGCTCGGCATCGGAGATATTGAAGCCTTCACGAGCCTCATGCAAAGTTTTCTCGTAAGAGTCATTTGCAGATTTAGCAGAATAGATCCGTTTTTTTAAAGTGCAGCGGTGACGGTTGGGGCAGCCGTTACAGACATACGGAGGAACCGAAAGCTGCGGGCAGACCTCCTCCTTAAAGTCAGGACACATCGTATTACATCTTGAGCACCGGAAACACAGTGAACGGCATTTCGGAGAGGTGTTACAAAGGGAAGTAACGGAGCAGTCATACCGGTGAAGGCAGCAGTTTGCTGTCCGGCCATAACAGCCTTTGAAGACAGTCTCTGCATGTTTTCTGATCTCTCTGGAGATCGTACTCGGCGACTTCAGAACTGTTGAGGCAATACTTCTGAGAGATTCTCGCCGGTTGAGGGCGCTTTCAATGGCTTTTCTTTCAGCCAGAGTCAAATGTTTGTTCATGATGATGAACTCCTTTCCGAGATCTGTTGTCTCGTAAGAAAGGTCTTTCATCAATTCAGACTAATGCAAGCTTCTTTTAATTCAGATTTAATGCAACGGGGTACCGGATGTTGCGTTGCATTTACCTTGAAGAATTTCAGTTTTCATATATTTTGTCTTCCTCGTGAGAATGATTTGACAAAAATTCATAACTTGAGTAAAATAACACGTAGAAAGAGCGATGCTCTTTTGGCAAGTGCCCTGCCGCTTTGAGAGCAGATCATCGATGAGAAGCGCCCTGCCGCTTTGAGAGCAGATCATCATGAAAGGCGCGCTGCCGCCTGAAGCGCAGCTGTAGTGAAAACAGGAGGGGCTGTGGCCCCTCTCTTTTTATCTCTGACTTTGAGGCCCGCATTGATGGAAAAACTCAATTTTTACTACGTGGACTTTGCTTATACCAACTATTTGAAAAATGCAGAGATAGAAAAGAGGGGCGTAAGCCGCGTCCCTAACATGGATTATGGAGTAAGTCGAAAGAGAAAATTTTTATGCGGCGTTGTGCTTCAGGTGCGTGAAATGAACTATTACGTGCCTGTGACTTCTTTTAAACAGCAAAAGCCCGATAACTTCCTCATTCAGGCTGACAATGGTCAGATTGTCGCTTCGCTTCGGTTTAATTATATGTTTCCTGTTCCCAAAAGCGCACTCTCGCTCCGTTCCATAGACGACGAACCCGATCGAGCTTATCGTGCCCTGCTTGCGCAGGAATTGAGGTTCTGTATCAAAAATCAGGAAAGGATCCAGTATCTTGCCGAGCGCACTTACAAACGAGTGCTGTTGGGCAAGAATCCCGGACTTGTGGCCAACAGCTGCGATTTCCTCTTGTTGGAACACAAATGCCAGTTGTGGGTCACTCAAAACACAGACGGATAAAAAGCGGCGAGCCTCGAGTGAAGCGAGGTTCGCCGCTTTGCTTTTACCGTTTGAACGCGGGGTCTTTGCGCGAAGCGGACAGGTCGGCGTAGGTGTTGAAGGCGACGCTGTCGACGACGCGTTTTTGCTTTTTGTCGTAGACGACGATGTTCATGCCCAGCGACTGCGTGGAATATTCCGCGCCGTCGATCCGGATCGACGACTCGTAGCCGGCTTCCATGCCCGTGCTGACGAGCCCGATCTTCAGCCCCGCGGCGTCGATAGTTATGTCGATGCGGCCGGGCGCGCATTCTTCGTAGACCTTTTTGCCGCCGTCGCTGACGGCCGCGTAGCTCCAGCGTCGTTTGCCGGACAACGACAGGTCGAGCCCGAGCGGCGCGAAGAGCTTGCGGTGCGTTTCGGTGAGGCGGCGCGCGCCCTCGTCGAGCACGGAGATCAGCACGACGTGATCGGGATTGGCCAGCCGCCGCAGATAGCGGCAGAAGTCCGTTTCCAGAAAAAGCGGCGTCAGGTCGACGGACTGCGCGTGTTTTTGCCCCTGCCCGTCGATGAAGCCGACGTCGGCGGACGCCCCTCGCGCCGGCAGGGCGGAGATCACGCCGTCGAAACCGGCCGACACGGCGCGGTCCAGCGGCGCGATGCCCGCGCTTTCGGAACCGCCGAGCAGTTTGATTTTGAAGACCTGTTCCCACGGTGTCTGGAAGTAAAGGCGGCCGCCGGAGCGCGCGACGTATGGGCCGCCGGGCCAGGAGGCGAGGAACGCCCCCTTTTCGATGGGGACGCGGTGATCGACGGGGCAGTGGAGCAGTTTGGGCGCTTCGCCGCCGGTCCGCCGCGCCGTCTCGGGCTGTGCGCCCGCGAGCAGCGCCGCCAGTTCGGCCAACGGTATCGGCGTGGCACAGGCAGCGCGGTCGAGCGCTTCGCCGCAGGCGGGATCGAAGACGACGAAGTTCGTTCCCTGCTGCGCGCAGGCGTATTCGAGGCCGTTCACGCGGATCGACAGCCGCGCGCGCGTGCGCGACTGGGCGGCGGTGGCCTCGTCGTACGTGTTGAGGTCGAGGTAAACGCCGCCTTCCTCGCCGTCGAAGTGCAGCGCCGTACCGGGCACGCCGCGCTGAAGCGTGAGGATCTGCCCGTCCCGCATGGCCAGTAGGCCGGGCTTTTGCTCCGGGGCGTTGACGGCGGCGAGGATCAGCGCCTTCGACCGCGACAGTTTGCGCGCGTAGGCGTAAAAATCCTGCTCCTCGCGCAGCGGCGCGCTTTTCGCCGCGGGAAGGAGGCTGAACGGACGCACGTTTTCCGCGCCGCCGCGCCGCCAGCCCGCTTCCAGATATTCAAGACCGGCTCCGTCCAGCGGCGCGGCGGCCCAGCGGAATTTTTGGTCGGAAGCGCGGCGCAGCTCGCGCGGCGTCAGTTCGACCGTCTCTCCGCCGCGGCGGGCGCGCAAAATCAGATCTTTTGCGGACAGTCGGCCGTCCAGCAGCTTGCAGAAGAGCGTGTCCCGATGGCAACAGACTTCCATCGCGCCCGCGAAGGCGACGCAGGGCGCGCCGCCGTCCAGCACGATACGCTCGTCCTGCGGCACACCGCCGTCTTCGGCGGCGTACCGCCACTGCGCCGCCGTCCGCAGCGGCGTTTCGAAGGCGGCGGCGAGCGGCCGGTCCTTTTCGTCGACGAATTCCAGCCGCAGACGGTACGTTCCTTCCGGCGGCACGGGGATCGCCGCCTGCAGGTATTCGGCGTCCTGCGGCGGCAGATCGCGCGGCAGCGGGAACGTGCGCGCGTATTCCGGCATGTTGCGGCCGTCCGCGGCGCAGACCGACGCGCGGATCCGCAGCGGCGAATCTCCCGCGCCGGACAACAGGCTGTCGCTTGAATTGAAGACCGCGCACTGAAAAGCGCCGCTGCCGCCGGTCCTCATGAACAGTTCCGGTTCGGAAAGGGCGAGGCGCGGCGCGCCCGCGGAAAAGTCGTTCGTCTTCAGCGGCGCGCGCCGGTCGGGCTTCCCCTCGGGACGCTTGAAGAAACGGTTGTAGCGCGCCGACGTCTTGCCCAGCTCGGCGACATAAGCCTTTTCGCCCAGTTCCTCGATCATCGTCGGGCGCCCGCTGAACAGCGACGTGCCGATGCCGAAGCGGCGCCCGGGCAGGGACGCGCCGATGGCTTCGAGAATCGTCGGCGCGAAATCCGGCGCGCTGAAAAGTCGTTCGATCCCGCGCTCCGGGCGCGGGATCGCGTTGATGAACAGGTTGAACACGGCGCGTCCGTCCCCCAGCGGGCGCCCGGCGACCGTGTCGCCCATCCAGAGGTGGTCGCCGAGAACGACGATCGTCAGGTCGCGGGCGAACGGCTGCGCCTGCACCCAGTCGATGAATTCGCCCATCATCAGGCTGCCGGCGCGGATCACGTCGCGGAAATCGTGCCAGCGCGTTTCCGGGCGGACGTCGGGGTCGAGGAAGTAATACGTGTCCGGCCCGTGCGTGTCGAGCGTCTCGACGAAAAAGGCGTAGGGCGCGCCCGAAGCGGCGCGCAGCGCCAGATCCTCCTTGAGCCGCTCGTAAAGATAGCGGTCGCGCAGGCCCCAGCCGTTGCCGCGGTTCTGTTCCACGTCGGAACGGTACTGGCTGAACCAGCGCAGATCCTTGACGACGGGGCGCGCCGCGTGCGTGCGGATCAGGTTTTCGATGCCGCCGAACGAACAGTCGCTGGAAAACATGAACTCCAGCGCGTAGCCGCTGCGCTCCAGCACCTCGAAGATGCTCAGCGCTCCGGGCAGGAACGACTCGTAGTCGCCGTAGTCATTGTGCCCGATCGGCAGCAGCAGCGGCAGCCCGAAGTCCGAGGCCGTCACGCCCGCCGTTGTCCAGGTCGTGCCGCGTACCTGGCGGAAACCCTTGAAATGGAGATGCTCCTTCCGCAGCCGCGCCAGCTCGGGCAGCAGCGGGGCGCCCATGACCGCCGCGTCGTTGAACGTGTCTTCCATGGATTCCATGTGGATCACCAGCAGATTGCGCTTGGCGCCGGGGAACGACCAGCGTGCGTCCTGCGGCTCGGGCACCGCGTCGAACAGCGCCGTGGTCTGGAACTGGCGCAGAACGAACCCGGCCACGCCGACGCTCCGCTCCGCGTACAGCGCGAATCCCGCCAGAGCCAACGCCGCCAGCAGCCCCGCCCCGCGCCGTCCGCGCCGCAGGCAGAAGCCGCAGAACAGTCCGTACAGCGCCGTGACCGTCGCCGCGCCCGCGGCCGCGGCGAAAATGAGGCGGCGCAGGTTGGCGTCGACGCCGCCCGTCAGCGGCACGTTCAGATGGAACAGGATCTGCTCCATCGACACCGGCCCCCAGACCCGGCGCATCAGCGCCAGCGCCGCCGCCCCCGCCGCCGCGAAGGCGAAAACGCCCGTCAGCGCCGCGCCCTTGAAAAAACGCGCATGATTTTTTATGAATGGCATAAACATGATCTCCCGGTTGAATGTAACGTGGCGGAACGGTTATTTATACCGATTCCCGACAGAAAATATTGGTATGGCTCGCAACGTCCTTGAGTTTGGCTTTTCAATCAAGAAATAGTATCAGTATCGGAATATGTCCGAAATCTTGAGAACAACTCACGCACGAGTAAACGAAACGGCAAGGCGCCGCCGCAATATCCGCGGCGGCGCCTTGCCGTTTACGCCAAATGGCGGACGCGAGTTTTACTCGCAGATAGCGAAAACACGGACAGGAAGTCCCGTCGCTCCCTTGATGTTGGGATACCCCGCGAAAAGGAGCGCGCCGGCGGGCGGGAGCATATCAAGATTGCAAAGCACTTCTATCTGAAGTTTGCCCTGCTGAAGGACATATCTCTCGCAGGCTAGGTCGCCAGCCTTCGCCGCTTCGGCCGACGCATCGGTGTCAAGGGACTCGTGCCCGTTCGCAGCCGCGGAGCGGAACTCGTAGATATATTTGAGCGCAGGCAGCGACCAACCCGGGAAGTTTTCTGAGCCGTCCTCTTTTATTTTCGTTCCGGAGAGGGCATCCATGTCGGGCCAATTTTTGCTCCAACCCGTATAAAGAGCCACAAACGCACCGTCGGGTATGGCTCCGTATTTCGCTTCGTATTCCTTAATGTCGTCTACCGTCACGGCATAGCAGGGATCGGCTTTTACCTTTTTCGAAATGTCGACGACGCAGAGCGGGAACACGCAGTCTTTCACGCCGAAGGCTTCCGACAGCGGTGCGCCTTTAACGAAATGCCCGGGGAAATCTATGTGTGTTCCGAACTGCCCAGGAAATTTAAAAGTCTGAATGAGACATTCAAGCATCGGATTGTCCCAGTCGAACACAGTTTTGCAGAGTTCGACGGATCCATCCGGTATGCCGCTCCAATAGGGGCTTGTATTATCGAGAGGATGCGAAAGGTCTATCCAGCGCAGCTTTTTCAGTTCCTGAAGCTCGTTCCAAAGCTTATACACAGAAGATCCATCCTTTCAGTAATAATATTCATTGTTCGCTAACTTATTCAATTATATTTTACCTCTGTTCGAAAAACAAGTGTCTTCTGCGCGGATTTTTTTCTTGGCGCATGGCTGGGATGCCACGCTTGGACAGGGATACGTTGAGCATAAGGGACTTGCAAAATATAAACGATCAGGCCAAAGTTGACGCGGGAGCTTCGGGCGCCGCGGCAGGCGCGGCGACGTCGCCGAAAGTCCGCTCCGCGCCCTTGGCGCCACGTCGGCTGCGAAACGGGAGAGCGGGATATTGTGTTTTGATGTATTATATTTCTGTGTCAGGCTTGCGTCGGAAAGAATGCTGACTGTAAAAAAATCAATCGCGACGGGGCGCGCTGCGTTTTTTCGCCGCGGGAGACGTTGCCCGGAAAAGCCGGACGATGGGAACGACAAGGAGAGGGCTCGATGAGTTTGATGACGCTGGCCAGCGGCGCCTCGCTGTGGAGAGGATACGAATACTATAAGGAAGGGTCCTTTCGTGCGAGAAGACCGGCGATCTCGAAGCGAGCGGGAGCGTGCGCGGGAGCGGCACCGTCTACGAAGTGCGCATCGACGCGGAGCATCCGCGCAAGTCTTCGTGCACCTGTCCCCATGCCGCCGGCCGGCGCGTGATCTGCAAGCACATGATCGCGCTGTTCTTTGCGGCGTACCCGGAGAAAGCCCGGGAATACTACGACGACATCGTCAAATACGAAGAGGAAGAAGAGCGGCGTCGGGAAGAGCTGGACGAAAAACTGCGGCGCTACATCGACGGACTGTCCAGGGAAGAGCTTCGGCAGGAGCTTTACAGCCTTTTGTGCGACTGCGAAGACACATGGATATTTGAGCAGTTCGCGCGCAACCACCTTGACCTTGACTGGTGAGATCTCGCAACGAAAGCCGGCGAAGGCTTTGCGACCCCGACGGCAGTCCGGGATAAACGACGTCGCGCTCGTCGCGTTTTGAACTGTTCCTTCAAAACATGACGGGCGCGACATGTTCTTAATGAGCCCCTTGATGTTTTTATCGCAGCGACTTCTTCCCCCAGTTCCAGGAATCGCGGCACATGCGCTGATGTTGCTCAGACTAATTCTTAATAGAAAGTATTAACATAGTTTCCGGGCGCTACGGAGGAGTTCAGTCGCTCAGGACTCCCTTGACCGCTGCGCGGTCTGCACAGCTCGCTTTGTGAATCTCCCCCGTAGCACCTCTGCATTCGGCATTTTAATTGAGAAATAGTATCAGACCGTCGGCGGTCGCCGTAGGGGTATTCTCCATTGAGGAGGGAGGTGCCTCGCCTTGTTAATAGTGACGTAAATGTCACTATATGATATGATGACGTCACTTTATAACGGCGAGGGAAGCGGGAATGAATCTGGGAAAAGAAACGGAAACGTTGGAATTCAAAAAGACAACTGCCGAGATCCGAGAGGCGATGATTTCTATTTCGTCTATTTTGAATAAACACGGGATAGGAACCCTTTATTTTGGGATCAAACCGAATGGTGATGTGAGCGGGCAGGCCGTTTCGGAATCGTCGCTTCGTGATGTTTCGAGAATGGTATACGAAAGCATCAGACCTCAGATATATCCTGCTATAAACGAAACGGTTCTTGACGGAAGGCATGTAATCAAAATCGAATTTAATGGCAGTAATGTCCCATATTCTGCGTTTGGGCGTTATTACCTCCGAACTGCTGATGAAGATCGTGAGGTGGTGCCGGAAGCGCTGAAGTCCTTCTTTGTATCAAATGAATATAAGGAAAAGTGGGAGAAAACACCGTCTTTGGCGACATCCAAGCAAATTGACAAAACGGCAATCAGAGCTTTTTGGCAAAAAGCTGTTTCGGCGGGGAGAATACCGGAGGGAAAATATACATGTCCAATCGTTCTGAAGAGGTGCGGCTTGCTGGATGACGATCATTTGAATAACGCTGGAGAATGCCTTTTCGGAAATACGCATCCGGTCACATTGAAAACTGCTGTATTTGCTACGGATGAAAAGCTTACTTTTATTGATATGAAGCTCTATGAAGACAATATATATAATTTGCTGAAGATATCTGAAGATTATATTTTGAAGAATGTCCGATGGAGAAGCGAAATCATCGGGACAGAAAGAGAGGAAATCCCGGAGATCCCTGTTGCGGTCATTAGAGAGGCATTGGCTAACAGTTTTGCACATGCAGTATATAACGAATCCACAAATCATGAAATATGCATCCACCCAGGGAAGATAACAATCTATAGTCCCGGACGATATGCAAGCCGTTATAAACCGGAGGATTACATTAAAAGGAATGTAGAGTCAGAGATACGTAACCCTCTTATTTCGAAAGTTCTGTATCTGAATAAGTCTATTGAGCAATTCGGAAGCGGCTTTAAGCGAATAAACAGTCTTTGCAAGGATGCGGCTATTCGATATTCGTATGAGACAGGCGAAAGCGGATTTAAGTTTATTATTTACAGACCAGCGTTTCAAAGTGACATTCAGAATGTCACTTTTAATGTCACTTTAAAGGGGACGGAAGTGGCTGTGCTGGCTATATTGAAAAACAAGCCGGATTCAACCCGGGACGAGATGGCTGAGAAGATATCAAAAACAGTCAGAACAGTTCAGCGTACGCTGGATTCGTTGAGAGAGAAAGGCTATATTCGAAGACTTGGCTCCAGGCGTGACGGCACGTGGGAAGTTATCGAAAAATAGAGAAATGTTTGCTGCAGTTCTCAGAACAGGGCATAATAAAATCCATCGAGTGGGTCTCGCCGCGGTCGTAAAACTTCTTGGTGCTCCTCTTTTCCCTACTCGACAATAATCCGATAAAACGAGCATGCGGCATATCCATCATTTCCCTTTCGATCAACTCTGCTGATGAGATTGCGAGGGAGGAATGACTGGGTATGCCTATCTTAGGGCTTGTTTAAAAAACGTCAAAGTTGCCTAAATCGATCCAATCGCTTAAACTTTTCTCATGGAAGAGAGAAGATATGAACTGACCTCCAGCGAGTGGAATCGAATCAAGAGAATGCTGCCGCCCGAACACCCGAAATCAGGTCAACGTGGACGCCCGGCAAAATACGATAACCGCAGGATCATCAATGGGATTCTGTGGCTTGCCAGAAGTGGAGCGCCATGGAGAGATCTTCCGGAGCGTTACGGCAAATGGCAGGCAGTTTACGCACGTTTCAGGCTGTGGAAACAGCGGGGAATATTCGAGGCGATCTTTGCCGCCCTAAGCGCTGATGCCGACATGGAAAATCTCTCTATCGACTCCACGTCCTGCAAAGTACATCAAAGTGCCAACGGGAGAGGGAAAACCCCGGAAGGGGGAAAAAAGGGGCTCAAGCGATTGGCATGTCCAGAGGCGGCAAGAATACGAAAATTCATGCGATAGTAGATGGTTTAGGCAATCCGCTGGCGCTCCTGCTCAGTCCCGGCAATGACCACGATTCCCGCCATGCCGTGTCCTTGCTCGGGCAAGCGGAAATCAGAGGGAGCAACGTCATCGGCGATAAGGCTTACGGTTCGCAAGCCATCAGAGAGTACATTACTTCTCGGGAGGGAAGTTACACTATCCCGCCGAAGAGCGATAATCCCGAACCGTGGTTTATAGATGAGCATGTTTACAAGGAACGACACTTGGTTGAATGTTTCTTTCAGAAAATCAAATGGTTCCGTAGAATTTTCACCCGCTATGACAAACTTGACGCTTCGTTTTTCGCTTTTGTTCTTGTCGCTGCCAGTGTTATTTTATTGAAATAATACAAGCTGAAATGTTTTTTAAACAAGCCCTAATATGAGTAGACTCGTTGGAGGAGGTGAACATCTTCAGTTCGACGCGTGTCCCCCCAACGTTTATTATAGAGCCGAAATGAGATTTCTCACCGAAAGCCGGCGGAGGCTTTGCGACCCCGACGGCAGTCCGGGATAAACGACGTTGCGCCCGTCGCGTTTTGAACTGTTCCTTCAAAACATGACGGGCGCAACGTCGTTTTTTATGAGCCCCTTCGATACTTTTATCGCAGCGACTTCTTCGTCCAGTTCCAGGAATCGCGGCACATGTCGTCGAGCGATTTCTGCGCCTTCCAGCTCAGCAGGCGCTCGGCTTTCGAGGCGTCGGCCCAGCACACGGCGATGTCGCCGGCGCGGCGCGATCGCGTAAGGGATTTTAATGCCGTTGACCCGTTCGAACGAACGGATCAGATCCATCACGCTGCTGCCGCGCCCCGTGCCGAGATTGAATACCTCGGCCCCTTGGTGCGAGGCGGCGTAAGCCAGCGCCGCCGCATGCCCTTTGGCGAGATCGACCACGTGGATGTAGTCGCGCACCCCCGTGCCGTCGGGCGTGGGGTAGTCGTCGCCGAAAACGCGCAGCTGCGGCAGCTTGCCCGCCGCCACCTGGCACAGATACGGCATCAGATTGTTGGGGATCCCCTGCGGCTGTTCGCCGATCAGCCCCGACTCGTGCGCGCCGATCGGGTTGAAGTAACGCAGCAGCACCGCCGACACCTCAGCGTCCGCGGCAGCCGCGTCGCGCAGGATCTGCTCGATCATGAACTTCGTCCAGCCGTAGGGATTCGTGCAGCCGCTCGATCACCGAAGCCGAGCTGTTGCTCAGATCGTCGGCGATCACCACGCCGTGCCCCGCCGCGATCAGTTCGACCGCCGTATGCGACCCGATAAAACCGGCCCCGCCGGTAAGCAAAACGTTCATGGTGTTTTCTTCCCTGAGAAAGCGTCAGCTGTAACGCACAATGTGAACTCTGGCTTCTGTGAGAAAATTATACACTGAATCAGTTATTTTTTACTGACGCTGAGAAAAGCTCGCGGCGTTCTTTTCGGTTTTGCTCGGAGGCGCTTTCATGGTGCAGTACTGCCCGAGATCCTTCTTTTGCCAACAGCTTCGCCAAGGTCTTTTTTAATGCGTTTTTGCGTTGGAAAATTTGATGCTAACGCAAAATGTGTGTTAGAATTGCGATGGAGGTGTTGAAATGCTGCCCAATAAAGAAACGTTGACAATAGAGTTCAAAAGCGATCAGAAGAAGTTGCCGGACGCCGATGTTTTTGAAGCGGTCGTGGCGTTCGCCAATACGGAAGGCGGCGATCTTTATCTTGGCATCGAAGATTCGGGAGAAATAACGGGCGTTCATGAAGCGCATCGGAACGTGACGACGGTCAGCGCTTTTATTGCGAACAATACCGTACCACCTGTCTCTGTCAGGGCGGAAATCGTCGGCGATACGAAACCCGTGCTAAAAATATCGGTGCCGAAGTCATTCGGCGGAATTGTTGCGACCGCATCCGGAAAAGTTCTTCACCGGCGGCTCAAAGCCAACGGAGAACCCGAAAACGTGGCGATGTATCCTTATGAATTCGCGACGCGGCTCTCTGATTTACGTCTGCTCGATTATTCTGCCATGCCCTTGTTCCAAAGCAGCATCAAAGATTTCGATCCCCTGGAGACAGAACGCCTCAAGCGATCGATCTCGTCCTTTAGCGGAGACAAGACGCTGTTGGAACTGGCGGACGAAGACCTGTACAAGGCGTTGGGATTGGTTCGGGAACAGAACGGCGTCCTGTGTCCCACGGTCACGGGTATTCTCCTGATCGGAAAGTTGGAAGCCATTCAGCGCTTTGTGCCGACGCATGCCGCTGTATTTCAGGTGTTGGAAGGAACTGAAGTCCGTCGTAACGATGATTACGTATTGCCGATTTTATCGACAATAGAGAAACTCTATAACGGTTTGGAAGCTCGAAATCCCGATCGGGAACTCGACATAGGATTCTTCAGACTCTCCATTCCGGAATTCGATAAAAGAGCGGTCAGAGAAGCCGTCGTCAACGCCTTCAGCCATAGAGACTACGCCAAAAGCGGCAGGGTCCGGGTCGCATTGAGCGATGAAGGATTGACGGTCGCCAATCCCGGCGGATTTGTCGAAGGCGTCTCCATAAACAATTTGCTCACGGCCGAGCCGCATGGGAGAAACCTTCTGTTAGCGGACGCGCTGAAACGTATCGGTTTGGCAGAACGGACAGGAAGGGGGATCGACCGGATCTTCGAAGGCTCGTTGCTCTATGGCAAGCCGTTGCCCGATTATTCTGCGTCGACCTCGGCGACGGTATCCTTGTTTATTCCGCGGGGAGAGCCCGACAGACGGATCGCGGAGCTGATCGCGAAGGAACAGAACAGATCGGGACGCCCTCTTTCGCTCAACGCTCTGCTGATCCTGAACGTCTTGAAGGATAGTCCGAAGTCGACAGTCAAACGGCTGGCACAAGAGATAAATATTCCAGAAAACACAATAAAAGTTATTCTGGATTCAATGACAGCGACCGGACTTGTCGAGGAATATGGCAGCGGTAGAACCGGCACCTATGCGATTCGTTTTAAAGCGTATGCCACGAAGACGGGTAAAATCGAAGACGTGCGCCGAGCTGACGGAGACAAGACGAAGTATCATGAATCGATTGCGGAATTCGCCAAAGGCAACGACTTTATTTCCCGGTCAGACGTCATGCAGCTACTGCATGTCAGCGCTTCCCAGGCGTACATTCTCCTGAAGGCTCTTGTGGCGCGAGGGCTTCTGGAACCGGTGAACAAAGGCCGCTACGCAAAATACCGCTATGTTGGGCGGTGAGCGTTTGGGGCTCGTAACGGCTCTATACGTCACAAAAAGAGGTCGCCTCGATTGACTTTCGAGACGGCCTCTTCGTGTTCTCGACGAACTCTTTCGCTGATCCTACAGCAGCGACTTCTTCGTCCAGTTCCAGGAATCGCGGCACATGTCGTCGAGCGATTTCCGCGCCTTCCAGCCCAGCAGGCGCTCGGCTTTCGAGGCGTCGGCCCAGCACGCGGCGATGTCGCCGGCGCGGCGCGGCGCGATCGCGTAAGGGATTTTAATGCCGTTGACCCGTTCGAACGAACGGATCAGATCCATCACGCTGCTGCCGCGCCCCGTGCCGAGATTGAATACCTCGGCCCCTTGGTGCGAGGCGGCGTAAGCCAGCGCCGCCGCATGCCCTTTGGCGAGATCGACCACGTGGATGTAGTCGCGCACCCCCGTGCCGTCGGGCGTGGGGTAGTCGTCGCCGAAAACGCGCAGCTGCGGCAGCTTGCCCGCCGCCACCTGGCACAGATACGGCATCAGATTGTTGGGGATCCCCTGCGGCTGCTCGCCGATCAGCCCCGACTCGTGCGCGCCGATCGGGTTGAAGTAACGCAGCAGCACCGCCGACACCTCCGCGTCCGCGGCGGCCGCGTCGCGCAGGATCTGCTCGATCATGAACTTCGTCCAGCCGTAGGGATTCGTGCAACCGCCGGTCGGCATCTCCTCCGTGAACGGAACGGAGTTCGTCATCCCGTACACCGTGGCCGACGAGCTGAAGATGAAGCGCCTGCAGCCGTGCGCCGCCATCACTTCCAGCAGCGCCAGCGTCGTGTCCAGATTGTTGCGGTAGTAAAGCAGCGGCTTGGCCACCGATTCGCCCACCGCCTTCAGCCCCGCGAAGTGGATCACCGCGTCGAGATCGTGCTCCGCAAAGAGACGTTCCAGCGCCGCCGTGTCGGCCACGTCGATTTGGTAAAACGGCACGCGCACGCCCGTGATCCGTTCCAGCCGCTCGATCACCGAAGCCGAGCTGTTGCTCAGATCGTCGGCGATCACCACGCCGTGCCCCGCCGCGATCAGTTCGACCGCCGTATGCGACCCGATAAAACCGGCCCCGCCGGTAAGCAAAACGTTCATGGTCGTTCCCTCCAATAAAAGATTGCCAGCCGCCACACATCACGTAAATTTCGGCCGCTGCCATAAAATTATACACTGAAATAATTACACGACGGCCGTTGCTTTTTTTTGTTGAGCAGAATACAATAATTATGTGATAATAATACACGTAAACATCAATAATAATGTGAGGTGTGCTGCATATGGAACGAGTGATTTTAAAACAATTGCTGGAATGGAAGCATTCACCTTACCGTAAACCTTTAATCTTAAAAGGTGTTCGCCAAGTAGGCAAGACATGGATTCTCAAAGAATTTGGCACACGATACTATGAAAACGTTGCTTATTTCAATTTCGACGAGAACGAAGAATACAAAGAGTTCTTTGAAACGACAAAGGACGTCGATCGTATCTTGCAAAATTTGATGCTGGCCAGCGGTCAGAAGATCACGCCTGAAAAGACCCTCGTCATTTTTGACGAGGTACAAGACTGCCCCAAGGTCATCAATTCCATGAAATATTTCTGCGAAAATGCACCGCGATACCACGTCGCCTGTGCCGGTTCTCTGCTGGGGATCCCCTTGGCCAAACCTTCATCGTTCCCCGTGGGCAAGGTCAATTTTATGCAGATTGATCCCATGACCTTTGCAGAGTTCCTGCTCGCCAACGACGACGAGAATTTAGCAAGGTATCTGGACAGTGTGAACATTATTGAGCCAATCCCCGACGCCTTCTTTAATCCTCTTTATGAAAAACTCAAAATGTACTACGTGACCGGCGGCATGCCGGAATCCGTTCTGATGTGGACAGAAGCGCGAGATGTATCCGCTATGCAGGAAGCCCTGTCCGGGATCATCGGCGCCTACGAGCGTGACTTTGCCAAACATCCTAATATCAACGAGTTTCCGAAGATCTCTATGATCTGGAAGTCTATACCGTCCCAGCTGGCGAGGGAAAACAAGAAATTCATCTACAAGGTCGTCAAAGAGGGCGCAAGAGCCCGTGAATACGAGGATGCCCTGCAATGGCTGGTAGATGCCCGTCTGGTGCACAAGGTCTATCGCAGTTCCGCCCCTGGCCTGCCTGTGGCTGCTTACGACGACCTCTCCGCCTTTAAGATTTATTTGGTCGATGTGGGACTGCTTCGCCGTCTTGCGCAGCTGGCTCCTACGGCCTTTGGCGAAGGCAATCGCCTGTTCACCGAGTTCAAAGGCGCACTGACCGAGAACTTTGTGCTTCAGACCTTGGTCACCCAGTTTGAAGTTGTTCCCCGGTATTGGAGCCAGAACAATCCTCCTTATGAGGTGGATTTCCTCATTCAAAGAGAGAACGACGTTTTCCCTGTAGAGGTCAAATCCGAGGCCAACACAGCCGGCAAGAGCCTCAAGAAATTCAAGGAACTGTTCCCGGATCAGGTGAAGCTCCGTGTGCGGTTCTCTCTGGATAATCTGAAACTGGACGATGATATGCTGAATATCCCGCTGTTCATGGCAGACCAAACGGATCGGCTGATTGGCTTGGCATTGGAGCAGCGCCAGAGCTCGTAGGCACAATGGGCTCTATGGAAAATCGTGGATGTTCAATGCCGCAGACGTAATGTATTTATCGAACCGGAAGAGGGAAGCGTTTCCGCTCCATTGGACAATTTTTCTTTGATCCTGAATTATTGTCCAGTATAACTGGCCGGTTTTAAAATATCGAACTGTAATGTTCATACTGTTTCTTGATAAAAAATATTAATATAATTTGCAGGGGGCTGCGAGGGAGGTCATGCGATCAGAACCAACCTGACCTCTGCACAGGCCGTGCCGCCGTCTGCAGGCGACGCAGCCGGTGCTTGACTGGGTTGTTGTACAAACGAGTATGAGCCGCTCAATGACGCAACGCTTCTTCGTTCCCTAGCATTGAGATACATCTTCAAAAGAAGTCGAGACTGAATAGTGCGTTGTATTGACAGTGCACATCTATCACACTATAATTCGAGACGAAAAGGAGCTGATGATCATGGCGACAACCAACGTCACCGTAAGAATGGACGAAAAACTGAAAGCCGATTTCGAAGAAATGCTCGCCGATTTCGGGTTGAATACGTCGGTGGCCATTAACATCTTCGCGCGTCAGGTCGTATACGAGCGGCGAATCCCGTTCACCATCGCGCGCGACCGTCCCAACGCCGCGACGCGCGCGGCCATGGAAGACACCCGCGCGCGCCGCGGCCTGAGCAAGACCTTCTCGTCCGTGAAAGACCTGATGGCCGATCTCGATGCTTAATCTCAGATATCAGTCTGCCTTCAAGCGCGACTACAAGCGTATCCGCAAACGGGGGTACGATATTCGACGGCTGGAAAACATCATCGAGATGCTCGCAAAGGAGCAGGCGCTCCCCAAAGAGTGCCGCGACCACGATTTGGGCGGCAATTGGTCGGGGTTCCGCGAGTGCCATATCGAGCCGGACTGGCTGGCCGCACCGGTTCGCACAGCGATCCGTTCGCATAATCAAAGGAGCCACTGATAAATCGCAGTGAGAGGGGCGGTGGAAAGAATTTCTGCCTGTAGGGCGTAACTGTCTCCGTTTACCGGAGACGCTGCCTTTCGACGGCAGTTTGAGGGCATATTTTGCCTATGGAATGGACAATTCATTTGACTATCAGGTTATTCATTTGGAAGTCAAGTTCCCGTTCAGGGGGAAATAATCAACGGCTCCTTTATTCTGCGTGTACGTTGTGTTTTAATACTGGAGAAAAATTACCAAAGGACAGCAAAAAGGCCGTTTCGATTGACTTTTGAGACGGTCTCTTTTTATAAATGTACCGTGCTGCGTATAGACACAGCGTAAAATTGTTCCTTCACCATCAACCGCAGAAAATGTGTTAAAATCGCGTTGGCTCTGCGCTGGAATTGCGATGAAGGTTGAAATCCTGCCCCATAAAGAAACGCTGACAGTGGAGTACAAAAGATCAAACGGTAAAAACAAGGCGCCGCAACGCGTATTAAAGCGTTGCGGCGCCTTGTTCATACCGGCTCGTGTTTGTCGGTTTTATTGTCTTCCCACGTCTGGCGTCATTCACCCGCTCGATCACCGAAGCCGAACTGTTGCTCAGATCGTCGGCGATCACCACGCCGTGCCTCGCCGCGATCAGTTCGACCGCCGTATGCGACCCGATAAAACCGGCCCCGCCGGTAAGGAGATCGTTCATGGTCGTTTCCTCCTCAAGAGATTCTTAACCGTAAAACGTCACGCGCCCCCTGACTTTCGATATAAATTATACACTGGATTGGAACTTTTTCACCGGTGCCGAAGAAAGCGGACTCATGACGTTCTTTTCGGCTTCACTCCGAGATCTCTCATGTCCTACCGCTCACTCTTCCTGCACCGGCTCTCGGTTCAGATTTCTCGCTTTTTTCAAAAGATGGCGGGCTATCCACGGTTCGGCATACAAGGAACCGCTGGAAATCGTCTTGACCAAACCTTCATCGCTCCCTGTGGGCGCAGATGGCGGGAATCGAAATCTGCGCGCTGTAATTTCATGCGAAATCTCGCTGTCAGGATATCAGGTTGTCAAGGAAGTCTTGGCTGCTTGACGATCAGCTCGATTCGTGCGTGCCAATCGAGTTGAAGTAACGCGGCAGCTCCGCGTCCGTCGCGTCGCGCGGGTTCTGCTCGATCATGAACTTCGTCCAGCCGTAGAGATTCGTGCAGCCGCTGGCCGGGATGTCCGCGGTGAACGGAACGGAGTTCATCATTCCGTATATTGTGGTCGGCGAAGTGAAGATGAAACGATGAAATCGCCTATAGCCGTACGTCGCCGTGACTGCCTGCAGCGCCAGCGTCGTGTCCGGATTGTTGCGGCAGCAGGGCGGCGGCTTGGCAACCGATTCGCCTGCCGTAAGACGCGCGCTAGGCTTGTGTTGGGATTGTGTCAAAAGAGTACTTGTAAAGAAACGACGACGGCAGAACGTCCTTGGAACAAATATCCCAGACGAGACGGGTGGGGGCTTGGCATCTTCAGTTTTGCTGGCGTGGTATGGGGGCTTCCCTTCATCGGTAAAACGCGCTCATTCTTTTCGCGCTTCTCAGCGCCCTCTGGGAACGCAGTTCTAACGCAAGAAATGTGTTAGAATTGTGCTGGAAGTGCGTTAGTGTTCAGGCGATATTACACGCTGACTGTGAAAACGCCATCCGGCTCAACGGCGGGGGAAATATTTACGGCAAACGAAAGGCGCTATATCATATACGAAAAGAGCGTGTTATCTTAAATGGCAGTCTACGACTTTCTCATTGTCGGCGCTGGTTTTTATGGGGCAGTTTTCGCCCATTATGCAGCGTCGGCCGGCAAAAAATGTCTTGTAATAGATAAGAAGAATCATATCGGCGGCGCTGCTTTCTGTGAAAAGCAGTCGGCGATAACGGTGCATAAATACGGACCGCACATATTTCATACAGACAGAGAAAAGATCTGGCAGTTTATTATGCGCTTCGCTAAGTTTAACAATTTCGTTAATTCGCCGCTGGCACGCAACGGCAATGAAATCTACAATCTGCCGTTCAATATGAATACGTACAATAAGTTGTGGGGGGTTATTACTCCAAAAGAAGCAAAAGAAAAGATCGCTGAACAGACGCGTCCATACAGAACAAAAAAGCCTTCGAATCTTGAAGAAAAGGCGCTTTCGCTCGTCGGCCCGGACATATACGAGAAGCTAATAAAGAACTACACGGAAAAACAGTGGGGACGCCGTTGCTCTGAGCTGCCTCCTGCAATAATAAACAGACTCCCACTGCGCTTTAACTATGACAACAACTATTTCAACGACGTTTATCAAGGCATACCTGCGGGCGGCTATAATGGGATATTTGAAAAACTGCTGAAAGGGTGCGAACTTCAGCTTTCAACCGATTTTTTCTCCACAAAAAAACTCGTATCGCTGGCGGATAGCGTTGTCTACACAGGTATGATCGACGAATACTTTGATTACAGATACGGCGCGCTGGAATACAGAACATTAACCTTTGTTACAGAGGAAATCAACACTGAGAACTTCCAGGGAAATGCCGTTGTAAACTACACCGACGCTGAAACGCCCTATACAAGGATTGTAGAGCATAAGCATTTTGCATTCGGCAAACAACCGACGACAGTAATCACCAGAGAATACCCCGGAGAATGGCAAGCGGGCAGAGAGCCACTCTACCCTGTGAACGATACCTCAAACAACGAACTTTATAAGCGCTATCGCCAGCTTGCGGAAAGGGAGAAAAACGTCATATTCGGCGGGCGACTTGCAGAATACAGATATTATAATATGGACGAAGTTATACACAGCGCAATGCAGACCGCTGAAAAAATATTTTCTCTTCGGAGAGGCAAAAGGTCATAAAATGTGCGAGGAAAATAAAATCGTTACATTTATAGTCCCTGCCTATAACTCCGAAGGCTTCCTTACAAAATGCCTTTCCTCTTTCGTCTCTTCGGGCGGCGCGGATAAGAGGATCGAAGTGATCATCGTCAACGACGGTTCAAAAGATAAAACAAAAGACATTGCCGAGGGATTCGTACGCCGTTACCCGAATATTTTCAAGTTGATAAACAAAAAAAACGGAGGGCACGGATCGGCGATAAACATTGCCGTGCCTGTTGCGTCGGGGAAATATGTTAAGGTCGTCGATTCAGACGATTGGATAGTGACGGACAACCTTGAAAGTTATGTTTCTCAGCTTAGTACCTCAAGCGCCGACGTCGTAATTACTCACTTTCATACGATCAATGTGCGCTCCGGCAGGGGTACCGCGATAAAATCGTCCGGCATACGTTATGGCAGAAACTATTCTTTGGAAGAACTGATGGACGCAGGCAAAGGCGCCTTAAGCTGCTGCATGTTTCACGGTATCACCTACAAAACAGATTTTTACCGTGCCTGCGGAATAACGTTAAGCGAAGGAATTTCATACGAAGATCAAGAGTACTGCACCTTGCCTTTTATGAAAGCCAAAACGATAATGTTTTTTGACTTGTTTCTCTACGAATATCTCATAGGCAACGTAAGCCAGAGCATGTCCGACAGCAACCAGGTTGCGCGCGCGCCGCAGCTTGAACAGGTTTATTGGAAAATATCCGATGCGTATCTGAAGCATGAAAACATGCGGGGTGCGTCGAAAAGATATTTTTTATATAAAATGGCGGAAACGCTGCAAAATTACTGTGTCACCATGCTGATTCGGAACAAGGATAGGAAACACGGCAGAGCAGAAGCGCAGCGCGTCAAAATGAAGAGCGTTCAGATCGTCCCGGAAATACTGAAATTGGTCGAGCCGAGATACCGGATTCTACTTTCGATGCATTTTCTGCATATATCGCCTCGTCATTTGGAGTGGCTCAAGAATTCCCCTCTCTATATCTGGCTGAGAAAGACCATACGCAGGAAGGACCTTTGTTAAATGACGGAATAAAATTTTCATCGTTTGGGAATTTGGAAACGCAGGGGCCAGGGCCGAGGGGCGGTCAAAACTGAACCGCGCGCGCCGGAGCGAGGCAGGGTTGCAGCCCAGGAATGAGGTTAAGTCACAATGTCTGATAGCGTATTAGTAAGCGTGATTGTTATGTCATATAATCAAGAGCAGTTTATTGAGCAGGCGGTTTCCAGTATCCTAATGCAGCGCACAAATTTTCCTTATGAGATCCTCGTTGGAGATGACGCGTCTATCGACGGCACGCCCGAAATATTGAAGTCACTGCAAAGAAAATATCCCGAGAAAATTCGACTTTTTCTAAGGGAACATAATCTGGGCGCGACAAGAAACGCGTATGAACTCTCCATGCGCGCCGGGGGAGCCTATATCGCCGTTTGTGAAGGCGACGACTATTGGACGTCAAAGGATAAGCTGCAGACGCAGGTTGATTTTCTTGAAAAGAACCCTTCTTTCATCGGCTGCTCTCATGACTACGTTGCCGTCGATCAAAACGGGGCGCCGTTAAGACGGCAGCGCTTACGTTGGATCAGCGGCAAATCCCGGTACACCCTGAAGGATTTTCAGGGCGTCATGCTGCCGGGGCAGGCGGCGACTATTGTAAAGCGTAATATTTACGCCGACAGATCCCAGGACTACTCTATCTGCTATAAAGCCCACCGGCAGATCAGCGATCGAACGGTGATATTGATTTGCGCCGCCAAGGGCGATTTTTATCATTTTAAAGAAAAAATGAGTTGCTACCGCCGATATAAAAAATCCGGAAATTTAACGGCGGCAATGTACAATTCTTCGCTGGAAAACATGAGGCGGGAACTTGCCTATACTCGTACGCTGGAAAACTACGCCGCTTCAGTATTAAAGGTCGACGCCGGTTTTCGCGCCCACAGGAAAGAGCTGTTTGTTTCTGCGGTTTTACATTACTTGAAGACGGGAGTTAAAGGCTGGCGTTGCCTGGCATGGGAGATTCTCGAACTGGAGAACAGAAAATGGGAATTTTTCCTCTGCATCCCCATGATCTGTGTAAAAAAAATATACTATTGGCTCTTTTATCTTGACTAAGGGTGAGGGCAGAATGGGACTGTTTGATGGAAAACGGCTGTTGCTTTTAGGTACGTCCGTTGCATCTGTTAGCATGGTTCGCTATGCGCGGCAGGAAGGCGCGTATGTGATCGTCACCGACAACCTGGCGCCTGAGCGGTCGGAGGCAAAGCAGATTTGCGACGAATGTGCTGCGGTCAGTACGCGGGATGTTGGCGCTCTATGTGATTTTGCCCGGGAAAAGAGCATCGACGGCATTTTTTGCGGCGTCAGCGAGGGGAATTTAATAACCCTTCAGGCAGTATGCGAAAAACTGGGGTTGCCTTGTTACTTCACGAAAAAGCAGTGGGATGCCTTTCAGAATAAAAAGACCTTTAAAGACCTGTGCGTAAAACATGGCGTTCCGGTACCGCGGGAATATGCCGTCGGCGCGGACGGCGACAAAGAGTGGGCTAAACGTGTGAATTACCCCGTCATTGTAAAGCCTGTAGACGGTTTCGCCGCCCGCGGCGTTACCATCTGCCGCGGAGAGGGCGAATTGGAACCGGCGGTTCGTCGCGCCCGGGAGAATTCCCCAAGCGGTTCTGTGATCGTGGAAGATTATGTGACCGGCACGGAAATCACCTCGGTTTATACTATCAAGGGCGGGGAAGTGAGCCTGTCCATACTGCGCGATCGGTACCCTTCGCTGGATCACACTGGAGTAACGGCGCAGTTTGACGCCAGTATTGCCCCGTCGCAGTTTTATGAGCAATATAAAAAACAGGTTGATCCGGCGATCAAAAAGATGCTGAAGAGCGCCGGCGCCTACGCCGGGACTGTGTTTTTTCAAGGCATTGCCACCGAGAAGGGGATCTACATTTTTGAGTGTGGATATCGCATTCCCGCGCTGTGCGATTACTATTACCTGGATGCGGTTAACGGTATCAACTATATGAAAATGGCCGTTGAATATGCGCTGACAGGCACGTCGGATCATGGCGATCTCGGCAGGGACAATCCGAACCCCGATTGTTTCTGCTGCGCGTTCAATATGACGGCCCACGCCGGCGTCATCGGGAGTCTCAGCGGCCTGGAGAAAGTACGGAAAATCCCGGGAGTCTGTTATGCGGAGTTTTTGCTGCCTGTCGGCTCTGAAGTTGTGGAAAACAATTCCATGGCGCAGTCAGTCTTCCGCGCCTATATCGCCGCAGACACCTGCGATGAATTGAAGAACGTTATTAAGAAGATTCAGGAGCTTGTCTGCGTCCGCGACGACCGCGGCAATGATATGCTGTTCTTGAAATTCGATACGGAACGCGTTGTGAATTCACTGAATAACTGAGCTTATTCTTGGTGAGGAGAGAACCCCGTGCTTATTATAAAATCGAAAAAAATAGCAGGAGTAAAGTATCAAAAACTAAATCTTTCCGTAGATCATAAGGGGATCAGAGTCATCACGTATAATTGGTTAGATCTGTTCCAGGCCGGAGAGGAAGATATATTTGAAATGATTTACACTAAAAGATGCACGTCTTCCCCCTGTGTCGTCGAAGGTTTGTATTCTATTCCACAGCAAAAAATTCTTTTAAGGTGCTTTCAGGGATGTATGAACTTATTCTTGGCTGATCTCAGAAACAATAGTGAAACTTTTTTAAAAACAGAAAGGTTAAAATTACGTTCTTCTTGGTCGATGGACTCTAATTTATATCAGGGGGGGCTGATTCCCGAAGGCGTTGTTTGGGGTGTGGAACAAGCTGAGCCCAATTCTATATTGCTAATTCAAACTTCAAGGCCTGTTGATTTTGCGCAGGTGCAGATGATTAATCCTTTGGATGAACAACTGGGCACTCTATTCGATGGCATTGAATTTTCTGTTATCGATGCTTTCAGTAGGGAAATGAAAACGGTTCAGGAGTTTCTTGATTTGCGAGCGCAAGATAATAGGGTAGATGAACTAACTGGTCGTTTGAGTGAGGTGCTGGAGAGAAATTAAGCAGTTGTAGTGCTATTATATGTTAAGTCAATGGAGTGAAAAGATGGAATGTTGTAAATCAAAGATTCCTGGAGTTTATCTCTTTTCAGAAAGACCAGAAATAAACAATAATCTTGGTTTTGAAGTATTGTATTCTCATGAAAATATTAGAAATGTAAGTGGGTTAAAGAATGTGTTTTCATATCACTATGAAACAGAATTTATGTTTAAAAATACTCTGCGTGGCTTTTTTATCCAAAATGCTCCATGGACAAACAATCTCCTGATGAAATGCGTAAATGGCTCGTGCAGAGTTATCGTTTTAGATGTAAGAGATACCACGGAAACGTATCAGCATTATACTTCAAGAGATTTGTTGAGTAGTGATGGGAACTTATTGTATGTTCCCATTGGGGTGGCGCATGCCTTTTTATCTCTGGAAGATAACACAAGATTGTATATTTTATCAGATAATATTATTTCAGAGAAAAAGAATATTACAATAAACGTCTTCGAGACTTTAGCAGGAAGCGGGATAATACCAGCGAAAGTTATCTCTTCCGTGGAAACATATAAAGCACCTCGTCTTTCAGAAATAGAGCGTCGATATTGGTAGAGAATCTACAACGTTACGAGAAAATCGATACAATATTCTTATCAGTAAGGAGGCATTGTGTGAATAGTATAGATGCGAGCTTGCCCGACGAGCCTGTAGTTAGTATTGGTATGGCCACATATAATCATGAAAAATACATTGCCCGTGCGATAGAAAGTGTATTGATGCAGGAGGTGACTTTCTCCTATGAACTCGTTATCGCAGAGGATTGCTCTACAGATCATACACGAGAGATCGTCCAGAAGTATCAGAAAAAATATCCAGAGGTAATCCGTCTGATACTGCATGAGAAAAATATTGGAATGCAGAAAAATTCGAATTGTTTGAGACGGGCGTGCCGAGGAAAATATCGCGCCAATCTGGAAGGTGACGATTATTGGCTTTTCAGTGATAAGTTGCAGAAACAGGTTAATTTCTTGGAAGAACATCCCGATTTTATCGCTACGGGGGGCGACTTTGTGTGTGTCAATGATTTTGGTGCTCCCTGTGCATTCCCTTGGGGGAAGCTTAGTGACACTTATTGTCAGGATGATGAATATACTAAAGAGCATTTAGAGAGATGGCTGTTGCCATCTCATATATCAGCAACGCTCTTCAGAAATGTTTTCCGCAATTACAGTGAAGAAGAGCTCCAACAATTTGAGGAAATACAAGTTTTAGGGGATCGGCGTGTGTATATGCTTCTGGTTACGCTCGGCAGGATTCGGCACGAAAAAAAACCCGTTATGGTACGACGGATTTTAACGAAATCCAGTACAAGCTTTACATCAGCCATTAAAAAGACGAATTGGCTGCAAATCAATTTCGACTGGCTATGTGAAGCGGAACGATTTGCGAAAAAACAGCTTCACACATCGTTGGACTTAAGCAAACGCAAAGAGATGTATTGGTTGGGGAGTCTTAGGATGTTTTATTGGCATCCGACTAAGGTTAACTTTGATACTTCATATTATATATTTAAAAACTCTTCGGGCAAAATGCGGTGTATTTTTATTTTTATACGCGCGATACTAAAAAAAGTATCCTGCGTGCTAGAACGAGATGGAATTATTCTCACGCTTAGAAAAGGAGCAAGCGTGTTAAGAGAATATTTGGTCAGTGCTGTCAAATACGCTTTGCAGAAAGAAGACAGTTTGCAAGAGGAAAATCAATCATCGATTGCAACTTCCTTCTCGAAAAAATAAAACAGGTAGCGTCGTTCATGCCGAACATTGGAGTGGGTGAAGTGTGTAAAAACACCGTACTTATTACCGGAGCAAGTGGTTATATCGGGTTGGAGCTAATACGGCAGCTTTTAGAGGAGACGGATTTTAATGTGCTGGCAGTTTCGGGCAACAGTGAAACGATATGGGCTGCGCTGGAAAAGAGAAACGTTGCGCGTTTGCAGTGTGTTGGCAGGAGTGCGGATTTTACTTCAAATATTCCGTGGAAACGTATTAAAGTTGTTGTAAATCTAGCATTTGCTCGCACAGAAATACAGCAAAGCGCATTAGTCGAAACATTGGATTTTCATAAAGAAGTGTTTCTTGCGGTCAAAAAAGCAAGAGTGCCTGCTATTATGAATATTTCCTCGCAAAGTGTATATGGTAGTTCGCCGGGCTTGCATAATGAAAATAGTAAACTGTGCCCTTTGGGAAGTTATGCTTTGGCAAAGTGCGCCAGTGAGATTCTGTTGGAAACGGTTTTTTCTACAGAGTCGGAGACAGCGGCCACGAATATACGCCTCGACAGCATTGCAGGAAATAAAAAACTCCTTCCTACGTTTGTTTGTGCTGGAATCGAAAGAAAAAAATCGAACTTATAGGTGGTAAGCAGCTTTTTTCGCTGCTTGATGTGAGAGACGCCGCATCGGGGCTTGTCGCTCTTTCTCAGACTAAATATTCTCAATGGAAAAAAATCTATAATCTGGGCTGGCACAATAAAGTCTATTCCTTAGTAGAGATAGCCGAACTTACTAAAAGCAGATTGGAAAAGCGGGGGTATTCGGGCATTGATATCTCCCTGCAAAGAAAGGATGACATTCGCACATATGCCGGAATGGACGCGACGAGTTTTTTTCAGGACACGGGGTGGACTCCAAGGTATGATATTGAGGATACTATTGATAAAACGATAGATGAATATATTGATAGTCATAAATGATATGTTGCAATAATGCTTGTAAATCGAACTTTGGGGAAAAATGCGAGTCTATGAATGAATACAAGGAGCCTAGGATTTTTGCTTTAAAGCTTTTTTGTCAGTAACACTTCAACAAGGAATGAATGGAATTAGGGTCATTGTAAAAATCATCGAGGAATACAGGGACAAAGTTTACGCAAAGAACTAGCGTTTTGTGCGAGCCTTTTTATTAAAGCGAGGGTCTTATGAAAATACGGTCGATTGAAGTCTGGCGGCTGGTCTTTGCCATATGTATCGTGTTGTGCCATTCCATGCTGCTCCCAACAAATAAAAACGCTGTGAACTTACACGTCAACTCGTTGGGCGTGGAGTTTTTCTTCGTTTTATCCGGCATTTTGATGGCTCGCTCTGTCTGCCGGAAAAAGGAGCCTTGCATTGCTCTTGGGCAGGAAACGATAGCCTTCTTGGTGCGAAAGATAAAACCCATTTACACAGTCTTTTTCATTACCGCTGTTTTTGAAACGGTGGCGCTCATTTTTCTGCGTTCGGGGTCTGTAACCGCGCTTGGCGGCAGTCTGTGGGACCTGCTGTTTCTGCGCGCCTTTGGCTTTGGCGGGAAATCGAATCTCTTGGTCGGCGCCTCATGGTACTTGTTTGCTTTGTTTCCTGCAATGGGGGCTTTATACCCGCTGCTTAGAAAGCATACCAATATGTTTGTGTACGTGATTGCGCCGTTGGCGGCCTGTTTTGTTTTGGGGTGGTTTTCCCGCGCCTACGGTCACGTTAACTTTGCGATGCACGTTACAGAGAATAAAATGGTTTGTCTTGGATTGCTGCGGGCGGTTGCGGAACTGTGTGCCGGGTGCGCCGCCTATGGGGCGTGCGACTGGCTGAACGGACAGTTCAGCCAGTCGCAGGCAGGGAATCTCTTATTCACGTTACTTGAAGCGGGACCTCTTGTTGGGGTCATCCTCTTTTCCATTTACGGCACGCGGTCTCAAACTGATTTCCTGTGTGTTTTGCTGGTCTGCGTGGGGATCATTGCCGCTTTCAGTGGAAAGAGTCATGCAAACAGAGCGTTAGGCAAAATGGACGATAAATATATTTCTTTTATCTCAAAGTATAGCCTGTGTCTTTATCTGAACCATTACGTCTGGGCGCGGACGCTTCGCGTCTGGAAATTGAATGTATCCTTTGGGGTGGAACTGACCCTCTATCTTGTGCTTTCCGCATTGACCGCTTTGGTCTGTCTTGTCTTGAGCGGCTATGTCGACAAGGCTCTAAAGCGGTTGACCTCTAAAATAATCGGGGCTTAAATGCTTTCTTGACCACAACCGAGAGAATCGCGACTTTTTGAGAAGGAGAACAGGAAAATGTCGAGCGGCAACGCGTTGCCATGTGTTAAAATTATTGAACCCTGTGTCTTTGGCGACAACCGGGGCTGGTTCTTTGAGTCCTATAACAGGAAGAAGATGACGGGTCTGGGGCTGGACATGGAATTTATCCAAGACAACCATTCTCTTTCCGTTCCGAAACATACGGTTCGGGGCATTCATTTTCAAAATAATCCTTATGCGCAGAGCAAGCTGGTTCGCTGTACCCGCGGGAGGATCATGGACTATGCCGTCGATCTCCGGAAAGGTTCGGAAACCTATCTGCAATGGATGGCAGTCGAACTTTCCGCGGAAAATAAAAAGCAGCTGTTTATTCCAAAGGGCTTCGGACACGTTTTTGTCACCTTGGAGGAAAACTGCGAAGTTCAGTACAAAGTTGACAATATTTACTCCAAGGCGAACGAGCGCTCCATTCGTTACGATGACCCGGACATTGGCATTGAGTGGCCCGAAGGAATGAACCCCATCCTTTCGGAAAAAGACGCCAACGCTCCTTACGTGGCGGCGTGCGATTGTAACTTTACAGTTTAGTTAGTAGGGAGGCGTTGAGAATATGAGAATTGGCATTATGCAGCCTTATTTTTTCCCCTACCTGGGCTACTGGCAGCTTATGAACGCAGTAGATAAATATGTCGTTTACGACGATGTCAATTTCATTAAAGGGGGCAGGATCAATCGAAATGCAATTTTAATGCAACAAAAGTCCGGAAATATCAACGTGATTTTGTCTGGCGCGAGCCCCAATAAACTGATTCGCGAAGTGGAGGTCAACAATCAACGCGTATTACAGACCAAATTGCTCCGCACCATCGAAATGTCGTATTCGAAAGCGCCGTATTATGCCAATGTTATGCCGATACTCGAAGATATCATTACGCAAACAGAAACCAATTTAGCTGAGTATCTTTTCTACTCTTTTCGAAGAGTTGGCGAATATTTGGGCATTACCACGGAACTCATCATGTCCTCTAAAATGGAGAAGGATTGTTCTTTGAAAGCCCATCATAAGGTGATCTCTATATGCAAAAAACTAGGCGCAACGGAATACTACAACTCAATCAGTGGTATCCCGCTCTATGTTCCTTACGTCGAAAAGTTTCAACAGTCGGGAATTGAGCTGAGCTTCCTTAAACTGCGCGATATTCATTATCATCAATACAATGATGAATTTGTTCCTAACCTGTCTATTATCGATGTGATGATGTTTAATTCTCGGGAAGAATGTCAGAACCTGCTTCAAGAATATGATTTAATCAAAGGGAGTGGAATCGAATTATGATCAATGTGTTTCAGCCTTCTCTTGGCGCTGAGGAACTGGCGCGGATTAAAGGAGTTTTTGAGTCCAACTGGCTGGGCAAGGGCAAGCTCAACGATGAATTCGAGCTGGGCTTTGCGGCGCATCTTAAGGTCGACCGCAAGCATGTGTTTACCACCAACTGCTGCAGCGAGGGGTTATTTGCTTCTATGCACATGTTCGACATCGGCCCGGGCGACGAAGTAATAATGCCCACTATCAGCTTTGTCGGCGCGGGCAACGCCGTGTGCGCTTCTGGCGCGAAGTTGGCGCTGTGCGATGTCGACCCCCGCACCCTCAATGTGCGTGCTCGTGATATCGAGACGAAGATCACTCCCAATACGAAGGCCATTATGCTCATTCACTATGGCGGCGTGCCCTGCGAGATGGACGAGATTATGGCGCTCGCCGAAAAGCATCATCTTTATGTCATTGAGGACAGCGCCTGCTCTGTCTCTTCCACTTACAAAGGGCAAGCCTGCGGCACCATCGGCGATATGGGGATGTGGTCTTTCGACGCGATGAAGATTCTGGTCTGTGGCGATGGTTCTATGTTGTATTTTAGGGATCCGGAACTTAAGGTCAAAGCCGAAAAATGGCTGTATTTTGGCTTGGAGAGCAAAAGTGGATATTCCAACAGCGTGGACAAAAAATGGTGGGAGTATGACGTGTCTTCCTTCGGTCATCGCGCCATTATGAACGACATCACTGCGGCCATGGCTGTGGAGCAGCTGAAGAAGCTTCCCGGTTTCATCACGAAGCGCAAGGCGATTCATGAGGAATACGACCGCCTGTTGGCCGATGTAAGCTGGCTGGATACGCCGCTCCCACTGGCTGCTGATTGTACCTCCTCCTATTATTTCTATCATGTTCAGGTCAAAAAAGCGCAGCGTGACGACCTCGCCAAGTACTTAAGAGAGCACGGCGTGTATACTACCTTCCGTTATTTCCCGCTTCATCGTGTCAGCCGCTACGAAATTAAAGGCAATTTCCCCAACGCCGACTATGCGGCTGAGCACACGCTCTGTCTGCCGCTTCATCAGAGCCTCTCCATGGAAGACGTAGCGACGGTGGTACGGCTGATTCATGAGTTTGGCAGAATCAATCACCTGAATGAATAGGGGCGGCGAACGATGAAAGGGATTATTCTGGCCGGCGGCTCGGGAACCCGCCTTTTTCCGCTGACGCGGGCGGTATCAAAGCAGATCCTTGCTATTTACGACAAACCGATGATTTATTATCCGCTTTCTACTTTGATGCTGGCTGGGATCCGCGAAATTTTGATTATCTCGACGAAGAGGGATATCCCGGCATTTCAAGAGCTTCTGGGAGATGGGAGGCAGCTAGGTTTGTCCTTATCGTATACCGTACAGGATAAGCCGAACGGAATTGCCGAAGCGTTTATTATTGGCGAAAAGTTTATCGGCGAGAGTCCAGTTGCTCTGATTTTAGGAGATAATATCTTTTATGCCAGAGGTTTTTCCGACATACTTGCCCAAGCGATGAAGCGGGTAAATGGAGCGACAATATTCGGGTATAAAGTCAATAATCCTTCCGAGTTTGGAATTGTAGAATTTGACAACGATTGGAGCGTTGTTTCCATCGAAGAAAAACCTAAACATCCAAAATCAAATTATGCGGTCCCCGGGCTTTATTTTTACGATAATCAAGTGGTGCAAATCGCTAAAGAGATTCAGCCGTCGGCTCGCGGTGAAAAGGAAATTACTGCGGTCAATAATGAGTACCTGCGGAGGGGACAATTGCGGGTAGAGCTTTTCGGCCGAGGAATGGCCTGGCTGGATACTGGAACTCACGACGGATTGTTGGAGGCGGCGAATTTTGTTGCGATCGTGCAGCGACGCCAAGGGCTATACGTCTCTTGTATCGAAGAAATCGCTTTCCGGCGCAAATTTATTACAAAAGAAGAGTTGATTGCTTTAGCGCAGCCTATGATGAAAACGGCGTATGGGAAGTATATCATGCGCGTTGCGGAGGAAGCTGTCTGATGAAATCCGTGCTTGTTACAGGAGGAGCAGGGTTTATCGGGTCCAACTTTGTACGCCATATTCTTTCTTATTCTTCCGATATCGAGGTTCTGGTAAATTTGGACGCCCTCACTTACGCAGGTAATCTGGAAAATTTAAGTAAGGTGGAGTCCGACCCGCGCTACCGCTTCGTAAGGGGAAATATCTGCGACAAAGTGTTGGTAGAGCGTCTGTTCGATGAGTATGACTTTGACACGGTTGTTCATTTTGCCGCCGAGAGCCATGTAGACCGAAGTATTGAAACGCCCGAGGTATTTTTTGCTACCAATATTATGGGTACCCAGACGCTGTTGGAAGTCGCAAAAAGGCGTTGGAAACTTCATCTTGGGGACAAATATTCCAGGGAATACCGCCGGGGTACGAGATACTTGCAAGTGTCTACCGATGAGGTATACGGTGCTCTGGGGGCTACTGGAATATTTACTGAGGATACGCCCCTCTCCCCGAATAGTCCCTATTCCGCGTCCAAAGCAAGCGCGGATATGATCGTACGCGCCTACCACGAGACTTATGGGTTGCCGGTAAATGTTACTCGCTGCTCCAACAACTACGGTCCATATCAGTTCCCGGAAAAGCTGATCCCCCTAATGATCAACAATGCTCTCCAGAACAAGCCGCTGCCCGTCTACGGTGACGGTATGCAAATCCGAGACTGGCTCCATGTGTCCGACCATTGTGCCGCCATTGCCACTGTTTTGAAAAAGGGGCGGCGGGGCAGGTGTACAACATTGGCGGTAACAACGAAAAGGCCAATCTTGAAATCGTGCGTTTGATTCTCAAGGAATTGGGGAAAAACGAGGAATTGATAACTCACGTGAAGGACCGCCCCGGCCACGACCGGCGATACGCCATCGACAACACCAAGATCACTACGCAGCTGGGGTGGTCCCCGGCTTATACTTTTGAGCAAGGAATCCGCGAAACCATCCGGTGGTATCTAACCCATACGGACTGGGTAAGGAATGTTACATCCGGTGATTATATGAAATATTATAATAAAATGTATCAGGGCAGATAAAATGGAGTTATTTGATATACGCTCCTGGGGCTGGCAGGACAACATCGCAAGGAAGCAATGTACAAAAAGGCGCGTATGATAAACATTGGAGTGAGGCTGGCGTTTGCCGTATGCCTCACTCCAATGTTTATCATGAAAAGTGTTTTTTTAAAGTATAAAATTCCATATCCTGTTCAGAAGCTTTCCGTGGTCGGGGCAAATGTCGTTTATCTGGTCTCCGAATTCGATTTGCTCTCTCTCGTGCAACCACAGTACTTTGTCGCCCGGGGCACGATCTGCGCTACGCGATCGATCCGGCCAAAATCCACGCGGAATTGGGCTGGCTGCCGGAAACGACGTTCGACGAGGGGATTCGCAGGACCGTACGGTGGTATCTGTCGCACAAGGAATGGTGGCGGCACATCATCAGCGGCGAATATCGGAATTACTATGCCAAGATGTATGAGGAACGCTGAAAAGTTCAACGCAAACAAGGCGCTTGCCCGGCAGGATTTTTTTCGGGTGAGCGCCTTGTTTTTTGACGGTTATAACTGAATTTTTTTATCGAGGAAATCTTGATAGCGCGCGCAGATGTCGTCTACCCGGTCCCCGAATTCGACCTGCCGCCCCTTGTGCAGCCACAACACTTTGTTGCACAAGGCGCGAACTTGCTCGAGCGAATGGGATACCAGAATGGTGGTCGCGCCGCCGCGGATGATCTCCATCATTTTTTCTTCGCTGCGCTTGCGGAACGCGCCGTCGCCGACGGACAGCACTTCGTCGAGAATGAGGATGTCGGGATCGACGAGCGAGGCGATGGAAAAAGCGAGGCGCGATTTCATTCCCGAGGAAAGCTGCTTGAACGGCCGGTCCTGAAAGTCGGCAAGTTCCGCGAAGCCGACGATCTCTTCGTATTTTTCGTTCATGAACTTACGGGTGTAGCCCAGCATGGCGCCGCGCAGGTGCGTGTTCTCGCGAACGGTCAGCTCGCCGTCGAAACCGCTGGCGAGTTCCAGCAGCGCGGCGATATTGCCGTGCGTGATCACGGCGCCTTCCGTCGGGGTCATGATGCCGGCGATCGCTTTGAGCAAGGTCGATTTCCCGGCTCCGTTGGCTCCGACGATGCCGAGCATATCTCCCTTTTTCAGAGAAAACGTGATATGCCGGTCGGCCCAGAACTCCTGAACGTGATAATTCCGCTTGATTCTGCGAATGACGTATTCTTTAAGCCCGATAGCTTTGAAGTCCCCGACTTTGTAACGGATCGAGACGTCGTTTAATTCGATGACTGACATGTCGATCACCCGCTACACGTAATAAAGGAATTCGGCGTTGTACCGGCGGTACATCCAACAGCCGAAAAGGACGACGACCGAAACGTCGAAAGCCATCAGAAGGTGGAAGCCGGCGTTGGGGACCCTCGCGTCGATGACGATCGAGCGGAAGTAGCGGATGAACAGATAAACAGGATTCAGCAGAAAAACGCGCTGAGCCATAGGGCTGAAGCTGTCGATGCTGTAAAAGATGGCGGACACGTACATGAGCAGCTGGGAAAAAATCGACCACAGATATTGAATGTCGCGGAAAAAAACGTACAGCGCCGACAGCACCAGGCCCATGCCGATGTTGAACAGCATCAGCAGCGCGACGGGATAGAGGAGAAAGGCAAATTTCCACGTGAAGACAATGTGGTCGAGCAGGCAAAAAATGAAGAAGACGACAAGAGTCAGGCCAAAATTGATCAGGGTCTGACAGTTTTTGGAGAGGAGAAACAGATACTTGGGGACGTTGACCTTGGTAAAAATCGCGGCGTTGCCGAGGAGCGAGGTCATGCCCTGCGACGTGGATTCGCTGAAATAGGCAAAAACCAGGTTGCCGCAGAAAAGGTACGTCGTGTAGTGCGACATGGTGCGTCCAAAAAAGTGGGTGAAGACAAGCCGCATGACCAGCAAGGTCACGAGCGGCGAAAGAATGCTCCATCCCATTCCGAGAACGGTTCGTTTGTATTTTTTCTTGAAATCGCGCTTCACCAGTTCCTCAAAGAGGAACTGGTGTTTTTTGTATTTTTCAAGCATGAGACGCTCCTTGCTTTGGCATGATATCTAACGGTTATGGGGATAGCTGTTTTCGAACTGAGCGGCGTTGTTCCGCAGCCGCTTTTTATGGCGGCTTCATATGTCCGGTACGAACGGTTTCCCTTACTTCGAATCTTCAAGACGGCCTGCATGGATCTTAAATTGGCAGGCGGCACGACGTGCTCATTATACGCAAGGTTCCGGAAAAATGCCAGTTTGCACCGATCGGATCCTGTTTTGTCGGGCGCGCTGGCGCGGCGTCCGCCGGTCGGTTCGTTTCACGGGCGCACCGCCGCGCGAAGTGGCGAGGCGCGGAAGGGAAAATTCTCTTCGGAAAAGACAACTGGTTGTAATTTAGACGATGGAAAAGCACTCTTGGTGATGTAACGGGAAAGGAGGTGAGAACGATGGCTGCACAGATTGTTCTTGCGAACTGCAAACTGCGGATCAAAACTAAGGCCGGCACGTTGGAGAACGGCGCCGACAAGGTAAAGAGCATTTCCCTGGCCGGCATCCGGGAAGGGGCCGAAGGCCAGCAGCTGCTCGACGTGGCGGGCGCGATCGGCACGGTGATCAGCAACCCGGTGCTGGAAGTGCTGCGCGTTGACGAGAACGTGGTTTCCGCCGAATAAGGCGGTTTGTGACGGGAAAAACGAAAGGAGGTGACGGGGATGCCCAAGACCCTTGCGATGAAATTCGGCCTGGCCAGCGGCGGCAAGCGCACCATTTCGGTATCCGATGTGAAGGACGATCTGAACGCGGAGACGGTGACCGGCTGCATGAACGCCATCGTCGGAGCCGGCGCGGCGTTCGACGACGCGCTGACCGGCGCGCTCAAGGCGGAAGTGACCGAGCGCACCACCACGGTGCTGCTGGATAACGAGTAAAACGGATAACGGATAAACCGAAAACAAGAGCGGCGCTCCGCGGAGCGCCGCCATAAAAATAGAGGCGCTGGAGAGTTTTTCCTTCCGCGCGCGATGACAAACGCCCGAGGCGAACGGACACAATGCGTTCGCTTCGGGCGTTTTTTTATGTCTGCGGCCGTGAAACTCTAAAAAAAGCGCCGGTCACGCCGGAGCCCAAAAGCTCGATGACTGTTCGGGGACGCCCCGAGTTTAGATATATTTCAAGAATCCCCGGATCGCGTATCCGCACATGTACTCTATTGATCGGAGCGCGCTCAGTCCCAGATGTTGCCGATAAATTTCCCATACGCCTCTGGCGGCGCGGAGCTTGCTGTGGTTGCGGGAGCCGGGGAGGATCAGGGTATCGGTCAGCGATTCCTGGCAGGCAAAGCAGTCGCACTCTTGGAGACACTGGAGCCAGCACAGGTAATCTTCGTGAATGGCGCGGGCGTCCATGGGGTACTTTCGCGCCAGTTCGCTGCGGAGCATGACGGTGGAGCAGCCGATGGAGTTCCATTTGATCAGATCGCCGCGGGCGATCCGCGGGGGAACACGCGACACTTTGCACAGAGTCCGCGCCGGGTAAGAAATCATGTTGTAGGCGCTGCACAGGAAGGAAGCGCCTTTTTGCTCCGCCAAGGCAAGCTGCCGTTCGAGCTTGTCGGGATGGAAGACGTCGTCGCTGTCGAGAAAAGCGATCCAGGGGGTCTTGGCGGCACGGACGCCACGGTTGCGGGAGTCGGCGGCGCCGAGGTTTTGCCGGTTGCACAGGACTTCAAAACGACGGTCACGCACTGCGTAGTCGTTGGCGATCTTTAACGTTGCATCGTTGCCTTCCGGGCCGTCGACGATGACGAACGCGCGCCAGTCGGGGCAGGTTTGGGCGATCAGGCTGTCGAGGGCGAGCGAGATCGTTCTTTCCGCCTTCGAAGCGGGAATAATGACCGAGCAAAGCGCTGGATTCATGCTGAACCATCCTTTGCGAACAAGAATCGTTTTGACGAAAAGCAAAGTGGAAGTCAGTATCTGATTGAAGTCAGTATCTGCAAGATTTGTTCATTATACGAAAAGTTCCGGAAAAATGCCAGTCGAGCCCTGAGCCGGGAAAAGTCGCTGTGCATATTTGAAATTCTTCAAGGTAAATGCAACGCAACATCCGGTACCCCGTTGCATTAAATCTGAATTAAAAGAAGCTTGCATTTAGTCTGAATTGATGAAAGACCTTTCTTACGAGACAACAGATCTCGGAAAGGAGTTCATCATCATGAACAAACATTTGACTCTGGCTGAAAGAAAAGCCATTGAAAGCGCCCTCAACCGGCGAGAATCTCTCAGAAGTATTGCCTCAACAGTTCTGAAGTCGCCGAGTACGATCTCCAGAGAGATCAGAAAACATGCAGAGACTGTCTTCAAAGGCTGTTATGGCCGGACAGCAAACTGCTGCCTTCACCGGTATGACTGCTCCGTTACTTCCCTTTGTAACACCTCTCCGAAATGCCGTTCACTGTGTTTCCGGTGCTCAAGATGTAATACGATGTGTCCTGACTTTAAGGAGGAGGTCTGCCCGCAGCTTTCGGTTCCTCCGTATGTCTGTAACGGCTGCCCCAACCGTCACCGCTGCACTTTAAAAAAACGGATCTATTCTGCTAAATCTGCAAATGACTCTTACGAGAAAACTTTGCATGAGGCTCGTGAAGGCTTCAATATCTCCGATGCCGAGCTTGCAGATATTGATTCTTTTTTCTCTCCTCTCATCAAACAGGGGCAGTCTCTCTATCATATTATCCGTAATAATCGAGATACTGTTCCCTGTTCTGAAAGTACCGCCAGACGGCTCCTGCTTTCGGGTATTTTAGAGGCACGGAAAATAGACTTGCCCCGAGCTGTCCGTTTTAAGAAGAGAAAGGGAAAAAGAAATAACATGAAGGTGGATAAAAAATGTCGTGAAGGCCGTACCTACAATGATTTTCTCTCTTTTTCGGAGAAACATCCGGACATGCTTATTACCGAAATCGACAGTGTCGTTGGCACCACAGGAGGAAAAGTTCTTCTGACTGTCATCTTAAGAAACTGCAACTTTATGCTGGCTTTTTTGAGAGATAAAAATACTGCTCAATCTGTTGAGCAGATTTTTACAATGCTCTTCACTCTTCTGGGCAGGAAACGCTATAAGTCCATGTTTCAGGTCCTTCTTGCTGACAACGGTACAGAGTTTTCCAATCCGACGGCTATCGAAAAAGGTCTGGACGGAGAAAGAAAATCATATATGTTCTATTGCAATCCACAAGCACCGCAGGAAAAACCGAAGGTTGAAAATAATCATACTCTCATTCGAAGGATCCTTCCCAAGGGAACAACTTTCGACAATTTATCCCAAACTGATATCAACCTGATGATGTCTCATATAAACTCATACGAGAGGAAAAAATTTAACGGAAAATCTCCTGCAGAGATCTTTATCAACCTGTATGGCGAGGACGTATTGCATTTACTCGGACTCGAACTTATTCCGCCACAGGATATCTGTTTAAAGCGGACTCTTCTCGCCGGTAAATAACGGCTCCTTTTTAATTTCTTGATTGCATTAACTCTGAACTGAAAATTTTGCTTTCAGTTGAGGATCACTTTTGTATGCACTTTTTTCGGACAATTTCCTCGTAACAGCTTTTCATCCCCTTGAATTTGTTCCGTTAGCGCAATCTTGATCGTTATTATGTGTTCGTAATGACTGCTTGCTGCTTTTGTCCTGTCAAAGTAAATGCAACCCCGTCGCATTTACTTTGACGAGGTTGCATTTACTCTGAAAATTTACCCGCTGTGCATATTTGCCGGCCGTAATGTTCCACGTGGAGCTTTTTACTGCAATGTCCTGCAAAATCCGGGCTTTTCCCCTCGCGCAAAAATGCGGGCGCTGTCCGGGCCGGAAAAAAAGAGGCTGTCCCAAAAAGTCGATGGGAATGAAGACGACGGAGAGACGCACGTTGGAGCGATGGGAGCGTATTGATGAAGTGAAGGTCGTAAAGTCGAACTGACGAGTTTTAAGGGTTTCATCGGCGCGGAAAGCGGGGAGGAGCGATCATTGGAAAACGGTCCTAAGCTCTCGTTTTTGCCGTCGCGCCAGAAAATCTAATGAGGTTATCCTTGATGGATAGTAAGACGAGAAGTCTGTGATGCATGGGAATCTGAACTTGTTGATTTTGATTTTGACTAACATGTTAGCCAAAATCAAAATCAGAACTTTGCTTTGCGATTGTATTTGAATTATAATGATTTTATCCATGAAAGGGAGGTTATAGACTTATGATCAAGCGGGAGCGGTACATGGAGCGTATCCGGCCGTTCATCGGCAATGAGCTTATAAAGGTCTTGACTGGTTTGCGCCGTTCCGGCAAGTCCGTCATGCTTGAGCTGATTCAGGATGAGATCCTGAGAATGGGGGCTTCGCGAGAGCAATTTGTCTCAATCAACTTTGAACAAATGGACAACGCCGGACTCTGTACCGCCGAAGCGCTTCACGAGGAATTGAAACGCAGGATTTCCGGGATTCGCGGCAAGGCGTATCTGTTTCTGGACGAGATTCAGGAGGTCGAACGCTGGGAGAAATGCGTCAACTCCTGCCGCGTTGATTTCGATTGCGACATCTATATCACGGGCTCCAATGCAAAATTGCTTTCGGGGGAGTTGGCGACTTATCTCGCCGGTCGCTATGTCGAATTTGTCGTCTATCCTTTCTCGTTCGAGGAGTTTCTCGAGATGTCGCGGCAGAGAAATCCGGGACTGGGAGCTGCGGAAGCTTTTCGCAGTTATATCCAGCTCGGAGGCATGCCTTTCCTGACTCATCTGATCGAGAACAGAGAGGCGTGCGCTTAGTATCTTCGCGAACTCTACAACTCCGTGATTCTGAAAGACGTCGTGAGCCGCGTGCGAATTCGCGACGTGGATCTTCTGGAACGCATTGTCGCTTACGTTGTCGCCAACGTGGGACATCCTTTCAGCGCGTACGCTATTTCCAAATACTTCAAGAACGAGAAACGGGCCGCGGCTCACGATACGGTTCTGAACTATGTCAGAGCCTGCACGGATGCGTTCCTTTTCAACAGGATAAGCTGCGCGGACCTTATCGGTAAAAAAATTCTCTCGGTCAATGAAAAATATTACGTTGCCGATCATGGCATTCGCGAAGCTGTTTACGGTCAAAATATGAGAGACGTGGATCAAGTGCTGGAAAACATCGTCTGTACGGAAATGCTGCGCCGCGGCTACAGCGTCAACGTTGGCCGAAACGGTGCGAAAGAGATCGATTTTGTCGCCAGCAGGGGAGCCAGCAAGCTGTACGTGCAGGTCGCCTATCTGCTTGCCGGCAGGGAGACGGTCGAACGCGAGTTTGGCGCGTACAAAGGGATCCCCGACAATTTCCCCAAATATGTCGTTTCATCGGACGAGTTCGATATGGGGCGAGACGGCATCAAACACTTCAATATCCGTGACTTTTTGCTGATGAAAGAATGGGATTGAGCGCGTCGTCATAAAGGATCGCTTCGCGGCGAAAACGTCTGGAGGAGCGGAGAAGAACCGGTCGATGGCGCAAGCGCGAGGATGGGACGCTGATTTCTTTCGGCGATCCGTTCTCGCGCTTTCATGTTTGCGGAGGCTGCCGACACATGTAGAACGGTGCGTCCCTGTCGCTGCGATCGGCGTGCATGGTTTTTCCTTATGGAGAGCCAAAGAGCGGGAGCAGACAGAATGCCGTGCTGATATGCGATCAGCAGATTTACTGTATCATTGGCGTTCAAAAACGAACGTATTTTTTGTGAACTTCTTCATAAAATATAAGAGGTCTCTCTTGATAAGAAAAAACAGTTCTGATAAAATAAAAAATAACTTATTGGGTTTATCGTTTCAATGAGGCTGAGAGTCGTGTTTAAGTGATGGGGAGGCCGGCGCGATGCGAAGCGGAAAACGCAGACGAAGAGGAATGACGCTTGTCGAGGTTCTGACGGCGCTTCCTCTTTTTGTTTTGCTGAGCGGCGGCGCCCTTTTCGTCATGCAGAATGCCGTCGAGTCCTTCCACCGCAGCGAGGATTATGTCTCAGGGGCCGGCTGGAGCAGCGCGGAACGCGTTTTCGCTTTTCTGGAAACTCCGGTGAAGCATTGCGGCGTCGGACTGCCCAAACGTTGGCAGGCGGATCTGTTTTCGCCCCCGCTGCCGCTGTACTCCATGCCGGCCTGGTCGCTCTGGCAAAAAAACGTTTCCGTCGGCGACTCCGTTGACGGATACGGTTTCCGCTCCGCCGGCGCCGGCTGGGGGAACACGCTCCGTCTCGTCTCCTGCATGCCGACGGGGAATGTCGTGCTGAAAGAGCTCCAGGCGGAAGCGAACGTTCCGGTGAAAAGTCTTTTTTCCGGCGCCGTCAAAGAGGAAAATACGACGGACGCCAGGCTGTCGGTCAGCTGGCTTTTGTTCCCGGGGACGGAGGTGCCGGTGCGGATCGTCCGCGAGGCGGCCGGCGAATCTCCGACGGTGACGGCGCGGGCACCCCTTGCCGTGCCGTGGGGAACGCCGGTCTGCCGGCTTCTGGCGATGAAGGTTTTCGTTAAAAATGGAACGGTCTATGTCGATTATCATGACGGCAGTCATGAACAGCCGATGTTTCATGGCGTGCAGGCGCTGGGGTTTCGCCTTGACGAAGAGCGGCGTCTGCTCGGCGTCAAAGTGCAGTTCGCCGCCGGAGAAAAGGCGCTGGAGGCCTCGCGGACATGGAAGCTCGGACTCTGAAGCGGCGGGGCAGCGCTCTGGCGGTCCTGCTGATCGTCGTCTCGGCCCTGGCCGGAATGCTGGCGCTGGAGTACGCGCGCTGGCGCGGGCTGCAGCGGAGCGTCGGCGATTCCATCCTGCAGGCGAAGCTTGACGCGGCGGCGCGGGACGCGCTTGAACGCGCCACGAGGTGGATTTTTCAGCGCAAACCGGAAAACCCGCGCGGAGGATACGGGATGATGCCGGTTTCACCTGCGGCCGGCCCGGAACAGCTGGAGATCGCCGTGCCGCCGGACATCGGACGGTTCTCCACGGCTGACGCGGAGGTGGAGAGTCGCGTTCAGTGGTGCCTTTTTACCGTTTCTCCCTCTTTGAATGTGAATTCAAGGGTCGCCGCGTATCCGCCCGCGGTGGGCGGGATGTGGCCGGACGGCGAGCCGCCGCTGTTTTTTCGCCAGTCGTACGCGCAGCTTCAGGCGAGGCAGGCGGGACGCCCGCTTTTTCAAAAAGGGGCCTGGCGCGTTGCGGTCACGGCGCGTCCTCGTTTACCGGCGGCGGACGCGCTTCATGCCGTGACGCTCGAGCGGGTTGTCCTGGTGGAACGATGATGCGGCCGGGATTTCTCGGATTTCTCGCGGTCCTGTTTTTGTTTTCGGCGGAAAGTCTGCGGGCCGAGGCGCCGGCGCTGCCGGTAAACCGGCGGGAACTTTCCAGTTTCTCGCGGAATTCGGAGTGGGAACTGACGGGGACGCCTTTGCTCTTCCGGGAGAACGGACGCCGCGGCGGTTACGTGCCGCTGCGGCGGGAACGCCCAAGTCCCTGCGGCGACGAGGGCAAGATACAAAAGCGTCTCTTCGGCGACGCGTTCGAAACGGAACGGATCATCTGGGAGTCGTCCGTCGGATCGCCGCGCCGGGTGCTCGTCGTGCCGTGCGGGCGCGACGGGCCGGCGGCGGGGGAGCTGCGCCCGCTTGGTGGGTACGACCCCGCGGCGGGAAATTACTTCGGCGTCGATGAAGCGCTCTGGGACGAGTGGCGCGCCCGGCTGCGGGACGCGTCGCCGGGCGCGCCGTTTCCGGCCGCCATGGTCGACGCGGAAAACTCTCTGTACGTCCAGACCGACGACGGGCTGATATGCGCCTTCGACGCGGCGACGGGAAAAGAACGCTGGGCTTTTGCGCCGCCGCAGCTCTGCTGGAAAACGCGGGCGGAGGCCCTGGCGCGGGCGAGGTCCCCGACGGAGCTGCCCTGGCTGACGGCCGGCGGTTTGACGGCGGAGCGGGTGACCGTTTCCTCGCGGGAACGGATTTTGCTGTGGGGCAGTTTGGGGCCGGGGGCCCGCGCCCTTTTCTGCCTCGACGTGACCGATCCCCTCGCGCCTTCTTTTCTTTGGGGGCGCGAGGATCTGGCAAACGGCGACTGTCTCTGCTGGGGCGGCGTCGAAGACGGCTGTTCGCCGCTCGGGTATGCCGCGGCGGCGCCGCTGGCGTTTCCCCTCGCCGGAAAATGGTCTCTGCTGGTGCCTTCCGGCGCCGGCGCGCGCGGGCGGCTGCTGAGCTACGACGCTTTGAGCGGGAAACTGACGGGGCAAAGCGAGGGCGACGGCGACGCGGAACTTTGCCTGCCGCCGCTGGCCCTGAACGATTCTTCCGGGCGCTTGCAGCGTGTGGCGCTCTGCGACAGCCGCGGCGGCGTGCAGATTTTTCTGCGCCAGGTGGAAGGTTTTCGTTTTTCCGAACGGATCGATCTGGAAAAGATAACGCTCTTCGATGAGTTGGATTTTTGTTTCGCGCCGATCCCCTGCCTTGTGCCCCGGGGGCTGTGGCTGGCTTTCGTCGGCGGGAACGGCGCGGACACTCTGGTCGCGGCCGCGCCGGCGGGGCTGAAAAGTCTGCGCTGGAGCGCGGCGCCCTGGCGCGGCAGCGGCTGGGGCTGGTGGCTGGAGCTCAAAGGTTTTCATGACGTCGTCAGCGCGCTTTTCTATGACGGGCTGCTCTACCTCTTGGGCCGGGAGGAGGAGCGCCGCGTTTTGCAGGTCGTCGATCTGACGCCCGGCAGGCTCGCGGCTGCGGAAACGCTCTCCGACAAGGCGGCCGCTCTGGCGGTCCGGGACGGCAAAGTCGTGGTGCTGGAAAACGGCGCGGACGGGCCGGCTGTCGTTCCCGTCTCGTCGGTTCTGCCGGCGCCGTCGTCGGGGATCTATTACACGCTCTACAGGTAAGGAGATGACGTCTATGACGCTTGGGGAAAGCGGCGCTCTGCCGCCGTCCCGCGTGGCGCTGGCCAGGCTGCATCCTGCGCCGGAGGCGCTGGGGCTGATCTCGTTCGAAACGGCGGCGCGGCTTTGCGTCCTGCCGCTGACGATCGCTGCCGACGGACATCTGCGCGTCATGGCGGAGGAGCCGCGGCGCCTGCCCTGTGCCGATGAACTGCAGACGCTGACGCGCCGGCGGGTGGAGCTGGTCCCCTCGACCGTTCCCGACCTCGCGGCCGAGATCCGCCGCGCCTATCAATTCTCGGGACGCATCGCCCGCCTCTCCGCGGATTATCTGCACGACGAGAGGAACGACGAAGCGGCGCCGGAACGTCTGGACGACGCTTCGCCGGTTTCCCGGATCGTGGAGAGCATGATCGCTCAGGCGATCGGCGAACGCGCCTCCGACATCCACGTCGAGCCGGGCGAAAAAGAGTCGCGGGTCCGTTTCCGCATCGACGGCCGGCTTGTGGACGCGGTCCGTTTTCCGGCGGCGATCCACCGGGCCGTGACGGCGCGCGTCAAGATCATGGCGGGGATGGACATCGCCGAAAGCCGTCTTCCTCAGGACGGCCGCATTTTACGGGACGTCGACGGGCGCAAAGTGGATCTTCGCATTTCCACGCTTCCCTCCGTCCACGGCGAGAAAACGGTCCTGCGCCTCCTCGACCGGGAGCGGGCGCTGCGCGGGCTCGAAGGACTGGGCTGCGAGGCCGCAGAGCTGGCGCGGATCAAGGATCTGCTGAAGGTCCCCAACGGCGTCATCCTCAACACCGGCCCCACCGGCAGCGGCAAGACCACGACGCTGTACGCCATGCTGGAGCGGCTGAACCTTGCCGAGTTCAACGCCGTGACCGTGGAAGATCCCGTGGAGTACGACATTTCCGGCGTCACTCAGGTGCAGGTCAACGAGCGCAGCGGGCTGACCTTCGCCGCGGCGCTGCGTTCCATCCTGCGCCAGGATCCCGACATCGTCATGCTGGGAGAGATCCGCGACGGCGAAACGGCGCTGCTCGCCGTCCGCGCCGCGCTGACCGGTCATGTCGTCTTGAGCACGCTGCACACCAACGACGCCGCCAGCGCGGCGCTGCGCCTGATCGACATGGGCGCGCCTGCCTTCCTCGTGGCCTCGGCGCTGCGCGGCGTGATGGCTCAGCGCCTGGTGCGCAAACTCTGCCCTCATTGCCGGCAGCCGTACGCGCTGCCCGAACGCGAATGCGAGCGCCTGGAGCTTCCGCGCGGCAGCGTGTTTTACCGGCCTGTCGGCTGCCCGCGATGCGACGGCCGGGGATATGCGGGACGGACGGTGATCTTTGAGGTCCTCGCCGTCGACGAAGAAATCTCCGCTCTGATCGCGCGCGAGGAAAGCGTCTCCAGGCTGCGCGAGGCGGCCGTCCGCAAGGGCATGAGGACGCTGGAGCGCGGCGGCATCGCCAAAGCGCTGGCCGGCGTGACGAGTTACGAAGAAGTTTTCGGCGCCATCGACGTGAGGTGATTGCCATGCCGGAACCTGATCTGTGGGCTTTGTTCGACGAAGCAGCGGAGCGCCGGGCCAGCGACGTTCATCTTTCCTGCGGCCGCGCGCCGTTGTTCCGCGTCGACGGCCGGCTCGAGGACGGCGGGCGCGCCGTGGTCGGCCGGGAATGGCTGCTGGCGTCCATCAGGCGGATGCTCTCCGCGGCGGAATGGGACGACTGGGAACTGAATAAAAGCGTCAGCGCCGCGCATGAATTCGGCGCTCCCTCCGCGCTGAGGCGATTCCGCCTCAGCTGCTTCTGGAGCATGGGCCAGCCCGCGGCGGCGATCCGGTTGATCCCCGCTCGAATCCCGGCGCCGGAACAGTGCGGTTTGCCGGCGGTTCTGAAAAGACTCTGCGCGAAAGGCCACGGCCTTTTGCTGTTCACCGGGCCGTCCGGGAGCGGTAAGAGCACGGCGCTGGCCTCTCTGGTCGACTGGCTCAACGGGACGTACCGCGTCCACATCGTGACGCTGGAAGATCCCGTTGAGTTCGTGCACGAGGGCAAACGGGCGCTGCTTCACCAGCGTCAGATCGGTCGCGATTGCCCGAGCTTCGCGGCCGGCCTGCGGGACGCTTTGAGGCAGGATCCCGACGTGATCGGGATCGGGGAAATGCGCGACGGCGAGACGATCTCCGCCGCCGTCACGGCCGCCGAAACCGGCCATCTGGTGCTGGCGACGTTGCACGCGCCGGACGCGTCCCAGGCCGTTGAACGCATCATCGACGTCTTTCCGGCGGCGCAGCAGGCGCAGATCCGCGAGCAGACGGCGCTTTCGCTGGCGGGCGTGTGCGCGATGCGGCTGGTCCCGCAGCGCGCGGGCGGCCGCTGCTTGGCCACGGAAATGCTCGTCGCCACGCCGGCGGTGCGGAGCGCGATCCGCGAGTCGCGCACGGCGCAGCTGAAGACGATGCTGCAAACGTCGCAGCGCGACGGCATGCACACGATGGAACAGTCTTTGCTGCGGCTCGTCGAGCAGGAGCGCATCGCGCCGGAAGCCGCCCTTGCCGGCGCGTTTGATGGCGAAGAGATGAAGCGTCTTCTGGACGGCCGGTCGATGACGTCATGAAATTCTCCTATCGGGCCCGGTCTTCCGCCGGAGAGCTGCGAACGGGCGTGGTCGAGGGCACGAACGCGCGGGAAGCGGCGCGGCTTTTGCGTCGGCAGAGCCTGCTGCCGCTTGCGATCGAAGCCGGCGCTTCGGAAAAAGCGGCGCGGCCCGCGGCGTCGCTCTGGCGTAAACTGCGCGCTATCGGCACGATCCCGCTGCTGCAGAAAGCGTTGTTTTTCCGGGAGCTGGCGCTCTTCACCGCGGCGGGAATCCCGCTGGGCGTTTCCCTGCAGCGGCTTGCGGAGACGAGCCGCTGCGTTCCGATGATCGAAAAGATCCGGCGGGTGTGCCGGGGAGTCAACGGCGGACAAGCCATGAGCCGGGCGATGAGAGACGGCCGTTTTGGCGAGCCGGTCGACCGGATGATGCTCTCCGTCGGCGAAGAGACCGGGCGGCTTTCCGAATCGCTGGAGCTTGTGGCGGAACGGTACGAGCGCCGTGAACGGCTGCGCTCCCAAATTTTTTCCGCGCTGACCTATCCGGCGCTGGTGTTGTTCTTCTCTCTTGCGGTGCTTTTGGTTATGTTCGTTTTCGTTCTGCCGAAGTTCCACGAGATTTTCGCGCGTCTGAAAATTCCCATGCCGGCGCTCACGGCTCGGCTTTTTTACGTGAGCGGACATCTTCCGCTGATCCTGTCTTTCCTGTTTGCCGGCTTGGCTGCCGCCGCCGGCGCGCTCTGGGGGCTGCGCCGGGTGCCCGGGGCGCGTTTGGCGATCGACCGTCTGCGGCTGAAGGTCCCCGTCGTCGGCGCGCTGCGGGCGAAAGCGGCGCTGGCGCGTTCGCTGCGCAGTCTGGGGCTGCTGCTGAAATCCGGCGTGCCGTTGCTGCGTTCGCTCGAGCTCAGCGCGGAAACTTCTCGCAACACCGCGATGGCCCGGACGCTGATGGAACTGCACGACGCCGCTTCCCGGGGAGTCGGCCTGGCGGCTCGGGCCCGGGAACTGGCTCTGCTGCAGCCGGTCACGGCGACTTTGATCGCGGCGGGGGAGCAGACTGGGAAAATGGACGAAATGTTGCTGCGGGCCGCAGAGTGGCATGAAAGAGCGCTCGACGAGGGGATCAAACGGCTGACGTCCGTCCTCGAACCGCTGTTGATCATCGCGGTCGGGCTGGCGGCCGCGGTCGTCGTCGCGGCGATCTTTCTGCCGATTTTGCAGGCGGTGCGGTCGTTCTCATGACGAGGGACGAGATGAGAAAAGGTTTTCTGCTGGTCGAGTGCCTGATCGCCGCGGCGCTCGCGGCTGTTTTTCTGCCTCTGCTGGCCTCCGCCTTTACGGAAAACCTGCACGCCGCCGTTGAGCTTCGCCGTCGTCAGGAAGCCTGGCGGGGGGCGCTTTCGTGCGTCGAGGAAGTGGAGGCGTTGGGGAAGGTCCCTTCGCCAGAGAAGCTGTTGGAAAATTTTTCCAGCGGCTTCGCTTCGTTTGACGTTTCTGTCGACCTGTCGCCTTCGACGGAGGGAAGGATCTGTACGGTCCTGGTGACCTGGCCGGGACGGGGAGAAACGCGCGAAGTCAGGCTGTCCAGGCGGATTCGCTGAAGCGGTGTGCTCGGGGAAGGAGCGGGACGATGCTGTGGAAACGGAGAACTGAACGCTGCGCGGGGGCGGCGCTGGCGCTGCGCGATCGCTGTGCGTGCTACGGCGAACTTTTGCGGGAAGGCGGACGGGCGCGGCTCGTCAACGCCGATAAAATCTCTCTTCCCGACGGGGTGGTCAGCCGCGGACATCTGGTGGACGGGGCGGCCCTGGGCGCGTTTCTGCGCAGAAAATTGGCGTTCCGCTGGGGCAGGCTCCCTTTCGCCGTAGGGATCCCGTCGGCCGACTGCATTTTTCAGCTGTTTTCCCTGCCGGCGGCCGATCTGGAAGAGGCGCGCGCCTCCATGGCGTGGTGTTTTTCCGATTATTTCCCGTTCGATTTCGGCGAAGCGCTGTTCGATCTCTGCGAGGCGGCCGCGCCGGCCGGCGCCCGGCTGAGCCTTGTGGGCGCGGCCTGTGCGAAGGCGCAGGTTGTGCCGTTTCTCGAAAGTCTGCGCGGCTCGCGGGGGCGCGTTTTCGCCGCGGAACCGCAGATCGTCGCCTCGACGCGCGCTTTCGCTTCCGTCATCGCCGCAGAGCGTTTCCTGCTGGTCATGGCACGCGAAGGTTCGCTGCACTGCGCGTTCGTCTCCGAGGGGAGCGGCTTGGTCTTCCGCAGCGTCGCCCTCCCGGCCGAAGAGTTTGCCTGGAATTCGCAGATGTGTTCGGAAATAAACAGGACCTTGGATTATGTTTCCGAAAACTTCGGCGGGACCGCGCCGCCGGTTTATATCGCAAAAGACGCCTCCGCGCCGGCCGCGCTCCCGTTCGGCAATCTGCGCGCGGCGGCGCGGGAGATCGATTTCGACGGAGTCTGTCCGGCGGCTCTCGTGCCTCCGGCCGATCCCGGCTGGTACGACGTCGTCGGTTTGCTGCTGAGGTTCGCTCATGAAGACTGAATTCAATTTGCTGCCGGCTTCCTATTTCGAGCCGGTCGAGCCGGGATGGAAGCGCTTTCTGCGCGAATACGGGGCATTTGCCGTGATGTTTTTGTGTTTTTTGCAGTTTTTTATCTGCGCGCTGACGCTGTGGCCGCGTCTGCAGTCGCAGTACGCCGCGGTTTTGGAAGCGGAGCGCGAAGCGGCGGCGGCCGCGGCGCGTCTGAGCGAAGTGTGCGGGGAGCTTGAAGCGCACGACGGTCAGCTCAGGGCCATGATCGAGCACGGGCAAAGCTCGGCGCCGGCGCTTGAAATCCTGACGGCGCTCGCCGGCGCCTTGCCGGAGACGGGGGAGCTGGAAGCCGTCGCGGCGGACCGGGAACGCTGTCGGATCGAGATCCTGTTCGCCGATCGCGAGAGCGTGGATCACGTCTTCGAAAAGCTTGCGCGTCTGCCCTACGCGCCGCTGCGAATCACGGAGCGCCGGCTTCTGAGCGGCGGAAGTCTGCTCCTGTGTCTGGAAGGAACGAGGCGGGGACGATGAAAAAACTCACGGTGACGGCGCCCGTTTTTCGCGGGCTGGCGGCCGTCGCGCTGATGCTTGCCGTGGTGTGGGCTCAGAGTCGGATCGTGTCCCGCATCGACGATCTGAAAACGCGCACGGTGGAGCTGCGGCTGCTCGCCGAGCGCCGCGGAGCCCGCGCAGAAACGCTGACGGCTCGGATCGCCGCTTTGCGGGAAGAGCGGGATCGTTTCGACAAACTGCCGATCGTTCCGGCAGACACGCCCGAAGATTTGAAGGCGGCGCTGGAACAGGGCGCGCTGGCGGCACAGGTCGAGTGCGCCGTGTCCCTGTCGCCGGATCCCGATCGGCTTGGGGCGGTGCGTCTCGAGGCGGCTTTGCGGGCGCGGGGGCAGGGCATCCGCGCCTTTTTGAGCGAACTGCTGGCGCGCCGCGAGTTTTTTTGCATCGACCGCGTGGAGGCGCGCCGTACCGGCGAGCGGTCGTTCGGCGTGGACATGACGCTGTCGGCCTTTTTGCGGAAGGGGGCGGCGTCGTGAGCGCGATTCCCGGCAAGATCAGGACGGCGGCCGGCGTTTTCTGTTGGGGCTGCGCGATCCTTTCGTTGATTTTCACCGTCTTCTGGCAGCGTCGGCTCTTTCGTCCCGCGAAAATCGCCGTCGCGGCGGCGGCGCCCGAGGAACCGGCGCCGGTCGCGCGGAGCACCGAACTGGAACGGATTCTGCAGCGGCGGCTCGACGTCCTGAAGCGGGCGGCGGCGTGGGACGAATCATGGGACGGCGGCGACGATGCTTCGCCGGATGGGATCCTGAATCGTCCCCTTTTGGCGCTGCGCGGCGTCGTTTCGTCCGGCGGCCGGCAGTGGGCAGCCGTGGCCGTCGAAGGGGCGGCGGGGACGGTCCTGGCCGTCCCCGGGCAATCGCTGAACGGCGTGAGGATCCTGACGATCGGGCAGACGGGCATGACCTGTCAGTGGCGCGGGCAAAAATTTTTCGTGCCGCTGGAATAGGAGGGGCGTATGAATCCGAAGAAGCATTGCGCGGCGCTTGCATTGTTCCTGTTTCCCCTTTTCCTGCCGGCGGAACTTGCGGCAGGAACGCGCGCGGAGCCCCGGCTCTGGGCGCTTCGCGTGGAACAGGCCGGGGATTCGCATATCGTGTTGTCCTTGGAGGGGCAGGCGTTGAAACGCCCAGAACTGGCTTACAGGAATGAAAATTCCCTGACGCTGGTGCTCGAAGGCGTGCGCTTCCCCGCGCTGAACTACGAGCGCGATCTCGATACGCCGCTGGTCCCTCATATCAAAGTGGAAGACTCCAACCGCAGCACGCTGATCACGCTTTTCTGCGAAGAGCCCTTGCAGCTCGGCGACGTCAGAGGGGCCGGGAGCGGCCGCATGCGGATCCGCTTCGCAAAAGGCGGGCGCGCCCGGGATCGGGAACAAACGCCGATTCTGCAGGAAGGCGGAGACGCCGGGCGCATTTCGTCGAAAAAGATCTCCATGAACCTGAAAGACTGCGATCTGGCGGACGTCTTCCGCCTCCTCGGCGCGATGGCGGACGTGAACATCGTCGTCGACGCCTCGGTGCCGCAGAACGCGAGGATGACGCTGGCCTTCAGGGAGGCCCCCTTCGCGGACGTGTTTCAGTTCGTGCTCCGTTCTCAGAATCTCGGCTTCAGCGTCGTTGGCCGGACCGTCGTCGTCGGCGCGAAAAATTCGCTGGGCCTGCTGACGGGGCGCCTGACGACCAAGAGTTATCACGTCGCCTATGCGGAGGCGCAGAAGACCGCGCCCCTGCTGAAAGACCTGGCGGAGCTCGCTTCGCCGGCCAACAGAGTGCTGGTCGACGAGCGCCAGAATCTGATCATCGTCACGGGAACGGCCTTTCAGCAGGAAAAAGTGCGGCGAACGCTCCGCCTGCTCGACGCGCCGGGACGGCAGGTGATGCTCAAGGCGCGCATCATCGAGGTGAACGACGACGCGAGCGACCAGCTCGAAACGGCCCTCAACGCCGTTTACGACTGGTGGTGGGGCAGTTACCAGAACGGCGCGCTCTCGGCGGGATTCGCGCAGAGCGGTCACAAGCCCGGCACGGCCGAGGGGCCGCTGGGGAATCTGGACACTTCCGCCAATCTTCCCGGCGAGATCGGCAGCGGCATCGTCCGGCTGGCCGGCACGGCGACGCGGATGCTGGATTTTCGCCTTCACACTCTGGTGGAACAGAAAAAAGCGCGCGTCCTGGCGGATCCTACGGTGACCGTGCTCGACGGCGAAAAAGCGACCGTGAAGCTCGTGGAAAAACTGAAATACGTGTCGCGGCGCGACGACGCGCAGAATCCGACCTACGACGACGAAGAAGTCGGCCCCAAACTGGAAGTGACGCCCCGGATCGGACGTGGCGGCATGATCACCGTCGGCGTCTCCCTGGCGACAGGCGAGGTGATCCAGTGGATCCGCGGCGGTCAGGGCGAACAGATCCCGCAGACGAACTCCCGCACCGTCGAAACGAAGATCCGCGTGCGCGACGGCGAGCCGTTCGTGATCGGCGGCCTGTTCAAGGAAAGCCGTTCGCGCACGCGCGCCGCCGTGCCGATTCTGAGCAGCATCCCGCTGATCGGCGAGCTTTTCAAAGCCAAACTCGATAAAAAAACGCGCAGCCAGGTCGTGATGATTTTGATCCCCTATATTCTTGAAATCCCCGACCTTGAAAAGAGCTTCTGAAAAAATGTCGCTGTGACCGTTCATTGAAAGAGCCGCTCGAAAGCTCCCGCGTCTTACTTTTCGGTCCGTTGCGCTGGGACTGCAGACCTGCCGGCGCGGCCGGAGCGCGTGCGCCTGACTGCGCGAATATAAAAGGCAATCCGGCCGCGCCGAGGCGCTGCGGACGGATTGCCATGTCCTTTTACAGGCGGCTTTTTCAGCAGGCGGGAGTCTTTGTGCTGTTTTTGAAAAGATTCAAAGTGGTTACAAAAGCCTAAAGCATCTGCAATTCTGTGAAAATGGACGCGGCGTGTATTTTTTTATGTGTGAAACGGCGGCTTTTCTGTTATACTTTTCGATGCGGATATATTTCGAAGGCGCCGCCGCGATCTTTTGAAAGCAGATCGCGAAAAAGGCGAAAATCGAAAGGACGATGACATGATGAGAATCGGAAAGAGAGCGAAAACCCTGACGTCGATACTTCTGATGTGCGCGCTGGCATTCTCGGGCTTTCCCGCGGCGGCCGTCGCGGCAGGCGCCGCGCCCGCGGCGAAGAGAGCCGCCCCTGCCGCGAAAAAAGCGCCGGCGGCGAAGAAATCCGCGAAGAAGAAAGACGCCGCGAAAACGAAGAAAAAAGCGCCGAAGAAAACCACCATTCCAAAGAAATACGCCGCGCAGATCCTGAGGGAACACGACGCGTACATCGAGGCGTTCATCAACGCGGAAATGGGCGCCAGGTATTACTGCAAACGGATCCACGACGCCATCTACCGGGGCAAAAAGACGCCTTCGCAGGAAGAACTGGACGCCATGGCGTACGAGGTGACGCGGCTGAGAAAGGAACTGAGTTCCGTGGCGAAGAGGTACGCCCTCAACATCCGCGTGGCGAAGAGGATGGCGGTGTCTTTCATGAACGAAGAGGAGCGGACGATGCTGGCCGAAGCGCTGAGCTTTCTGTTCGCGACTCCGGCCTATGCGGCGCCTTTCAACCTGTCCAGTCTCGACGGCATCGAGGCGGGACTCAACAGCATCGCGGACGGCACTCCGGATATCAACGTGCCGGCCGCCGAGATCGACAGGCTCCGCAAGGAGGAGAAGAAACGGCAGCGGGAAATGGAGGCCAAATATCCCCAGGCCCGAAAAGACCGGATAAAAGCAGAAATGGCGGACGCCCGGCTGGACGCGGCCATTTCTGGTACGCTTGGCTACGTCGCCAGAGCCGGCGAGGTGGCTGCGGCCGGAACCGCTGCTGTCGCAGGCCTCGCTCTTTTCTTTCTCAGCGCTCCGTCATTAGCACCCGCGGTGGCTGGAATGGTGGGTACTACTGCAGGCACGTATGGTGCAGTTTTTGTCGTTACCAGTGGGGTAGTGGGGAGTGGGTTAGCGGCGGGCGATTCGATTCTGGGTTTTGTCGATGTCGCGACTGATAAAGATCGCAGCACTGAACGGAAGGATTTTAAAAAGATAACCGTGGCAGTCAATGCCGTAAACGTGGTCCAAGGAGCGGTAACCATATCCTCGGAGACCGAGGCAATAAAAGCAGTCGTCGATGGTATAGGCTGGGTGCAAAGTTATGAGGACATGCTTGACGCTTGTGAGGATCCCAAGGCTCCCGGGCGCAAAGGGGCAAAAGCCGTCAAGCGCGCCGCGGAATCCGCCAGCGACGCGAAACGGGAAAACAAGGACAACGGCGGCCACGACGGCTGCGGGCACTGACCGACCACCGGCGGCTCTCGCCGCGGCGTTGTGTGGCGGCAGCCGGGTCTGATCGATCTCGCGTGCTGAAATAATGGGCGTGGGGCGCCGCGCGCAAAAAATTCCGCCGGCCGGTTTCGGGGCGAAGCCGCGCGGGCGCCGCCGCATCGATCTTGCCCGCCGACGCTTCCGGCACGAGTCGGTTCCTTTGACGCCGACGGGATTTGTTCCTGTGCGATATCGTTTTTTTGTTTTTCCATAACGCCGCGCCTTCATGGGCGCTCCCAAGCGGGCCTGCGCGCTTCCACGGGCCCGCTTCCCTTTTATGAACGGCCCCCGGTGCGTCCCGGCGGAATCGTCCGCCGTCGGAGCTTACGCGCGGCATTATCGTTGAACGACGACACACGCTCTTGCAAATGGAGTGAAAACACATTAGAATTAAACGTCATGGCTGTCTGCATTCGCGGCAGAGAAACAGATTCTCGGGAGGGTACGTAACAAATGGCTGATATCGTCGATACGAGTAAATTTTACCCTGGCATGAAACTGAAATGGCAGGGCGGTCTGTGGGAAGTGGTGGACTGTCAGCATCACATGAAGGGGCGCGGCGGCGCCGTGCTCAAATGCAAACTGCGCAATCTCGACACGGGCAGCATTTCCGAAAACAGCTTCGTGTCCGGCAACGATAAATTCGAACGCATCGTCTTTGACGAGAAACCCGCTCAGTACAGCTACAAAGACGGCGACCACTACGTCTTCATGGACATGGAAAGCTACGAGGAAGTCTATCTGACCAAGGAAGCTCTCGGTCCGGCGCTCAATTATCTGACGGACAATCTCGAAGTCAGTCTCGACATGTACGAGGGCAAGGTCATGGGGATCACGCTGCCCAACAGCGTGGTGCTGAAGATCGTCGACACGCAGCCGAACTTCAAGGGCGACACGGCCGCCGGCGGCGGCAAGCCGGCCACGATGGAGACGGGCTTGGTCATCACGGTGCCGATGTTCGTCATGAACGGCGAGAGCGTCGTCGTCGACACCCGCACCGGCGAATACGTCGAACGAGTGAAAAAATAATTGAAGTGTTCCACGTGGAACATTTTATATTTTATTTAAGAAGAACTGGAAACTGCGTCTTTCAGCCTGTACGGAAAGACTGTTTCGAACCTGTTTTTCACAAAGGAGAGATCCGCAATGAGCGCACGTGAAAAGATCGCCTATGTCAAGGGACTTCTCGACGCCGGCAAGCCGGAAGACAAGCTCGCGCTTTCTCTCTTTAATGCCGTCGTCGAGGCGCTGGAGGCGTTGGCGGACGAGAACGGCGAGCTGAAAAAACAGCTGGAGGAGCAGCGGAGCGCGGCTGACGACCTCTATTCGATCTGCGGCGAGCTCGACGCCGATCTGTCCGACGTCGAATCGCGTCTGGGCATCGACGAAGAACTCGACGAAGACGAAGCGTCTCTCGAAGACGATTACACGGAAGTCGCCTGTCCGTCCTGCGGCCTGCATTTTTACTGCCAAACGTCCATGCTTTCCCCCGACGATCACTGCGTTGAGTGTCCCGACTGCGGGGAAAAGGTCGACGTGGATTTAGAGGCGGAGGATCATGACGCCGATTGACGAGCTGGACCAGACGTCCGAGCCGCTCTACAAATCCGATTTCGACCTGGAACGCGCCGTAGAGGAAGCCCGCGAGGAGGACCCGAAGTCGACCGACGGCCTGCTCCACATCTCCGAAGACGTCGTTCAGGAAATCGCCCGTCGGGCGCTGGCGCGGGTTTCCTCGGTGGTGCCGGCGAACGCCGGCATGTCGGTGCTGGGACTGGGACGAAAAAATCCCGAGGGCGTGCGCGTTTCGCTCGAAGAAGGGACGCAGTCGCAGATCTCCGTCGACGCCTACGTCCTCGTTCGCTACGGGCTTCGTATTCCGGACGTGGCTTGGGATTTGCAGGAATTCCTGAAAAAGGAGCTGGAGAGTTCGACCGGCTACGAAGTCAAGGCCGTGAACATTTTTGTCCAGGGAGTTTATTTCGGCGAACAGGCCCCAAAAGAAGAGCAAGGAACGGGAGAAACTGGAGCAAAGGCAGCGGTGACCACTGCCGGAGAGTAACATAACAGCCGGCTCGTCTTCGGGCCGGCTGCTGTCGTAGAGAAAGGAGGCATGCGCGACGTATCAGGATTTTGGGCGTACGCCCTATGGATTTATCAAAGTGGATACGCAGGCGGTGCTCTCTCTCGTTTCCCGCCATCTTCCCCAGGGAGTCCAGTGCAGCGCGGTCAGACTGCGCGCGCACGATCGTTTGTGTCTTGTCGTGATCAACGACAAGCGCGAGTTCTGGAGCCGCGAGGACGATATGCGCCGCGCCAAGGCCATCACCGAGGACCTGCGCGCCATGGGGATGGAGCTGCCCAGATTGCAGTGGATCAGACAGAGCCGCTTTCTCGCCGAGTCGCCCTACCTGGAGCATTCTCTCTGCGGGCAGCCTGCGTTCTGGATCAACTGCGCCTGCGGCGTGTTTGCCTTTTTTGCCCTTTCGTGGGGAGGCTTTGCCGTTTACGTCGGTTTAGGATGCGGCACGTGGCTGCTTTCGTCGTGGCTTATTTCCGGCGGAGGCTGGGCCAAGCTGCAGAATCTTTTGCCCTTTTTGAAAAGAGGTCCCCAATGGTGACGAATAAAGACAACATACAGGAATCGCTTCATGCGGCGCGGGTGCGCCTTTTCCAAATTCTGTGCGCGCTGGATTCTCTGGGCGGAAAGAAGCTTGACCAGCGTGAGATCGAAGCGTTTCTGGAAGAGCTTTTCGTCGAGCCGGAAGCCGCGGCGGAAAACGGCGCTGAAGCTGAAAGCGGGGAAGCCGGCGCCGACGAGGAAATCGGGGTATCGCGGGTTCCCTTGGCGGCCTATCGCCGATCCTGCGAGCGCGCCTGTTCCGTGCGCGGCGCCCTTGCTGAGATCGACGCCTTGATCGGAACGTACTCGACCGAATGGAAGACCGAGCGCATGAGCCTGGTGGACCGCACGATCATCCGCCTGGCGCTGTACGAGGCCGTGATCGCGAAAAAAGTCCCGGTCGGCGTCGCGCTCAGCGAAGCCGTGCTGCTGGCCAAAGAGTACGGCAGCGACGATTCGCCTCGTTTCGTCAACGGCGTCCTGTCTCGTATCGTCAAGGGCCTTTCTCTGTTATGATCCGTTACGGTCCCGTTCGCGTCAAAAAAGACGCCGCGCCTCTGACCGTAGACGAGGTCGCTCTGCGGGTAAAAAATCTGCTCGACTACGACGAGACGCTCGCCCATCTCGTTGTCGAAGGCGAACTGACCGATTTCAAACGTCACGTCTCCGGGCACGTTTATTTCGTCCTGAAAGGGCAGAACGCTTCGATGCCCTGCGTGATGTTCCGCGGCGACGCGGCGGGGACGCTCCTCTGGCCGGCGGTCGGCGATCGCGTCGTGGTTTCGGGCAGCGTGCGGCTTTATGAGGCGCGCGGCGCCGTGCAGATCTATGCGCGTAAAATATATCCGCTCGGATTGGGCGCGGCCGCGAGAGCCAAAGAGGAGCTCCGTCTCAAACTGGAAAAGGAAGGGCTTTTCGCTCCCGCGCGCAAACGCTCCCTGCCGCGTTATCCGCGGCGCGCGGCCTGCGTCACCTCCGACACGGGGGCTGCCGTTCAGGACGTGATCCGGCAGTTCCGCACCCGTTTCCCCGCCGCCGAGCTGATCGTCGTTCCTTGTCTCGTGCAGGGCGTCCGTGCGGCCGAAAGCGCCGCCGCGGCGATGAGACGGGTTTCGGCTCTGGCGGGGGTAGAGGTCGTGCTTCTGGTGCGCGGCGGCGGCGCCAAGGAGGATCTCAATCCGTTCGACGACGAGGAGCTGGTGCGGGAAGTCGCCCGCTGTCCCGTCCCCGTCGTGTGCGGCGTGGGGCACGAAGTCGACTGGTCGCTGTGCAATCTGGCCGCCGACCGGCGCGAACCGACGCCGACGGCCGCCGCCGCGTCGGTGTTCCCCGATCGTATGCGGGAGTTGGGCGGCCTGGCGGAATGCGCGCGTCTTCTTCATATGCACGCAGACCACGGCCTGCGCAATGAAAGGCAGATGCTTGCCAGCCGTGAGGAAAACATGAGGAATTTTCTGGGGCGTCTGCTGGAAAACGCGGCGCAGCGTCTTGACGATCTCGACGAAAAAACGACGTTCCACGCGCGCGCCGAACTTCGACAGAGGCAAGGGCAGCTCGACGGATACGAGCGTTCTCTGAGGAATCTCTCGCCCGCGCTTCTGGCGCGTCGCGGCTACAGCCTGGTCATGAGCGGCGGCAGACCGCTGCTCTCCAGCGTCCAGGTGCGGTGCGGCGACGCCATCGTCGTGCAGACGCTCGACGGCGACGTGAAAGGGCGCGTGGATTCCGTGGAGCCGCGCGGCGTGAACGGAAAAGATGCGCATATACAGTGAAGGAGAATTCATGATGGATTATAAAATCGCCGATCGTTCTCTCGCTCCGGGCGGCCATGCCAAGATGGACTGGGCGTGGCGCTCCATGCCGGTGCTCAACGCCCTGAAATCGCGTTACGCCGCTTCGCAGCCGCTGAAAGGCGTGAAACTTTCAGCCTGTCTTCACCTGGAAGCGAAAACCGCCTGCCTGCTGCGGACGTTCAAAGAGCTGGGCGCCGAAGTCCGCGCGGCCGGCAGCAATCCGCTTTCCACGCAGGACGATATTTGCGCCGCTCTCGTCGATTCGGGCGTTTCCGTGTTCAGCCGCCACGCCATGAGCGGCGAAGAGTATCGCCGCTATCTGCGCGATACGCTGGCTTTCGGTCCCGCCGTCATCGCCGACGACGGCGCCGATCTGGTGGCGACGGTCCTTTCCGACATGAAGGATTTGATCCCCGCCGTCAAGGGCGCTTCCGAGGAAACGACCTCCGGCGTCAAGCGCCTGAAGGCCATGGAACGGCAGGGGATCCTGCCATTTCCGGTGATTTCCGTGAACGACGCTCACAGCAAATATCTTTTCGACAACCGCTACGGCACCGGGCAGTCGGTGTGGGACGGCTTCATGCGCACGACCAACATCCTCGTGGCGGGCAAGACCGTGGTCATCGCCGGTTACGGCTGGTGCGGCCGCGGCGCGGCCATGCGCGCCCGCGCGCTCGGCGCCCGCGTCGTCGTCACCGAGCTGGATCCGCACCGCGCGTTCGAAGCGGTCATGGACGGCAACGAGCTGATGACCATGGCCCAGGCGGCGCCGCTGGGAGATATTTTCCTCACGTTCACCGGCAACACGCACGTGATCAGGGCGGAACATTTCCGGCTCATGAAGGACAACGCGATCATGGGCAACGCCGGACATTTCGACGTCGAGATCGACAAGCAGGAGCTGGCGGCGCTGGCCGTCAGGCGCGAATCGGCGCGGACGAACATAGAGACTTTTACGATGCCCGACGGGCGCCGTCTCAATCTGCTCGGCGAAGGACGCCTGGTCAATCTGGCCTGCGGCGACGGACATCCGATCGAGATCATGGATCTCAGCTTCGCGCTCCAGCTCGAATCCGCTCTCTACGTGAACGAACACGGCCGCGCGCTCAAGGCCGGGCTGATGGACGTGCCGGCGGAGATCGACGCGGCGGTCATGGAGACGAAGCTCGCTTCCATGGGACTGTCCCTCGAGCGTATGACCGACGAACAGCGCGCCTATATGGCCGACTGGCGCGAAGACTAAAATGGCGATCCTGTTCCGCAACGTTTATCTTCTCGACGGCACGATGGAGCGCGCTGTGCGCGCCGATCTGCTCGTCGAGGGGGAACGCATAAAAAAAATCGCCGCCCCGGGGTCGTTGAGCGGCGAAAAATGCGAAGTGATAGACGGCAAAGGCGAAACGCTCCTTTTGCCGGGCTTTTTCAACGCTCATTGCCACGCGGCGATGACGCTGCTGCGCGGGCTCGGCGAAGAGCGCCCGCTGATGGAGTGGCTGGAACAGAAGATCTGGCCGCTGGAAGAGCATTTGACCGACGAAGTGGTCTACGCCGGCGCCGTTCAGGCCATGTGCGAGATGGCCACGTGCGGCGTGACCGGCTTTACCGACATGTACTACCATATGGATCAGGTCGCCCGCGCCGTGAACGAGCTGGGCATGCGCTGTTCCGTTTCCGTCGGCGTCGTGCGCGATCCGGCCCGCTTCAAACAGACGCTTTACCGCGATTTTGCGGAGATGCGGGGGCCGCGGATCATCAACAGCATCGATCCGCACGCGCCGTACACCGTGCCGTTCGAGTTCGTCAGCGAATGCGCCGCCGAGGCGAAAAGAAAAAATCTGCCCTTGCAGACGCATTTCCTCGAGGCGGAATGGGAGCGCGGCTACCTCTCCGACACGCTGAAAATGACGCCCGTCGAATATCTCGAAAAGACCGGCCTCGCCGCCGTACCGCGCCTGGTCCTTGCGCACGGCGTGCAGTTCAGGGAAGACGAGCTCGACTATCTGGCCGCTCACGACAACATCACCGTGGCGCATTGTCCGGCGTCCAATCTCAAGCTTGGCAGCGGCGTGGCGCCGGTTCCGGCCATGCTGGAGAAAGGCGTTCACGTGGCGCTGGGGACCGACGGCGCCGCCAGCAACAACCGTCTCGATCTGTGGGACGAGATGCGGCTCGCTTCGCTGATCCACAAGGGCGTCGGCCGCGATCCGCTGGCCGTTTCCTCGCGGCAGCTGATCGACTGCGCGACGTATCAGGGGGCGCGGGCGTTCGGTTACGAAAGAGTGGGGCGGCTCGCCGAGGGCTGGGCGGCCGATCTGACGGCCGTCGACCTGACGGCGCTCCATTATCTCGGCGCCGATGAGGAAAACATGTCCAGCTACGTCGTGTACGCCGGCGGTTCCGGCGACGTCAAACACGTTCTCTGCGGGGGCGGCTGGATCGTCAGGGATCGGGCGTTCGTCCCCCGTCCCGAGCGGGAAATCCGCGCGGCCAGTTCGGCGCAGCGCGCCTGGCTGCTGGCTGCAAAATCTTGAAGAATCTCCGGCAGCTCGCGCCGCCGTCATTATTTCTCTTAAAAATGTGCAGGAGGGAACATCCGTGCAGTATCGCAGCGGTAAGGAAATCCGTCAGTTGTTCGTAAATTTCTGGGAATCGAAAGGGGCTCACCATTACAAGAGCTTTTCGCTCGTGCCCGACGATCCCTCGCTTCTGTTCACCATCGCCGGCATGGTGCCTTTCAAGAAGTATTATCTCGGCCTCGAGGAGCCGGAATACGCCCGCGCCGTGACCTCGCAGAAGTGCGTGCGCACCAACGACATCGAGAACGTCGGCCATACCGCGCGGCATCACACGTTTTTCGAAATGCTGGGCAATTTCTCCTGGGGCGGCTATTTCAAGCGCGAGTCGCTGACCTGGGGCTGGGAGTTCCTCACGCAGGTTCTTGGACTCGACGGCGGCCGTATGTACGCGACGATCTACAAGGACGATCAGGAGGCCTTCGACATCTGGACCAAGGAGATCGGCATGCCCGAATCCCATCTCGTCCTCAACGGCGAAGACGAGAACTTCTGGTTCATGGGGCCGCAGGGACCGTGCGGCCCCGATTCCGAGATCCTCTACGATCAGGGAGAAGAATTTTCCTGCGGTCCCGACTGCCATCCCGGCTGCGACTGCGATCGTTTTCTCGAGATCTGGAACCACGTCTTCACGCAGTACGACCGGCAGGCCGACGGCAGCTTCAAGCCGCTGCCCCGCAAGAACATCGACACCGGCATGGGGCTCGAGCGCCTTGCCTCGCTGATCCAGGGCGTGCGCAACGACTTCGAGACGGATCTCTTCACGCCGCTCATGAAAAAAGCCGGCGATATCGCCGGCGTCAGGTACGGCGAGAACGGTCAGAGCGATCTGGCGCTGAAGGTCATCTCCGACCATGTCCGCGCCGTCTGCTTCATGATCGCCGACGGCATTCTGCCGGCCAACGACGGCCAGGGCTACGTGCTGCGCCGTCTGATCCGCCGCGCCGCCCGCTACGGACGCCTGATCGGCATCAACAAGCCGTTCATCAACGACGTGATTCCCGCCGTGATCGAACTGATGGGCGATCCCTACGCCGAACTCGGGGAAAACCGGCTCACCATCGAGAAGATCGTCGAGATCGAGGAGAACGGCTTCGGCAAAACGATCCGCCAGGGCAGCGAGCTGCTCGACGCCGAAGTCAAAGCGGCGCTCGAAAGCGCCGGAAAGACTCTCAGCGGCGCGGCGGCCTTCCAGCTGTACGATACGTTCGGTTTCCCTCTGGAATTGACTCGCGAGATCTGCGCCGAGCGCGGCGTGTCGGTCGACGAAGAGGAGTTCAAAAAGGAGATGGAGCAGCAGCGCGAGCGCGCCCGCAGCTCCAGCAAGCAGATCGCCAACAACGTCATCAAGGGGAACGTGTTCAACGCTCTGGCCAACGAATTCGGCGCCACGGATTTCGTCGGCTACGAAAAGAGCGAATGCAATACAAAGGTCCGCGCGCTCGTCAGGGAGGGACGGAAAGTCGACGCTCTCGGCGAAGGCGAGGAGGGCATGGTCCTCCTCGAAAGTTCGCCGTTTTACGCCGAGCGCGGCGGCCAGATCGGCGACACGGGGCTGATCAAGGGCGACGGCGTTCTCGCGGTCGTGAAGGACAGCACGCACCCCTTCGGCGAGCTGAACATGCAGACAGTCGCCGTCACCAAAGGGACGCTTCGCGTCGGTCAGAGCGTCCTCGCGCAGGTCGACGCGGACCGGCATCTTGCCGTCGCCCGCAACCATACGGCCACGCACATCCTGCACGCCGTGCTCGGCAAGGTGCTGGGCGGGCACGTGCGCCAGAACGGTTCGCTCGTGTCCGACCGCTTCCTGCGCTTCGACTACACCCATTACGAAGCGCCGAGCCACGAACAGCTCGAGGAGATCGAGACGCTCGCCAACGCGACGATCCTGACCGACCGGCCGGTCACCACCGTCGTGACGGATCTCGAAGCGGCCAAAGCCAGCGGCGCCAAGGCGCTGTTCGAAGAGAAATACGGCCAGACCGTGCGCGTCGTCTCCGTCGGCGATTTCTCCAGCGAGCTGTGCGGCGGCACTCACGTTTCGTCCTCGGGCACGATCGGTTCTCTGAAGATCGTCAGCGAAGAGAGCATCGGCTCCGGCATCCGCCGCATCACGGCGGTGACGGGCATGACCACGGTGCGCCTGCTTCAGGAACTGAGCCGCACCGCCGACGAACTTTCCGCGCGCCTGGCCGTCAAACGGCCGCTGCTGATCGAAAAGGTCAGGGGCATGGAAGAGGAGATCAAGGAACTCAAACGCCAGATCGACGGGATGTCCCGCGCCAGACTTGCCGGCAGCATCGACGGACTGATCGCGAAAAAGGCGCTTGCCGGCGGCGCCGTCAACCTTTATATCGGTCGCGTGGACGGACAGGACATGGAGCTGTTGCGCGAATCCGGCGACAAGTTCAAGGACGGCGATCCCAAAGCCGTATTCGTGGTCTTCTCCAAAGCGGCGGAGGACAAAGTGCAGATCCTCTGCATGCTCGGCGAGGAAGCGCAAAAGAAAAAACTCCACGCCGGCAAGATCGTCAAGGAATTGGCCGCTTTGGTCGGCGGAAGCGGCGGCGGCCGTCCGAACATGGCGCAGGCCGGCGGCAAAGAGCCGGCCAAAATCGACGCGGCGATCGCCGCCGCGGTCGATCTCGTTGCGAAATTCATCGGAGCTTGACGATGCCCCGAATTATCTGCCTCGACGTCGGAACTGTGAGGATCGGCGTGGCAGTCAGCGATCCCCTGGGCATGTTCGCTCAGGGGATCGCTGTCTGGAAAGCGGAGGGGCCTTGGATGGACGAGCTGGAGCGCGCTTTCGAGCGTTACGACACAGGCTGTCTGCTCGTCGGGCTGCCGATCCGCGAAGACGGGACGATCGGCCCCTCGGCGCAGCGCGTGCAGGACGTGGTGAAGGCGATCCAGCGGCGCTTTCCCATGATCGCCGTGAAATATTGGGACGAGCGTTACAGCACCTGCACCGCCACGGGCTACCTGCTCGAAGGCAACGTGTCGCGCCGCAAGCGCAAACAGTCCGTCGACAAGATCGCCGCCGCGGTGATCCTGCAAAGCTATATGGATGCGAAAGGAGCTGACCGATTTTAGATGACGGAACCCAAAGCGCCCGTCCAGCAAATACCCGCCAAGATGACGCCGATGCTGGAACAGTACTTTTATTGGAAAAACAAATATCCCGACTGCGTGCTCTTTTTCCGCATGGGGGATTTCTTCGAGTGTTTCTTCGACGACGCCAAGCTCGTCTCGCGCGAACTCGACATCGCCCTGACCGCGCGCGACTCGAACAGGAACATGCCGATGGCCGGCGTGCCGCACCACGCGGTGGATCAATACGCCGCGCGCCTGATCGAAAAGGGTTACAAGATCGCCGTCTGCGAACAGATGACGCCGCCCGACGGACGCACGCTGGTGGAACGGGAGGTCGTCAAGATCCTGACGCCGGGGACTTTCATCCCTGAGGAAGGCCCCGTCAACTCGTCGCTGGCCTCGTTGCTTCTGGGACATGACCAGTGGACCGTCGGCTTTCTGACGCCGAGCGCCTCGACGGTGCAGGTGGGGACGTTTCCCCCGCAGGAAGCCTGGTCGGTGCTGCTGTCCTTTGCGCCGCGCGAAATTTTGATCCCGCGCGGACGGGGCTATCGGGAAAAGGTCGAAGCCCATCCGGGCTGGTCGTATTCCGAGATGTCGGCGGAAGATTTCGATCCCGAGATCGGACTGGCGCGGCTGTGCCAGCTGTGGAACGTCAATTCCCTCGAGGGTTTCGGCCTGCGCCGCGGCGACCCGCGCATCGGCGCCGTCAGCGCGCTGGTGAGCTACGCGGAGGAGACCAGTTTCTCGAAGGCGGCCCACATCAGAAGCATTTCCCAGATCCTGCCGGAGGGGTTCATGCACCTCGACTGGCATACGCAGAACAATCTCGACCTCTGGGGCGGCGAAGCGTCGCTGTTCGAGTGCATGAACGAGTGCGCCACGCCGTTCGGGAAGAAACTCCTTCACGATTGGCTTGCCCGTCCGCTCTGTTCGATCGAGAGGATCGACGAACGCCTGGATTCCGTTCAGGAACTGTACGACCACGAAGATGTCTCGCGTTCTCTGGCCGAGCTGCTGGGGAAATGCCGCGACGTGGAACGCGCCATCGCGCGCCTGCACATGAAAAGCGCCAATCCGCGCGATCTCGGCGCGATCCGCGACACGCTGGACGTACACCCGGAAATCAACGCGGCGCTGGGCGAAATGTGCCGTTCGGTCGCGTTGCCGGCTCCCGGCGAACTGGAGGGACTGCGCGCCCGGCTTGACAGATTCTTGCTGCCGGAACTGCCGCGCGCCCTGAGTTTTGGCGCCATCGCCGCGCCCGGCTGCGACGAGGAACTCGATCAATGGCGTTCTCTCGGCGACAGCGGCGACGCGTGGCTCGACGACTTTGCGGAGCGGGAAAAAAAACGTATCGGCCTGACGAAATTGAAAGTCGGGTACAACAAAGTTTACGGATTTTACATCGAGATTTCCCGTGCCAAAGCGGAAAATGCGGAAATCCCGCCGGAGTACGTGCGCAAGCAGACGCTGGTCAACGCCGAGCGCTACATTTCTCCCGAACTGAAGGAATACGAGGAACGCCGCTTGCAGGCGGATTCCAAGATCGCGGAGATCGAGCAGCGTATCTTCGACGAGCTGACCGCGGCCTGTCTCGAACGGACCGACGCCATTCAGCGGCTCGGCCGCGCACTGTCCCAGCTGGACGTGCTGAACTCGTTCGCGCGCACGGCGCGGGAACGCGGCTACTGCCGTCCCGAAGTCGTCGAAGAGCGGGTCCTCGAGATCCGCGAAGGCCGCCATCCGATGGTCGAACGGGCGCTGCGCGGCCAGCCCTGCATCCCGAACGACCTGAAAATGGATCTGACGCGGCGGACGGCCATCGTCACCGGGCCCAACATGGCGGGCAAATCGACGTATCTGCGCATGGCCGCGATTTTGCAGATCATGGCGCAGGCCGGCAGCTACGTGCCGGCGGCGTCTGCCCGCCTGCCGCTGACCGACCGCCTGTTCACCCGCATCGGCGCGCGCGACGAGCTGGCGCGCGGCAACAGCACGTTCATGGTCGAGATGATGGAGACCGCGAACATCCTCCACAACGTCACGGCCCGCAGCGAGGTCATCCTCGACGAGATCGGGCGCGGCACTTCGACGTACGACGGCATGAGCATCGCCTGGTCCGTGATCGAGTATCTGCACAACCTTTGCGGCGTCCAGCCGTTCGTGCTTTTCGCCACGCATTATCACGAACTGACGGATCTCGAAAAGACCATGCCGGGGCTTTTCAACCTGAGTATGGGCGTGGAGGAGACCGACGAGGGCGTGCGTTTTCTGCACAAAATACAGCCGGGGCCGGCCGACCGATCCTACGGTATCGAGGTCGCCCGCATCGCCGGGCTGCCGCGGGTGGTGCTCAAACGCGCTCATGAGATCCTCGAGCGCTTGGAATCCGAACCGCCGGGGGGCGCGGCGATCCGAACCGTTTTGCGCCGTCGGCGCAGGTGAGCATGTTCGATCTTTCCGGTGACGCTTTCATCGAAGAGGTGGCTTCGCTCGAACCCGATCAGATGACGCCGCGGGACGCGCTCGACCAGATTTACCGGCTGGTCTCGCGGGCCAGAAAGCTGAGGTGTGAATGATGGGAATTCATCGACTGCCCGACGGGCTTTCGCGCAAGATCGCCGCCGGCGAGGTGATCGAGCGGCCGCTTTCCGTCGTCAAGGAACTGATCGAAAACAGCCTCGACGCCGGCGCGACGGCCATCGACGTGGAACTGGGGCAGGGCGGCAAGGTGCTGATCTCCGTGAAGGACAACGGCGGCGGCATCGTCCCGGAAGAACTGCCCCTGGCGGTGGAAAAACACGCCACCAGCAAGATCAGCAGCGAGGCGGACCTCGAGGCGATTTCCACGCTGGGGTATCGCGGCGAAGCGCTGAGCAGCGTCTGCGCCGTCAGTCACTTCGAAATCTACAGCCGTTGCCCCGAACTGACCGAAGGCGCTTCGCTGCACTATGAAAACGGCGTGCCCCGCGTCACGGCGGTGCCGCTGCGTCCTGGCACGACGGTGGTCGTCAAGGATCTTTTCTATAATCTGCCGGCGCGGCGCAAGTTCCTCAAGACGGCCGCGGCGGAGTTCCGCCGCATTTCGCGCCTGGTCCAGGACTACGCGTTCGCCTATCCCGCCGTCGCGTTCTCGTTGGTCCACGACGGCAAGAGCGTCTTCAAGAGTTCGGGCGGCGGCAGCGTCGAGAAATTGCTGGCGCAGATGTGGGGCGACGAACCCGAGATCCGCGCTTCCGCTTTCGAAGCCGCGGCGTCCGCCGTGCGGCTGTGGTGGCAGGATCTGGGGCCGCAGAGCCGCTTCCAGCTGATCTCGTTCGTGAACGGCCGCCGCGTCAGCGACGCGGTGATCCGTTCGGCGATCCAGGGTTTCCACTGGGCGACGCGCGGCAACTGGCTGGTCATGCTTTCGCTGCCGGCGGAAGACGTGGACGTCAACGTCCATCCGGCGAAGTCGGAGATCCTGTTCCGCCGTTCCGGAGAGGTGTACGATCTGATCCGCAAAGCGGCGGAGCGTCTTGCCAAGGGATTTTCCGACGCGCCGATCCGTGGGCGCGGCGATCGCATGCCGTTTTCTTCGCCTCCGTTCGACGCGCTGGCAGAATCTTTTTCCGTCGGCGGGCCGACGGCGCCGGGCGGTTCCACGGCGTGGCGCCGCCTGCCCGAACGCGAGCCGCATCCGTTTTCGCGCCTGGAAGAACCGGTGTTCCGCGCCGCGTCGCCGAACGCGTTCGCGGCGCGAGGTTCGCAGGAGGCGAGCGGCGAACGTCTGCCTTTCGCTTCCTATCGTCAGACCGTTTCGGTTCCGCCGTCTGGCGACATGTCTGCTGCGGAAAGCGCCGCGCCGGACGGGAAACTTTATCTCGCCCAGCTGCCTCAGGGCTATCTGGTCTTTTCCACGCCGGACGGGCTGCTGATCGTCGATCCTCACGCCGCCCACGAGCGCGTCAATTACGAACGGATCTTGAAGGCCTGCGCCGATCCGCGCGGGCAGGAAAAACTGATCATGCCCATTCCGCTGCCGCCGACGCTGAAGGACGACGCGATGGCGAACCGCGAAAAGCTGGCCGAGCTGAACTTCGCGATCGACGAGGACGGCTCTCTGTCGCAGCTGCCCATGCACGCCAAAGTTGCGGGCGTTTCGCCCGTCGATCTGCTGCGCAGCGCGCTGAACGCGATCGAGGAACGGCAGGAGCACTCTGACTCGCTGGTCAACGTCTTCGCGACGAAAGCCTGCAAGGCTTCGGTCAAGCTGACGACGCGGCTGGAAGCGGCGGAAGCCTATCAACTGCTGGCCGAACTGGAGCGTTGCGACCAGCCCAACGCTTGTCCCCACGGACGGCCGACCGTACTGCGGCTGACGGGGAGCGCGCTGGACAAACACTTTGGGAGGTTGGGATTGTGAGCGGCGCGAAAAAAACGCCCATCGTCGCGGTGATCGGCCCGACGGCCGTCGGCAAGACGGCCATGAGCCTCGGTCTCGCCCGCGCGCTGAACGCCGAGGTGATCTCGGTGGACTCCCGCCAGGTCTATCGCTACATGGATGTGGGCACGGACAAGATCTCCCGCGAAGTGCGCCGGGAGATTCCGCACCATCTCATCGACGTAGCCGATCCCGATCAGGTCTACACGGCGTCCGATTTTACCGCTCAGGCGGCGGACTGCGTCAGGCGGATCATGGCGCGGGGGCGGGCGCCGCTTTTCGTCGGCGGCACGCCGTTCTATTATCAGGCGCTCTTCAGCCGGCTGCTGTCCATCGACGTGCCCACGGACGAAAAACTGCGCGCCGAACTTTTTGCTCTCGAAGCGGACGAACTGTACGAGCGGCTGAGGAATTGCGACCCCGAAAGCGCCGTCAGACTCCATCCCAACGATAAATTCCGCGTCTCCCGGGCGCTGGAGATCTTTCTCACGTCCGGCCGTCCGGCTTCCGACTGGTACGCCCGCGAGCGCCCGGCCGAATCGCCTTACGACGTGCTCTATCTGGGCCTGTTCAAGCCGCGCGATCTCCTCGTCGGCGGCATCGAACGGCGCGTGCGCCAACAGTTCTCTTCGGGCTACCCCGAGGAAGTGAAGTGGCTGCTCGACCACGGCTATTCCCCCGATCTCCCGTCGATGCAGGGCTTCGGCTATAGGGAACTGGTCCTGTTCCATCAGGGGCGGATGACTTTGGAAGAAGCGATCCGGGGCGATGTGATCGCCACGCGGCAGTTCGCCAAAAGGCAGATGACCTGGTTCAAAAAATTCGCGCCGGCCGTCTGGTGCGACCTGTCGCAGAAGACGCCGGCGGAAAACGGACAATGGCTGCTCGACCAGGCCAGAAAACACCTTGACGAGGCCTTGCGATGAAAGTGCTCGTCGCGGTGCCGACAGGATGGTGCTTCGGCGTCAAGCGGGCGATCGAATGCGTGGAAAAAGCGTTGGCGCAGGCGACGCCGGTCTATGCGATCGGCAGCCCGATCCACAGTCCGCAGGAGGTCGAGCGTCTGCAAAAGATGGGACTGCGCGTCGTCCAGTCGGATGCGGAGATCCCCGCCGGCGCGACGGCGTTCGTCCGCGCGCACGGGATCGCTCCCGACATTCTGGAAAATTTGAGGCAGAAGAACGTCAGCGTCATCGACGGCACGTGCCCCTTCGTGCGCGCGGCGCAGAACCACGCGCGGGAATTGTCCGAGGCCGGCTATCACGTTCTGATCCTCGGAAACGAGAAACACCCCGAGATCATCGGCATGCGGGGATATGTCCGCGGACCTTCGACGGTGATTTCGACGATTCCGTCACTTTTTTCCTCGACAATATTCAAATCGTCTGCTAAAATCCATAAATTGGGATTGGTATCTCAAACGACACAGGAAGAAAGTCTCCTCGCCGAAGCGGCCAAGGCGGCCCTCGGCGTGGCCGACGAGCTCAGGATCTACAACACCATCTGCCGTGCCACGATCGAACGCCAGCAGGCCGTGAGACGGTTGGCGTCTCAGGTCGACGGCATGATCGTTATCGGCGGATATGACAGCGCCAATACCGGCAAGTTATGTCGTATCGCGCGCGATTCGAACTGCGACGCAGTGTGGATCGAGCACGCCGGTCAGCTTGACAGGAGGTGGGTGCTGGAGAAACGGGTTATTGGTATTGCGGCCGGGGCGAGTACGCCTGACTGGCTTATCGAACAACTACATAACGCGATTCATAACATCGCAGGACGTCAGGGGGATGTCAGGAATGAGTGAAGAAGTTAAGAACCAGGTTGAAGAAGAAAGCATGGATATGGCCTCTCTTATGGCCCAGTACGACGCGACTTCGGAAGAGATCGCGCGCGGCAAGGTCATCGAGGGCACGGTGGTCGAGAAGACCGAGGGCGGCTGGCTTGTTGACGTAGGATACAAGTGCGAGGGCTTCCTGCCCGAACGCGAGTGGACGCACCACATCCTTGTCGACGACAAGCCCGCTCCCGAAGTCGGCGACAAGATCGAGGTCCAGGTGACGAGCAAGCGCGACGGCGAAGAAGCCCAGCTTCTCGTCAGCCGCTGGCGCTGCGAGTTCGATCGCCGCTGGGCGGAGCTCGAGTCCAAGGCGAAGGCCAACGACGTCATCACCGTCAAGGGCATCCGCAAGGTCAAGGGCGGCCTGATGGTCAACTGCTTTAACCTCGAGGGCTTTATCCCGATCTCGCACCTTGCCGAGGAAGGCCGCGGCGTCAATCCCGGCCGCTTCGAAGGCGAAGAGTTCCAGGTCCGCCTGCTCGAGATGGACAAGCGCAAACGCCGTTTGGTCCTTTCCCGCAGGAGCCTGCTCGACGAGGATCTGTCCGCCAAGCGCGAGAAGTTCTACGGCGAGGTCAACGTGGGCGACGTGCTCGACGGCACGGTCAGCAGCGTGACCACCTTCGGCCTGTTCGTCAACGTCGGTCCCCTCGACGGGCTGGTGCATGTCAGCGAAGTTTCCTGGCAGCGCAGCTCGAAGTCCCGCGAAACGTATAAAAAAGGCGACGCCGTCAAGGTCAAGGTCATCGGCATCGACAGGGAAAACAACAAGATCAGCCTCAGCATCCGCCAGGCTCAGGGCAATCCCTGGGACACGGTGATGGAGCGCTGGCAGAAGGATCAGCAGACCAAAGGCGTCGTCACCAACGTCACCGATTTCGGCGCCTTTGTCGAGGTGGAACCCGGCATCGAGGGACTGATCCACATCGGCGACCTGAGCTGGAGCCGCATCAAGCATCCCCGCGAGGTGCTGCACAAGGGACAGGAAGTCGAGACCATCGTGCTCGACATCGATCCCGAAAAGAAGCGCATGAGCCTGGGCTACAAGCAGCTGCACGATCCCTGGAAGGGCATCGAGGAACGCTACGCGAAGGGACAGGACATCACCGTCAAGGTCGTGCGCCTGGCCGACTTCGGCGCGTTCGTCGAGATCGAGAAGGGCGTCGAAGGCCTGATCCACATCAGCCAGCTCAGCACGCACCGCGTCGAAAAGCCCGGCGACGTGCTCCAGGAAGGTCAGGAAGTGACCGCCCGCGTCCTCGAGGTGAATCCCGCCGAGCGCCGCATCCGCCTCAGCATCAGCGCCATCGAGGCCGGCGAGAGGGCTGCCGAGCGCGGTAAGAATGCTCCGACTCAGGGTGAAAAGGCGCCTCGTCATGAAGGTTCGATCTCCAGAAGCGAAAGAGCTCCCAAGCCCCGCCGCAAGGCCGAGGCGGAAAAATTCTCCGGCTTCAGTGAGGACACCGGCGTGACGCTGGGCGACCTCTTCAGCGGCATCAACCTCGAAGAAAAGTAACGCACCGTACAGAAAGAGCCGTCTCGCGAGAGATGGCTCTTTTTTATGACTGCTTCGTGAAAAAGCGTCGCGAATATTTCGGGCGGCGAAAACAGGTGCAGAAAAAGCGCAAAACGGCTAGAATAGAAACAAAATATTGTGGGAGGAACATGTGATCCGATGCAGCTGAAAATCGTAGAATTTCCCGATCCTGTTTTGAGACGGGCGACTCGGCCCGTGACCGTTTTCGACGAGGCGCTGAAGGTCTTTGTGGACGAGATGACGATCGTCATGAAAGACGACGACGGCGTCGGCATCGCCGCGCCGCAGGTCGGCGTGTCCAAAAAAGTGGCTGTGGTCTGCTTTGAAGGCGAACGCTACGTGCTGGTCAATCCCGTCATCGTGGAGGCGACGGGGACGCAGCGGGGCGAGGAGGGCTGCCTGAGCTTCCCCGGCATTTTCGGCGAGGTCGAGCGCGCCGAGCGCGTCGTGGTGGAGTGTCAGGACGAAACGGGCGCCAGGCGCCGACACGAGGCGAAAGGTTTTGTCGCCCGCGCGTTCCAGCACGAGATCGAGCATCTGGAAGGCAAGCTGCTGATCGACCATTTCTCGCCGATGAAGCGGGAACTGATCCGCAAGCGGCTGATGAAGCGGAAATGACGGCGAAGATCTGGTTTTTCGGGACGGGCGGCTTTGCGGCCCGCTGCCTGGAGGAAATCGCCCCGGAGTGCAGGCCGCAGCTCGTCGTGACGGCCCCGCCGAGCGTTGCCGGCCGCGGGTTGAAGGCGCGAGTCACGCCCGTGGAGGAAGCGGCGCTGAAGCTGGGACTGCCGCTTCGCCATGCGGCCGCGGTGAATCGCGACGCAGATCTGATCCGGCTTTACGAAAGCGAGAAGCCGGAGCTGATCCTGGTGATCGACTTCGGCCAGAAGGTCGGCGAGCCGTGGCTGCACGGGCCGCGCTGCGGCTGCATCAACATCCATCCTTCGCTGCTGCCGCGCTATCGCGGCGCGGCTCCCGTGCAGCGGGCGCTGATGAGCGGCGAGACGGAGACGGGGGTGTCCCTGTTCCGCCTGGTGGAGAAGATGGACGCCGGCCCGGTGTGGCTGCAGGGGCGCTGCCCGATCGGTCCCGAGGAGAACGCTGGCGGGCTGCTGGAACGCATGGCCGTGGCGGGGGCCCGCCTCTTTACGGAGAACGTCGCCTCGCTGCTGAACGGGACGGCCGCGCTGACGCCCCAGGACGAGGCGCTGGCGACGGTCGCCGCCAAGATCGACAAAAGCGAAGCGCGGCTCGATCTCGCGCTCGGCGCGCAAAAACTCCATGACCTGGTGCGGGGCCTGTGCCCGGCGCCGGGCGCGTACGTGACGTTCCGCGGCCGGCGCGTGAAGATTCTCGAGACCCGTGTGGCGCCGCATCCTGACGCCGGATCGGGAAAAATTTTCGCCGCGGGCGGCCGGCTGTTCCTGGGCACGCCGCAGGGCGCCCTGGAACTGCTGACGGTCCAGCCGGAAGGAAAAAGGCCGATGGCGGCGGGCGACTGGGGCAAGGGGCTGCGCCTCGAAAAAGACGAAACGCTCGACGCCTGACCGATCAGCGGAGATTTTTTGACGGGAGGTCATCCTATGGAACGCTGTCTTTCTTCCAAACGCCTTTACGAGGGCAAGATCCTCAACCTGCGCGTCGATCAGGTGGAAGTGTCGCGAAACGGCCGCCGCGCCACGCGCGAAGTGGTCGAGCACCGCAGCGACGTGGCCGTCCTGGCGCGCGACGGCGAAGGGCGCTTTCTGCTCGTGCGCCAGTTCCGCTATCCCTTGAACGCGGAGATCATCGAAATCCCGGCCGGGGTGATGGAGCGCGGCGAGGAGCCGCTGCAGTCGGCGCAGCGGGAGCTGCGCGAGGAGACCGGCTACCGGGCCGCCAAATGGACGCCGATGCCGGCGATTTACTCGTCGCCGGGCTTTTCCGACGAAAAGCTGTTCGTCTTTCTGGCCGAAGAACTTGCCTGGGATCCTCTCCGTCCGGACGACGACGAGGACATTGCGCTGCTGCGCTTCGACGACGAACAGGCGCGCGCGCTGCTCGATTCGAGCGAACCGCAGGACGCGAAGACGCTGATGGCGTTGGCCTGGTACTTTGCCCGCGCCAGGTAATTTCCCATAAAAAATGGTATGATAGGGAACGGCGCAAGCCGTTCCTTATTTTTATCTGGAGGCGAACGAGTATGCCCGTATCCTTCGAAACGTCGCGCGCCGCTTTTGAGGATTATATCTTGCTGGAGCGCGGGCAGAGCAAAAACACGGCGGAAACGTATCGCCGCGGTCTGGAGCTCTGGCGCGCCTACTGCGAAGAGGCGGGGCTGGACCCGCTCGACGTCGCTCAGGAAGCTCTCTCCAGCTTTATCCGTGCGCTGAAGAGCCAGGGACGCGCCAGCTCCTCGATCCAGCTGATCGTGGCCGGCCTGAGGAGTTGGGTGAAGTTTCGCGTCCTCAACGGCGACCTGCCGATGGGTACGTGGATCCCGGTGCTGCCGGCGAAGTCGAAGAAGCTCCCCAAGATCCTCACCGAGGGGGAGATCCAGCGCATCCTCAACGCCTGCGACGGTCCCAGTTATTACGACTGCCGCGACCGCACCGCTCTGGAAACGCTGGCCAACTGCGGCATCCGCGCCAGCGAGCTGTGCGGGCTGAAAGTCGGCTCGCTGAATCTCGACGACAAGAATCTGATCGTCCTCGGCAAGGGGAGCAAAGAACGGCAGGTCCCCTTTGCCGAAGATCTGAAAAGACAGTTTCAGGTCTATCTGCAGAAGCGGCAGGAGTTTCTCGACGGCGACGAGACGGAGAAGATGCTGTTCCTCTCTTCGCGTCGGGAGCCGCTGAGCCGGGTCGACCTGTGGCGGATCGTGCAGAAGCGCGGCAAGATGGCCTCCGTTCCCGAGGAGCGCCTCTTTCCTCACGTGCTGCGCCATTCCATCGCCACGCATCTGCTGCGCCGCGGCATGGACCTGAGGACCCTGCAGGAGTTTTTGGGGCACAGCTCCATCGCCACGACGGAGAAATATCTGCATTTCGATCTCGAACTGCGCGACGTGTACGACCGCGCCCATCCTCGGGCCTGACGGACGCCGAGCGCAAGAAAGGAAGAATCCCTATGGACATGAAAGAATACGCCCGCCAGGTGACGGAAGCGCTGGAAGCGATCAAAGCGAAAGCGGGCCGCGTCCCCCGGGCGGCGCTAATCCTCGGCTCCGGGCTGGGCATGCTGGCCGAAGCCGTGAAAGACCCCGTCGTCATTCCCTACGCGGAGATCCCGCACTGGAAGACATCGACCGCGCCGGGGCACGCCGGGCGCCTCGTCTGCGGGGTCCTGTCGGGCGTGCCGGTGGTGGTCATGCAGGGACGCCTGCACTGCTACGAAGGCTACACGCCGCAGGAGACGACCTTCCCGATCCGCGTCTTCGGCCAGTGGGGCGTCAAAACGCTGCTCGTGACCAACGCGTCCGGCGGCATCAATTACGAGTACGCCAACGGCGACATCGCCCTGATCACCGACCATATCAACCTGACCGGCATGAATCCGCTGAGAGGCGCCAACGATCCCGAGTGGGGAGCGCGTTTCCCCGACATGAGCGAGCCTTACAGCCGCCGCCTCGTCGCCCTGCTGGAAGAGTCCGCCAAATCGCTGGGGCTGCTGACGCGCCGCGGCGTCTACATCGGCCTGGCCGGCCCTTCGTACGAGACGCCGGCCGAGATCCGCATGGCCCGCGCCATGGGCGCCGACCTCGTCGGCATGTCCACCGTGCATGAGGTGATCGTCGCCAACCACATGGGCATGGAAGTCTGCGGCGTCTCCTGCGTCGCCAACCTGGCGGCGGGCATGCGTCCCGTCAGGCTGTCGGAAGAAGAGGTGCTCTCCGAGATGGGGCGCGCCGCCGCGCGCATTTCGACGCTTGTGGGCAAATTCTTCGAGCTGCTGGGCAGGGCGGATTAAGCCGAAAGGGCAAAATGGGATTCCTGTTTAAGATCGTTCAGCGCCTCATCGTGCCGCTGCTCTTTCTGGCTTTGATGCGTTCTTTTTTCGCCGACCTGTTCCGCCGCATGGGAAGCGGCGGCGGTCCGCGGCGCGACTGGCCGCGCGGCGGGGAAAGCGGGCGCGGCTTTGCGGATCCCGCCGCGCCGGGCGGCGCTCCGCGTTCGCCTTACGAAGTTTTCGGCCTGCCGCGCAGCGCCGGCGACGACGAGATCCGCGCGCGTTATCGGGAACTCATCTCCAAATATCATCCCGACAAGTTCGCCGGTTTGAACGACCCCGAATTCACGCGCCTGGCGGCGCAGAAATTCGAACAGATCCAGGGCGCCTACGAGGAACTGAAACGCCTGCGCGGCATGTAAGCCGCCGGGCCGTTTGAAATCCGCCGCGCAAAAACGTCCGGAGTTCTGTAAAAAAGCGGCTGTCAATAGCCAATAAAAATGTCACCATAACTGCTCATTGAAAAAGTCACCCCCTCACACTCCCATCACAGCAAGACACCTCGAAAGAACTCCCCATCGTGCCGCCATAACAACGTCTACGCGAACGTACGTTTATCCCGACATGTGCTATGATATCCCTGCCTTTTGACGACGCCATGCCGCCAAGGGTGGTCCGGAGCGGGCTTGTGCGCTTTCACAAGCCCGCTTTTCCGTTTCTTTGCCGATGCCTCATCGGAGTTGACTCGTTTTTGACTTTCAACCTCCTTCATCTCGATCCGTCTGCCCTTGGAAACACCCCAGATCCGCCCGGTCGACGTTTCACGCACCTCAACCGTCGTTTTGGCCATCCCGAGGCAATCGTCCGCCGCCGGAACGTACCGACGACCTCCGTAGGAGATCATGCCGCCGTGATCCGTCCTGCGAGATTCGCGACGCGCAAAGAGAAAATCCAAATCGACTTTTCCTTCCGGCTTCACATAAACGTCCTCTCCCTCAGCCGGCGTGACGGCAAACTTCCGATTGTGCCTGGCGATGAGCTTGGGCAAAACCTCGTTGGCCGCCGTGATATCCGAGACGCCAAGCAGCCTCAGCTCCCCGGCAGCCTGTCCTGCATCGTGTTCCAAAGACGTTCGACACGCCCCTTCGCCTCCGGCGTCAAGGCAAAGATCTGCCCGATCCCAAGATCCTTCAGCCCCCGTCCGAAACAACTTAACGGCTCCTCCTTCCCCGCCTCATTCCCTTCATTTTCTTCATTCCCTTCCATTCCCTTCATTCCTTCCATTCCCTTCATTTTTTTCATTCCCTTCGATCCGATCCTCATCATCCTGCGCCCGTGCCTTTGGAGAGCGGAAAATCGTATGCCGGTCGCTGTAAATCGCCATCGGCAGCCCATACCCCTCGATCCCCATCCCCAGCGCGGCGACATAGCCCGCCATACATTCGTTCTCAGTGAAACAGGCGCCAGTCACGATCCCCGTCGCATCGTCAATATAAGCGTGCAGCGTCGCACGCCCGTTCCCCCTGCCAAACCATTCAAACGACGTGGCGTCAGTCTGCCACAACATCCCCGCGGCCACCTTCCGCGGTCGGGAACGGTGAAGCTTCGGCCGCCGCCGCACACTCTTCTTGCTCCTGATCCCCTCGTCCTTCAGAATGCGGACGACACTCGAACGACTGATCCCGATCCCCTCCCGTTCGTTCAGGCATTCCGCAAAGTGAGAGAAGTTGAAATCGTAATAGACCTCCTCATACGCCTTCAGCACCGACTCCCGAACCTCATCTCCGATCCTGCGCCGAGACGTTCTGCCGCGGTTGCCGTGAACAAGCCCCGCCGCCCCTTGAACGACGAACCTCTTTTTGATCCTGATGATTTGCCGTTGACAGAGCCCCAGCTTCTCCGCCGCCTCCCTGTTCGTCATGCGTCCGTCGACAAGCGCTCCGATAATCCTGATACGATCCAGTTCCTTTTGTGACAATGTCATTCGCTCCTGTTTCATGAACGGTATTATCTCAGAGTGACATTTTCTTGGAACAGTTATGGGTGACTTTATCACTGAACAACGACATTCTGTAAAAAAGCGGCTTGCCTAAAGAGGGAGAATAGAGTAAAATACTCCACGTTGCGGAGGCGGATGCAGTCCGGTGGCTGCCCCGGGCCTCAAACCCGCGTGAGGGGCGATTCTGATCGTCCTTGGTGTGTTCGATTCGCACACGCCTCCGCCATAACGAGAAAATCAATGAATCAAAATAAATCGCGAAGCCTGTAAAATGAGGGCTTCGCGATTTTTTTGTTGTCTGGAGAAATACTTGTCAGTGCCGGTATCAGCGGAGAACGATTGAATCTCGCCAAAGCTCTGCGGTCTTGTTTCTCATGCGCGGGAGGCAGGATATTTCTCGTCCTGCCCGCTTCAATTCGTGCGTTGGGGGGTGACGACGGCAGGGGAACCGCGCAGCGCCGCACCGTCTTTTTGTTTCCCGGCCCCGATGTTCCGCGAGAACCGGCGTCGGAAACGTTCCCGGGCTCATCGGACCGCGCACAGCTTCTGCAGATATCTTCGCAGCGTCGAAACTTCCGGCCGGTCGGCGTTTTTCTTCAGGCAGATAAAATCCAGCGACGCGGTCGTCGACGGCGACAGAGGCACAGCCGCCACGCCGAAATAGCTGGCGAACGATTTTGGGCCAATGATTACGCCCTTGCCGCTCCTCAGCAGGTCCATGTTCGTCTTCATGCTGTCGGAGCGGTAGAGGCGGTTGAGCGTGAAGCCGTGCTTCCTGCACAGATAGTGCAGCGTGCGGTCTTCTATCGTGTTTTCCAGACTGGTGATGATGGCGCAATCCTCCAGTTCGGAAAAGCGGAATTCATTTTTTTGCGCGCGAGGATCGCTTCGGGGGAGCAAAATGCACTGCGGCTCCTCGATCAGCGTCCAGCTTGCGAACTGTTCCGCACCGTCGAGCAGCGACGGCGGCGGTAAACGGTCGAGCGCCAGGTCGAGGGCTCCCTCGCGCAGGTCGCTCAAAAAGTCGCGGCCTGCTTCGGTAACGAACGACACTTCGATCTCGGGGTGGTTGTCGAGAAACGCGACAATCTTTCTGAACAGTCGGTTGGAATACACGCGCGCCCCAAGGCCGATGCGCAGGACGCGCGCCACCGTCGTCCCGCTGATGTGCGATTTGAAGTCCGCCCATGCGACGGCGAGCGGCCGGGCAGCCTCGCAGAAGGCGCGCCCGCTCGCCGTCAGCGTTACGCCACGTGTGGTGCGCTCGAACAGCCTGCAGCCCAGCTCCGATTCCAGCGCCTTGATCTGAAGCGACAGCGCCGGCTGTGACACGAACAGTGCCCGCGATGCCGCCGAGAAGTTCAAGTGCTGTTCCACCGCCAGCGCGTACAGGATCTGCGTGATCGTCACCACGATCCCCCTTTGTGCCGTGGTTATTTGTTTTTCTTATAGCGCCATTATAGAAAAGTATTTCCATTTTTTCAAGCTTTTTTATAAAATACAAATAACATCAAAAATAATATATTCGCAAAAAACAAACGGGGGGATTCAAGTGACAAAGCAGCTGATGTCGGGCAACGAGGCCGTCGCGCGCGGGGCATGGGAAGCCGGCGTGGCGTTCGCTTCGGCGTATCCGGGCACTCCGAGCACGGAGATCCTGGAGAACGTGGGAACGTACAAGGAAATCGTCGCGGAGTGGGCGCCCAACGAAAAGGTGGCCATGGAAGCGGCCATCGGCGCGTCGATGGGAGGCGTGCGTTCGATGGCGGCGATGAAGCACGTGGGACTGAACGTGGCGGCCGACCCGATCTTCACGTTCGCCTACATGGGTGTCTCGGGCGGCATGGTCTTCGTCACCGCCGACGATCCGGGCATGCACAGTTCGCAGAACGAGCAGGACAACCGCAATTACGCACCGTTCATCAAGATTCCCATGCTGGAGCCGTCCGACTCGCAGGAGGCCAAGGACATGTTCCGCGACGCCTTCGACCTGAGCGAGCGGTTCGACACGCCGGTGATGTTCCGCATGACCACGCGCGTGTGCCACTCAAAGTCGTTGGTCGAGCCGGGGGAACGGTATCCCTTCGCCGCCATCCCCTATGTCAAGAACCGCGCCAAGTTCGACGACGTGCCGATCGCGGCCAAACGCAACCGCCTGAAGATGCCCGAGCGTGACCGCAGGCTGCTGGCGCTGTCCAACGACTGCAAGTACAACCGCGCCGAGTACAGCGGCAGCAGGAAAGTCGGCATCGTCACCAGCGGCGTCTCGTATCAGTACGCCAAAGAGGTGTTCGGCGACGCCGTATCGTACCTCAAGCTGGGACTCACCAACCCGCTGCCCATCGACCTGATCCGCGAGTTTCGCGCCCGCGTCGAGACGATGTACGTGATCGAGGAGCTCGACCCGTACATGGAAAACCAGATCAAGGCGGCCGGTATCGACTGCATCGGCAAGGAGAAGATCCCCGCCATCGACGAACTGAACCCCAACATTATCCGCAAGGCGCTGCTCGGCGAAGAAGCGCGCGGCGTACAGGGCGATCCCAAGCTCGTCGTTCCCCGTCCGCCCGCGCTCTGCGCCGGCTGTCCGCACCGCGGCTTTTTTTACGAGGCGGCCAAGCGCAAGGACACCGTCATCGTCGGCGACATCGGTTGTTACGCCCTCAGCGGCAACGAGCCGCTCAACGCCAAGGACCTGGCCAACTGCATGGGTTCCGCGTTCTCCGTCGGCCACGGACTCAGCAAGGCGTTCGCCCTCAGCGGCCAGGACAAGACCGTCGTTGCCTGCATGGGCGATTCCACGTTCTTCCACACTGGCATCAACGCGCTGGAGGAAGTCATCTACAACGACTCGCACCTGATCTGCTGCGTCCTCGACAACCGCATCACCGGCATGACCGGGCATCAGGAGAATCCCGGCACCGGCTACACGCTCAAGGGCGAGCCGGCCACCATCATGGACGTCGGGACGATCGTCCGCGCCCTCGGGCTCGAGCGCGTGCGCACCGTCAACCCGCTCCACCTCGACGAGATGAAGAAGGCCCTCGACTGGGCCTATACGGAAGTGCGCGAAGGCCCCGTCGTGCTCATCACGCGCTGGCCGTGCGTGCTCAAGCGCCTGTCCGCCGAGGATCGTCGCGAGTTCCGCATGACGCCGGCGCAGTGCACGATCGACCGAAAAAAGTGCATCGGCTGCAAGAAATGCTTGTCCACCGGCTGCCCCGCGCTCTCGTTCGACACGTGCGAGAGAAAGGCCGCCATCGATCCCATGCAGTGCGTCGGCTGCACCGTCTGCGCGCAGGTCTGCCCCCAGCAGGCCATCGTGAAAGGAGCGAAAAAAGCATGAAAAGGCCCGATACCCAAAGCGTTATCCTCGTCGGCGTCGGCGGACAGGGGACCATCCTCGCCAGCAAAGTGCTCACCACCGGCCTCATCGACGCCGGCTACGACGTGAAGATGAGCGAAGTCCACGGCATGAGCCAGCGCGGCGGTTCCGTCACCACGCAGGTGCGCTACGGTCAAAAGGTTTGGTCGCCCCTCATCGGCCAGGGCGAAGCCGACGTGCTCGTTTCCTTCGAGACGATGGAGGCGATGCGCTGCCTGCCGTTCCTCAAGCCCGGCGGCAAAGTCATCGTCAACACGTATCGGATGCCCCCGTTGCCCGTCCTCAGCGGCGAGTGCGAGTATCCCGACGGCATCGTCGACGAGCTGAAAAAGCGTGCCGACACCCTCGCCATCGACGCCGTGAAGATTGCCTCCGACCTCGGCATGCCCCGCGGCATGAACGTCGTGTTGCTGGGCGCGCTGATTTCCGCCATCGGCGTGGACGGAGCCGACTGGACGCAGGCGCTTCGAGGCTGCGTCAAACCGAAATTCTTCGAGGATAACCTGCGTTGTCTCGAAGCCGGGCTGAACCTCGCCGCCGCGAAAGCATGATGAACGTTTTCGACGAGTACCGGGCAAAACTGCGTACGCCGCAGCAGGCCGTGTCGATCGTCAAAAGCGGCGACTGGGTGGACTACACCACCAACGTCGGCTTCCCCGCGCTGTGCGACGCCGCCCTTGCCGCTCGTCGCGAGGAACTGACGGATGTGAAGATCCGCGGCAACCTCATCTTCGGGCCGCTGCGCACCGCCGAAAGCGACCCTGCGCGCGAACACTTCACCTACAACAGCTGGCACTGCTCCGGTTACGAGCGCAGGTTGTGCGACCGCGGACTGTGCAGCTACATCCCCATGGTCTTCCGCAACCTCGCCTGGTACTACCGTGAGTTTTTGACCGTCAACGTCGCCATGATGAGCGTTGCGCCGATGGACAAGCACGGATATTTCAACCTCTCGTGCGCCGCCGGCGTGGGACGTCCCATCCTTGAAAAGGCCGACGTCGTCATCCTCGAAGTGAACGAGTCGTTGCCCGTCGTCTACGGCGGCTTCGGCGAGAGCGTCCACATCAGCGAGGCCGACTTTGTTGTCGAAGGGCCGCACGGCCCTTTGCCGCAACTGCCCGCTCCCGTTCCAACGGTCGAAGACGAAAGAATTGCCGCTCACATCGCGAAATATATCCAAGACGGCGCCACGCTTCAGCTTGGCATCGGCGGCATGCCGAACGCCGTCGGCTCGCTCATCGCAAAGTCCGGCCTGAAAGACCTCGGTATGCACACCGAACTGTGCGGCGACGCCTACCTCGACCTGTACGAAGCCGGCAAGCTGACCAATCGCCGCAAAAGTTTTCAGCGCGGCAAAGGCGTGGCTGGCATCATCCTCGGCACGCAGAGGCTGTATGACTGGGTCGACCGCAATCCCGGCGTCGTCGTCGAGCCGCTTGAGTTCATCAACGATCCTGCCGTGATCGCCCGCAACGACCGGATGATCTCCATCAACAGCTGTATCTCAGCCGACCTCTACGGCCAGGTAGGCGCCGAGTCCGCCGGCCTGCGCCACATCAGCGGCACCGGCGGACAGCTCGACTACCTTACGGGAGCCGCAATGTCGAGCGGGGGAGCGGCCTTCATCTGCATGACCTCGTCGTTCATGACCCAAACCGGCGAGCGCAGGTCGCGTATCGTGCCGCACTTCTGCGGCGACATCGTCACCGACCCCAGAAGCCAGGCTTACTTCATCGTCACCGAATACGGCGCCGTCAACCTGGCCGGAGCTTCCGCGTGGGAACGTGCCGAGCGTCTGATCTCGATCGCCCATCCCGACTTCCGCGACGAACTCATCGCCGCCGCGCGGAAGCAGAACATCTGGCGAGCGAGCGCGAAACGATAAAAGTTTTTTCAAAAAAGCAGAACAGCGTCTGCCGTGCGTATCTTCATTGCGCAGCAGACGCTGTTTACTTTATCCGCAAAATGAGCGCTGGAGCATCATTAAAGTATAATGTATACATTAAAAAACTTCCTTGACGGAGTTATTTCATTCGATTATCATTATTGAAGTTGTTACGACATTAATATAATATATGTCGTAATAACAACAAATCTGTAAGGGAGGAAATCTTATGAGTGCCGTTATTAATGATTTATCGGTATTGGCTCTGTTTTTACTGGTTGGTCTAGCGCTGCGCGAGCTGGTGAAACCTTTGCAGAAGCTGTTCCTTCCCGCCGGTCTGATCGGCGGCGTGGTAGCGCTCATTGTTGGGCCGCAGGTGCTCGGCTGGATGGAGATCCCGAAGGGGTTCTCGGGAATGCCCACGCCAATGATCACCGTCGTGCTGACGTGTATTATCTTCGGCACAAAGATTGAAAAAAGCCGCATCAAGCAGTTCGTCGGTTCCGTTGTCGTCGACGGTCTGACATACTTTTCGCAGATGTTCGTCGGCACACTCGTCGGCATGGCCCTGAGCGTTTTCTGGCCGATGATGCCCAAGGGATGGGGCCTGATGGCCGCATATACCTACTGGGGCGGCCACGGCGCTGCGGCTTCTGCCGGAAAGCTGTTTGAGTCGCTTGGCGAAGCTCAGCGGGGAATGCTCGACCTTGGCATCATCATGGCCACACTCGGTCTGATCGTCGCTATGGTCGTCGGCATGACGATCGTCAACTGGGGCGTGCGTAAGGGCTACGCGACAAGCCTTGAAAAAGGCGCAACGGGCAAGATTGATGTCGTTAGCGGTCCCATTCCTGTTGAAAAGCAGAAATCGCTTGGCAGCGCCACGGTGGCGAGCGACGCGCTCAACGGCCTGGCGCTTCAGCTGGCGCTGGTACTTGTCAGCATTTGGCTGGGCACGGTGCTCTTTACGACACTGAAAACCTACGTCCCCGGCGCGAAGAACATCCCCGTGTTCCTTTATGGCATCGTCGGCGCGCTCATCATCTGGACTCTGATGTGCAAGCTGCGTATCGACGGTTACGCTGACAAAAAGGCGATCGGCAACATTTCGGGCGTCGCTTTGGAAATCTGCATCTGCGCGGCGACTGCCACGCTTAACCTGAAAATGGTCGCGTCGTTCCTTGTTCCCATTTTGATTCATATGCTCGCGATCATTGTATTGATGATTTTTATCTGCGTCTTCCTGACCAAGCGCTGGTTCAAGGACAACTGGCTTGAGACGGGGCTGCTCTTCTTTGGTCAGGGCACCGGCTCGGCCCCCAGCGGTCTGGCTTTAGCTCGCTGCACCGACCCCGACACGCGCAACTCGCCGGCGTGGGAAGGCTTCGGCGTCGCGATGAGCTGCTTCACGCCCGTCACTTCGACGCTCGTGGCGATCGTGCCGATTCTCACCGTTCAGTCGATCTGGTATCCCGTCGCCATCGGCGGCATCCTGACCGTGATTCTGCTCGTCATCGGCGAGAAGTTCATCAAGAAAAACTGACGTTTTGCCGGACATGGAACAGCGGTTTTCTTCGCGAGCCTGCTTTATAAAAATCTTTCGGATCAAGATCAAGAAAGGAAGATCTTAACACATGAAAATTATGGACTGCACATTGCGCGACGGCGGCAACGTCGTGGGCGCCGGTTTCTCTGCCGAACTGACCACGCTCATGCTGAAAGGCCTGACCGAAAACGGCGTGATGATCGTCGAGATGGGCAACTGCGCCGGCATGGGAGCGTACGACAAGGGCGTCAAAGCGCCCTGCACGGACGACGAGTATCTCGAACTGGCAAAGCCGTTCGTGGACAAGACCGAAGTCGGCATGTTCCTCGGCGCGACAAACGCGACTGAAGGGCTCGTCGCCAAAGCGGCGAAGGCCGGATTGAAGTTTCTGCGCGTCGGCATCAACGCTGGCGACGGCGAAAAGGCCGTGAACGCCGTGAGAATGGTCAAAGCCGCGGGCATGAAGGCGTTCTTCGCGATGATGAAGGCCTACGTGCTTACGCCTGAGGCGCTGGCTACCGAGGCGCAGCTGCTCGAAAAGGCTGGCGTTGATGTGCTCATCATCATGGATTCCGCTGGCATGATGTTGCCCGCTCAGGCGGCGGCTTACACGAAGGCTGTTTCGCAAGCCGTGAAGATCCCCGTTGGTTTCCACGGGCACGCCAACCTTGGCTGCGCCGTTGCCAACGCCGTCGCGGCTGCCGAAAACGGTGCGCAGATCATCGACTGCGGCCTTATGGGCATGGCCCGCAGCGCCGGCAACATTGCTACCGAGACGGCCGTCGCTGCGCTCGACCGTGCCGGTTACAAGACGGGCATCGATATGTACGGGCTGTTCCGTTTTATCGACAACGAACTCGCCCCCGCGATGAAGCCTTACGGTTACCGCGCGCCGGCCATGCCGCTGGACGTCGTACTCGGTTACTCCGGCTGCCACTCGCACTACATCCCCCTGTTCAAAGAAGTTGCCGCCGAAAAGGGCGTGGACCTGTACAAGCTGATTATTGAGACCTCGAGGCTCGACATGAAAAAGCCCTCGCGCGAGCTGATGGAGCAGGTCGCCGGAAGGCTTTAATAAAGAAAGGACTGCTTTTCTTATGAACAAGATCCTGATGTTTGGCGCGTTCGCGCCCAAGGGTGTCGAATACTTTAAGGAAAAAAGCGCGGGCAGATATGAACTGGCGTTTGGTTCTACCTACGAGGACCTCGAAAAGCACAACGATGCAGCCTATATCGTTTTGCGTGGCCCCGCCATGGACGCGGAGCATATCGCTGGCCTGAAAAATGCCCGCATGCTGCACCGCTGGGGCGTCGGCTATAACGACGTTGATGTCAAGGCAGCCGGCGAACGCGGTATCCGCGTGGCGATCACGGCAGGCATGAACGCGCAGCCCGTCGCCGAGATGGCGACGCTACTCATTCTCGCAGCATTCCGTCACTTTTTGCAGCACATTGACGACGCCAAACATGAAAAACTGCTTGGCAGCTACCTGATCGCCGACTCGTGGATGATCAACGGCCGCCGCGTCGGCATCGTCGGCATGGGAGCTATTGGCCGCAAGCTGACGAAAATCCTCCAGGGCTTCGGAGCAGAGGTGGTTTATTACGACGTCTTCCGTCTTCCCGAGGAAGTCGAGCGCGAATTGAACGTCACGTTCCTGCCGTTTAAAGAGCTTCTCGCGACCTCCGACATCATCAGCCTGCACATGCCATTGCTTGATAGCACCCGCAACATGATCGACGCGAAGGCCATCGCTATGATGAGGCCCAACGCCCTGCTCGTCAACACTGCTCGTGGCGGCATCGTCGATACGGATGCACTGCTTGCCGCCGTCCGTGAACGCCGCATTTGGGGTGCGGCCCTCGACACCGTGGAGGGCGAGCCGCTGCCGTCGGATCACCCGATCTTCTCGGAACCTCACATCCTGCTCACGCCGCATGTCGGCGGCAACACCGAGGATAATATCGTCAACATGGCCGCCTGCATCTTCGACAACATTGAGCGTCTTGAACGCGGTGAGGAGGTCGTCCCGCGCTGTCTCGTCAATAAACAGTACCTGAAAGCCTAACCTACTGTGCAGAAAAAAGCGGAAGAGACTCCCGAAAGAGTTTCTTCCGCTTTTTGCGTTTCTGTGTCATATCAGCAGATCCTTGGTATACTCGTCGCGCTCGCGTACGTGCGCCCGGTAGCGGTCGAGACAGCAGGGCGTAAGCAGCATGAGCAGATATTCGGCAACGGCGTTCATCGCCGTGGTTGAGTTGAAAAAGCTTGCCTGCCGAACCTCGGCTGTCAGCACGACGTCGGCGCACGAGGCCAGCGGCGAAAGGATACTGTCAGTGATCAGACAGACAGCTGCGCCGTGACTTTTTGCCAGGCGGGCCAGACGCAGATCGCTTTTGTAATAGCGGCTGGCCGAAAAGAACACGGCACAGTCGCGCTCGGTCGTCCGCTGCATCTGGTCGATGCCGCCGACGCTCTCGTCGATGATTCGGCAGATACGGCCGGTAAGGATGCTTAAAATCCACGAGAAATGATGCACGGTGCCATAGCAGCCGCGGAAACCGGCAACGAAACATATATCCGCATTCAGGATCACGTTCGCAAACTTGTCATACAGTTCCTCGGAATTCTGCATGATTGTTCTCTCGAGGTTATACGTCTGTATTTTCAGAAATTCCTCACGAGAGACATCGCTGCCGAATTTAGCCCGATTCGCCTCAAGACGTTCGTCCAACGACAGGCGGCTGACGCCCTGGGTAGCGCGCTCGACCATGCGATCGTAGATGTCGTTTTTCAGTTCGGTAAAGCCTGGGTATCCAATCGCGCGCGCAAAACGTGTCACCGATACGTCGCTGACGCCGGCAGCGCGAGCCACTTCCAGCGACGAGCTGCGGCCGGCGAGTTCCGGATTGGCGATGATATATTCGGCGATCTTTACTTGCGCTCTGGTCAGCTTCGCTTTTTTGATACGTTCGGCGATGACGTTTTCCACGCGCTTATCCCCTTTCATTTGAAATACTTTATTATAACATGATTTGTTAAGCTGGAATTTGTATGATATTAGCTCAATAAAAAGCCCCTCAAACGGTCAGAGGTACAGAAGGTTCTCTGAATGAGCCTGCGCCTTGGCGCCAAGTCGAAAATAAGAGCAAAAATCTGCGGCTGGAGCTTCTCAAGAGAAAAACTTTTATCAATGTGTCAACGTTCATCGTGGTAACAGACAGGACAAGAAAGCTCAGTATCGTCTCGGCAAGTCAGTTGGTTGCGGAACACTCCCAGCACAAATCTCTTCTGCTTGCAGAGTCCAAAATACCGTTCAATTCCAACATGGTCTTTGGCGTCTTTGTATTCCTTCTGCTGGTCTCTGCGTCAAATCGGGAATATTAGGTTATATGAGGTAAAGGAGTAATAGAAGCGTAAAATTTTTGCCGCCCTCATCTGGCACTTGCGCACTACGCCGGAGAGTTGGAGCATCACTCCGGTAAGTCCACCCTGCCGACAAAGTTGTGTAGTGTTTTAACCCCTTTAACGCGGCAGCCTTGACAGTTGATATGTTCAGGCAAAATGGGAGCATTATTCAACTCGGCCCATGATTTTTGCCGTTTTTTTACGCAACGCCTGATTGTCATTGAGTGCTGCAAGATATGCGTTGCACTTTTCGCAGTCCAACCCGCAGTATGCGATCGTATCCCTCACAGCTACGCACCTCCTGGAGGTCCGGCTTGTCTGGTGACTGCTCCTGTGCTGTCAGTCGCATTTCTCGATATTTACAGTGGCGATCGCGGATCGACCGGCGGCCCCGGTAATAAGATCTTGCGGCGCCGGTATCAGCATCATAAACCCCTCTCTGCCGTATCGTCGCTCATAGCCCTGCGCATATTCCTCTTCCACGGAGATATGCTGTACCTGACCGACAATCATTGAGGTGATCCCCGCACCGCTTAAATTCCGCGTTTCTTTCAAAGTACATTCCATATTTATGAATGCCTCTTGAATGACCGGCGCGCGGATCGTTTTCGCATGGGAAAGCGTGAAATCTCCTACGGCAAATTCATCCGTTTCCAAGTCATTGTGGTTAATGGTATCTATCAATCTGTCATAGGAGCTTATCGGCAGAAAATCGATGCAAAAGCATTGATCCCTTTGGATGTTTGCATAGGTATGCGTGTGCTGGTACACATTCCCCATCACGGCGAAAAAAGCGGTCTTATCTCCGTGAAAGCAGCTCCACGAATGAAAGCAGACATTCGGCTTTCCATTTCCCTTCCATGTGGTGATGGCAAACAAAACCGTTGGTATCCCCGCGGTCGTTTCAAAGTGTGAAAACAGTTCGAATTCCTCTGGATACGAGGGCTTGAAATACTGGGGAAAATTTTTTCCGATCTCTATTTTCATGACTGCTCCTCCCATAATGATACCGATGTGTCTTTTTACATCCTCTTCTCAAAACGAAACCTCCCGTCCGGAAACTGCCCGTCCGTCTCTTCCTCCGAATCCGGGGTGTTGGGATCGGGATGATGGCTGTTGTAAAACTCCACGATATGGAAGCCGCACTGGTTGACGTAGAAATGGATATTTCGTCTCTCGAAAGAGGGCGTGACGGTCTCCCAGAGGGCCACTTGCGGGTGCCGCCGCTCTACCGCGCACCACGCGGCATAACCGATGCCCCCGCTGTGGAGGTGCGGCGAAACGAACAGCAGGTCCAGACCGCCGCGTTTTCCGTCCACCGTGATCACCATGCCGCCGACCTTCCGACCGCCCAGTATGATCCTATAAACCTTGACACCATAGGACGAAGTACCAGTCTTTCTGTTTCTAAAATCATCCTATTCCTCCTCGAGCCTCGATTTTGTTCAATCGGGCGTTGCCCGTTAGCTTTTTCAATATAGCACAGAAATATGAACGTCTCTCTACTTCCGGCCTCCGAACGTCGCGGAATAGCGAGGCCTTCTGCTATTTTCTTGTTTGCTTCTTTATCATATGCGGGCATTCAAGAGCGGAATCGGCAGGCGAACGGCTCGCTCTTTGCGATAGCGAAGGCTCGATCTATTTTTTTTGCAGATACATTCGACGAGCATCCTTTGTGGATAGCGCCCTCTGCGTTGAAAGGAGCGTTCTCCTGCGATGGACCGTACGGTGGGTGGCGGCGGCGTTCATTCTGCCTCTCGCGGTCGGGGTACTATAACGTTTTTTTACAAGGCCCGGTATAAGATCGCTCTGAATTTTGCTGCAATCTCGCATACAGCGGTTCACAGAACGGCGTTTCGGTTATAGAATAATAAATTGTGAACGGGGGAGGGGGAGCGGAAATGAACAGAGAGGCGGATATTTTTCTTCCGGCGGAGAAGGGCTACGTGGTGCTCGACGTCGAATCTCAAGGCTACGTCCGGTTTTGTCCGATCGAAATTTCCGCGGTCCGCTTCGCTCCTGACGGGCAGTGCCTTGACGCGTACAGCTCCCTTGTGCGCCCGCGGGTGGCGCGGGTGTCTCGTTACGTCTCCGATCTGACCGGCATTACCACCGACATGGTGCGCCGTGCGCCGCTTCCCCGTGAGGTGATCGGCTCGCTCCGCGATTTCATCGGCGATAGCGTGATTGTCGGGCATGCGGTGGCGGAAAACGATCTTCCCATTATCGATCACTTTTGTCAGGAGCTTTATCACGCCCGGCTTGAAAACGTGTACGTAGATACTTTCTACTGGGCTCAAGCGCTCTTTCCGGCGCTGGGGACCGGACATTACAACTTGAAAGCGCTGGCGGAGCATTTTGTGATCGACGCGCAGACTTTTCATCGGGCCGAGGCCGACTGCCGCACGACCGCCCGGCTGTACCAGATCCTTCACGACGCGGCGCAGAGGTTGCCCGACGCCGAAAGGATACAGGTGCTGCACGATTTCGCCCATAAGAACGATCCCAAGAAGCCGATCCGGAAGAGCGCAAAGGGGACGGCGAAAAAGACGTCCGGTAACGTTATCGATTACAACAGCCTTCCGGTTTTCGAGGCGGGCGACGAAAAAGCCGCGGTAATCCACCTGTGGCACGCAAGGAAGCAAATCTGCGTCGAAGTGCGTTTCGCAGGCAGCGTTCCCGAGGCGGCCGACAAGTTTATGGACCGCCATCGCGAGTGCCTTTGGCAAGCGTATTTGCCGAATCTGCGCGTTGCCGACAGCGTTTCGCTGCCGGTGCTGAAGCAGCTGTGGAAGATCCTGCGCGCGCAGGGGTGCCGCTTGTATCGGCGGGCGGACGTCAGGTTCGAAGGGCTGGAGGCCCATGAAGCGAAAAAAGAGGGCGCCGCCAAAAATCGCTCCTGCCGCAGAAAACGGAAAACGGAGCCATCCATAGCGGCTTGCACCGGGTCGGATTGAGCGGGAGGAAAAGGATTTCTTCAGTTCGGCATTTTCCGACAGGAGGCGATTTTCCGCTTGACAGGAGTGGTCCGCCGCGTTAGAATGTGACCTGTTCGATTGAGGCCGGAGAGATGGCCGAGTGGCCGAAGGCGCACGCCTGCTAAGTGTGTAACCCGGTTTCGGGTTCGAGGGTTCAAATCCCTCTCTCTCCGCCATCTTAAAAATAACGATGCGCGCCATTAGCCCAGCTGGATAGAGCGTCTGGCTACGGACCAGAAGGTCGTGGGTTCGAATCCTGCATGGCGCGCCAGTTTTTTGTTTAGGCCCTCAGTCGTGCGGTGTTTTTTTGCGCGCCATTAGCTCAGCTGGATAGAGCGTCTGGCTACGGACCAGGAGGTCGTGGGTTCGAATCCTGCATGGCGCGCCATCTTGGAGAAGAGCCAGGGGAGCTTCGTGAGGAGCTCCCCTGTTTTGCATTGTGCGAACGGAGACCTCTCATGCTCACACGCGATCAGGAATACATGAACCTTGCCCTCGAACTGGGGCTTCAGGCGGCGCGCGAAGGCGACATCCCCGTGGGCGCGCTCGTGGTGGATCCTTGCGGAGAGATCGTCGGCAGGGGGCGCAATCGGCGCCGGGTTGAACATGACCCCACCGCGCATGCCGAGATAGTCGCTCTGCGAAACGCCGCACAAAATCTGGGCGCTTGGAACCTGAGCGGCTGTTCCCTCTACGTGACGCTCGAACCCTGTCCCATGTGCGCCGGGGCGCTCGTTCAGGCGCGCGTTTCGCGTCTCGTCTATGGCTGTACCGATCCGAAAGCCGGCGCCTGCGGCACCCTCTACGATTTAACGCGCGACACGCGCCTTTTTCATCGTCTGCAGGTCGTCCCCGGCGTAATGGAACAGGAATGCCGCGCGCTCCTTCAGGATTTCTTTCAGGCCTGCCGTGAGAAAAACCGCAAATTCGGTCGGTAAATTTTCAGAGTAAATGCAACCTCGTCAAAGTAAATGCGACGGGGTTGCATTTACTTTGACAGGACAAAAGCAGCAAGCAGTCATTACGAACACATAATAACGATCAAGATTGCGCTAACGGAACAAATTCAAGGGGATGAAAAGCTGTTACGAGGAAATTGTCCGAAAAAAGTGCATACAAAAGTGATCCTCAACTGAAAGCAAAATTTTCAGTTCAGAGTTAATGCAATCAAGAAATTAAAAAGGAGCCGTTATTTACCGGCGAGAAGAGTCCGCTTTAAACAGATATCCTGTGGCGGAATAAGTTCGAGTCCGAGTAAATGCAATACGTCCTCGCCATACAGGTTGATAAAGATCTCTGCAGGAGATTTTCCGTTAAATTTTTTCCTCCCGTATGAGTTTATATGAGACATCATCAGGTTGATATCAGTTTGGGATAAATTGTCGAAAGTTGTTCCCTTGGGAAGGATCCTTCGAATGAGAGTATGATTATTTTCAACCTTCGTTTTTTCCTGCGGTGCTTGTGGATTGCAATAGAACATATATGATTTTCTTTCTCCGTCCGGACCTTTTTCGATAGCCGTCGGATTGGAAAACTCTGTACCGTTGTCAGCAAGAAGGACCTGAAACATGGACTTATAGCGTTTCCTGCCCAGAAGAGTGAAGAGCATTGTAAAAATCTGCTCAACAGATTGAGCAGTATTTTTATCTCTCAAAAAAGCCAGCATAAAGTTGCAGTTTCTTAAGATGACAGTCAGAAGAACTTTTCCTCCTGCGGTGCCAACGACACTGTCGATTTCGGTAATAAGCATGTCCGGATGTTTCTCCGAAAAAGAGAGAAAATCATTGTAGGTACGGCCTTCACGACATTTTTTATCCACCTTCATGTTATTTCTTTTTCCCTTTCTCTTCTTAAAACGGACAGCTCGGGGCAAGTCTATTTTCCGTGCCTCTAAAATACCCGAAAGCAGGAGCCGTCTGGCGGTACTTTCAGAACAGGGAACAGTATCTCGATTATTACGGATAATATGATAGAGAGACTGCCCCTGTTTGATGAGAGGAGAGAAAAAAGAATCAATATCTGCAAGCTCGGCATCGGAGATATTGAAGCCTTCACGAGCCTCATGCAAAGTTTTCTCGTAAGAGTCATTTGCAGATTTAGCAGAATAGATCCGTTTTTTTAAAGTGCAGCGGTGACGGTTGGGGCAGCCGTTACAGACATACGGAGGAACCGAAAGCTGCGGGCAGACCTCCTCCTTAAAGTCAGGACACATCGTATTACATCTTGAGCACCGGAAACACAGTGAACGGCATTTCGGAGAGGTGTTACAAAGGGAAGTAACGGAGCAGTCATACCGGTGAAGGCAGCAGTTTGCTGTCCGGCCATAACAGCCTTTGAAGACAGTCTCTGCATGTTTTCTGATCTCTCTGGAGATCGTACTCGGCGACTTCAGAACTGTTGAGGCAATACTTCTGATACTATTTCTCAATTAAAATACCGAACGCAGAGGCGCTGAGAGGAAGATTCATAAGGCGAGCTGCGCAGCAGTCGAGCTCCTTCTGAGCGACTGAACTCCCTCGCAGCGCCCTGCAAACTATATTAGTGCTTTTTATCAAGAAATAGTATGAGAGATTCTCGCCGGTTGAGGGCGCTTTCAATGGCTTTTCTTTCAGCCAGAGTCAAATGTTTGTTCATGATGATGAACTCCTTTCCGAGATCTGTTGTCTCGTAAGAAAGGTCTTTCATCAATTCAGACTAAATGCAAGCTTCTTTTAATTCAGATTTAATGCAACGGGGTACCGGATGTTGCGTTGCATTTACCTTGAAGAATTTCACGCAAATTCGGTCGGCTCCCCGACGGCAGAAACAACTAGGCAAGCTCTTCGGGTTGTGCTATAATACCCTTCGTCTGCGGAGGGATGGCCGAGTGGTCGAAGGCAGCTGACTCGAAATCAGCCAGGGGTTCACGCCCCTCGGGGGTTCAAATCCTCTTCCCTCCGCCATGCAGTGATTTCAAAGCGTCGGAGCGTTTCCATGTATGTTGTTCATGGACTGCGTTCCGGCGCTTTTTTGTATGAATCAGTTGCTGCTGGGAAGCCGAACGTGCATTTCAAGTTGTAAACATTCCTGTGTTGCGCCTTGAGTCTCTACATTTAATAAAGATTATATTTTCCCGACTATCCATTACTCACCTCCTTGATCCGTATGATTACTCATGTTACCACAGAAAGGGAGGTTTATGGAGTGCCTTATTTAGTGGAAAACTCTTGCGCAATTGCTCTATATATGGTATAAAAGTACGAAAGAGAGGTGAGTGAAAAATGTTGACAGTGGCAAGGTTCGAACGTATGCGGCGCGACATTTCAGTGAAGGCGGTCTCAGAGCAGGCGGGCATTGACGCGGCACGGTACAGGAATTTTGAGAGGGGGGATAGGAGTCGCTACTTGACCAGTGATGAGCTGTTAGGCGTATCTGCATGCATCGGCGTACCGCGCGACATGATCGCCGACGACCGGGGCGCGCCGCGTATGCTGGCGTGAGCAAAAAAAAGACCGCTCAGGCACGGGCCTGATGGCGGTCGATAGAAGGAAGGTTGTTTTTTATATGAACAATTATAGCGTAAAAAAGTTGAAAGCGCAACTCCAAAATAATGTGGAGTTCAGGAAGGCCGTGAGCGCTCGCGTGAGCCGCGTCTTAGTCCTTCCCTCGCGGAGCGCCCCCGTGTTCAAAGACGTGGCGGGCCTTGACGCCGCGGCCGATCCGATGCCGTTCCTGCGGTCTGCTGTGAAGGCTGCGCGCGCACAGCTGCGGCGCTTTACGCCGGTTCGCGTGCGTGTGCGCAGAGAGGCTGTACGTGCCCATGTCGAGCAGGGTGCAGACTCCGGCGGCGACGACGGCGGCGGTTCAGACGACGGGGACGGAGACGGACAATCTGACTCGCATCATGTAGGCACTGGCCACGAGGCACGTGTCAATGTTGTCGTAGACTCTCAACAGAATAAAAGTATCGAGGAACCGGGCATTGCCGCGCGGAGTGACGCGCTGGCGGTGGCTGGATTTTTTGTACCCTTTTCCCGGCAGGAGGTGGCGGCATGAGCGCGCAGGAAAGTATCAATAAAGCAGCGGCGAGAACGCAGCGGGCGCTTGTGCTGCGCCACCTGAAAAGCGGCAGGACGCTGACGCAGGACGAAGCGCAGGCGCTTTACGGAGTGCGGCGGCTGGCGGCCCGTATCAGCGAGCTGCGGAACGACTTTGGCTTCCCCATAAGAACAGAGATGGTTGACGTCGGTGGCGTATCCGGGCTGGCGCGCTACTCTTTGGAGCAGACGCCGGAAGACATTAAGAGAAAGCGGGCCGTGCTTCAATCTCTCCTTCGCGGGGATGCCGTAGAGGCCGTTCCGGGCGTATCGCCTGATGAGCTGGCGCGTATCATGGGATATCTGCGCGCCGACGGCTGGCCAGTACTGGCCATTGAAGGGAAATACATTTTGATCGGCGCGGGGAAGGGGGCGGCGAGTGATGCTTAGCCAGCGAGACATGAACGCCGCGTGGTTCGAGAAGCACGTCGAGTCTCGAGTCGAGAAGCTAAGGAGAGGCGGAGACGAGGTGGTCATGAGCTCGCCGCTGCGGGAAGACCGCAGCCCCTCCTTTACGGTCAACTTTGAAAAAGGCTGCTGGCACGATCTTGGTACCGACGAGAGCGGCACGCTGACTGACCTTGCCGGCCGTCTGGGCGTTCCAGCGCCGGAATACGCGGGCGGCGGGACTTCTTCTTCCTCGAGGAAAGAGCGGGACGCCAAAGCCGCAGCAGCGGAGAGGGAAAAGATCGAGGCGGCCCGTGCCGTGTGGGAGATGGCGACGGAGAAAGACGTGCAGAGCCATGAATACCTGAAAGCCAAGCGGATCGATGTAACAGGCCTTGCGTTGCGAGTGCTTCCCTTTAGCGGCCCCGCTTTGCCGAAGCCGTACCAGAAAATCCCCCGCCGCGGGCAGCTGATCGTCCCCGTGAAGGACGCGAAGACGGATCAGCTCGTCGGCGTGGAACTGATCGACTGCTTCAAGGCTGATGGCAAGTGGGGCAAGCGCGATCTTGGCATTAAAGAGGGCGGCTACTGGGAAGCCGGAACGTGTTCCGGGAAAGACGCGCCACTCGTCTTCTGCGAGGGCATGGCCACTGCGGCAACGGTGAAACGCTTTGTCGGCGATTCTGCGCGCGCGATCTGCTGCTTCGGGGCGGGGAATGTGTCCGTCGTGGCGGCGGCTTTTTCTTCGCGGTTCCCGGGCAGGGAGATCGTCATCGCCACCGACGCGGGCGAAACCGGAGAAGACGCCTACAATGCCGTGCGGCTGGGCGAAGCGAAAAAGCGCGGACGGGGGCACGAAAATGATACCCTGCGCCCCGCGATTCCCGACGCCCTGAAAGCCATTCCCCAAGGGGAGAGCAACATCGACTGGAACGACGTTGTTCTCGCCAAGGGCTTCGAGGCCGCCCGCACGGAGTTTGAGAAGCGTCTGAAGCTGTCGCGGATGCTGCGCAAGATGCAGGCTTCGGAAGCGACGCGGAACAAGCCAAAGTTTATTAGCGCGTCTGCGCTCATGGCCACAAGATTCGAAGCCAAGAAGTGGGCGGTCGAGGGGCTTGTTCCTTCGGGGCTGACCGTGCTTGCCTCGATTGCCAAGAAGGGCAAGAGCTGGCTCGTTCTGCAAATGGGGGCGGCGGTCGCGGCTGGAAAGCCCTTCCTTGGCATGAAGACGACGCAGGGGGCCGTACTCTATGCGGCTCTGGAAGACACTCAGGCACGTTTAAAAGAGCGGCTCCAGCTGCTCTACCCTATGGGTGGCGTTCCCTCTGTCATGAGCTTCACAACGACCTTCCCACGCCTCGACGCCGGAGGGCTTGAGCTACTGCTGGAATGGGTCGTTGAAAATAGCCCTTCGCTCGTAGTTATCGACGTCTGGAACAAGGTGAAGCCAGCGGGCACGGACAAAGGCCTGAACGCCTACGAAGCCGACTATAAGGCCGTCGGCCCATTGAAAGCACTGGCCGATATGACGGATACGCCGATCCTTCTCGTCCACCACCTGAAAAAAGGCGGTGCGGCAAGCGGTGAGATGCTGGAAGGGCTGTCCGGTTCCATGGGGCTACCGAGCGCGGCGGATGCGATCCTCGCCCTGAAGCGTGAGGGACAGCGCGAAACGGCAGTGATCGAGCGGACGGGACGAGACATGAACTGTACCGACGATATTCCCATCCGTTGGACGAAGCCCGCGGGCTGGCGTCTCTCCACGCCGGAAGAGATCTACAAAGAGCGCCGCGAGAAGGAAACCGGCACAGCGAGGGCCATCTTCGACGCTCTGGAAGAAACCGGCGCGCCGATGTCGCCCAAGCAGATCGCGGAAGCGGCGGGAATTTCTCCGCAAAATGTCCGGATGTATGTTAAGCGCCTCAAAGACGCGGGCCAGCTCCAGCGGTTCAGCGACGGCAGTTATTACCTCGCAGAAGAAGCAGCCCTGTGCCGCGAAGAAAAAGAAGTTCCCCCTATAAAAGAAGAAGATAATAATCTCTCTCTCTTTTCTGTTACGCCTGTTACGCCTGTTACGCCCGTTACGCCTGTTACGGGTGTTACGGTTGGGCAAGAACGAGGCTGTTACGCTTCTGTTACGCCTGTTGTTACGCCTATCCGAAGCAGTGATACCAATGGTTTAGGCGAAAAGCGTAACAGCGTAACAAGCGTAACAGCCCCCCTGGTTGTTTAAGCGAGTACGAAAAAACGGGATTTATCCTGCAAAAATTCTCCGCCCCCATTTCTTCCCTTGCGGAAAGGGCGGGATGCTCGCCCGAAGTTGTTCGCCAGGCGTTGCTGAATCAGTTCGGAGAGCGGGCGGACTTTGGCAGGGATCGTGTGGCGATTTCACCGCCTGACTTATGGCTGGAGGGTGAGACGGATGACTGATCAGCAGCGCGACGCCCTCAAGCTGATCGTTGCGGAAGAGATTAGCCGCCGGACGGGCGAGGAGTACTTCTTTGAGTACCACTTCGCCCGGCCTGACCGGCTCTGGAGAAGTGACGTCGCATGGCCCCGCGTGCGCGTCGCTTTGGAGATCCAGGGCGGAAACTGGACGCGCGGGCGGCATTGCCGGCCCTCCGCCATGCAGAGCGAGTACGACAAGCAGAACGGCTACGCTTCCCGCTCGTGGCTCTGCTTCTACGCCGACTGGGCGCAGATGAAGAAGCCTGAACTGGTGGATATGGTCGTCAGGACGATACAGCGCCGCAAGGGCGTAGAGAATGAGAACGGAGGCGTTCAGGGTGAGCTATTTCGCAGTGAGAGATAGAGAGACGGTCATCTGGCACGGCGCGGCACAAGACCGCCTTGACGCACTGGACAAAGCCGCGGCGGAGAGGGGGCTTGTATCGTACCGCTGGGCCTTCGATCATGATCCCGGCGTCTTTAACGTAAGAAGCTGGCAGGCCGTAGAAACGGGCCTTTCCGAGTTTGCCGTCGTATACAGAGACGAGAGAGGCCGCGAAACGGAGGTGCTGCGGGGTGTGGCGAACGATCGAGCGGATGCCATGCGGCTGATCCGGGAAGTGCCGCCTGAGTGTTCTTTCCCTCGCGGAAGGCTCGCTGTGCGGAAGTGTGGATAAAATGAATGAAAGTTTACGTACTTAGGAGGTTTTAACCATGGGAAGCAAGCCGAAGGGCGTTAAGCTGGCGCGTCCTAAAGCAGGTATGCCGCAAAAGCTGACGGAAGAGGTGAAGGACAAGATCATCGACGCGATCCGCTGCGGCGTGTACATAGAAACCGCCGCGGCAGTCGCAGGGATTACGCGGCAGACCTTTTACAACTGGCTGAGGCGCGGCAAAGAGGAAAAACGCGGCAAGTTCCACGACTTCGTGAAGGAGGTGAACATCGCTTTCGCGGAGGTGACGCGGAACGACATGGAGGTGATCGGTCTGGCCGGAGAACGCGACTGGAAGGCCGCGGCGTGGAGGATCGAGAAGCGGGACAAGCTGTATCGCGATACGAGCGGCACAAGCAAGATCGGGAGCGAGGACGATCCGTTCATCGTCTTCCTCAAGGGTGTAAGAGACGGGAGTGCTGATAGCAATGCAGAGTGAGAGAACAGATTTTCAGCGGTTGATGGAAGAGAACGGGCTGAGCTTGAGCTTTGACCGCATGGCCATGGCCGAGCTCACCTTCGCGGACGGATCGAGGGCCACGCTGTACCAGGCGCGTTCCCCAGCTGACAAGATCGCCGTTCTGGAGCCTGACGATCAGGTTCCTTCCCCCGGTCCGTTGCAAGGGCGGGAGTTCATCCGGAGGGTCAACCGCGCCCCGACCGACGACGACATGGCCATAGTCCACGGCGCGATGCTGGCGGCGTGGGAGCGCATTCAAGAGGTAGGAGGAATACTCCGGGCGGCGATTTAGGCGTTATCGCGCAGGGAACGAAGGGCGACGTCGTCGTGAACAACAACATTTCCGTGACGACCGAAGGGGGCTCCGGCGACGAGGAAGAGACCCGCAAGACCGCCAAGCTCATCAGCGATATGGTCGAGGAGAAAACGATCCGCACGATCTACGAACTGAAGCGCAGCAATATGTTGTAGGCAAGGGCCGCCAACGGAAAACAACGAAGCCGCTTCTCAGATCGAGAGGCGGCTTGTCCTGACAAATTAGTTCAGAAAATTCACGATATTCAACTGAATGGACTTTTTGTTTTTTTGGAAAACGGTTCATTTAATGGATCGCATCAAGTTCGGCCTTCATCTGGTCGAGCGTCACTTCTTCGAGTCTTCCGGCTTCCGCGTCGGCCATGGCCTGAAGCGTTTCGGCGCTGAGGCGCGGCTGGAAGGGAAGACCGCCTTCATCGACGATCTGACGAAAGAACAGCCGCACGGCGTCGCTGGTGCTGAGGCCAAGTTCGGAAAGGATCTGCTGAGCGTCGTGCTTGATCTGCTGCGGCATGCGGACGTTGACGACGGTTGTATTCTCCGCGTTCATCTTCATCACCTCTGAAAATATTGTAGTGCAAGATGAATTACGCGTCAAGAAACTGTCTGCTTTTTCCCTTCGCGGTCAATCCAGTACCTTCAAATACTCCAGCAAACGGGCCTCGAGGCACTCCTTAACCAGACCGGTCATCGGCGCGGAATCGCCGTCTCTGTAGTAGGAATCAAAGGCGGCGTAATAGCGGCGGCGATCGCTGTATTTCACGTTGACGGGCGGAAAGCCCGCCTGCATGAGCATGAAGTTCAGCAGCAGCCGCCCCGTGCGCCCGTTGCCGTCGATGAAGGGATGGATGCCCTCGAAGCGGAGATGGAACAATGCCGCCGCCTCGACCGCGTTCTTGTCCGTGGCGGCGAAGTCTCTCAGCAGGGCGGCCATTTCCTCATGGATCAGCAGCGGCTCCGTCGGCGTGTGGAAAGCCCCAGCGATGACGACGGGCACTTTCCGATACCGGCCCTTGTCTTCCGGCCTGTCCATGAGTACGAGGGAATGGATTTCCCGGATGCGCCACTCCGTCAGCGGTTCTTTTTCCGAGACGAGCCGCTCGACGCAGGCGAAGGCGTCGCGGTGGCCGATGGCTTCCAGGTGGTCTTTCAGCGGCTTCTCGCCGATGGTGATCCCTTCCAGCACAAGCGCCGTTTCCCTGAGCGTGAGCGTGTTGCCCTCGATGGCGTTGGAGTTGTAGGTGTACTCGATCGTGAACTGTTCCCGAAGGCGTTCCAGCTCTCCGGGCGTCAATGGCCGGCAGGCGTCGAGCCTGGCTTTCAGCTCCGCGAGGCGGGAATAGCTAATCATGAGCCTGCTCCTTCCCTTCGCGGTCAGCTTCCGGTTCGTCGGCTTCAGCGCTGGCCGCAGGCTCGTGCTCGATCACGTTCTGGATCGGCGCGCGCAGGGCGGAGCAGATGCGGTCGAGCACTTCGAGAGCCACGTATTCGCCCTTACTCATTTTAGAGAAGGTAGTACGAGAGGCATTGACAGTTTTCCTTAAGTCTTCACGCTTCATGCCTCTGTCAATGAGTAGTTTGAACAACGGTTTATAGTTGAATGGCATTGTTTCACATCCTTTCTATCCGTTATTTTATCATAAATGTCCATTTTCGCAATAATAAGGCTTGCATTCACGAACATTCTATGATAATATTGTTCGTGAAATAAGACATAACGACTGCTAAAGCGGATAATTGAGTGGGAAAGACGATAACACACAAGAGAGGTGATGGATTGAAGCACGTCGATTCGGGACGGCGCATCAAAAAGACCCTTGGAACTGTTAGGACAGTAGCAAGGGCGAGGGCCTGAGAAGAAGGCCGCTTGTACTGTAACACGGCGGCTTTCTCTTCGGGGAGAGTGTGAAAGGAGAATGTTCTCATGATGATTCATGGCGTGAAATTGGAAGAGTGTTCAGAACTAGGCGTGAAAATGACATTTCCCGATAATTCTTATTGCACTTTGGCCATTGATGTGGTGTATCGGCATCCTCGCCGCCCGCCGTTGGAATTAGGTGAAGAAAATATCCCGACTGACACTGACAGGTACGCAAGGAGATTACGATATGACAAGACGCCAGAAGATAAAGAGATAGATGAAGCGGCGCTGAAGCTTTTGTATTCGCGACTGGCAAGGGCGTACCTCAACGGCGAACTTGACGTGAAGCCCTCGACGGAAGAAAGCGTCTTGTGAATGGTAAAACCGGCACAGGCCGAGAATCAGGAGGCATGAGAGCGGGCGCAGGGCATGAAGGGGTATCGGTATTAGCTACACCCTTTTCTTGAGGGGACGGTTCCCTCAGTAATTCTTAGGGTACAAACAATACTTGTACCCCTTTCATCGCCGTCTAGGGGTGAAACCACCTGACTTCAGTAATTCTGAAGTTGGCGCATCCATGACCGGAATACTGTTCCGCTCATTCCCCGTCTTTGGTCAAGATCCCCTTAACGTCAGGGGTGTTTACTAAACACGCCACTTTTCATCATCAACGTTCCCGTGCGCGCAGAGCGTGAAGGGTACGGCGTTTCACAGTATAGGGGTGTTCCGTTTTAGAACTTCCTTGTAAAAGGATGTCCATAGTGTGGAGGCCCCTGGGCAGGAAACGCGACGCAGGGATAGCGGACGGGGTAAGTTCAACTTAGGGCGCTTAGATGGGCGCAAAATTGCACTTGTTGAAGGGGGGAACGTTTCGTTCCCCCCCGGGGAAGTTGTTCCTTGTCGGAAGAAATCTGGTAGAACAAGGTCGAAAGGGGCCTTCATGTTCGCGTCAGAAGGCCCCAAACTTAGGTCAGGTAATAGAATCATACCTGTAATGTAAAATGGAGGCTAAAAATGGCATATTTCAAGATCAAAGGTCAATCTGCAAGCGCCGGCTATGCCACAGGTGAATACGGCGGCCCTCGTACCGACATCATCGAGGCGGTCGACAGGGACGGCGCGCTCGAGGCGGCCGTAAGGAGCGGCTTTTACCGCAAGGGGCTGACGGCTGAACTGTGCCGCGGCAAGTGGGCCTGTTACGCGAAAGAGGGCGGCAAGCTGGCCAAAGTCTGCGAGGTCTACGCGAACAACGGCACGGAGGCCAGGCTGGCGGCCCTGAAGTTTCACGGGTACAAGTTTGTGGAAGAGGTCAGGCGGATTTCGGCGTGATGATCCCGATGCGCAGCTCTTGCAACAGGCTCTCAAGCGGGAATTTCAGGTGCAGTGAAGATGAACGGCCTTCATAAACGCGCTGCAAGGCCCGTAACTTGAGCGAGGTGATATAATCATACCTGTGAAATAAAGAAGCCCCCACAGCGGGCGGCTGTGAAGGGCTGAGTAGTTTATCCGATCTTTCTGGGCGCTCTTTTCCTCGCGGGAACCAACAGTTCGGCGGGCGAAGTGAGCGCCTGCTCTTTTCTGAGGTCGTCGGCGGTCAGGTGGATGTAGCGCTGCGTCATCTCCGGGCCATGATGGCCCATGAGGCGCTGAAGGACTTCTCCGCTCATCCCGGCCCTGAGGTGGAGCGTGCAGGCGGCGTGCCTCAGGTCGTAGGGCCTGAACGTGGTGCCGTCTTTCAAGCGATAACCTTTCAGACGGTCGTTCCAGCGTTCCACGGCGAGACGCCGCCCCGTGACGCTGGCGAAAACATACATTTCCGCGTCCCATTCGCGCGGCCGGCGCTGCATGACGTGCCTCAGCGCGGCGGCCGTGGTCGGCGAGAGGGGGATGATCCTCTCTTCGCGGGTCTTGGCGGCGTGCGCCGGAATGACGACCGCGAGAGAAGAGAAGTTGAAGTCGGCCGGAAGCAGCTGGAGCGCTTCGCCGGGGCGCGTGGCCGTGTCGAGCGTGAAGAGGATCAGGGCGTAGTCCCGAAGCCCCGCCCATGTGGAACGGTCTGGAAGCGCCAGCAGCTCTTTCACCTTCGCGGCGTCGATGTCGCGGAACCGTCCCGGCGCACTGCGGCGCTTCAGGCCCCTGAACGGATCGGGTTCCGGCTGCTGTATCCCCTCTTCGACACACCAGCGCCAGAAAGCGCGGACGTAGATCAGCCGCAGGTTGTAGGTGGCGGGAGCGACCTCCTGGCTGAGCCACGAAAGGAAGGCGGTGCGCATCTTCAGCGGGCTGCTCCACGCTTGCGGGAAGGCGGCGAAGAATTGCCGGATCGTCTTTGCGTATTCCTTGCACGTCTTGGGCGCAGCTCTGGCGGCGGTTTTGCAGGTCAGAAAGCTTTGCGCGGCTTCATCGATCGACGTTACGGGCCCGTTGCTCATCAGGAAAAGCGTTCGTGCGGATGTCATTTCTCCATTCTCCTTGTGGAATCATTCTGTTTACAACGCTGAAATATCTGAAAATTTCGAGTCGATGAATCAGCTGCTGCTGGCGGAAGCCGCTCTTGTCCAGCGGGGCATGAGGTGTTATAATCGCTGGCGTCGTAGGGTGTGGGCATTTTGCGGGCAAGGCAGCTGACTCGAAATCAGCCAGGGGTTCACGCCCCTCGGGGGTTCAAATCCTCTTCCCTCCGCCATGATTTTTGTGAAAATCATAAAAAGCCCCCTTCGCGGGGCTTTTTGTTATACTGGCGTCAGGGGGAATCAATAAGCTTCAGGGGGGATCATCGTGCAGCACAGTTGAAGACTGCGGCGAGTACCGCGTGCTGAAAATCGACTGATTCCATCAAAAACGGCCGCATCTGGCGCAATCTCTCGACTTTGTGATATAACGGAACGGTGAATTGTGATGAAGGGTGAGGAACGAATGGCGGACGATGAAAAAAGCGTTGCGGCGGCAGAGGTGCAGCCGGAGCCTGGGAAAGACTTCTGGACGCTGTGCGTCAAAGGGACGGTCGAAGAGATCAAGGGAAGAGTCGCTGCGGAGCAAATCGACGTCACACAGCCGTTTCGCGACGGGATTACGCCGTTGTACCTGGCGGCGCAGAATAACTCGCTGGCAGTGGTTCAATATTTTCTCGATGCCGGGGCTGACGTCAACGTGCGGACGACGGGCGAATACGGTGATACGATCCTCCACGCCGCGGTCTGGACGAAGGATCTTCGCGTCGTGCAGGCGCTGCTCGAGCACGGAGCGGATCCGATGGCGACGAACGCCAAAGGCTGGACGCCGCTGCGGCTGGCGCGTTACCACGTGCGCGGCAAGGAGATGCTTCAGCTCCTGATCAAACACATGAAACTGGAGCCTGCCGAGAACGGCCGCTCGTATGAGGGAACGATCGAGTATGTGGATCTCTGGTCGAAAAGATGTTATCAGCTGTGCGGCACTACGCTGATCGAACATTCCATGGATCGCCTGAACACGTCGAATATTTCTCTGGGAGAGACGGACCGGATCGCGTACGGCTCTTCGCAGAAGCGCAAGGCCGTGGTCGTGAATACGGTGCCGGCAGGATAGGCGTAAATTGACTGTGACGGACATGATACTAATTCTTGATAGAAAGTATTAACATAGTTTCCCGGGCGCTGCGGAGGAGTTCAGTCGCTCAGGACTCCCTCGACCGCTGCGCGGTCTGCGCAGCTCGCTTTGTGAATCTCCTCCGCAGCGCCTCTGCATTCGGCATTTTAATTGAGAAATAGTATGATACTATTTCTCAATTAAAATACCGAACGCAGAGGCGCTGAGAGGAAGATTCATAAGGCGAGCTGCGCAGCAGTCGAGCTCCTTCTGAGCGACTGAACTCCCTCGCAGCGCCCTGCAAACTATATTAGTGCTTTTTATCAAGAAATAGTATGAGATAAAAGCGGCGCGGGCCGTGTAGATTTTTTGCGAGTCCGGCGCCGTCTGGATTCCGCGGCATCAAAAGGCCGATAGGAGAGGAAGAATCTCTCCTATCGGCCTTTTGCATACTTTGAATGCCGGTTACTTCACGGCGGCCGGATCAGCGGCTTTGTTTGCCGCATCCTCGGTGAAAGCCGGTTTCAGTCCGTCCAGCTTTTCATCGGGAAGGGCGTCGGCAGGCGGAACGTCGTCGCTCTTGACGGTGAAGAGTTCGGGGGCGACGATCTCCACGTTCATCTTATCGGTCAGCCCCTTGATGTAGTTGCGCTGGGCCTCCATTTTTTTGCTCTGAAGGAGCATCGTCTTGATGCTGTCGGACACTTCGGAGAGAGGACGCACGTCTTCCGAGACGGCCCTGATGCGGTGCACGACGAAATAATCCTGACTGGTGATCTCGATAGGGGCGGAGGTTTCGCCGTCGTTCAGCGCGGAAAGAGGCTCGAGCTTGCCGACCATCTCCGTCGCGGCGATGCGCTCGTGAACGTCGCTCGAGGTCGCCTGGACAATGTCGGCCGAAACGATCGTAAGGGCCTTGTCCCAGTCCTTGTCCGCCTTCACTTCTTCGGCGAATTTGTCGGCGGCCTCCTTGCTCTTCAGCTGGACAAAGTCGGCTTCGATGCCGGCCGGCAACGTGAAGTTGCCGCGCAGCGCGTCGTACAGGGCTTTGATCTCGTCGTCGGAAACGACCACGCCGCCGGAAACGTCTTCCAGCATCTTGTTGATGGCCAGCTGGCGGGCGATCTCGGCTTTGACCTGTTCGAGGCTGCTGCCCTGGTTCTTCAGCGTCTGCATGAAGGCTTCTTTGGTCACGTACTGATTCTCGACCTCTTTCAGCTGCTTGTCGACGTCGTCGGCGGGGGCGCTGATTTTCAGGCGGGCGACTTCGTCGATGACGGCGCGGTTGGACACCATTTCGTCGAACACGGCTTTGTAGATAAGCGGCATTTGTTTGTCGGACAGGTCGCGGATGCCGTTGCGCTCGACGAACGAGCGCAGGTGTTCCTGCAGCTGGCTGATGTGCAGTTCTTCGCCGTTGACTTTGGCGACCACGAAATCGCCGGTGCGCTGATTGTCGGAGTCGGAGGAACTGCCCGTGCCGTACATGAATCCGACGGAAGCGGTGAAGATGACGATAAACAGGGCGAGGATCCACTTGATCTGAGTGCGAAGCGCAGTAAGTATCTGCAAGTGACTTTACTCCTTTCGAATTGGCAGCGTGAAAAATTCTGTTTCAGCCCAAGAATTGTACCATAAAACATTAAACCGTGGCGAGAGATGTGCCGACGGTCCGTTCCGTTTTCAAAGGAACGGAGAGCTGAACGGCGCTTTCCATGACCTGGCCGAGCTCCATGGCGGTCTGTTCGGCCCGATCCTGCGGGCATTCACAGACGATGGAGTCGTGGACCTGGAGCACCATGGCCACGTCGCGGCCGGCAAAATGCGCGGCGACTTTGTTCATGGCGATCTTGGTGATGTCGGCGGCCGTCCCCTGGATCGGGGCGTTGATGGCGACGCGTTTTTGGTGGTCTTTCGTCTGGTTCCCGGTGGCGATCTCGTCCATCGGGCGGCGGCGGCCGAAAAGCGTGGACGTGTAGCCGACTTCGAGGGATTTTTTCTTGCTCGTTTCCATGTATTCCCGTACGCCCGGGAGAGCGGCAAAGTAGGCGTCCATGATCTGGAACGCGGTGTTGCGGTCCGTCCCCAGCCGGGAGGCGAGGCCGAAAACGCTCATGCCGTAGATCAGGCCGAAGCTGACGGTCTTGGCGCTGCGGCGCAGCTCCTTGGTGACGGCGTCGGCGGGGAGGCCGAAGATCATGGCGGCGGTTTCGGTGTGGATATCCCGATCCGACTTGAAGATCTCGATCAGCTGCGGATCTCCCGAGAGATGGGCCAGCACGCGCAGTTCGATCTGCGAATAATCGGCGGCGGCGAAGCAATGCCCCGGCCGCGACGGGATCAGACATTCGCGGATCCTCTGTCCCCAGCCGCTGTAAGCCGGCAGGTTCTGCATGTTGGGATCGCGGCTGCTGAGGCGCCCCGTGCCGGTCGTCAGCGATTCGAAGGTGCTGTGGATCAGACCGTCCTCGCCGGCCGCGCTCAGCAGCGGCTGCACGAAGCCGGAGGCCATTTTCTGAAGCTCGCGGTATTCCAGGAGCTGCCCCGGGATTTCGCAGCGCGCGCCGCAGATCTCCCGCAGCTGTTCAAGCACCGACACGTCGGTGGAGTAGCCGGTCTTTGTTTTCTTGACGACGGGAAGCCCCAGTTTTTCAAAGAGAAGCTCCCCGATCTGTTTGGGCGAGTTGAGATTGATCTCGCATCCGGCCGCTTCGTAGACTTTTTCGGTGATCGCGTTCAGCTGACGTTCCAGCTCCCGCGAAAGCGCCAGCATTTTTTCGCGGTCGAGGCGGATGCCGCGGCGCTCCATGTCGACCAAGGAGGGGATCAGAGGCAGGTCGATCTCGTTCATGACCCGCGTCATGTCCTGTGCGGCGATTTTTTCTTCCATGGAGCGGGCGATGGCCAACAGGCGCAGCGCCCGGCCGGGCGAAAGTTCGAGGCCGATCTCCTTCGAGATGTCGTAGCTTTCCAGATCGGGATGGAGCAGGTACCAGGCGGTCTTGACGTCCCAAAGCCCGCCGAGGCGCGGCCGCTCCATCAGGTAACACAGCGCCTTGGCGTCGAGACAGACGACCCTGTTGTCCAACAGTTCGTCCAAACGCGGCGCCAGTTCAGCCAGCGTGCCCTGCCACCAGCTGCCGTCGGGGCGGCGAGGATGACGCGGCGCGACTGCAGCGTTTCTTCTTTGATCGTGTATGGAACGGGCGCGCCGGATTCTTCGAGATCGAGCGCGATCCTTGGCGCGCACAGGATCGTGTCCAGCGGGATCGCGGCAGCGGGGGGGACGGCCTCGCCGAAGTCGTCCCCGGTACTGACGGGCGACGGCCGCGCCGCCTCCGCCGGCGGATTCCCGGCGGGGGATTTTTTCTTTTCAGCTGCGGCGCCGAAGGATTCGGCCGCCTTTTTCATGCCCAGTCGGGCGCAGAAAGCGCCGAACGCTTCCAGATCGACCGCCGCTTCTTTCGAGATGAATTCGCTCAGGTCCTCGTCGCATTTGAGCCGCGTCAGTTTGCGGTTCGCGACGGCCTGCGCGCCGTGCTCGCTCATTTTTTTCTGCAGCGCCAGCTTGAGTTCACCGGCATGTTCCAGAATGCCTTCGATGGAGCCGTAACTTTGAAGCAGTTTCGAAGCGGTCTTCTCGCCCACGCCGGGCACGCCTGGGATGTTGTCGATCGAGTCGCCCATCAGCGCCAGATAATCGACCATTGTGTCCGGAGGGAAACCGTATTTTTCGGTAAAGTGAGGAACGTCGTATTCCTCGAAAGACGAGACGCCCTTGCCGGGGCGGAGGATCTTCACGCCCGGACGCAGCACCTGCATGATGTCCTTGTCCGAGGTGAGAATCAGCACCTCGTCGCCGCGAGACGCGAACTGCACGGCGGCCGAACCGATCAGGTCGTCGGCCTCGACCGAAGGACGCTCCATGATGTGGACGCCCAGAAGCGGAAGCATTTCGTGGAGCAGCGGAACCTGAATTTTGAACTCCTCGGGCGTCGGCCGGCGCGTGGCTTTGTATTCGGGATAGAGCTGGTGGCGGAACGTCGGTTCCTTCATGTCGAACGCCGCGTAGATCTCGTCGGGACGCCGGTCGTGTCTGACTTTGGCGAACATGTTGAAGAAGCCGACCAGCGCGTTGGTGGGCGTGCCGTCGGGGGCGTTCAGCTCGGGGATCGCGTAAAAGGCGCGAAAGGCGATGCCGTGTCCGTCGATAAGCAAAATCTTTTTTCCAGGCATTTCCATAAACCTCCAGGACGGGTTATAATGCTCTCTGAATCTCTGCGGATTTTCTTCCGCATCCGTTTGTCTATTGTACACGCGATGAACCAATTATGTGAGGAGGAACTTTTATAAATGGCGGATGAAGTGAGAGTACGTTTCGCGCCCAGCCCCACCGGCGCGCTACATATCGGCGGCGCTCACACGGCGCTTTTCAACTGGTTGTGGGCCCGTCATACCGGCGGAAAGTTTATCCTTCGCATCGAGGACACCGACCGCGTCCGTTCGACCGCGGAATACGAAGAGACGATCATGGCCGGGATGAAATGGCTGAATCTCGACTGGGACGAAGGGCCCGACGTCGGCGGCGATTACGGACCGTACCGTCAGACCGAACGCCTCGACCTCTACAATAAATACGCCCGACGGCTTCTCGACGAAGGCAAAGCCTACAAGGACGGCAGCGCGGTCATCTACAAAGTGCCGCTTGGGCTGGACATCGGCTTCGACGACGAAGTCTACGGCCACGTGGACTACAAGAGCGACGCGCTGATCGACGGCCGTACCGGCGTGATGAAGGACATCGTGCTGATCAAAAGCGACGGTTTCCCTACCTATAATTACGCCGTCGTCGTCGACGATCATCTGATGAAGATCTCTCACGTCATCCGCGGCGAAGACCACATCTCCAACACGCCCAAGCAGGTCCTGATCTACAAGGCGCTGGGCTGGGAGATGCCCAAGTTTGCCCATCTGCCCATGATCCTCGGCAAGGACAAGAAAAAGCTCTCCAAACGCCACGGCGCCACCAGCGTTTACGAATACCGCGACATGGGCTACCTGCCCGATTCGATCTTCAACTTTCTGGCGCTGCTGGGCTGGGCTCCGAAGGGGAACGTGGAAGTGTTCGGCCGCGACCTGGCCATCAAGGAATACGAACTTCGCAACATCAACCGCAAGTCCTCGGTCTTCGATTTCGACAAGCTGAATTTCATCAATCAGGAACACATCACGGAAATGCCCGTCAGGGAAAAATTCGAACTGGTCCGTCCTTTCTGGGAAGAAATGGGCGTGGACTGCGGCAAACTCGATCTGGATTATCTCGGCAAATGCTTCGAGATCATGGCCGGCCGCGGCAAGACGATCAAGGAACTGGCGGAGTTCTCCGACTATCTCGTGACCTTTGCGCCCGTGGCGGCCCGGTACGACGGCAGCGACCTGACGGACGAACGCCGCGTCCTGCTGAAAAAGTTCAATACCGATTTTCTGTCTCGTCCCGAGCTGGTCACGCCCGATCAGATGCTGGCCTTCGCGCGCGAGTGGTGCGACGCCAACGGAGCCAAGCTGAAAGACATCGCCATGCCGCTGCGCTACATGCTGACCGGCTACAAAGTCAGCCCCGGCATCTTCGAAGTGATCGAACTGCTGGGCCGCGACGAGGTGTCCAGGAGACTGCGGCATTATAACGTCCTCTGACTTTCGTCGCGCGGTGCAAAGACTGCTTTTGAAAATGCACGTGCGCTTTCTCTGCCGAGGAAGGGAAACGCAATGTATAAAAATCCTTGAAAAAACGTGCGCGCGCTAATTTCAAGTTTGACATTTCAGAAGAATCGTTGTATATTTTCCCCGTACTCGGAGAATCTTCCGGGCGCTCCCGAACTGGTCGGGATTTTTCATCACGTTTTTTTTGGAGGCATGTACTTTGAAGGGCAAAGTGAAATGGTTCAACAGCACCAAGGGCTTCGGTTTCATCACCACCGAAGAGGGCAAGGACGTTTTTGTCCATTTTAGCGCTATCAAGATGGACGGCTACAAGTCCCTTGAGGAGAACGAAGAAGTCGAGTTCGACGTCGTCGATGGTGAAAAGGGCCCTCAGGCTGCTAACGTCGTCCGTCTGTAGGACGACCGTTAGTGATTGAACCCTTTTTAGATTAAAAAAGAAGGCCGGCAGATCTGATCTGTCGGCCTTTATGCTATTACGCAAAAAAAGCGAGTTCTCCCCAAGGAGAATCCGCCGTGGAACAAAACGCGCTATCGACTCTTTTTTGATTTTTGATTTGTTTTCTGGCGCCAGACGTACACTGCTACGACAGCTGTGCAAACAGCGCAGAGAGCGAAACTGACCTCCGAAAGATGCCGCCGGATCAGCGATTGATTGGCGCCAAGCCAGTAACCCAGCAGCGTCAGGATGACGACCCAGATGCCGGCGCCAAGCGTCGTGTAGAAACAGAAGCGCGTCAGGTTCATGCGGGCGATCCCGGCCGGCAGCGAGATATACTGACGGATCACCGGGATCAGACGGCCGACGAACGTGCTGATATGGCCGTGACGCTCGAAGAACGAGTCGGCTTTGTCAAGAACTTCCGACGTGATCCCGAAGTGTTTGCCGTACTTGATGAAAAAGGGGCGCCCAAAACGCAGCGACAGCCAGTAATTAAACAGCGCTCCCAACAGACTGCCCGCAATCCCCGCAAGAAGCACCCCCAGCAGCGACATGTGTCCTCCGTGGGCCAAAAAGCCGGCCGGAGGCATAACGACTTCGCTGGGGAAAGGGAAAAAGGACGATTCCAGGAACATCAGTGCGACGATTCCCGTATATCCCAGCGAGCCGATCGTATCCACCAGCCAGCTGACCAAACTGCCAAAAACATCGCTTAGCATGACTTCACCCCGCTCGACGATTTTTCTAAGATCCGTGATCGATTAAAAGTCTAATCCGTACGTGCTTCGAGGCCCAAGGACGCACGTCGCGTCGAGACGAGTCCTTGACGGACCCTGTCTCTCGCTTTTTTCGGCACCTCCCCGGCGCGGGAAAAAGAGCGGCGGTCTTCTTTCCGAGAAACAATACGAAGCACGGCGCTATTGTAGCATCATCGGACGTCTTCCGGAAAAAGACCGAAACAGAGAACTTAAAAATATTTCTCCCACTTGAGGCGTTCTTTATGGGATAATAATATACGGATTTTTCGAGAAGGAGACTGTGCCGTGTGCCTGCCTTATTGGAACAGCGAACTTGACGTAGAAGTGGGATGCTGGAGTTTTTCCCGGCGCGAGCACGGCGCCATCTCCATGGCGGGGCTCCATAGCGAACTGCTGCGTGATCTGTCTTTTCAGGCGCTCTCTTTGGAGAGCGAGCTGTTGTATCTCTGCGGCAGCGAATGCGGCATCGCCGGCAGCATGATCTGGGATGAAGCCGTCCTCGAAAGAAGGATGGCTTCGGATATGTCTCCGTTTACCCTTGTATTCGGCTATAGCCGTGAGATGGAGCGCTTTGCGGGGCATTTTCTTGCTCAGCGCCGGGATCTGAAAGCCGGCGTGACGGAATGCACTTTTTGGAATGGGCAGATTGCTCTCATACGTTATAAAGTCATCGCCTATATGGCGGCGCTTCCGGTTTTTAACGAGCTGGAAGGACTCGCGGAAATGCGTGCGGACATGCAGAAATGGAAGAAAAGCAGCGCTCTGGTCCCTTTTTATGCGGAACGCTTCGGTTTTCTGCGCGCCCCTTTACCGTATGAGACTGACATTCCAAAGGACATGCTCGTCGTGAATAAGCTGGAGAACTTTCAGCTCGACGAGACCCGTTCAGTGATCGGACCGTCCCCGTCTATCCCGTTGCCGGCTTTTTATGAGCTGACCATCGGTGACGGCAGCGAGGAAACGTGATATTGTGAAACCCGTGGGAATTTGAAGCTGGTTGTTCGTGAGAAGATCTATCGGCCTTTTCGTCGTGGACGAAGAAGTGAAGGAGGATGTTCGATGGCTGTTCACAAAAAGAACAAGACTCTTGAACCCAAAGTGAGAGATTCCGCCGGGAGCGTACCGGAGCAGGTCCAGTTAACCAGACAATCTCCTTCCGCTCCGAAGAGTCCGAAGGCGAAAAAGGCGTCATCTTCCGACAAGAAAAAAAACGCATCCGGCTTTGAATCGGGAAATAAGGCGGTTGAAAAACACGTGAACAGCGAAGAATCCAAGGTTCATGAGAAAAAGAAGGCTCCCGCGGCAAACGCGCCGGTTCCTGCAAAGAAGAAAACCGTAAAGAAAGAGGTTGACATCCAGGCGGGCGTTTCGTCTGAAGGGAAGGGCGCAACGAAGAAAACCCCGAAAAAGACCGTCGAGACGTCTGAAAAAGCCGTCAAGAAAAAGAAAAAGGTGACGGCGAAGGGAAGCGATCCGAAAACTCCCGCCGCAGAGAAGCCGGAGGAGCAACCTCTCACGAAAGACGACGCGAAGAAAAAGGGTATCAAAAGAAAGAGCGCCCCGGAGCGTATCAAGTTGACCGCCACGCTGGACGCGCTTCCCAAAGAACCCGACGATCCGTTTGACGAGGTTCCCGCAGACGAAGACCTCGACAATTTCAGCGGCCCCGACGCGGAGGATCTCGCCGAGGTGGGAACCGACGATGAGCTCGACGAAAATCTGCCCCTTGAGGGAGAACGGGGAGGAGACGATTCGGAGGAATCTTCTCCCGGCGAAATCTCGGAAAGCGATCCGGACTATCTGCGTTCCATGATGAGCCATATCCGCGGGCTCATCGTGCAGGGGCGCAGGAATGGCTACGTGACTCACAAGGATATCGAGAAATATATTCCCGCAGATTATTGGAGTTCCGAGATCCTGGACAATGTTTTCATTAATTTGACGGAACTTGGCATTCAGGTACTGGATGATTCCACTCAAGTCACGTCAAAAGATAGTAATTCAGCCAAGTCGAAGCGGCCTTCGAAAAGCAGGGCAAAGATTTCCGATGAAGGAGAAAGTCCCGACGTTTCGGGCGACGACGACAGTGCGTCCGATTTTGCCTCGTCCGGCGGCGACGAAGCCCCCGGTTACGGGGAAGAGCTCGGACGCATGGAAGACGTGCCTCTGTCCGACCCCGTGCGCATGTATCTGCGCGAGATCGGCAAGGTCCCCCTCTTGAGCGGAGAGAAGGAACGCGAGCTGGCGATCAGGGTCGAAGCCGGCGACGCGGAGGCGAAACAGCAGATCATCGACGCCAATCTTCGTCTGGTCGTCAGCATCGCCAAAAAATACATCGGCCGCGGCATGCTGTTCCTCGATTTGATCCAGGAAGGCAATCTCGGTCTGATCCGCGCCGTGGAGAAGTTCGATTACCGCAAGGGTTTCAAGTTCAGCACCTACGCCACGTGGTGGATCCGCCAGGCGATCACCCGCGCCATCGCCGACCAGGCGCGCACAATCCGCATCCCCGTGCACATGGTGGAGACCATCAACAAGATGGTGCGCATTTCCCGCCAGCTCGTGCAGAAACTTGGGCGCGAACCCAGCGACGAGGAGATCGCGCACGAAATGGAGATCGAGAGCGGGCGCGTCGAAGAGATCCGCCGCATCGCTCAGCTCCCCGTCTCGCTGGAAACTCCCATCGGCGAAGAAGAGGACAGTCAGCTCGGCGATTTTATCGAAGACCGCAACATGCCCAGCCCCGAGGATGCCGCCGCCGGCAACCTGCTTCACGAACAGATCGAAGAGATGCTCGACGCGCTCTCCGACCGCGAGCGCGAAGTGCTGCGTTACCGCTTCGGGCTGGAGGACGGACGTTCCTATACGCTCGAAGAAGTGGGACGCCGTTTCGGCGTCACCCGCGAGCGCATCCGCCAGATCGAAGCCAAGGCGCTGAGGAAACTGCGCCACCCCAGCCGCAGTAAAAAACTCCGCGATTTTCTCGAATGATTCTTTATTTCAAGAGTTTGTCATGAGACAGAGCCCTTTCCCAGGCATCAAGCCTGGGAAAGGGCTCTTTTGCGATCTGCCGCCGCGGAGGCCTTCGGCGGAGTACGCCGGAAAAACCGAAAAGTTTCGTGAAAAGTCCGTCACGACGCTGTTTCTCCCGCCGCGGGAGGGGATTTTCGTTCGCCTCGTTCCCATAACCGGCGGTAGCAGCCGTCCTTTTGGGCGAGCAGGGTTTCGTGCTTTCCCGCCTGTACGATCGCGCCGTTCCTGAACACGAGTATCTGATCGGCGGAGCGTATCGTGCGCAGATGGTGGGCGACGACCAGCACGGTCCTGTTTTTTGCAAGTTCCGATATGGCTTCCTGAATCAGGACCTCGTTGACGGGATCGACGCTGCTCGTGATCTCGTCGAGGAGCAAAACTGGCGAGTCTTTCAAAAAGGCCCGCGCGATAGAGATCCTCTGTTTTTGTCCGCCCGAAAGTCCGACGCCGTTTTCGCCGATCGGAGTTTGATAACCTTTCGGCAGCGAGCGGATGAAATCATGGATCCGTGCTTTTTTTGCCGCGGCCACGATCTCGCCGCTCGTCGCATCCGCTTTTCCCAGGCGTATATTGTTCTCGATCGTGTCCGCGAACAGCTGCACGTTCTGCATGACGATGCTTATCGAATCGAGGAGTTCGTCGTAATCCATGTCCCGAACGTCCGTGTCCCCGATGCGGACGCTCCCGCCTTGGACGTCCCAAAAGCGGAGCAGCAGGTTGGCGATCGTGGTCTTGCCGGAGCCGGATTCGCCGACGAGCGCGGTCAGCGAGCGCTCCGGCGTGTGAAACGAAATGTCTTTCAGGATGAAGCCGTTTTTTTCGTAGGCGAAGCGGGCCTTGTCGAACGTTATGGAGAAATCTTTCGGCTTCCTGGGAACGGCCGGTTCTACGACGGTCGGAGCTTCTGTGATCTTTTTTATTCTTTTGAAGCTGTCCGTTACCTTGAGATAATTCATCCAGTGACTTTCTATCGCCGTAAAGGGCTTGTAAAACTCTCGGCTGAGAATGACGAACGTCAGATAATGACTCATCGGCAAGGTCTTGTCCATGACGAGGAACATTCCTGCCGTGGTCATGACCCAGAAAGCGGCGTCGATGAGAAAACCGTACAGGGACAAAACGACCGCTTTGTTTTGTGCCGTCTGCTTGCTGTGCTCCCCGAAGGACCGCGCCGCGGACGCAAGCTTTTCGTCAAATTGCCTGCTTTCGGGAAATGCCTTCAGCAGCGGGATCCCTTTTACGTATTCCACAAACAGGCTGACCATATCCGCAAGGCTGTTCCCCGTTTCCGCCTCCTGTCGTCCGGCTTTTTTCAAACCCGCGGCGAGCCACAGAAGCGCGGGCGGGAGGAGCGACAGCATCAGCAGACTCATTTTCGCGTTCAGACAGGACAGGAAAAGGAGCAGCGCCAGCGACACGATAAAATCGGCGCACATCCTCGGCCACATATGCCCGACGACCATCTCCATGCTGTCGACATCTTTGTGGATGATGGTGCTGATCTCGCCGAGCCTTTCGTTCGTGTAGAAGCCGAGAGAAAAAGTTTTCAGGCGGCGGATGATTTTCGATCTGATCTCGTAGACGATATCGAAACCGGCGAAATGCTTCTGTACGTCCGCCAGTATGTTGCTGCCGCATTTCAGCACAAGACAGAGGGCCAGCAGCCGCCAATATTTTGGTAAATTCACGGTCCGGCTGGAGATATCCCCCATGATTTTCAGCGCCAGCAGCATCATGGCCGCGCCGGAAAGCGCATACGCGGTGAAACTGAGGACGCTTATCAACAGCGAACGCCTGCCTCTTGGCGTGAGAGTGTTCCATATTTCCCGCACCATGCCTATGCCTCCCTGATATTCCAGTTGTCGACCTTGTTCTGGGCGCATACCATTTCGCGGTACAACGCGCAGCGTTCCATGAGTTCGGCATGCGTGCCGCTGTCGATCAAAGCGCCGTCGTCCATGACGGCGATCTGGTCCGCGTTCCGTATCGCGTTCAGATGATGGGCGATCGTGATGATCGTCTTTTCCCGGCTCAAGTCGGCGATCGCCGCTTGGATGCAGGCCTCGTTTTCCGCGTCTACCGCGGCCGTCGCCTCGTCCAGAACGATGATCGGCGCGTTTTTCAAGATGCCCCGTGCGATGGAGAGGCGCTGTTTTTCCCCGCCTGAAAATTTCACGCCCGCTTCTCCGACGGCCGTGTCGTAGCCACGGGGGAGTGACATGATGAAGTCGTGGAGCCGCGCTTTTCGAGCGGCGGAAACGATCTCTTCATCAGAGGCGTTCGGGTTGCCGATGAGGATATTTTCTTTCAGGCTCAAGTTGAACAGAAAAACTTCCTGCTGGACGATGGAAAACAGCGAATTCAGCTGTTTTTCGGAGAGTTCTTGAATATCCCGTCCCGCGATGCTGATTGTTCCCGTACCCGGCCGCCAGAACCCCATGAGAAGGTGGGCGAGCGTGCTTTTCCCGCAGCCCGAAGCGCCTACCAGCGCGTTGCGGCTGCCTTTCCTGAATGTGAGATCGATGTCTTTGAGAGTGTCCCGCTTGCCCTTGTAAGCGAAACTCAAACGGCGGATTTCGATGTCGCCGTTTGCCGCCGCGGCATCTGCCGCGCGGCTTTGAGGCGCGGGGACGTTCAGGATGGAGCCGACGCACGACATCGCCTGATTGAATACGATCCTGTAATGCTGAAACGTCGCCGTCTTGGCTATGGACGAGGTGAACGCCGCGCCTAAAATGACGGCCAGCACGAATCTCGATACGGACAATCTGTCGATGGAAAGAAGCCACGAGCCGAATATCATGACCAGGACGACGCCGGATTCCATGAAGAGATCGATCAGCCCCATCGGGACGGAAACGCCCGCCATGGATCTCTTGACCCAATACACGTAATCTTTTGCGGAGCGAAGCGTCTCTTCGGTTTTTCTTTCCTCTTTCCCGAAAGCCTTGACGACGGAAATATTTGAGACGTATTCCATGAGGTTCCCCTGCATCCGCCTCATGCTGTCGGTGAAGATTTTGAAGTTCTTCTTCCACAGCGGGGCGGATATCTTTCGGGTAAGCCACATCAGAGGCAGTCCCGCGATCATGAGCAGCGCCAGGCGCCATTCGAGCGCGAGCATAACGACGAAGATGACGACGGGCAGAAGCGCGGCGGCCATGATCTCGGGCAGTCCGTGCGCCAGATAAACCTCCGCCTGTTCCACGTCGTGCTGTACGATGTTCGCCAGCTCGCCCGCTCTGCGTTCCTGAAAAAATCCCAGCGGAAGCTTTTTCAAATGGGCGATGATTCGAAGGCGAAGTTCCGTTAGAGAGTTGTAGGCAGCCTCGTGAGCCTTCCATACGGCTCCATAGGCGCAGACCGCTTTCAGAGCGAAGCATAAGAGAATGCAGCCGGAGTCTTTCAGTATGAGATTTCGAGAGAGGCTATGGGAATAGGCGATTCCAATCATGTGTATGACCAGAACCTGCGGGATGATATCCAATGCGGCCTTTAGGCAGATCATGATATTCGAGAGCCTGTTTTTCGATGCGACGTGACGGATAAGTTCTTGGGAAGACGGCATAACGTGGATCTCCTTCTTGAATTTTGAATTTCTATTCGGTATTTGCGAGAAAATATTTTCTGCATCGGAACGGAGCCTTCGATGCAGAAATCGGAGTTGACGTCAATCTTGAAGGGCTGAAGGAACGTGCAGTGAGTTCACCCCCTCGTAATAGCATTTTGTCACGAGGGCGAGCATTTCCCGGGCAAACGCCCTGCTTCTGTAGTGTCTAGCGACCTCCAGCAAACTTTCTGTGAAATTGTTGGCCAAAATATGGACCAGCATGTCATGATATGGAGTGCCCGCGTTTTTCGACAGGGCCCTTTTTATATGCGCTTCTATGGAGCGGATCAATTCTTCTTTGGCGTTCGCGAATTGGGTGCCGCAGCTTTTATCCATGAGGATGACGAACACCTTGTGATGTTCGAGGATGTTCAAAAAATAGCTTTCCGCCGCTTTTTTGTATTTTTCAGACGGAAGCCCCGTCTCGGCTTCTTCCGCCTGCGCGATCCGGTCGACGTCTATGGGGATAGACGTCGCGATCTTCTCGAACAGCTCTTTCTTGCTCTTGAAATAGCTGTAGATGAGCCCGACGGGGATCTGCGCTTTGTCCGCTATATCCTGCATTTTGGCGCTTCTGTAATCCTTTTCGTAGAAAACGCCGATCCCGGCGCGAAAAATGCGATCGCGGATCTCTTCTTTCAAGACTTGGGGCACGGCGGGTCACCTCATAAATTGAATTTAAATTCACTATTATGGTACGATATGGCGGCTGCCATGTCAATATAGGAAGCGCGAGGAAAAGAGACGGGAAAATAATTTTTTCGTCGTAAAGGATATTTTTGCGTTTCGATAAACTTTGGGCGCGAAAAATGAAGATTCTTTGGCTTTCCTGTGATATACTTATCCGAGTCGTTTTTTTATCACCATTGAGTCCAGGTTTTGAAAGGAGTGCTTCTTGTGAAATCGGAACTGCTGTCACAAGAAAAAAATATCGTAACCATCAAGGTAACCGTGGATCAGGCCGGTTATGCGGCTCAGCTGAAGAAGACCTATGCCGAGATCGCCAAACGGGTCAACATCCCCGGCTTCCGTAAAGGGAAGGCTCCCAAAGCGGTGCTGGAAATGCGCCTTGGCAAAGACTCGATCATGAGTCAGGCGCTCGAAGACATGCTTCCCAAAGTTCTTGACGAAGTCTGCGCCGAGTACGATCTTGAGCCGATCGCTTCACCTGTCGTCGACGATCTCGACATCAAGGAGGGCGAGGACGTCACTTTTACCGTGAAGTACGAGGTCGAGCCCGAGGTGACTCTTCCCGAGCTCTCGGATATCACCGTTGATCTGCCGGTGTTCGCCGTCAGCGAAAGCATGGTCGACGAAGCGCTCGAAAACATGAAAAAGAGATTGGCCACCTATCGGCCCGTCGATCGGCCCGCTCAGCATGGCGATAAAGTCCGCGCCGCCTACAGCCTGGTCGTGAAAGACGACGACGGCAAAGACATCGTGTCTCACGAACCCCAGATCGACACGTTCGAACTGGACAATCTTTCCATGCGCCCCGAGATCGTCGAGGCTTTGACGGGGACTGAGGCTGGAACCAAAAACTCCGCCGACATCAACGTCGCCGACGATTATCGTGACAAGGCGGTCGCCGGCAAAACGGCTCACTACGAGTTCGACGTCATCGAGGTTCAAGAGCCGGTCGCTCCAGAGATGAACGACGAGTTCTTCAGGAAAGTCACCTCGGAGGACGTACACAGCGAGGCGGAACTGCGCGCCACGATCCGCGAGAACCTCGACAAGCGCCTGAAGGCCGACGCCCGTACCGCGGCCGAGAACGAAGCGGTCGCGAAGATTACCGAGGCTTCCCAGGTGGAACTGCCCGACTCGATGGTGCGGCGCCAGCAGGAACATCTGCGCAAGCGTTTCGAGGAAAACGTCAAACAGCGGACGAAGATGAGCCTTGAGGAATACTACAAGTCCGAAGGGCATGATCTCAAGGAACTCGAAGAGAATCTCGAGAAAGACGCTCGCCGCGACGTGATGGGGTATCTCGTGGTGGACGCCTGCGCCAAGAAATTCGGCGTCTCCGTGCGAAAAGAGGATCTGGACGGGGAGATCTCCCAGATGGCCGCCAATTACGGCATCTCCGGCGACAGCATCAAGGACATGCTGAAGAAGCGTCCGGAGGACTTCGAGAACATGATCTCTCAGGCGCGTTACCGCAAGACGCTGCAGGCGATTATGGAAAAAGTTAAAGTCAACGAAGTGAAGAAGGGTGTTGACGCTGAAGCGCCTGCCGCTCAGAATTAAGGATTTTCCCTCGTTGCTGCGGCAGATACGATGCCGCGGCAATTTTTTTTGAATAGAGAAGCAGAAAGGAGCCTCGATTTCAACATGTATATTCCTTTTGTAATAGAGCAGACCGGCCGAGGAGAGCGCTCTTATGACATCTACTCGCGGCTGTTGAAGGACCGCATCGTTTTTCTGGGCGACGAGATCAACGACGACGTGGCCAACGCGGTGGTGGCGCAGCTGTTGTTTCTGGAAAGCGAAAGCCCGGAGCGCGACATCAGCATCTATATCAATTCCCCCGGCGGCTCGGTTTCGGCGGGGCTGGCGATTTACGACACCATGCAGTTCGTGAAATGCGACGTGTCCACCATTGTCGTCGGCATGGCGGCCAGCATGGCCGCGGTGCTGCTCTCGGCGGGGGCTGCCGGCAAGCGCATCGCTCTTCCGAATTCCCGCATCATGATCCACCAGCCGCTCGGCGGCGCGCAGGGACAGGCCAGCGACATTGAGATCCAGGCCCGCGAGATCGTCAAAACCAAGGAAACGCTGAACAATATTCTTGTGAAGCATACGGGACAGAGCATGAGAAAAGTCAAGGGAGACACTGACCGCGATTTCTACATGACGGCGCAGGAAGCTCTCGCCTACGGCATTGTGGACAAAGTGATCGACAAGCGATAGAACGGAGCGGAATGACTTTGAGATTCCTGCCCCTCTCTCTCGTGTTGTTTATGATAAAACAGGCTGATATCGAAAGGGATGGCTGCCATGGCACGCACTGACGACAAAAATCGCAAGAATCCGCGCTGTTCATTCTGTGGCAGAAGCGCCGAAGACGGGATCACTCTGATCTCCGGTCCGGAAGGAATCAACATTTGCAGCGAATGCATAAAAATCTGCAATTCCTATCTGAGAAATACGGCGGATCTCGACGAAGCTTTTAATGATGCCGGACAGCACGACGACAAGATGATGACGGCGCTGAAAAATCCCCCGCGCCCGAAAGAGATCAAAGAGTATCTCGATGAGTATGTGATCGGTCAGGATTACGCCAAAAAGGCGATTTCCGTCGCCGTTTACAATCACTACAAACGGATTGTCACCGGTTTCAGCGGCGGCGAAGTGGAACTGCAAAAGAGCAATCTGCTCCTGCTGGGGCCGACGGGAAGCGGCAAGACGCTCCTTGCCCAGAGTCTGGCGAGAAAGCTCAACGTTCCCTTCGCCATTTCGGACGCCACGACGTTGACGGAAGCCGGCTATGTGGGCGAAGACGTCGAAAACGTGCTGGTAAGGCTCGTCCAGGCGGCCGATTATGACGTGGCCGCCGCCGAGCGCGGCATCGTTTACATCGACGAGATCGACAAGATCGCCCGCAAATCGGAATCTACGTCCATCACTCGCGACGTCTCCGGCGAGGGGGTGCAGCAAGCGCTTTTGAAGATTCTCGAGGGAACGGTCTCCAATATCCCTCCCAAGGGAGGGCGTAAACATCCTCAGCAGGAATTCATTCAGGTCAACACGGCCAACATTCTCTTCATTTGCGGCGGCGCTTTCGACGGGCTTGAAAACATCGTCGGCCGCCGCGTCAATAAGAAGGTCATTGGCTTCGACAGCGACATTCGCAACGGCACCGCTGCCGACCGCTACGACCTGCTGAGACAGGTGGAACCCGAAGATCTCGTTTCTTTTGGCTTTATCCCCGAACTGGTCGGGCGTCTGCCGTTGCTCGTACCTCTTCAAAGTCTTGACGCGGACGCGCTGGTGCGCGTTTTGACCGAGCCGAAAAATTCCCTGGTAAAGCAATATCAGAAGAGCTTCGAGATGGAGAACGTCAGACTGGACTATCGGCCGGAGGCCATCCGCGCGATCGCCGAAAAGGCGGCCAGCAAGGGGACCGGCGCCCGCGGCCTGCGCGCGATCATGGAAAACCTGATGCTTGATCTGATGTATGAAGTCCCTTCGTCCAACGCCAAAGAACACATCGAGAAAATCATCATCACTCCGGAGTACGTTGCGGGAACGGGGCAGCCTGAATACATCAAAAACGCGGAAGCGAAGGAGTCTTGACCGATGCTGTATGTGCTGCCTGCCCGCGATACCGTCATTTTCCCCGGAGTGCTCGTGCCGATTTTCGTCGGACGCCCTTCGACTCTGAAGGCCATAGAAATCGCGGCTACCGCGGAGAAACGTCGCATCTTTGTGGCAGCTCAAAAAAATCCTGAGGAAGAAAATCCGGGCCCCGCGGATGTATACGATGTCGGCACAGTGTGCGAGATGCTGCAGATGATCCGCATGCCCGACGGTACGATGAAGCTGCTGCTCGAAGGAAAAGAGCGCAAACGCTGCCGCGCGTATGTGCTGCAGGATTCCATGCTGACAGCTGATCTTGTCTCTGTGCCGAGCGGCTACGTGGATGACGACCGCCTGGAAGCCCTGCGCCAGGAAGTGCTCCGCGAGTTTGAGGGCTACGTGACCTATCACCCCCGTCTGCCGGCCGAGCTGATCCAGCCGGTCAGCGCCATCAAGGATCCCGGTCTGGCGGCTGACATGATCGCGGCGCACATGACCCTTGACGTTCAGCGCAAACAGTCGCTGCTTGAATGTTTTCGCGTGGACAGCCGCCTCGAGCTCCTTCTGAAATATTTGATTTCGGAGACGGAAATGCTGAAGCTGGGGCGGGAAATCCACTCCAAGGTCCAAAAGGAGATCGACCAGAACCAGCGGGAGTATTTTCTCCGCGAACAGCTGAAAGCCATTCAGGAAGAGCTGAAGATCGACGATTCTCCGGAAGCTCAAGATCTGCGCGACCGGGCCGCGAAGAGCGAACTGCCCGATTACGTCCGTTCGAAGGTCGAGTCCGAGCTCAAACGCATGTCGAAAACGCCGTCCATGTCGCCGGAAGCGACCGTCATTCGAAACTATGTGGAATGGCTGCTCGACGTGCCATGGCTGAAAAAATCGGAAGAGCAGCTCGACATCGGCGCGGCGAAAAAAGTCCTCGACGCCAATCATTACGGTTTGAAACGCGTCAAAGACCGACTGCTGGAATATCTGGCCGTACGGAAATTGGCCGGCAAGTCCTCGCGGGCGCAGATCTTGTGTCTGGTCGGACCGCCCGGCGTGGGCAAAACGTCGCTGGGAAAATCCGTCGCTCAGGCGCTGGGGCGTCGTTTCGTCAATTTCTCTTTAGGCGGGATGCGCGACGAGGCCGAGATCCGCGGGCACCGCCGCACGTATATCGGCGCGCTGCCCGGACGCATCGTGCAGAAATTGAAAGAGGCCGGCTGCAGCAACCCCGTCATGCTGCTCGACGAAGTGGACAAGATCGGCTCGGATTTTCGCGGCGATCCTGCCAGCGCTCTGCTTGAAGTTCTCGATCCGGAGCAGAATTCCCATTTTACCGACCATTATCTTGAAGTGCCCGTCGACCTGAGCGACGTGCTTTTCATCACGACGGCCAACGTCTCTCATACGATCCCGGCGCCGTTGCTGGACCGTATGGACGTGATCGAGCTTTCCAGCTATCTGCCCGAAGAGAAGTATCACATCGCCAAGGACCATCTGCTGCCTCGCATCTACAGGGAGAGCGGCCTGACGAAGAAAGACGTGGTCCTTTCGGCGCCCGCGTTGAAAGCCGTCATTGCCGACTACTCTCACGAGTCCGGCGTGCGCGAGCTCGACCGGCGCCTGTCCACGCTGTTCCGCAAGATCGCCCGCGCGGCTTTGGAACGGAAAGAGCGGGACGGAGCGCCGCGAAAAGTCAGCGTTGGGGTCAAAGATCTGGCAGGCTATCTGGGCGCGCCTCATCGTCCGGACGTGAGAATCCCCAAGGAACCGCAGACGGGACTTTCCGTCGGACTGGCCTGGACGGCTGCCGGCGGCGACGTCCTGATCATCGAAGCCGTAAAGATGCAGGGCAAGGGAGAGCTGCAGCTGACCGGCAACCTTGGCAAGGTCATGCAGGAATCGGCGATGACCGCGCTGGGATTCATCAAATCCCATTGGCGTAAGCTGACGGATCAGGCTGAACCAAAATGGGGCAGCGTAGGACTGCATCTTCACGTCCCCGAAGGCGCCATTCCCAAGGACGGGCCTTCGGCCGGCATCACCATGGCGATCGCGCTTTTTTCCGCTTTGAGCGGTGCAAAATTCCGTCCCGGCTGCGCCATGACCGGCGAAATCTCTTTGCGCGGCGACGTGCTGCCGATCGGCGGGCTGCGCGAAAAAACTCTGGCGGCCAAACGCTACGGCATTTATAATCTGTTTATACCGGAAGCGAACCGGGCGGACGTGGAAGACATGGAACCTTGGATCAAACAGGGCGTTCATTATGTTTTCGTCTCTCAGGCCGCGCAAGTCCTTGAAGAAACGTTGGAGGGCGGACGATGATCGCGTGGAAGGCGTCGCTGCGCTGTACCGCCTACAAGATCCAGCAGTTTCCCGCAGGCAGTCTGCCCGAAGTGGCCCTGGCCGGGCGCTCCAACGTCGGCAAATCTTCGCTGTTGAACAAACTGGCCGGGCAGAAACTGGCCCGCGTCAGTTCGGAGCCGGGGATGACCCGCAGCGTCAACTTCTTTGACGTTCAGTCGCCCCATCCCTTTACGCTCGTCGATCTGCCGGGGTTTGGCTACGCGTCCCGCAGCAAGGACGAACGCAGGGGCTGGGCCTCGCTGATCGAGGGCTATATCGAGCGCCGCGAAAATCTGGTCCTGGTGGTTCATCTGGTGGACGTCAGGCACGGCCTGCTGGATAAGGACCGCGAACTTCAGGAATGGCTCAAAGCCTTGAACGTGCCGATGCAGATCGTTTTCACCAAAGCCGACAAGATCGCAAAAACGAAACGTAGGAGCGTTGTCATGAAATATGTCGAAGCGGGCCTTTATTCGTGGAACCTGCCTTTGGCCTGTTCAGTCGACGAACCCGAGACGATTGAAGCTCTGAAAGCGCAGATCGATCTGTATCTGACCACTGCGCTGAAATAAGTTCAACTTTGACTAGGGAGGAAAAATAAATGGCCTCGCGCAACGCAGAGCTGTCGAAAACATACGACCCCGCGCCTCTTGAGGAAAAATGGTATCAGTGGTGGCTGGATCAGGACCTTTTTGACGCAAAGATTGATGCGGAGAAAAAAGCTTTCTCGATCGTGCTTCCGCCGCCAAACGTTACCGGGGCGCTGCACATGGGACACGCCTACGACCACACGTTCCAGGACATTCTGGCGCGTTACAAGAGAGCGTGCGGGTACAGCGTGCTCTGGCTGCCCGGGACGGATCATGCCGGCATTGCCACGCAGAACGTGGTGGAGCGTCGCCTCGCCAAAGAGGGCACGTCGCGCCGCGATTTGGGGCGCGAGGCCTTTGTGAAGCGGACGTGGGAATGGAAAGAGGAGTACCGCAGCCGCATCGTCAACCAAATGAAGTGTCTGGGCGATTCCTGCGACTGGAAGCGCGAGCGTTTCACGATGGACGAAGGGCTTTCCAAAGCCGTCCGTACGGTGTTTTGCCGTCTCTATGAAAAGGGTCTGATCTACAAGGGGAAGTACATTGTCAACTGGTGCCCGCGCTGCCACACGGCGCTCTCCGACATCGAAGTGGAACATTCCGAAGAGATGGGGCACATGTATTATGTCCGTTATTACTTCAAGGACAGCGGCGAGTACATCATGATCGCCACGACGCGCCCCGAGACGATCATCGCCGACGTGGCGGTGGCGGTGCATCCCGGCGACGAAGCGCACGCTTATGCGGTTGGCCGCGAGGTGATCGTGCCGATGACGGGCGGCCGCCTTGTCGACGGCACGATGAGCGGCGGTCGGGCGATCCCCGTCATCGCCGACCGCATGGTCGATCCCGCTTTCGGGACCGGCTTCGTGAAGATCACGCCGGCGCATGATCCCAACGATTTTCAGGTCGGCCGTACGCATGGCCTCGAGCCGATCCAGGTGATCGACGAGGACGGGCACATGATCAACATGACCGAAGCCGCCCAAGAGATGGAAGGCATGTCCGTAGCCGAAGCGCGCGTCAAGAGCGTGGAGATCATGCAGGGCGAAGGCGTGCTCGAAAAGATCGAAGAGCTGCCTCATCAGGTCGGCCATTGCTACCGCTGCGGTACCACCGTGGAACCTTACCTGTCGGAGCAATGGTTCGTCAAGGTGGCCCCGCTGGCCGAGCGCGGCGTCGCGGAATCGAAGGCCGGGCACATGCGCTGGGTCCCGCCGCAGTGGGATAAGACGTATTATCAGTGGATGGACGGCGTGCGCGACTGGTGCATTTCCCGTCAGCTGTGGTGGGGGCATCGCATTCCCGCCTGGACCTGCGGAGACTGCGGTCATATCGTCGTTGCCGAACACGATCCCGAGCGCTGCCCGAAGTGCGGTTCCAAAAGTCTGAAACAGGACGAGGACGTTCTGGACACGTGGTTCAGCAGCGCGCTGTGGCCGTTTTCCACGATGGGCTGGCCCGAAAAGACCGAGGAACTGAAATATTTCTATCCGACGTCGGTCATGGTCACGGGATTCGACATTATTTTCTTCTGGGTGTCGCGAATGATCATGATGGGGCTGGAGTTCATGGACGAGGTGCCTTTCCATGATATTTTCATCCATGCTCTGGTGCGCGACGAAAAGGGACGCAAGATGAGCAAGTCCTTGGGCAACGGCATCGACCCCATCGACATGATCAGGCTGTACGGAGCCGACGCGTTGCGTTTTACCGTCGCGGCTCTGACGGTGCAGGGCCGCGACATCCTGCTTGGCCCTGCGAAGATCGAAAACTACAAACGTTTTATCAACAAGATCTGGAACGCCAGTCGTTTCGCGCTGATGAGTCTCGGCGACGAGGACCATGAAGGACAGCCCGATCCCAAGCACATGCGCCTCCATGACCGCTGGATCCTCGAACGGCTGCGCCGCCTTGACGACGTCGTGACGAAGGATATCGACGGATACTTCATCGGCGAAGCCGCGCGCGAACTTTACGAGTTCATGTGGGGCGATTTCTGCGACTGGTACATCGAGCTTTCCAAGCCGGCGCTGTACGGCGACGAAGGCCCCGAGCGCCAGGAGACGACAAAACGCGTGCTGCTGCGCGTGTTCAAGGACGCTCTGCGTCTGCTGCATCCTTTTATTCCTTTTGTGACCGAGGAACTGTGGCACGCCTTTGCCTTTGGCGAGAAGCCGATGGAGTTGGAGTCCTGGCCTGACGCTGCCGCCTACGCCGTTGACCGGGCGTCGGTCGCGGAGATGGACGAGCTTCAGGAATTTATCCGTTCCATCCGCAATCTGCGCGCCGAAGCGGGGCTGCCGCCCAGCCGGAACGTGCAGCGCATCGTGCTGCGCGGTCCCGACCAGGCGTTCGAGCCGGTGCTCGAGGCCAACCTCGATCTGATCAAACTCTCCGCCAAGGTCGACGCCGTTGAAGTCGTTGCCGCCGAAGCCGATAAGCCTCATCTGGCGCTGAGCTCGATCGTCAGGGCCGGCCAAGTGTTCCTGCCGGTTGGCGACCTGCTCGATCCGAAAGCGGAGGTCGAACGTCTGCAAAAAGAGTTGAAGCAGGTCGAAGCCAATCTGGCCCGCAGCGAGAAGAAACTTTCGAGCGAGAGCTTCGTGGCCAAAGCGCCGGAGGACGTCGTCGAGACGGAACGTCAGCGCGCCGACGAGTCGAAGAGCCGCCGCGTCCGCATTCTCGAAAACATTGCCAGCTTGTCCGAGGAATAATCAATTAAAATGGACCGTTTCGAGTGTTGGGATGCTGTCGAAAAGCGCCTGAACTCTCTGACAAGCCCGAATCGCTTCAGGGGCTTGTTTTTGTAGAGAAAGTTTTTGAGGAACTGGGAGATCCGTCGAGATTTCCTGCCGTTCATATCGCCGGAACGAACGGCAAAGGTTCTACTGCCGCCTGCCTCGATTCCATGCTGCGCGCCGCAGGATACAGGACGGCCTTGTACACAAGCCCGCATCTGACCTGTTTGGGCGAGCGGCTTTTGGTCGACGGGCGGATGTTGGGCTGCGAGAAATGGCTGGACGCTCTGGAGCGGGTCAGCGCGGTCTTGAAAAAGCTGCCGGAGGTCCGTCTGGGATATTTTCAGGCGCTGACGGCGGCCGCTTTCTGGCTGATCGAGCGGGAGAAGGTCGATGCCGCGGTGATCGAAACGGGGCTGGGCGGACGGCTCGACGCCACGAACATGCTGCGCCGGCCTCTGCTGAGCGTTATCACGCCGCTGGGGATGGATCACATGCATTTGCTCGGCGACAGCCTGAGCGAGATCGCCGCGGAGAAGTTCGGCATCGTCAAGCCGGGCGGAAGAGCCCTGTACTGCGGCGGCGAGGCGGCGCTGAACGAACAGTTCCGCCGCCGTTGTGCGGAAGTGAACGCGGTCGGCGAGATCTTTTCCGAGCGCTGTCGGATTGCCGGCGTGCAAACCTCTTTGGACGGGAACCTCTTCACCTATGCGGGACCGCAGGGAACGCGGCGCTGCTTCGTCCGGCTCGCGGGGCTGCATCAGCCCGAAAACGCCTCGCTGGCGCTGCGGGCCCTGGAAATGATTTCCGACCGGCTGCCGGTCGGCGCCGGGGCAATGGAAAAGGGGCTGGCGGAAGTTTCCTGGCCGGGACGTATGGAGGTCATGCATCGCGGCCCCGACGTGATCCTGGACGGGGCTCACAACCCCCACGGCACGGCCGCGCTGATCCGGTCGCTGAAAGCGCTTTACGGCGACCGCCCGCTCAGCTTTGTCTACACGTCCATGGCCGACAAGGATTACGCCGCCTCGTTGGCGCTGTATGCCCGGGCGTTTCCGCAGGCGCGTCTGTTCTGCGTGGAGCTTGAAGGCGCGCAGCGCTGCGAGAGCGCCGAAGTTTTGGCGCGGACGGCGGCCGCTTTCCCGTGGGGGGGCGAGCCGCTGGCGGTGAAAGATCCGCTGACGGCTCTGAAAGCCGCCATGGCGCTGGGCGATCCCGTGATCCTTTGCGGAAGTCTGTACTTCGTCGGCACGATCAGGAGGCGGATAAAGGACGATGGATGGCTGTAAAACTTTTACGATCGCGTCGCATCGCGGGTTTTATGATTATCCGCTGCCCCCGCAGGCTCCCTTTCATGTGCGGATCTCTTTGAAGGGCGTCAGCGCGCAGGACGAGATCGAGCGCCTGGCGGCGCGTGCCCCGTTCGTCCTGCCCGGCCAGGTCCACGGCACGCGCGTCCTTTCCGCAGACCGGGCGCTCCGCTATCCCGAGAAGGACCGGGCCGACGGTCTGCTGATCGCGCCCGGAGACGCAGCCTGCGGACTGCGCTTCGGAGACTGCGCGCCGGTCGTAGTTCTCTCGCTTGGGGAAACGCCCTGGATTCTGGCGCTGCATTCCGGTTTCAAGGGGACTTTGAAAAATATCTGCGCTTCGGGAATGGATTCGGCCCGTCAAAGATTTGGCAGCGCCGCTCCGCAGAACCTTTATGCGTGGGTGGGGCCGTGTATTTCCGGAGCGTGTTACAGCCGCCGCATGGACGATCCCTCTACGGCCGAAGCTCTGAAAGTCTTTGCTCCGGAGGCCGTCCGCGTTTCGGCCGATTACGCGCTGTTCGACCTGAAAAGACAGATCGCCGGCCAGCTGCAGGAACAGGGCGTTCCCGCCGAACGCATTTTCCTCGAGTCCCAGTGCACGTGCTGCCGGACCGATCTGTTCTACTCCCACAGGCGCTCCACTCGGGAAAACGATCCGCGGATGCTTCTCACGATACAGACAGAAAGGCCACAAAAAGCGGAATGCACGTGATAAGATAAAAAGAGCAGTGCAACATATAAAACGGGGTGAATCATGTGGGGAGCATCCGAGTTGGCGTCATCGGAGTAGGACATCTTGGCCGTATCCACGCGCGCATATACAAAGAACTGATGGGAGCGAAGCTGGTTGGCGTTGTTGACAGCTCTCTCTCAGCCGCGGAGGAGATCGGCGCGCAGTACGGCGTGCCGGCCTATACCGACGTAGAACGATTCGTCAGCGAACAGAGGCCCGAAGCGATCAGCGTTGTCGTGCCGACCGTTGCTCATTTTGACGTGGCCAGCCGTCTGGCCCGACAGGGGATCCACCTGCTGATCGAAAAACCGGTGACGAGCACCGTGGAGCAGGCTTCGGCGCTTTTGGACATCGCCCGGGACAACGGCATCGTTCTCCAGGTCGGGCACGTGGAACGATTCAACAGCGCGATCCGCTATCTTGACGGCGAGATCAAAAACGATCCGCTCTGCATACAGTCGCGCCGCCAGGGCCCCTTTTCGTCGCGGATCGGCGACGTGGGGGTCGTGCTCGATCTGATGATTCACGACATCGATATTGTGCTTTCGCTCGTGAAGTCCGAAATCGCGGCGATCAACGCGATGGGACGCAAGATCCGCACGAATCACGAGGATCTTGCCGTCGCCCAGATCGCTTTCGAGTCGGGAGCGGTCGCCGACATTCAGGTGAGCCGGGTGGCGGAGCGCCGCCTGCGCCAGATGGATGTCATGTGCCGCGACAAGTATTATTCCGTGAACTTCGAAACTCAGGACGTGATGGTCCATCATGCACCGCAAACGTCGGCTGCCGGAAGTTTGATCGAAGTGATCGAACATCCTTTGTTGCCGAAAGGAGAGCCGCTCAAGCAGGAGCTCCAGCATTTCATGACCTGCGTGCGCGAGGGGCGCCAGCCGCTGGTCGGGATTTCGGACGGCAAGCGGGCGCTTCAGGTGGCCGTGGACATATTGAAGCAGATTCATTTTCAGGATTGATACCGGTTTCGTTGAAAAGGCTCCGTGCCCTTTTGTAGCGCAAAGGCGCGTCGAGAACAGTAAAAAAGACAGGCAGAAAATTTTTCTTTCTGCCTGTCTTTTTTTGTAAAACGAAAACCACCGGCAGTGCCGGTGGTTCCAAAAGGCTTTAGCTATGGAGAAAAAGGACTCCTCCTTTGGTAAAGTAAGAACGGTCTGTCAGCCGCCAAGCCAAACCAAAGGAGGATCAAGTCCTGATGAAACTTGACATAAGTAGTTTAGCACACACGAAGTGGGAGTGTAAGTATCACGTGGTATTTGCGCCGAAGTATCGCCGCCAGATCATCTACGGGAAGATCAAACAAGACATTGGCCTGATGCTGAGAAAACTGTGTGCGTACAAAGAAATTGAAATATTGGAGGCGGAAGCATGCAAAGATCACGTCCACATGCTCCTGAGTATACCGCCCAAATACAGCATATCACAGGTGATGGTTTACTTGAAAGGTAAAAGCAGTCTGATGATTTACGAGAAGTACGCGAATCTGAAGTACAAATATGGCAATCGACATTTCTGGTGTCGCGGTTATTACGTAAGCACGGTAGGACGCAACAAGAATGCAATAGAGACCTCCATCAGGAATCAATTACAGGAAGATCATGCCGAGGAACAGCTGACGATCAAAGAGTACGTTGACCCGTTTACGGGTAAGCCGGCACAGGAAGGCAAGTAGAGAGCCCCTTTAGGGGCAGCCTGTGAGAGTTGTGCGGCTGACAGACTTTTCGATGAGCCTATAGGCTCGGCTGGGAAGATGCCCCAAGGGGGCTTGTGCAAACCACCGGCACGGCCGGTGGTTATGATTCTCGGTAGAGCGCAGTGACATAGTTTTCTGTACGCTGCGACGCTCGCTTTGTGAGTCTTCCTCGCGGCGCCCTTGCGTCCGGCTTTTTGACTGATGGAGGAGTATTATTGCCGCAATCATTGAACTCGTTGCCATGGGAATATTGGATTGTGATATTATCGTCGTATATTCGCACCCAGGAGGGACAACGTGGAAAAAAAGATCATCATGGGGCTTCCGGCCCTAAATTTTCAGGCCTTGTTGGGCCTTGTTTTCTTTGCGGCAACGTTCTTCCTTGTAAAGCTGATCCGCGGCATTCAGACGGGCCGTTACCCCGGGGGCGGCGCGATGTTGCTTTATCTCCGCTCGATCTTATGGCTCTGCCTTGTCGGCGGTTTGATGATGTTTCTCGGAGCGCTCCTTGGTTTTCGATATGTTTAAAATTCTGTCGGACGTGTTTCTCGCATTTTTTTAAGAATTCAGCAAGAAGAATAAGAGCTTTTTTCGTTATTCTCTGTTATTATTTGTAGGCGGTTCCCGCTTTCCTCCGCAGCCCTCGTGCGCACGGGAAAACAAGGAGCGATTCGTGATTGACTTTGCCCGAATTACTGATAGAGTATGATTATTGTTTTTTCGGCGAAGGAAAGGGCGAGCTCCATTCTTGTCAAGCGCCTCACGGATTGACGTCTGATGAGCGTTAAAGATAAACGGCGTTAACGGCAGTTCATATTTTTCAAGGAGGTACCAGTATGGCGGTAAAAACCATCGATGAGCTTTGCAATGTGCTTCTCGACAAGCGCGCCAAGGCGGCGGCCGGCGGCGGCGAGAAGGCTGTTGCCAAGCACAAGGCCAAGGGCAGTCTCACGGCTCGTGAAAGGATCGATCTCCTCATGGATGAGGGATCGTTTGTCGAGCTCGACGAATTTGTGGAACATCGCTGCACGAATTTCGGCATGGAGAACAAAAAATATTTAGGCGACGGCGTCGTCACGGGCTACGGCACGGTCGGCGGACGCATCGTTTACGTTTTCAGCCAGGACTTTACGGTTCTCGGCGGCTCTCTGGGACAGATGCACGCTGCCAAGATCTGCAAAGTCATGGACCTTGCCCTTCGCAACGGCTGTCCGATCGTCGGCATCAACGACAGCGGCGGAGCTCGTATTCAGGAAGCCGTTGACGCTTTGGACGGCTACGGTGGAATCTTCTACCGCAATACCATTTCCAGCGGCATCATCCCGCAGATGTCGGTCATCGTCGGTCCGACGGCTGGCGGCGCGGTGTACAGCCCCGCTTTGACGGATTACATCTTTATGGTTGACAAGATCAGCATCATGCATATCACGGGCCCCGCCGTCATCAAGACGGTGACCGGCGAAGAGATTTCCAGCGAGGAGCTGGGCGGCGCCAAAACTCATAACAGTCGCTCCGGCAACGCGCATTTCTTCGCCGCTTCCGAGCAGGAATGCTTCCAGCAGGTTCGTGACGTGCTGAGCTACTTGCCCAGCAACAACATGGGCGACGCGCCCCGCGTGGCGACGAGCGACCCCGTCTCCCGCACGGAGATGGCTCTGCGCACCATGGTGCCCACCGATTCCAACAAGGGGTACGATGTGCACAACGTGATCAAGGCGGTGGTCGACGACGGCAAGTTCGTCGAGGTTCAGGCGATGTGGGCCAAGAACATCGTGATCGGCTATGCCAGCTTCGACGGTATGCCGGTCGGCATTGTTGCCAATCAGGCCAGCGTGATGGCGGGATGCCTCGATATCGACTGTTCTGATAAGGCGAGCCGTTTTATCCGTCACTGCGACGCCTTCAACCTTCCGATCGTGACGTTCGTCGACGTCCCCGGTTACCTGCCCGGCAAGGCGCAGGAGTGGGGCGGTATCATCCGTCACGGCGCCAAGATGCTGTATGCTTACAGCGAGGCGACCGTGCCCCTGATCACGGTGGTGATGCGCAAAGCTTACGGCGGCGCTTATATCGGCATGTGTTCCAAGGCGCTGGGGGCCGATTCTGTCCTTGCCTGGCCTCAGTCGCAGATCGCCGTCATGGGAGCGGCCGGCGCGGCCAATATCATCTTCCGCAAGGAGATCGAAGCGGCCAAGGATCCTCAGGCTGAGCGCGCCGAGCTCATCAGCGAGTATGAAGACGCCTTTGCGACGCCGTATCAGGCGGCCAGCCGCGGTTACGTCGACAAGGTCATCCTCCCCGAAGAAACCCGGTACGAAGTCATTCAGGCGTTGAAGGCTCACCGCACGAAACGCCAGGCTCTGCCCCGCAAGAAGCACGGCGTCATGCCCAACTAGTGAGGAGGAAGAGCGATGCCCGCTACCGAAGCAGTAAAAACATTAGCAGCGTCCTTTGAAGGAATGGGCGGTGCTACGGCTCTTTCACTGATCGCCTTCAGCGTCGTTTTCCTTGTTTTGGCGGGACTGACGTTGGTTATCTTTGCCATGCGCGTTGTTTCCAAGGTCGCCGGCAATCAAAAAGCTCCAGCGGCCGCTCCCGCTCCTGCGCAAGTTGCTGCAGGCGCTGCGCCTGTTCGCGTCGGAACGGCTTCGGACGACGAACTCGTGGCCGTTATCGCGGCGGCGATCGCGGCGCAGACGGGAACTATGATGTCCATCAGATCGATCGTTCCGGCCGGCGTGCATCTGATCGGCAGCGACGAAACGGCATGGATCGCCTGTGGACGCATCGAAGCGCTTCAGGGAGCTCTCTCTGACCGCTGGAATTAGTGACTGACGGTTCAGGTCAGTGCGCCTGAAATCCGAAAAAATTATCTCATTGAAAAACAACCGAGGAGGATACTCATAATGTCGATGTATAAGATTACCGTGAATGGCAAGTCCTATGACGTAAACGTCGAGCCTCTTGCTGGCGCCGCTCCTGTCGCGGCGCCTCAGGCTGCGCCCGTTGCGGCGGCTCCCGTTTCTGCTCCTGCCGCTGCTCCGGCGCCGGCGCCCAAGGCTGCGCCCGCTCCGGTGGCGGCGCCGGCCGCCGCCGCTCCGGCGGGCAGCACGGAAGTGACGGCGCCTATGCCCGGCAAAGTCCTGCGCGTCCTTGCCAAGGTGGGCGACACCGTGACGGCCAATGACAATCTTCTGATCCTCGAGGCCATGAAGATGGAAAACGAAATTCCCGCCGGCCGCGACGGCAAGGTGCTGGAGATCCGTGTGAACGAGGGTTCGGCCGTGAACAGCGGCGACGTTCTCGTGGTTATTGGCTGAAAACTGCCGGTCCCGAAGGCGAGGCATCCACTTTTCGTGGATGACCTCGCTTTTTTTATGCAAGTGTGGCAAAATAGCCTTGTTCCGTGGAAATGACTGAAGGTCGGCGAATCGACTTCTTTTGAGGGGGAAATTTCATCGTGAAAATTCTTATTGGTTCCGATCACGCGGGGTATGAACTGAAGCAGAAGGTCATCGCTCATTTGGCCGGCCGCGAGGGCTTGGCGGTGCAGGATTTTGGCACCGACACGGCGGAGGTCTCCTGCGATTATACCGATATCGCTCTGCAGGTCGGGCGCAGCGTGGCTCACGGCGACGCCGACCGCGGCATTCTGGTCTGCGGTACGGGACTGGGCATGGAGATCGCCGCCAACAAGGTCTCGGGAGTTTACGCGGCGGACTGTTGGAATAAAGAGGTCGCGGTCCTGAGCCGTCGTCATAACAACGCCAACGTCCTGACGCTGGGAGCGCGCGTCATCGACGAGCCGACGGCGATGGAAATCGTCGATGCCTGGCTGGCGACCGGGTTCGACGGCGGACGCCATGTACGCCGCACGCAGAAGATCTGCGCCTACGAACGCAGCACGAATCGAGCCTTTATGAACGAGGCCGGCCAGGTGGTGGTCTTCGACCATCCGCTCGTGCAGCACAAGCTGAGCATTATCCGCGACAAGAACACCCCGGTGAAGACGTTCCGCGAGACGGTGGCGGAGATCGCTTCGCTGATGGTCTACGAGATCACCCGCGATCTGCCCCTGAAGATGATCGACGTGGAAACGCCCATCACGCGCACGAAGGCCTATGCGCTGGCGGGCAAAAAACTGGCGATCGTGCCGATCCTGCGCGCCGGGCTGGGCATGATGGAGGGCGTGTTGAACCTGATCCCCAACGCGAAGGTCGGGCATATCGGCCTTTACCGCAATCCGGAGACGCTTCAGCCGGTGGAATACTACTGCAAGCTTCCGGGCGATATCGAGGAACGCGATATTTTCCTGCTCGATCCGATGCTGGCGACCGGAGGTTCCTCGGCGGAAGCCATCAGCCTGATCAAAAAGCGCGGCGGCAAAAAGATCTCTCTGGTCTGTCTGATCGCCGCGCCCGAGGGCGTTTCGGTCGTGCACGAGCAGCATCCCGACGTGAACATCTTTGTCGCGTCTCTTGACAGTCATCTGAACGAGCACGGTTATATCGTTCCCGGCCTTGGCGACGCAGGAGACCGTATTTTCGGAACCCGTTGATGAAGCCGTTCTGGCTTTTTGTGATCTTTCTGTTGTGGGGCGGCGGGATGACTCCCATTGCCATCATGCTGGCGGAGCGTTACGGCATGATGGATTACCCGGATCAGCGCAAGATCCACCATGACCCGGTGCCGCGCGGCGCCGGGCTTGTTTTGTGGAGCGGCCTGCTGATGTGGGCGCTGCTTTTTGCCCGGGTTTCGTTCGAACTGAGGATCATCGTGACCGGCGCGACGATCGTTTTTTTTGCCGGCTATGTGGACGACATGCTTTCTCTGTCCCCGCTCGGACGCCTGGTCGTGCATTTCCTTGCCGCCGCCGTCTCGTTGCTCATGGTGGGACGGCAGGATGCGCTGCATATGGGCGTTCTGTTGTTCTGGGTCGCCGGCGTGACGAACGCTTACAACTTTATCGACGGCATCAACGGCTTGGCTCTTTCCATGGCCTTCCTCAGTCTGAGCTTTATCGGCTGGATGAGCGCTTCGACTATGGTAATGCCGGTCATTGCCATGATCGCAGGGATCTTTTTCTGGAATTTCCCCAGGGCGAGAACTTTCCTGGGGGACGGCGGCGTCTACCTGCTGGGCTACTTTACCGCGGCCGTCACGATGCTTTGGCTGCTGCCGATGAATCTCGGCATTTACAAGTTCTGCGCGCTGCTGCTTTTCATTGGCGGCGTGCCTGTGATCGACACTCTGGCGGCGATCATCCGTCGCGCTGCCGCGGGGAAATCGCCTTTTTATCCCGATCGGAGCCATATTCATCATCGTCTGCTGGATAAAGGGCTGTCGCCGTTCGGGGTCCTGGCGGTCTTGAGCTTCCTGCAGATCATCAGTCTGTCCTGCGCCTATCTGCTTTTGCGTTTATAGGGGAAAAGCCGTCGCCCTGATCGAGGGTGACGGCTTTCTTGTAGTTGTTGTATAATGTAAAAGTATTTGTATCTTGGCTATCATAAAAACGTGCCTTAGGAGTGGGAGTTATGAGTAATGCCCAGTTTTTAAAGATTTCCGGCGGAGCGGCTCTCAAGGGGAAGGTTCGTACCCAGGGATCCAAGAACGCCGCGCTGCCGGTGATGGCGGCGGCTCTTCTGCTCGGCGACGGCGAAAAACTGACATGTACCAATGTGCCGCTTCTGCGCGATACCGAGACGCTGGTCGCTCTTTTGTGCGCGCTGGGGATGGGGGTGCAGTTCGAGGATGGCACGGCCACGGTGACCCGTCGGGGCGACCTGATCTGCGAAATGCCCGCCTCGCTGGTGCAAAAGATGCGCGCTTCTTCGATCCTTTTGGGACCGCTGCTTGCCCAGACGGGAAGGGCGGTCATGCCTTTGCCGGGAGGCTGTGCGATCGGCGCCCGGCCGATCGATCTGCATCTCAAGGGGCTGGCGAAAATGGGCGCTTCGATCGAACTCAGCCACGGGGCCGTCTATGCCAGCGCCAAGAAACTGCGCGGCTGCAGAATATATCTGGATTTCCCTTCGGTGGGCGCGACGGAGAACCTTGTCATGGCGGCGGTGCTGGCGGACGGCGAGACGACGATCGAAAACGCCGCCCGCGAGCCGGAGATCACGAATTTGGTTCAGGCGCTTCAGGCGATGGGGGCCGAGGTCTGTTATAAAAAGGACAACGCCGGCGTGATCCAGGTCAACGGTCGGGCCGGATTGGTTTCCGGCCGCGTCCAGATCATCCCCGACCGCATCGCTTCATGCACGTACCTCTTGGCCGGCGTGATCACGAACGGCGAAGTGACCGTGACCGACGTGACGCCTCAGCATTTCGATTCTCTTCTGGCCAAACTGGAAGAGGCCGACGTGTCTTATGAACGGCAGGAAAGCAGCGTCACCGTTTATCCCTCGCGCGACAGGCTCAAGAAGCTGTCGGTCAAGACCATGCCTTATCCCGGCTTCCCCACCGACGTGCAGCCGCAGCTGATGGCCGCGCTGTGCCTCGCCAAGGGCACGAGCGTGATCAAGGAAAGCATCTTCGAATCCCGTTTTCAGCACGTGGCGGAACTTCGCAAAATGGGCGCGGCGATCGAGATCCAGGGCAACACGGCGGTCATCAACGGCGTACCCGCTCTGTACGGCGCCAGCGTGCAGGGAACCGATCTTCGCGCCGGCGCCGCCTTGGTGCTGGCGGGGCTGGCGGCTGAAGGCGAGACTCGCGTTTACGGCCTTGACCATATCCTGAGAGGGTACGAAAATTTCGATCGCGCCCTGCAGGGGCTGGGCGCCAAAGTTTCTATCGCGGAAGACGACGAAAGCTCGCTTTAGAGCGTTTATCCTTCCAGAAGGGGGAGCGGTCGTGAAGACGAAGACGGTTTCTGACCTCCTTCCGGGGAAATATGAAGTCCTGGCCTTTTACGGGCCGGCGGGAACGGGAAAAAGCATGCGCTCGCAGATGGTCGCGTCGAAACGCAGCGTCGACATCATCATCGACGACGGGCTGCTGATCTCCCGCGGGCGAATTCTGGCCGGGAAAAGCGCCAAAACGGAACCCAACATGGTACGGGCCATTCGGCGCGCCATGTTCCATTTCCCCGAACACCGCGACGAGGTGCGGCGCTGCCTGGCGCGCCACCCTGGAAGCCGCGTCATGATTCTCGCCACGTCGCGGGGCATGAGCGACGAGATCTGCGAGGTGCTGGGACTGCCGCTGCCTTCGGAATACGTGCGCATCGATCAGGTCGCCTCCGACGACGAGATCGAAAAGGCGCTTTACGAGCGGAAACAGAACAAGCGTCACGTCATTCCCGTCGCTCAGACGCAGATCCAAAAGAACTATACGGGACGACTGGTGGGCCGTCTGAAAAATCTTTTCTCGAGTCGGGACGAGGCGGAAAAGACCATTGTGCGTCCTCCGTTCAGCTACTACGGGGCGCTCAAGATCGAATCCGCCGTCGTCGAACAGATCGCCGAGCACGTGGCCCGCGGCACCGTACAGGTAGTCTCCGTCAAAGAACCCAAAGTGAAAGAAGAGAACGACCGTCTGGTCATTTCTCTTTCCCTGACAGTGGAAACCGGCGCGCTCAGCTTCAAGGAACTGACCGGTCAGGCGGCGCTGCGCGTCCGGGTTGCCGTCGAACAGCTGACGGGAATGGAAGTCGCGAGAGTCGACGTGACCATAGCAGAGGTAACCTTTAATGACTGAAATGCTCTCTCAAGCGCAACGCTCTCCGCAAGAGCGCACGGCGCTCTACCAATTGCTGCGGGACGCGGCGAACCGATGTGAACAGTGTGGTCTCTGCCGCTCCAGAAAGAACGTCGTGGTCGGCGAAGGCAGCCTGACCTCGCGCATCATGTTCGTCGGCGAAGGCCCCGGCGAGGTGGAGGACAATTCGGGACGTCCCTTCGTCGGTCCGGCCGGGCAGCTGCTGACCCGCATCCTCGAGGCGGCCAAATTCAGCCGCGACGACGTGTACATCACCAACATCGTCAAGTGCCGGCCGCCCAACAACCGCGTTCCCGAAATCGAAGAGGTCTTAAGCTGCCAGCGCTGGCTGGAGGCTCAGATCGCCCTGCTTCAGCCGCAGATCATCGTCTGTCTGGGGAACACGCCTCTGAAGTGGTTCCTGCACGGCACGGAGGGGATCACCAAAATGCGCGGGCGCTGGTTCACGTGGCGCGGCGCGGCGCTGATGCCGATGTTCCATCCCAGTTATCTGCTGCGGAACCAGAGCCGTGAGCGCGGCGGCCCCAAGGATTTGACGTGGCGCGATATTCAGGAGATACGTCAGCGCTATGAGAGCTTGAGAGGATAAAGCATGGAACGTTGCGCGAACTTACCGAAACACGTTGCCCTGATCATGGACGGCAACGGCCGCTGGGCTAAAAAGCGCGGCCTGCCCCGCCTGCTGGGGCACCGTGCCGGGATCGCCGCTCTGGAACGGACGGTGCGGGCGGCCGGCGAGATGGGCATTGGCTTCCTGTCGGTCTACGCTTTTTCAACGGAAAATTGGAATCGTCCCCGGCTCGAAGTGGCGGGGTTGATGGAGCTGCTTCGGCACTACGCGCGCAAGAAAGTTCCCGATCTTGTGAAAAACGGCGTCAGAGTCCGTTTTTGCGGGGCGCGCCGAGGCGTGCCCGACGAAGTTCTTCGGATCATCGACTGGAGCGAAGCGGAGACGGCTCGATGCGGCCGCATGACGCTGATCGTCTGTTTCAACTACGGCGGCCGGCAGGAGATCCTGGACGCCATTGCCGACGCTCAGTCCAAAGGGGAAACGATCGCCGGCGAAGAAGACCTGAGGAAACATCTTTATCTCCCCGACATTCCCGATCCCGATCTGATCATCCGCACCAGCGGGGAGCTCCGCATCAGCAATTTCTGGCTGTGGCAGGGATCATACAGCGAATATTATTTTACGGACACGCTCTGGCCCGATTTCGGCACCGCGGAACTGAAGAAGGCATTGCAGTCCTATGCCGGAAGGGAACGCCGCTATGGACGAGTCGAAAAGTTTTGAGCATACGCTGGCTGTTCGCGCTGCTACGGGCACGGCACTGGTCGCGGTGATGCTGGGATTGCTCTATCTCGGCGGCTGGTGGTGGCATGTCTATGCCGCGTCTGTGGCTTTGGGTTCTCTCTGGGAGTTTTACCGCATGTCGCCCGGTCTGCCGAAAGCGGACCGTTGCGTCGGCCTGGTGGCCGCGACGGTGGTGCTTTTTTCCTCCGAACGCGTGTCGCAGACGGGGTTGATGGCGATTTTCGGCTTGTGCTGCTTCGCCGTCTATTTCATGGAACTGGCGCGGCGCCAGCTGACCGCCGACAGTCATTCCACGGCCAGCGTCGGGCCCGTGATCACCGGCTTGGTGTACGCGGTCATCCCGTGGTACTGCATGATTCGTTTTCGGGCTCTGCCCGATCCCGTAGGATGGGCGGCGGTGCTTTCCATCTTTCTCTGCACCTGGTCCTGCGACGTCATGGCCTATCTTGTCGGCTCGCGTTGGGGGACGGTGCGCGTTTGTCCTCATATCAGCCCTCACAAGAGCCTTGAAGGTTTTATCGGCGGTTTTGTCGCCAGCACGCTGTGCGGTGCGCTGTGCGCGCTGTTTTTCAAGTTCAGCCCGATGGCGTTCGTCCTCGTCGGCGCGGCCTGCGGCAGCGCCGGCCAGCTGGGCGATCTGGTGGAATCTCTGATCAAGCGCGAGAACGACGTCAAGGACAGCGGACACATTTTCCCCGGCCATGGCGGATTCCTCGACCGTTTTGACAGCGTCCTCGTCAACACGCTGTGCGCGTGGATGATCTGGTGGGCTTTTCTGCTTTGAGAGTTGAAGGATGTTGAAAAATACGAGAAAAAAGGTGGCCGTGATCGGCTGCACCGGCAGCGTGGGCTCTTCGGCGCTTGACGTGTGCCGCTCCTATCCCGAGATCTTTCAGGTGACGGCGCTGGCAGCGGAGACGGGAAGAGAGGCGCTGCCGTCGCTTTGTCGGGAGTTCGGACCTAAAATCGTCGTCTTGCGGAAGCCACGCTGTGATTTGCCCAAAGGAGCGGAGCTCTGGCAGGGAGACGAGGCGCTGCTTCGTCTGGTCGAGTCCGACGAAGTGGAACATGTCGTCTTCGCCTCGTCCGGCGTCGTCGCGGTAAAGGCGCTGGCGCGCGCGATGGAACTGGGCAAGGAAATCAGCCTGGCCAACAAGGAATCGGCGCTGATCATGGGCGAGCGCCTGGCCTCCGCCGTGCGCGCCGGTCAGATCCGTCCGCTCGACAGCGAACATAACGCGCTCTGGCAGTGTCTTGCCGGCGAAAATTACGATCATGTGGAACGGCTGGTTCTGACGGCTTCGGGCGGCCCTTTCCTGCGCACGCCGCTGGAACAGCTCGACGCGGTCACGCCCGAGCAGGCGGCGTCGCATCCCGTCTGGCCCATGGGGCGCAAGATCAGCGTCGACAGCGCCACGATGATCAACAAGGGCATCGAGCTCCTCGAGGCGCGCGATCTCTTCGGGATTTCGAGCGAGAAAATCCTGCCCGTGATCCATCCCGGCTCGAAAGTTCACGCGCTGGTTTCCTTCGTCGACGGGGCGACGAAGATGCTCCTGAGCCCTCCCGATATGCGCCTTGCGGCGCTGACGGCCCTCTCGTGGCCAATGCGCTTGCCGCTGCGGATGAAGAAGATCGAGCCGGTCGAACTGGACGGCCTGGATCTTCATTTCGAAAGGCCGCAGGAGGCGCGTTTCCCCGGGCTTTATACGGCGATCGAGGCGGCCCGCAGGGGCGAACCCTATCCCGTCATTCTGATCGCCGCCGACGAAGCGGCCGTGCAGATGTTTCTCGAAAGAAAGATCGGCTTCGCCGACATTGCGAAAGTCGTGACCGCCGTCGTGGACGGCTATAACGGCGGAGACGTGGAAGACATTTCTTCGCGCGTCGCGCTTTACGAACGCTGCCGGGTCCACGCTCTCGAGTTGGCAAACGAGAGGGCCTGGGGCAGGAAGAAGGTTTGGAGTTAAATGATTCTGAGCGTCATATCGTTTCTTTTTATCATCCTGATCTGCGTGATCGTGCATGAGTTCGGCCATTATCTGACCGCGCTCTGGTGCGGCGTCAAGGTGCACGAATTTTCCTTCGGCATGGGGCCCGTGCTGTGGCAGCGCCAGGGGCGCAAAAATAAGTGGTCGGTGCGCGCGTTTCCCGTGGGCGGTTTTGTCCGTCTGGCCGGCATGGGCGAGGAAAACGAGGGCGAATCGCTTCTTCCCGGGGAGAGCTTTCAGGAAAAGCCCGCCTGGAAGCGCCTGATCGTTTTGGCGGCCGGCGCCTTCAACAATATCCTGCTGGTCGTGGCGCTGGCGACGGTGCTGCTGATGTCGCGCGGCGTGATGGACCTTTCCGTCAGCGAAGTCGGCGCGCTGATGCCCGGCTTTCCGGCGGCGGAGGCGGGGTTGCGGCGCGGCGACGTGATCGAGCGGGTCGGCGGCGTCGACGTCCGCAACTGGGAAGAGATGACCCGCGCGATCCGCTCCCAGGCCGCCGGTCAGGAGAAACTCGAGCTGACGGTCCGGCGCGGTCCCCGGCAGCTGACGCTGACGATGGGAACCAAAGCTGAAAAGGCGGGCGAGCCGCCGCTGATCGGCATCCAGCCCGCGATCAGGAAGCTGCCGCTGAGCCGGGCCCTGCGCGGCTCGATCGCGTGGACCTTCCACATGTCGCTGGCGATGCTCCAGGGGCTGAAAGAAATGCTCGTTCACCCGGCGAAAGTCGACGTCTCCGGGCCCGTGGGTATCGCCGCCATGGCCGGGCAGGCGGCCAGCGCCGGATTTTTCTCGCTGCTGTCGTTCCTCGCCGTGATCAGCCTCAATCTGGGGATCATCAACTTGCTGCCTTTTCCCGCCCTCGACGGGGGACACATCCTCTTTGTGCTGGCCGAGATGATCACGGGCAGAAACATGTCCCTCGAACTGGAAGGGAAGATCCATTTCATCGGCTTTATGATCCTGTTCGCTCTGATCATCGTCGTGACCTGGCAGGATATTTTGAAGCTCTTTTAGCGCGGAGGCCGATCATGAAAAGAACCGTGCGGATTGGTTCCCTGACTCTGGGCGTGGGCGCGCCGGTGCGGGTCGAGTCGATGCTGAAAACGAGCCTCGACGACACGGCCGCGTGTCTGAAACAGCTGACCGAACTTCGGGCCGAAGGCTGCGAACTGGTGCGCGTCGCGTTTCCCAAGCCGGAGCTGAAAGACCGGCTGCGCGCCCTGAACGATTCCTCGCCGCTGCCGCTGATGGCGGACATCCACTTCGATCCGGCGCTTGCCGTCGCGGCCATGGAGGCCGGCTGCCCTTCCATCCGCATCAATCCCGGCAACATGGGTAGCCCCGGGCGCCTGGCGGCCGTCGTCGACCTGGCGCGGGAGCGCCGGGTCGTCATCCGGATCGGCGCCAACAGCGGTTCGGTCAATGACGCGCAGCTTCGGCGCGCCGGCGGCGACCGCGGCGCCGCTCTGGCGCTGGCAGTTGGAGAGCAGATGGAAATGCTGCTGTCGCTGAAATTTTACGACATTGTCGTTTCCGCCAAATCGACCGATCTGGAAGAGTCCCTGCGCGCCAACGTCCTTCTCCAGCGCCGCTACGGCGACTTCCCGTTCCACGTGGGGATCACCGAATCGGGCAGCGGATTGGACGGCGTCGTCAAAAGCGCCTGCGGCCTGTCGCGGCTTTTGGCGCTGGGCATCGGCGACACGATGCGCGTCAGTTTGTCCCAGCCGCCCGCGGACGAAGTGCGGACGGCCTACAGCATCCTGCGGGCGCTGAATCTGCGCCAGCGCGGCGGGCGGCTGATCTCGTGCCCGACCTGCGGACGGCGCCAGCTGGAAGTGACCGCCGTCGTTCCTCAGCTCGCCCCGATATTGGAAGAACTGCCCGACGGCTACACGCTGGCCGTGATGGGCTGCGAGGTGAACGGTCCGCGCGAAGCCCGCTGCGCCCAGCTCGGCGTCGCCGGTTCGCCTTCGGGCCCGGTCATCTTCAAAGACGGAAAGATCGTCGAGCGCGTCGAAAGCGGCTGCGTGATCGAGGCGCTGCGGCGCCATCTGCCGAAAAAATCTTGAAAAAAAGCCGCCACGGAAGAATGATATGTCCCCTTCATTTTTCCGTGGCGGCTTTTTTCTGCCCTAAATACAGCGAGTGTGGTAAAATAAAACGTCATGTCGCATGAGGGAAGAGGAGGGGCTTCTGTGAGAGACGCCAGAAAATTGATCGACGCCATCGAAAAATGGATGAGCCAGATTATTTCCGCTTCCGGAGCCGGCGGCGCCGTGGTCGGACTGAGCGGCGGCATCGACTCGGCCGTGGCGGCGGCGCTGCTCAAAGAAGCGCTCGGGACGGAACGCGTGATAACGGTGTATATGCCGTGCCACAGCATTCCGCTTGACGGAGAGCACGCGCGCCTGACCGCCGACGCGCTGGGAGTGAAAATGCTGACGGTCGATCTGTCGGAGACTTTTGACGTCTACCGGCGCACGATCGGCCGGATCATGGAACCTTCCGCGCTGGCAGCGGCCAACATCAAGCCCCGCCTGCGCATGATCACGGCGTATTCCATCGCGCAGACGCTCGGGTACCTGGTGTGCGGTACGGGCAACAAGGACGAGCTGACCGTGGGCTACTTTACCAAATACGGAGACGGCGGCAGCGACTTTATGCCTCTGGCCGATCTGACCAAGGCCGAGGTGCGCGCGATCGCGCGCGAAATGGGCGTGCCCTCTCCGGTCATCGAAAAGCCGCCGTCGGCCGGACTCTGGGAAGGGCAGACCGACGAGCAGGAAATGGGGCTGTCCTACGACGTACTCGACGCGTATGTTTCCGGACGGCCGGTCGATGAGAAGAGCCGCAGGGAAATCGAGCGGCGCAGACGTATTTCGGAGCATAAAAGGAAAATGCCGCCAATCTGCGTCATCGACGCAGTTTGAGCGATTTCAAGCATGTTTTGCAGAGTGCGATTCCTTAAACTTTTTATGAGGTGATTTTGTATGTCAGGGCATTCGAAGTGGGCAAATATCAAGCATCGTAAGGCTGCGCAGGATTCCAAAAAAGGAAACGAGCGCCAGAAGCTGATCAAGATGATCATCATCGCGGCCAAGGAGGGCGGCGGCGATCCCGGCATGAACGTGCGCCTCAAGGCGGCGCTCGACCGCGCGCGGGCGGCCAGCGTCCCCAACGACACGATCACCAGGGCCATCAAACGCGGCACCGGCGAGCTCGAGGGCGTTTCCTACGAGGAACTGACGTACGAGGGCTACGGCATCGACGGCGTGGCCATCATCTGCGAGTCGTTGACGGACAACCGCAACCGTACCACGCCCGAGATCCGCGCCATTCTCGAACGCAACGGCGGTTCCATGGGGACGGCCGGCAGCGTGGCCTGGAACTTCGAGCGCAAGGGCAGCATCGCCATCGAGGGGGCGGTCGACGAGGATCAGCTGATGGAAGATGCCATCGACGCCGGCGCGGATGACGTGGCCGTCAATGAGGAGGGCGCCACGGTGACGACCGATCCTTCAGCCATGATGGAGGTTCGCGAAGCGCTTGAAAAGAAGGGCTATAAGGTCACCGACGCCGAAAATGTCTTCGTCCCCAAGACGACCGTGACAATCGGCGACGTGGAAAAAGCCCGCAAGATGCTCAAGCTCTTCGATCTGCTCGACAGCCACGACGACGTTCAGAACGTCTACGCGAACTTTGAATTTACCGACGAGGTGAACGAGGCCATTGCCAACGACGACTAAGGGGCTTGTCTGTCTGGGGATCGACCCGGGCATCGGCCGCCTCGGATACGGCTTTGTGTGCCAATCGGGAAGCTCCTATCGGGCGCTGGCCTACGGGTGTCTTGAGACGCCTCCCCATCAGGATACGTCAGTGAGAATTAAAGCGTTGTATGACGGTGTGAGGGAGCAGATTGAAAACTGCTCCCCTCATTTTATGTCCGTCGAGAGACTCTATTTCGGACAGAACCGCACGACTGCCGAAGCGGTGTGGCAGGTTCGGGGGGCCATACTGTTGCTGGGAGCGCAATATCATCTGCCGGTTGTCGAACCCAAACCGTCGGAAGTGAAGCTGACGGTCTGCGGCGATGGCACGGCGGAAAAACGTCAGGTACAGCTCATGATCCAGCAGCTTCTGAACCTGCCGGAAATCCCCCGTCCCGACGACACGGCCGATGCGCTCGGTATCGCTCTGGCCGGCCTGGCGATCGTCCGCAGTCCGCAGTATGCCTATGGAAGGAGATAGCCGGCCATGCTTGCCAGCATCAGAGGAAAGGTCGTAGAAAGGTCCGAATTTGCAGCCGTCGTCGAGTGCAACGGCTTTGGCGTGGAGGTCCTTTTGACGCGCCAGGCGGCGGAACGATGCGAACTCGGAGCGCAGGTATTTCTTTACACCCTGCTGCAGATCGGCGACGCCGGCGTGGCTCTTTACGGTTTTGCCGACGATACCGAACGCCGGACGTTCAAACTGATGATTCTGACCAAGGGCGTGGGCGGCAAGGCGGCCATTTCCATCCTTCAGTATCTTTCCCCTGCGGAGATCGTCGCGGCCGTGGAGCAGAACGACATCAGGCTGCTTACTTCGGTGCCGGGAATTGGCAAAAAAACGGCCGAACGCATTTGTTTCGAACTTTCTGACCGCATTCATAAAAAAGGCTTTATCCAGCTGACGGGCGAACTGCACGGTGCGCCTGCCGGCGATCGGCAGGCGGCCGCCGGCGTGCTCGACGCTCTTGAATCCCTGGGATTCGACCGCGCCTCGGCCGTGCGCGCCTACAAGTCGGTTGTGGCTGAACAGGGAGAGTCTCTTGGCGAAAGCGAGGCCATTATGAGCTGCCTTCGCATCCTTCAGCCCCGCAAGTGAGGTGATGCGTTTTGGACAAAGAAAACATTCATCGCGGTTTCGATCTGCCCCCGCTCGAAGAGCTCAAAGAGCGGGAAGACGAGAGGGGCCTTCGCCCCCTCCAGTTATCCGATTTCAACGGCCAGACGGAGATAAAATCCAAGCTGGAAGTCTATATCCAGGCCGCGAAGAAGCGCGAAGAAGCGCTGGACCACGTCCTCTTTTACGGGCCTCCCGGCTTGGGAAAGACGACCCTGGCCGGCATCATCGCCCATGAAATGGACAGCGAGCTGCGAGTGACGACGGGGCCGGCGCTGGAGAAGCCCGGCGATCTCGCGGCGATCCTCTCGAACCTTCAGGATCACGACGTGCTGTTCATCGACGAGATCCACCGCATGTCCACGACGATCGAAGAAGTGCTGTACTCCGCCATGGAGGACTTCACGCTGCACATCATCGTCGGCAAGGGGCCTCTGGCGCGCAGCATCTGCCTGAACCTGCCGCACTTCACGCTGGTGGGGGCCACGACCCGCCTGGGGCTGCTCAGCGCGCCGCTGCGCGCGCGGTTTGGCATCGTCGAGCAGCTGCGGCTCTATACGGCGGAGGAACTGTGCGTCATTCTCGACCGCGGCGCGGGCGTGATGAACATGAAAGTGGAGCCCGACGCCTGCCGCGCGATCGCCAGCCGTTCGCGCGGGACGCCGCGGATCGCCCTGAGGCTGCTACGCCGCGTCCGCGACTTCGCCGAGGTGGCCGGCGTGCCGACCGTCGAAGCCGCTCTGGCGGCGCGGGCGATGGATACGCTCGGCCTTGACGGACTGGGGCTGGACGACGGCGACCGCAAAATACTCGACGCCATCGTCAGCCTTTTCGACGGCGGTCCCGTGGGGCTTTCGACCCTTGCCGCCGCGCTGAACGAAGAACCTCAGACGATCGAAGACATCTACGAGCCCTATCTGATTCAAAAGGGCATGATCGAACGCACCCCTCGAGGGAGGAAAGCAACGGAAAATGCGTACCGTTATCTTGGCAAGACGCCGCCTCAGGCGGCGCCGGATCAACTGGAACTGCTGTAAAAAGATCGCTCTCGCCGTGTTTTTTTTCTCGCTGTGCCTGTGCCTTTCGGCTGAGGCTCAGGCGCGCTGGATTCGCGTGGGGCTCATGACCGCGCCTTCCGCGCCGATTTCCGGACGCAGCTTGAGCGGCAGGGATGGCGGCGGCCGCCGCTTTTCGTTGCCGGCGAGTTTCAGCGCTCACGCGCGCGGATCGAACGTCGTCATTCAGGGAAAAAGTTATGCTTCTCCTGTGATCGTGAGCTCGCCGCATCAGATCCGCTGCGGCAAAGTCAGCTATGAAGGCGAGCTGGTGCTGCGGGCCCGCGGCGGGCAGGTCACGGTGATCAACCGTCTTGACGTTGAAAAATACCTTCGCGGCGTCCTCGGCTACGAGATCAATCCGCAATGGGCCATGGAAGTCCTCAAGGCGCAGGCGGTAATCTCCAGGACCTACGCGCTGGCGCAGATGGGACGTCACGAAGCCAGCGGTTATGACGTCTGCACGACCGATCATTGTCAGGTCTATCGAGGCACGAACGTGCTCCACGCTTCGACGGACCGCGCGATCGCGCAGACCCGCGGCCAAGTTTTGACGTACAGGGGCGATTTGGCGCACACCTTTTTCTGTTCCGACAGCGGCGGCGCCACCGCTGATGTCGGCGACGTGTGGGGCAAACGCGTCCCCTATCTGGTCGTTCGCAAAGAACCCTTTCCCTCCGGATCTCCCAAGGCTCGCTGGGAGGCCTCTCTGTCGGCGGGCGAGATCCAGAACGCTCTCGCCAAAAAAGGCAAAAGCGTGGGAACGGTGTCGCAGATCGCCATCGAGCGGCGGGACGCTGCCGGGCGCGCGGCGGCGCTGAGATTTACGGGTTCTGCGGGAAGCTCCGTGCTCAGCAGCGCGGCTTTTCGCACCCTGATCGGCGCGAAAAAAGTGCGTAGCACGTTCTTTGAGTTTTCTCCCGAAGGCCCGCGTGCGACCGACGTGCCCGATCCCGTTCAGCGTCGCGAAGCGCCCCGGACCGCGAGAAAAATCGCCTTTGACCCAACGCCTCTGACGACGGCTGAAGACGCGCAGCTCAAGGCGCTGATCGAGCAAAAGAAATTCAACGTCGACGAACGCCTGGACATGATCCTCTATCCCGAGCGGCGCCGGAATTACCTGTATAAAGCTTTAGGCGTTGAGGCGCCGGCAATGGAGCGGAAACGAGAACCGCTCGAACAGCCGGCGGAGACGGCGAAGCGCATTCCGAATCCGGCCCGGACGGCAGTTTCCGCCAGCCTCGCCGGCGGCAGCGTCACATTGTATGGGCGCGGCTGGGGGCACGGCGTCGGCCTCTCGCAGTGGGGAGCCAAGGCCATGGCGGATCGAGGCTGGTCGGCGGAAAAAATACTTGAGTTTTATTATCCCGGCACGGCAATCCAAAAGAGATGAAGAGATAACGTACGGCAAACCTTTACAGGAGTGACTTTTTGTCAATGACGCAGAGGGACTTTTTCGACATCAATACCTATGATTATGAACTTCCGCCCGAGCTGATCGCGCAAAAACCGGCGGACCCCCGCGACCGTTGCCGCCTTCTGACCGTACGCCGCGCGGACGGGAAGCTGTTTCACCAGCATTTCCACGATGTTCTCCAATGGCTTCGCCCCGGCGATGTCCTTGTGCGCAACGACACGCGCGTTATGGCCGCGCGCGTCGGAGGCGTGAAGGTCAACGGCAGCGCCCAGGTGGAGGTCCTTCTGCTGCGTCCGGAGGACGACGGCGAAAAATGCTGGGAGGCTCTGGTTCGCCCCGGCCGCAAGCTGCCCGAGGGATCGCGGGTGCGCCTTGACGGCGACGTCGTGGTCACAATCGACGCCGTCAAAAGCGAAGACGGCGTGCGCCGCGTCGTTTTCCCCGCCGACTGCGATGTGCGCGCTCTGGCCGAGGCAAACGGCTCGATGCCGCTGCCCCCTTATATTCATGAGCGCTCGTCGCGCCCCGAGGATTATCAGACCGTTTATGCGAAGGATCCCCGTTCTGCGGCGGCGCCGACGGCCGGCCTCCATTTTACTCGAGAGCTGCTTCGGAAAGTCGCCAAGCGCGGCGTGACGATCGCCGACATTACGCTCGAAGTCGGGCTGGGAACGTTCCGCCCCGTCAAAACGGAGGATATTCGAAGGCATCATATGCATGCCGAACACTGCGTGATCCCGCAGGATGCCTATGACAAGATCGTCATGGCCAAGAAGAACGGCGGGCGCGTCGTCGCCCTCGGCACGACCGTGGTGAGGACGCTCGAAGGCATGGCCGCCGCCTCTGGGGGGCTTCATCCGGGCGTGCTGGAAACGGAGCTGTTCATCTATCCTGGGTTCGAATACAAGGTCGTGGACGCGCTGATCACGAATTTTCATCTTCCCAAGAGCACGTTGGTGATGCTGGTTGCGGCCTTTGCGGGCTATGACCTGACCATGAAAGCGTACGCCGAAGCGGTGAAGGAACGATATCGCTTCTTTTCGTTCGGGGACGCCATGATGATCGTATAAAGGCAGGCGCCGCGATGAAAAAAATCCTTGCAGTCCTTGCGCTCGCTTTTGTCGGCGCCGCCGCCGTGTATCGCTGGAAGCCTTCGCAGTGGAAAGACGTCTTCGTCATGCCGTTCCATAAGAACGAAAAGACGGCTCAGCTCTTCCTGAAAGAGGGAGAATCTCTGCGCCACTTCGCACAAAGGATCGCCGAAGAGGACCTCGTTGCCGACCGCCGCAATCTGCTGTACTGGCTCGGCAGGAAAGGCGCCGATCGTTCGCTTCGCGCCGGGGGGTATCACATATCTTCCGGCCCTTCCTGGTATGTCGCTGAACAGCTGAGCAGCAGCGCGCCTTCGTACTTCAGCGCGATCATCGTTCCCGGCGCGCTGCCGCAAAAGCCTTTTTCGCTGGGGAGCGACGAAGCGCAGAAAGCGGCCCTGAATGACCTCGACAACTTCCCCGCGGCCATGCGCCGCATTTTGCCCGACGCCGCCGAAGGACGCGCCGCGTTCCTTTTGCCCGAGACCTATTCCCTGACGGAGGCATCTCTGCCGGAGCTTGTCAGACAGGCGTCGGCGGCGTGGTATGCCCGTTTCGGCGCGCTTCTGAACGATAAGGACAACGCTTTGCGGACGGCGGTGATCGCCTCTCTGCTGCAGCGCGAAGCGCAGATCGACAGCGAATACCCTGTGATCGCCGGAGTCATCGAGAACCGGCTGGCTCAGAACATGCTGCTGCAGATCGATGCCAGCGTCGTCTACGCGTGGTATCTTCAGAAAGGCGAAACGCTGAAGCGCGTGCTGTTCAAGCATCTCGAAGTGGATTCGCCGTACAATACCTATAAGAGCGCGGGGCTCCCGCCGCTTCCTGTCTGCGTTCCTTCGCCCCAAGCCTGGGAAAGCGCGTTGGCACCTGAGAAGAACGATTTTCTCTACTATGTGGCCCGCGGCGACGGAAGCCATCGTTTTGCCAAAACAGAAGCCGAACACCAGAAGAACGTGTTGCTCTATCGCAAAAGCAAATAAATTCGTGGGAACAGAAGAAGGAGACGCTTCCGATGGAAGAAAAGAAACGTTGTCCCGGCTGCGGAGCCGTTTTTCAGAGCGTTGACGAGAATCTCCCCGGCTATCTTGTGCCGGGCAAGAATCCCGACGAAGGCGTGCTTTGCAAACGCTGCTTTCAAATGAAGCATTACGGCGTTTATCGCAAGGCGCTGCTCGCTGACCCGGGGATCCAAAAGGATATCAGGGCCCGCGCGCTGGGCGCCGCCGCCCTGTTTCTTGTCCTTGACGTGAGTCGTCCGGAGATTTCCCTGCCCGATCTCGACTGGGCGGAAAGCATGAAAAAGCCTGTCTTTGTTATCGCCAACAAAATCGACCTGCTCGAACCGTGGACGACCCGCAAAGACGTGCTGCAGTGGCTGTCGGAACGCACGGGCGTCCGTCAGGAACAGATTCTCCTGGTCTCGGCGCAGAACCGCGGCGATATGGCCGAACTGCGACGGCACATCGAGGAGACGTTCGACGCCGACGACCGGCTCCTTTTTGCCGGCGCCGCCAATGTCGGCAAGAGCACGCTCCTCGGCGCGCTTTTGAAGAATGAAGTGCCGACGGTGTCCCGTCTGCCCGGCACGACCGTGGGACTGACGGAATACCGGATGGCGAACGGTCCCGTTCTGGTGGACGCTCCCGGCTTGAAGGGGGAGGATCCCTTCGTTCCCGTGCTCTGTCCTGATTGCCTTGCCGCTCTTTCGCCGAAAAAAGTTTTTCAGAGCAGCATCGAGGTGCTGAAAACCGGTCAAACCGTTTTTTGGGGCGGCTTGGCGCAGCTTACAGTTGCGGATGCGGGCGAGCGCGGCTGGGTCCGCTTGGGGATTTTCGCTCCTGACAGCGTCACGATCCATCGCACCCGCGAAGAACGCATCGACGGCCTGATGAAGGATCATGTCGGCGAATTGCTGGTGCCGCCGTGCCGCAAGTGCGCGGCGAAACTGCGGACGCAGAGCTGGCGTGAAGAAGAGTTCCGGATCCGCCCCGAAGAAGATCTGGTCGTCCCCGGCATCGGCTGGGTCGCGCTGTACAGCGGCGCTTGTACGGCGAAGCTGCGCGCCCCCGCGTTCGTGAAGGGAGTCCGGCGTCCCTGGCTCATTCCCTCGCCGGCGCGGCGGCTGCAGGGGAAGAAAAAATATTAATGGCCGCTTTGGAGGACTGCAGGCAGTTTTTGAGCGCTCTGCCCGGTATTGATGGGGGCGATCTGTACTTTCAGCGCTCCGCGTCGCGCAGTTTGTCCTACAGTGACGGAAAAGTCGAAGAGGTTTCCAGCTCTTCGTCCGCTGGCTGTTCCGCCCGTTTGCTGAAAGGCAGGAGTTCGGCTTTTGCCGTGGTTTCCGGCGTCGAACGCGGCGGCGCGGCGCGGGCTCTTGCAGAGGCGGCCCGCATCGCTTCGGTCAAAAGCGGGAAAGTTCCCGCAATGAATTTTCCGATTGACCGCGTGCAGGCGTTCTTTCCGGAGAACGTGGATTTTTTCGGTGAAACTGACCGGTGCCTGCGGGCAGAGTGCGGCTGGATCAGGCAGATCACGCTGTCCTGTTCCGCAAACGCGCGCCGGTACGTCGTCGTTTCACCGGAAGGAAGCCGTGCCGGGGAAGTGGAACATTGTTCTTTTGCCGCCGAGGTGATCGTGGAACGCAATGGACGTCTGGAAAGCGGCTATGACGCTTTTTCCCTGTCCGGAGACGCCCGTGAGTTCTTTCGAGAGCTTTCCGCGAACAACGTGGCTCGCAGAGCTCTTCGGGAGGCTTTGCTCAACCTTGAAGCGGTGGAGTGTCCGACGGGCGCCATGCCGGTGCTTTTATCCGACGAAGCCGGCGGCACCATTGTCCATGAGGCCTGCGGGCATGGAATGGAAGCCGATCTCGCGTTCGAGGAACAGTCGTCCTTTGCGGGAAAAATCGGCAGACAGGTCGCGGCGGAGGACGTGACGGTCGTTGACGACGCGTCGATCCCCGGACTCTACGGTTCTTTTGCCTGCGACGACGAAGGGACGCCCTCCCGGCGGACGGTCCTTATCGAGCGGGGAATTCTGAAAAACTACCTGACGGACAAACGATGTGCGCGCTTGTATGGCCTGCCCCTGACCGGCAACGGGCGGCGCTCGTCCTATGCCGGCCTGCCGATGCCGCGTATGAGCAACACCTTTGTGGCCGAAGGGACCCGCGAGCAGGGCGAGATGATCCAGAGCGTTCCCCGTGGGATCTTCGTCTGCCGCATGGGCGGCGGCGAAGTCAACACGACGACGGGGGAATTCGTTTTCGACGTCACGCAGGGCTCTCTGATCGAAGACGGGAAAATAACGCGCCCGGTCAAGGGCGCTTCGCTGATCGGCCGCGGCATCGACGCGCTGATGGGGATCCGCGCCGTCGGCAAAAGGCTCCACATGGAGCCGGGAATGTGCGAAAAGGAGGGACAAAGCCTCCCTGTCACAGACGGACAGCCATCGTTGCTGATCGATGGGCTTGTCGTCGGAGGGACGGCCGCTGATAGATGAGTTCGAAAAATCGCTTTAAATCGCGTCGGCGCGCCACAAAAACTCAGTCTGCACGTGGCAGGATGGCCAAGCGCGGTTTTGAATTCGGCGCGCTGTTCCGTCTGTGTCAGATTTTTCTGGCGGCGATCCTGCTGTATGTCACGGCCTCGTTGTTCACCAAAGGCGCCGGCGTGCTGGGTAAGGACATGGCGAGCTGCCTGCTGCGGCTGGCGGGCGGCGGTCTTGTGCTGCTGCTGTTGCATTTTTTCTACGGCCTTTTTTGTTCTTTGCTGTACCGTCAGGTTCATTCCGTCTTCAGCCAGTGGATGGGGACGTTTTGTCTTTACGGCGCCGTCACTCTGTTCCTGGGAATGCTTCGGCGCATCGGAGCGGGCGAAAATATCGGACTTCTCAGTCCCGGTATTCTGGGGAACGTCTCTTCTCAGGTGCTGCCCCGTTTTATCGGCGTGATCGGGACAATGCTGACGGGGCTGTGTCTTGTCGGACTGGCGGCATTCAATTATGGACATCTCAACGCTGCTCGTGTTGCCTGGCTCCGCGAGCGTTTGTCGTTCGTTCACATGCCGCGCTGGCGCCGCGAAAAAGCGTCCCAGGCCCCCGCTTCTGCGCAGGCCGAGGGGGAAGCCGCGCCGGCGGTGCAGGGTGAGGCCGAAACGGCGCGACCGGAAGAAAGTATCCCCGAAGAGGCGTTGCCCAGCGAAGAAGCCGAGGCTGCCGAGGCCGCCGTTTCTGAAACGGAAAGCCCGCCCCAAAGCGGCGGCGCCGGAAAAACAGGCTTCTGGGGCTCGCTGGGCGCTGCCGTGAAGGCGCTGTTCGGTCACGGCAGGAAGGAACGCGAAAACGGCGAGATCATCGACGAGTATGCCGAGCAATACGCCGACGAGCAGGGAGAGAACGCCGAAAGCGAAGATTACGGCGATTATTTTGCCAACGCGCCCCAGTCCGACCGCTATGGCCATGAAGCGGCGGAGGCGCGGGAAGATGAACTTTCCGATACGAATGGCGAAAGAGCGTCCGCCGCCGTCACTTCCGGGGAATCCGGAAGCGCTGGCGAAGCGGAAAGCGCCTTTGCAGCGGCCGGTTCCGTGCCGATCAGCAAAAAGCCTTCCGTGGAAGTGGAACCGTCGGGAGATCTGGTCGGGACGGAGAACGTTCAGTTCTGCGCGGGACGCCCGATTCCCGCGGGAAGTTTCCCGCCGCCGCTCGATCTGCTCGGACCGCATCGGGACATCAAAGAGGTCATCGACGATCAGCAGGCGCAGGAAAACGGACAGAAAGTGATCTTGTCTCTTGCCGATTTCGGCGTTTCCGCGGAACTGAAGCGCACGATCATCGGCCCGACGGTCGTGCAGTATCAGATCCAATTGGCTCCGGGCATCAAGGTCAGCAAGGTGATGGCTCTCGGCAACGACATTGCCGTGGCGCTGGGCGTCTCCTCGATCCGAGTGGAAGCGCCGATCATCGGCACCTCGTATGTGGGCATCGAACTGCCGAACGTCAATCGCCGTTCCGTGCCGCTGCGCCAGATTCTGGAAAGCGAAGTTTTCCAGAAAACGAAACTCAAGCTGCCGCTGCCGCTGGGGCAGACGGTGGACGGGCGCATCCTCATCTCCGGTTTGGAAGACCTGCCGCATCTGCTGATCGCCGGAACGACGGGGTCGGGCAAGAGCATTTTCGTCAATAACTGCATCGTCTCTCTGTGCTATCACAACACGCCCGCGGAGCTGCGCTTCATCATGGTCGATCCGAAGCGGGTCGAGATGGGCATCTACGAGTCGCTGCCGCATATTCTCGCCAAACCCATCGTCTCGGCGACGGGGGCCGTGCACGCTCTGGCCTGGGCCGTGCGCGAGATGGAGCGGCGCTACGACGTCTGCTATCAGGCAAAGGTCAAGGATATCTTTTCGTACAACAGTAAAGTTCTTCCCAAGGATCGTCTGCCTCATATCGTGATTATCGTGGACGAGCTGGCCGATCTGATGATGACGGCTCAGAAAGAAGTGGAAGACTGCATCATGAGTCTGGCGCAGAAAGCGCGCGCCTCCGGAATCCATCTGATGCTGGCGACGCAGCGCCCCTCCGTCAACGTGCTGACCGGAACTATCAAGGCGAACATCCCGGCGCGAGTGTCTTTCGCGCTGCCGTCGGCGGTCGACTCGAAAACCATTCTGGACAAGTCCGGCGCGCAGAATCTGCTGGGCAAGGGCGACATGCTCTTTGTCAGCACCAAGACGCCGCATCCGCTGCGGATCCAGTCGCCGTTC